>JAOPYI010000134.1 GCA_025964675.1 Sphaerisporangium sp. | reverse complement strand
CGCACGGGCACGCCGTGGGCCCGGCCGGCCACCTCCTCCTTCACCAGCGCGCCGAGGTCGATCGGCTCGGGTGCGGCCGGGGCGGTGGTCCGGATACGGGCGAGCACCAGCACGTCGTCGATGATCGACCGGAACCGCTCGGTGGTGGACAGCGACGCCTGGATGGTCTTCCGCGGATCCACGTCGTCGGGGTACAGCAGCGCCTCCTCCAACAGCGTGTGCAGGCCGGCCACCGGATTTCTGAGCTCGTGGGACACAACCGAGGCGAAGTGGCGCTGAGATTCCACCGACTCTTCCAGTCGGGCGAGGGTCTGATTGGCGGTGCGGGCGAGCTGCGCGATCTCGTCGACACCCGGCGGCGTCGGCACCCGGAGACTCAGGTCGCTCACCGTGATCTCGGCCATTCTCGCGCGGATCGCCCGGACGGGGCGCAGCGTACGACCCACCCCCCACCAGGTCCCCCAGGCTGCGAGGGCGGCGGTCAGCGCGATTCCGGCGGCGGTGAAGAACTGCAGGCGGTGCCTGGCCAAAATCGGCGGCTGAGCCAATCCAGCGTAGACATAATGGGGCTCACCTTGCCAGATCTCCCGGGTCTGCAGGGGAGGGATCCGGACGGCGGTGAGCACAACGCACCCGCGGTGAGGAGAGCATTCGGTGCCATGTTCTATCCGGTCATAGATCGGGGGCCGCATGGTGCTCAGGGGCGCCCGGCCCGCCGCCTCCGGACTGGCTGCCAGCACCTGGCCGTGGGAGTCGGCGAACTGGAGCAGGTTGATGCTGGTCTTGGGGGTCAGTTGGGGGGAGCTGCCGGGCCGCCACCCGATCAAGTCGGTGGCAACCTGCTGGGAGTCCTGGAAGAGGTGGCCCTCGATCGTGGTCCGGATCGCGAAGTCGAGGCCGGCCCCGAGCATCGAAAGTACGATCAGAGACAGGACCCCGGCAACCAGCGTGAAGCGTGCCTGGATCGAATATGTACGTAAATGACGCAGATGACGTGACACCGCCTGCCCCCCAAAGTGGTTCCTGCTTTCGGTTGACCCCCCGTCTCTCCGACGTATATGTCCAGGTCAAAGCACCATGCAACATTACCCAGGGCTTTGGGTGACAATGGGCAAAGAGCTGATCGTCGCCCGAAAACATGCGACTGCATGACCGCCGACATACCAGCGCTTTGAGTACTTTTTGCTGCGGGAACCCTCATGCCAGGAGTGCGTACGTACCGGATGATCGTTCACTCGCTTCTGCGGGACGAGGCCTTCGGCCGCGCCGAGCCCCCGATGGTGAACGGGATGTAGTACGGCACTCAGCGACACTGCCTTGGGCCATAGCCTCGACGTGGTCGGCGACTACCTCGACGGCCGGCTGGTGCCCTACGGTACGGCTCGTGGCAGCCGCCGGGCCTTACCCCAACTGATCACACGAAAGGTAGTGAGACACGTGGAGATGTACATCATTCCGTTGGGTACCTGCGACTGCCTGTACGAGGTGGTGGCGCCCGGGGTACGGGACGGCAGCCCGGTCTCCCTGCCGGTACCGGCCTACCTGCTCCGCCTCGACGACGGAAAGAATCTGCTGATCGACACCGGGATGAGCCGGCTGCACATCACCGACCCGACGGCCACCTGGCGCGGTACCGAGATGGTCGACGTGCTGGTACCGGTGATGTCCGAGGAGGACGACCTGCAGAAGCGGCTGGCGGTACTCGATATCCGGCCGTCGGATATCGACTACGTGATCAACACGCATCTGCACTTCGACCACGCCGGCAACAACGACCTGTTCGAGAACGCGACGTTCTTCGTGCAGCGGGAGCACTACGAGTTCGCCAAGGACAACCCGGCCTTCCCCAACCGCTACTGGAACCTGCCGGCTCTGCGCTACGAACTGCTGGACGGGGAGAGCGAACTGCTCCCGGGGATCGAGGTCATCCTGACTCCCGGCCACGCGCCGGCGCACCAGTCGGTGATGGTACGCCTCGCCGAGTCCGGCAACTTCGTCGTCTGCGGCGACGCTGTCTACACCCAGGCCAACTTCGACCACGACAGTTGGGGCGGGCAGGCCGACCCGGTCACCGCGCGGGACTCCGCGCTAAAGCTCAAGAAGATCGCCGAGGAGCAGCCGGCGACGCTGCTGTTCGGACACGACCCGGAGCAGGCGAATCAGTTCCACTGCTCGCCCCGCGGCTACCGGTGACGGCCGTACCGGTGCCGGCGCGCAGAACTCGCTTCGAGTTACGCAATGCGGCGGCCGGTACCCTCGCGTCACGCCGCCGTTACCCCGGGCTAACCGACCCGTCATCGGCATCTGATGAGATGTGGGGTGCCGGTGGGGCGTAAAATGTGACGGTATCTCACGATATTTACGAAATGTCGCTCCATGGTGTGGAGCATGGGGGGTGCTACAGCATGACGACTTCCGCCGGTCTCCAGACCGTGCTCACCGTTCCGGCTCGATTCCGTGGCACTGAGGGCACCGCCAACGGCGGCTGGGTCGCCGGCACGCTCGCCGGGGCCCTCTCGGGCACGCCGGACGGCGCGCACGCGGTCGAGGTGACGCTGCACCGGCCGATTCCCCTGGACACCGAACTGACCGTCGGCCACGTCGCCAACTCGGCCTCGCTGTCCCACGGAGGCCAACTGCTCGCCGAGGCGATCCCCGTCGCCGAGGACATGACCGCACCGCCGTTCGTGCCGTTCAACGATGCCGCCCGCGCCGAGGCCGGGTTCGCCGGTCTGACCGGCCCCCATCCGGTGCCCGGATGCTTCGTCTGCGGCCTTCGGAACCCGGGCGACGGCCTGCGGATCTTCCCGGGGCCCGTCGAGGGCACCGATGTGATCGCGGCCGGCTGGCGTGTTCCGATGACCGTGACAGACGATGACGGCGTCGTCCCGGATGCGCTGATCTGGGCCGCGCTCGACTGTCCCACGGGCTGGGCGCACGCCGGGGCAGGTGGCCCGGCCGGCCTGCTGGGCCGTATCACGGCGCAGGTCTTCCGGCGCGTGTACCCGAACGGCACCTACTCCGTCGTGGCCCGCGCCACCGGCGGGGAAGGACGCAAGCTCTTCGGGTCGAGCGCCGTGTACGAGGTCGACGGCACCTTGGTCGCCGCCGCCAAGGCCACCTGGATCGTTCCCGCCTGAAACAGGCCCCGGGTATGGCGATCCGAGCGGGACTTGTGGAGCCGAAGGCCTGTCCCCGGGGAGGCCGTGGCCCCCTCGTCCGCGCAGGCGCCGTCTTCACCAGCGGCAAGCTTGTCGAACGACCCGGAGGAGATTGCCGTGCTAGGCGAGTACGTAGTCGTTGAGCAGTGAGATGAGGCGGAGGGCGAGCAGGATCAGGGCGGCGGTGCTGAGCACGGTGGACATGCCGAAGACCGACCATCGGAAGAGCCGGTAGGTGAGCGGTACCTTTTCTTCGTCGCCCCTGCTGGGTGACCATGGGCGACGCAGGTCGGCCATGCTGAGGTCGGCGTCGCCGCCGCCTCTCGCATCACCGCCTCCCATGTCGCCACCCCCGTCCGTGTCGTACTGCCCGCTCAGAGCTGAGCCCTTCGGAGACAGACCGTTCACAGGGGCTCCCGCCAGGGGCAGGGCGGTGAGCCAGGTGAGGAGGCGGCTGATCGCCGGCTCGTCGGCCGGAAGGCCCGAGGCGAGGTAGCGCACCTCGCCCGCCGTACGCGCCAGGTCGCGGATCATGTTGCCCAGGCCCACGCCGTCGAACCAGCCGGGCAGCCGGTCGGCGTCGCGGCCGACGCCGGTGCGGCGGAGCAGGTCGGCCTTGGTGACGACCACCGCGACGCGTTTCTGGCGGCCCCCGTCGGCGCGCGCGGCCAGTTCGTTCCTCACCCGCTGGAATGTGTCGGAGGGATCCTCGGAGGACAGCACGACACCGGTGCTCTCCAGGGCCTGCCGTTCGGCGTCCGACAGGCCCTGCTGCACCAGCGGCAGGGCGAACGGATCCACCACGATGAGCATCGCCTCACCCTGGGCGAGGTAGCTCATCGCCTCCACCTGGGTGGCCCCGGTGAAGCCCTCGCCGGAGGGGTCGAAGAGGTAGAGGATGCGGTTCCCGCTGCGAGTCCTCGCACCAGGCAGCGCGATGTCGACCATGGTGGCGGATGGCGCCGCGGTGGTGGTCTTGGACACCTTGCCGAGCCGCAGCTCTCGCCGGAAGCGCGCGAAGGCGATCTCGTCGCCCTGGACCACGAACCCGGCCCGCCCCCGGCCGGTCTTCACCACCCCGTGCAGGGCGTTGATGGCGAGCACCATGAACGTCGTCTTGCCCGCGTCGGGCCCGCCCACGAACGGCAGAGGCTCGATCCTCGCCCGGCCGATGCGGTGCGGGAGGGCACGCCCGCACTCCGGGCAGTGCGCCTGGAGCCGGAAGCGGCCGAGCACGATGGCGGTGGGGAGCCTCGTGCCACAGCGGCACACGTGCCGGAACGCCCCTTCGAGGTTCGGCTTGAGTCGCCTGTGCCGCTCGCCGCAGGTGGGGCAGGCGTACTCGGGCAGGGTGATCCGGGAGTAGCACTGGGGATGCGGGCAGGTCTGCAGGATCCGCCGTGCCCGCATGAAGATCTGTTCCACGCCGAGCAGCAGCAGCGCGCACAGGCTCCATACCAGGACCCCGGCCCCGACGACCAGCGCGTACGCGGAGGCGAGCGCCACTCCGACGGCCGCGAGCGGGATCACGGCCAGGGCGAGACCCACGACGATGCCGAGCCAGACCGGCAGGAGGAAGAACCCCAGGGCGTTGCGCTTCAGCCACCGCGTCACCGTGGTCAGCACCGTCCAGGCGGTCTGCCAGATGGCCGGGAGGGCCGCCTTGAGTACCCGCCACGAGTCCAGCGTCACCTGGTTGAAGAGGTAGTGACGGTAGGCCGGGTCCCTTTTCGGGCCCGGGGTCCCCGGGACCACCGGAGACGCCCCCCGCGCCGTGGCCGGAAGGAGCATCCGCCCGGCATGCAGGAAGTAGTGGCCGAGGCCCGCCAGCGTGGCGGCGACCACGGTCAGCGCGCACACGATCGGGAACACGTACAGGAACCCGAAGTACATGCACACGCACCACAGCGCGATCAGCAAGATCACCGCGAGCGGCATCAGCGGGCCTCCGCCTTGCGGCACCCGTGCCGCCCGCGCCCCATCAGCGCGGCTCCCGCTTCCACGGCTGCCCGCGCCGTCCCGCGGCCATCTCCCTCAGCCCGGCCGCCAGCTCGCCGTCCCGCTTGAAGTGCGACTCCACCGACCCGAACAGCGACCAGCTGTTGAGCTGCGACCTGGCCCAGGAGTCCAGGCCGGGCACGGTCACGGCCGCCAGGTGGAGCCGTACGGCGATCTCCAGCAGGGCCACCTGCTCTTCACGGTCCCTTCGGCCGTCCAGCCAGGCGCGTGCCAGCCTGGCACGCCCCGTGTCCGGCAGCGCCTTGACGACCTCGGTCCTGAACCGAGGGTCCCGCCCGGCCAGGGCGCGAGCGGCGGCGGCGACCCCCTCCAGAAAAAGATCCTCGCGGGTCTCCGGCGCGAGGCCGTCGAGCCGCTGGAGCAGCGCGGCAGCGTCCCCAGGACGGGCCGCCTCGTGGACGCTCGCCGCGAGCAGCACCACCTCGGCGTCCGTGGCGGGGTAGCCGGGCACCGCGCCGTGCACAAGCTCGGCGAGCCGTACCACCTCGGGGTCGTCCAGTCCCGACGCGAGGAACGTACGGGCCGGAAGGTCGCCGAGGTGCGGCGAGACGCTCATTGCGGCGCCGAGCCGCCCGACCAGGGCGGAGCATTCCGCGGTGCCGGGTGTCGACTCCCAGACCGTCAGGAGCGCGGCCTCGCGGTCCGCCGCCACCTGCTCCCAGGCCGCCAAGCGGGCGGCCGCCGGCTCCGCCTCCACGCCCAGCCTGACGAGCCTCACGGTGGCGTCGATCCGTGAGACACGCTCGCGGCGAAGTTGGCTGAGTACCACCACGGTCGCGACGCGCGGGGCTAGCGACAGGTCGCGGGACTCCAGCCGCTCGCACACCGCGTCCGCGAGCAGCTCGTGCCGGATCCCGGGCGCCGCCTCCTCGATGCCGAGGACCGCCCAGGCGAGCACCGTCTCGCGGAAGTCCACCGGTATCCGCTCCAGCAGCCGCACCAGGTCGCCTCTGCCCTCTCGCGCGAGTGCCCGCGCGGCGCTCCCGAGGTCCGCGTCGGCGATGGGCGCCCCGACCGCGTGGGCGATCCTCGCGGCGTTCCCCAGCTCGTCCAGGTCACGGGCGGCGGCGAGCGCCCGGGCGGCATCGCGGCCGAGGGCCTCGCGGGTCTCCGCCCGCAGCGCGGGAGCGGGCGGCGCGAGGGTGTGGTCACGCAGGGCCAGTACGGCGCACCGCGCGGCGAATCGCTCGGCGGTGCCGGCCGGAGCGGCGGCACGCGCCGCCGATGCCAGCTCGAAACCCATCCCCCCGGACATCCGCCCCAGGTCCTGCCACAACCACTCTGGGAGGTGCGCCGACAGCGCGCGTGCGATGGCCGACTGCTCCTCGGCCGTCACGCTCGGGTCCCCCCGGCAGAAGGCCAGCAGCGCCGCGCTGGTCTCAGGCGCGAATCCGCCGTCCGGTCCTCCAAGCTCGCCCACCGCGTCGATCCCCGCCAGGTCCAGCCGGCGCCAGCAGTCCGCCACCGTACGGGCGAAGCGGCCGAGCGAGGGGCCCGCGTCCGGGGGCTCGTCCAGCCGTACGACGGTGGCGTCGATATCGGACGGCATCCACACGTCCGGCGTCGTGCCCACGATGACGTACGGGGCCGTCGAGGGATCGGCGCAGTAGGTCACGAACGGCAGCCGGGCCGCCACCGGCCAGGGCAGCGAGTAGGAGATCACGCCGATCCAGCGCACGATCTCCTCGACGTCGGCGCAGACCAGGAGGAGGCGGCCATGGCCCTGGGAGAGTGCCTTGCCGACGATCTCCAGGAGGGTGCCGAGCCGTACGTATGCCGCGTCGCCCTCCGAGGCGAGCCAGCCGGCGAGCGATTCGGGGTCGAGGCGGTCGCCCGGCAGCGGGTCGGCAAGCTCGGGCAGCGCCGTGCCCGGGGGCGCAGGGGCGTCCGACCACAGGGAGGCCTGCCAGAACTCCACCGGCCGCAAACCCGTCAGCTCGTCAGGACCGGCGACCACCGCGTGCCCGAGGAAGTTGCCGTACCGCCCGGAGTAGTCCTGCCCGAGGTAGACGGAGCGGGTGAGGACGCCGAGCTCGCCCAGCCGGCCGTACGCGAGCGCGACCGGAAGCCCGGCGACCTGCGCGGGGGTCGGGGCGAGCGGGGCGGCCGGCGGGGGCTTGTAGGCGAGGTACGGGGCGACCCTCGCCGCGAGGCCGTGGGGCAGCCCCGGCGACTCGGCGACGAACTGGAATCCGGCGCGCCCTGCGGGTCCGGCCTCGGCCGAGGTGTAGTGAAGCTGCCAGGCCATCCCGTCCTCACCCCCGCCCGCCGTCGGACGCTCCTAAGTCACCCGTCCTGGATCCGTGCCACCCCGAGGGGCCGTGCCCGAGGCGCGCGGTCCGCCTCATCTCCGCACTCCGTTGAGCATGCCGAACCTGTACAGGAGCCACAGCAGGGGATCCTCGACGCGATAGGGGCGGATGCCACCGGGGCCCACCTCACCGCTGCCGGGGACCCCGCCGAGGGCCGAGAGCCCGAACAGCGCGAAGTCGATGAAGTGCTGACGAAGGTACCGGTCGACCATCCCGGCCTGCCACTCGTCCAGCAGCGCCCTGACCTGCTCGTGGACCGCCTCCCGGTCGTCGAGGTCGAGCGTGCCGGACGGGGTGCGGGCGCGGTGCAGCGCCGACTGCTCGTCCATGCCCTCCTGCAGCGCGTCGATCTTGCTGAGGGCCACCGCGACCGGCACCTTCAGCCTGCCGGATCCGGCGCGGTCCCGCAGCAGTTCAGTGACCCGGCTGATGACGTTGATCGGGTCGCTGTCGGGGTCGGCGGCGTTGGCGCCGCTCCTGGCCTGCGCGAGCCCGCTGAGCGACGCCTTGGCTCCGGGCAGCTCCAGCGGGTCGACCAGGAAGACGATCGCGTCGGCGGCGTTGAGGTAGCGCAGGTGGGTCTCGGTGGACTCGCGGCTCCTCAGGTCCTCCCCGGCGGTGTCGAAGAGCACCAGGGTCAGCGACATGGTCCTGGTGCGCAGCCGCCCCGGCACGGTACGGGTGAGCAGGTACACCAGGGGGTCACGGGGCTCGGTCGCGGCCGGCCGGGTGGTGCTGAGCAGCCGCTGCTCGCCGTAGAGCGGGCGGGCGAAGTCCTGCTTGTAGCGGGCGATCGTGCGGTCGTCGCAGGCGACCAGCGAGGCGTCCAGCTCGGCCCCGACCCGGTTGGTCAGCTCGTGCAGCAGCACGGCGATGTAGGTGCTCTTGCCCGACCCCTTGGCCCCGACCAGGGCGACGATCCTGCCCGGGTTCGCGCAGTACTCGGCGGGCAGCCGGTTGTGGCATTCCGGGCACACCCGCCACCCGGTGGAGCGCCCGCAGTCGGGACAGCCGGCGCGACGGCCCGGCCTGCGCACGGAGAACACGGGGGGCAGGGACGCGGCGGCGGCGGAGCCGAGGTAGTCGGCGAGGGTCTCGTCCAGCCGGGCGTCGCAGCCGCCGCCTCGCCCGGGCCTGCCCGCGCAGCGGAACGCGATCCGGTTGCCGTCCAGCCGTGCGAAGCAGAACGGGCAAGTGATCACCAAAGGGTCATCCCACCTTCATCCGCCGGACCGGCGGGTCGATGAGCGCCACGTCGCCCTCAGGCCCCTCGGCCCTGCCGGAGGTTCCCCGCGCGTCCCGCGACGTTGCCCCGGAGTCGCCGGAGTCTCCTTCGGCGAAGCAGCGCAACCAGTACGGCTTGGCCTGCCGCGGCGCCGGGACGGTGAGACGGGCGGGCACGTCCAGGTCGGTCCAGTCCTCCAGCAGCACGCCGTCGTCCACGGACTTCGGCTGGACGAGCCCGGGCTTGAGGACCAGGGCGAGGCGGCGCAGCCGTACGGGCCGGTCGGCGGTCACCTCGACGACCACCGTCCGCCGCCACGCCGGGCCCTGCTGGCTGAGGTCGTAGCGGACCGGGACGTGCCCGGCCAGCTTCAGGCTCGCGGCGGGGCCGCGCAGGCGCTCGCCGTGGATGAGCGACGTGGGCGCGACCTCGACGGTGACCGGCTCGCCTTCGGGGACCTCCAGCCGCACGCCGCCCTGCGCGTGATAGGCGGCGGAGTTCACGATCATGCTCCGCCCGCTCCAGCGCACTTCCACCTCCGGCACGTCCGGCGGCCAGACGAAACCGACGTAGACGGTGATGCCGCGGCGCTGTGCGGTGAGGCGTGTCGGGGGCGCCAGGTTGACGTGATCGACGTGCGCGCCGATCGTGGCCAGCTCTCCTGCCACCGTGACCGCCAGGAGCACCCCTGGGCTGCCTCCCGGGCGGATGGCCTGGCCTTCCCGGGTAGGGATGGCCGGGATCGCACGGCTGGCGGCGCGCAGCTCGGCGAGCGACAGCGTGGTGCCCACCGGCCAGGGCGGTGCCGTGTCGAGGGCGACCATCTCCAGGACCCCGTCCGGGGGTTCCTCGTACCGCACGAGCAGCGTGCCGGGAGCCGTGGGGTCGCGGCGCAGGGTGAAGTCGCGAAGCGGTCGCGGGCGGCCCCGAGGAGTCACGGTGCGCCGCACGCCCGGGGTGACCACCTCGCCGTCCGGCCCCGCGTAGGCGGCGAAGACGACGTAGGTGTAGCTCGTGCCGTTGACCACGTCCCTGTCGCGGAATCCCGTGTCATCGGCGGCCAGCGCCCGCCCGTCGCGTGTCACGACCACCCGCGCGGCTTCGGCGGGCCGGGACCATCGGCCCGACACCACGCCGTCGCCCGCCGTCACCCGGATGTCGCGGGGCTCGGGCCGCACGATCACCGGGGCCGCCGCCGCGGGCATGGACACGGCCTCGTCCCGGCGCGCCACCACGGAGTACGTGATCGGCGTGTTGACCGGCGGAGCCTCGTCGCGCAGGGACGGCCGCTCGGCGGTGGCCAGCGGCGTGCCGTTCCTTTGGACCTCGTAGACGATCCGTCCGGCCCGGGAGGGCGAGGGCTGCCACACCAGGCTGACCCCGTCCCCCTGGAAGTTCGCCCGCACGGCCCGCGCCGGGTGGGGCGCCAGCCGCAGGAGCAGCTCGCTGGCGCCGGGCAGGTCGGGCACCCGCTGGAGAGCGTCCCGCAGCGCCATCCACGCGTCGTCGGGGTCGAGGGCGGCGCGGGCCCTGTCCCTGAGCCACACGGCCCGCGCCAGCCTGGCCCGGACCTCGGTCGCCAGCTCCGCGGCCTCGCCCATGAGGGCGCCGGGGCCGAGGGCGTCGGCGAAGTCGGCCGCCGCGTGGATCTCCCCCGCCTCGACCAGCTCGCGCAGCCGCACAGACGGGCCGGTGGCGACGCCGCCCTCCCCCCGGACGGCGAAGATCAGCCTGCGGGCGTCACCGGAGGCCAGGTCCAGCTCGGTCGTCGCGTGCCGCAGCAGCGTGTCGTCGTACGGGTGCTCGCGGACCCGTTCCCGCAGGCGGGCCACGATGTCGTACCTGATCAGGGTGGCCGGATCGGGGGAGTTGCGCAGCGCGGCCAGCACCGTGTCGGCGCTGATCGTCCACGATCCTCTGGTGCGGGCGGCCCAGTACCGCTCGGCCTCGGTGACCGCGTCCTCGGCGGAGCCGGCGGCAGGCACCGAGAAGCCGTCCAGCACCCTCATGTCCGCGCAGCGCTCGCCGAACAGGAAGCGCCCCAGATGGCTCAGGCCGAGCGTGTCCAAAGCTTCGCGCGCCTTGCCGTATCCCGGGTAGGGGGCGGCCTCGGGCAGCGGGTCCGGCTCGCGGACCTCGATGGACCGCTCGGCGGCCAGGCGTACGGCCTCCTCCTGGGTGACGCCGCTCGACCGGGCGATCGTCGCGAGGAGCGCGGGTGAGAGCATGCGGAGTCTGCCCGCTGCGTCGTCGAGCCGGCTGCGGGCGTCGTCGAGCCTGCGGGCCGCCCTGTGCTCAGACTCGCCCAAAGCGGCGCGGAGCGCCGCGAGGTCTCCTTCGGCGGCGGCCGAGAAGATCGGCGCGAACCGGGCGTGGTCGGCCTCCAGCCGGTCGGCCAGCCGCTTGTACTTCAGCATGCCACGCGCCCGCCGCCAGCACTGGCGCACCTGCTTGACGGTCTCGGTCACCTGCGTCGCGGTCATCGCCTCGCGCAGCTGGTAGCGCACCAGCAGGTCCTCGGGAGGGAGCCCGCCCGCCTCGCGCGCGGGCTCGAGCACCTCCCGGGTGTACCGCTGCTCGTCGAAGGCCATCCGGCCGCCCGGCTAGCTGACCTGGACGCGGGACAGGGCGGCGCGGGACTCGGCCACCTCCTCCTCGGACATGCCGCCGATCTGGATGCGCAGCTCCAGCTCCTCGCCGGTCTCCCGCTCGCGGGAGGTCACCTGCAGCAGGCCGGAGGTGTCGAGCGCGAACGTCACCTCGATCGGCCATCCGGCGGGCTTGCCCGGGGGGATCTTCAGCACCCCCTCGGCGATCAGGCCGTTGTCCTCGGGCTCATCGGACTCGACCGTGCCCGCCTGCTCCATGACCTCGATGTTCACCCCGGTCTGGCCGGCGTCGATGGTGTAGAACTCCTGCGTCACGGCGGCCGGGAGCGGGTCGTTGGCGTGCACGAGATGCTCGGCGCAGCGCCGCCGGGTCTCCTTGTCGGTGACGATGATGCCGAAGGCCCGGGAGGCCACCGTCTTGATGGTGCGCGCGGCGATCTGCTCCTGCTGGTCGGCCGACAGGCCCGCCCGCGCGGCCATGTCCTCCGCCCGCGTGCGCTCGCCGGACTGGAGAAGACGCCGGTAGGTCTCCTCGAAGGCGTACAGCGCCGCGCCCTTGGCGACCGCCAGATCGGGGTCCTGGAGGCGGGGGGAGAGCTGGAACTCCTTCTGCAGGGTCTCCGATACCGCCGGCATCTTCGTGGAGCCGCCCACCAGCACCAGGTGGTCGTACGCCGAGACGCCCTTGACCGCCGCGGTCTCCATCGTGCGCCGGGTGATCTCGATCGTCCGGTCGAGCAGGTCGCGGGTCAGCTCCGTGAGCGCCTCGCGGGTCAGCTCGACCGTCGCCACCCTGCCCTCGTGGACGACGCGGAGGACGTGCTGGGTGCGCGTGGAGAGCGTCTTCTTGAGCTCCTCGGCGTCGCGGCGCAGCTGCTGCTCGGACTGCTTGTCGAGCAGGGGGTTGCCCGCGTCGGGGTGCTCGGCCTGGAAGCGCTCGGCCAGGTGCTCCACCAGCCGGTCGTCCCAGTCGGCGCCGCCCAGCTCGTGGTCGCCGTCGGTGCAGACGACCTCGATGTTCCCGCCTTGGAGAGTGATCACCGTGGTGTCGAAGGTGCCGCCGCCGAGGTCGTACACCAGGATCGTGTGGTCCTGGTCGGGGTTGAGCACGCCGTAGGTGATCGCGGCCGCGATGGGCTCGGAGACGATGTCGATGACGTTGAGCCCGGCGATCCGCCCGGCCTTCCTCGTGGCGTCCCGCTCGGCCGCGCCGAAGTACGCCGGCACGGTGATCACCACGTCGTCGACCGTCTCGCCGGTCGCGGTGCGGGCGTCGTCGGCGAGCTTGCGCAGGATGAAGGCGGAGATCTCCTCCGGCGTGTACGGCCTGTCGTGCCTGACGCGTGGCACATCGTGCCCCATATCGCGCTTTATCCGGCTGACGACGAGGTCGGGCTCCAGGACGGCGCTGTCCTTGGCCGTGGCCCCCACCACGACATTGTCGGGGGACTCGAAGAACACCACGGATGGAGTGGTGTCGGTGCCTTCGAGGTTGCGCAGCACCGTCGGCCGTCCGACGTCGTCGACCGAGGCGATGCAGGAATACGTCGTTCCGAGGTCGATCCCGTAAACAGCCATCGCCTACTCGCTCTCCTTGTCCGTACCGTCGTCCGTAACGCCGCTTTCCGTGCCCGCGCCGTCGATCTGCTCCTCGGCGCCGGCTCGCCCGACGACCACCGACGCCTTGCGCAGCACCCGGTCTCCCATCGCGAAGCCCTCGACGAGCACCTCGACGACCGTCCCCTCCGCGCCGGCGCCCACCACGGCCGTACGGGCCGGGCGGTGGACGGCGGGGTCGTACGCGTCGCCGGGCTCCACGGTGACGAGCTCCGCCCCGGTGCGGCCGAGCACCTCGGCGACCTCGTCGGCCAGCGCCGAAAGCAGGGCGCCCGCAAGCTCGGGAGACGGCGGATCAGCCCCCTGCCAGCGGGTGGCCTCGCGCACGAGCGTGTCGTAGAGCCGGTAGAGGCCCGCCCTGACCGGGGTCAGCGCCTCCTGCAGGAGCCCGTGCCGCAGCTGCTGGTTCTCGGCGTGCAGCCGGTCGATGACCTGCTCCCGGTGGGCCGCCCGCTCGTGCTCGCGCCTGATCGTCTCGGTGAGCGCCGCGAGCTGCCGGGCGAGCTCCTCGGCCTGACGCGCGAGCTCCTTCGCGGTGTCGGGGTGAGCGATGTCGCCTGGGAGAAGGAAGGGGGTCGCCTCTCCGGAGAGAGGCTCGTGCTCCGGCTCTTCAGGGGGAGGTGCCATCTATCTCCTTGTGCCGGGGAATAGACGAATTCCTGACGCCTGTAACTCTAGCCATCAATGACCCCGCCCGGTAGAGATTAATCTGTCCGCTAATGAGCCTTATGTCATGGTTCAGCGGTAGTCTTTCGAACACCTTTCGGAGTCGATCGGCGTGACTATATATACGTCCTCGGATGCCGACGCCGGGAATGCTTGCCGTAAAAGGCGGTAAATCCCATGCGCCCCAATAATCACATGAACTCCCGTTTCTTGGATGTGCTCTTTCGGCGCAAGCGGCAGAGTCGAAGCTGTCTCCGAGGCTTGTACTCCTCCGAGGGTTGCCGCGGGGAGGGGATGAGGTCATGGTTTCGGCCGTTCATAATCAAGAGATGGGAAAGCGGGTTGTGATCATCGAGCATGAGGCCGAGGCCGGCCTCGGATTCTTCGACGGGTGGCTGACCGGAGCGGGCATCAGCTGCGAGGTCGTCCGGCCGTATCTGGGGGAGGCCGTTCCGGGCCACGGCGACCGGGCCTTCGAGGAAGTCGCCGACGGCCTCGTCGTGCTCGGCGGCGCGGCCTCCGCCTGGGATGACGACGGCTACCCGTGGCTGCCCGCCACGCGCGAGCTCATCAGGCGCTCGGTGGACGCGTCGCTGCCGACCCTCGGCATCTGCCTCGGCGCCCAGCTGATGACCCTGGCCTGCGGGGGAGAGGTGGAGCGGGGCACGGCGGGGCTGGAGGTCGGCCTCGGCACGGTGTCGCTCCTGCCCGCCGCCGTGGACGACCCCGTCTTCGTACGGCTCCCTGCCATCGCCCGCGCCGTGCAGTACCACCAGGACGCCATGACCGTCCTGCCGCCCGGCGCGGTGCCGCTGGCGACCGCGGAGACCTACCCCAACCAGGCGTACCGCCTCGGCGCCTGCGCGTGGGCGGTGCAGTTCCACCCCGAGGCCACGCCCGACATCTTCCTGTCCTGGACCGCCCCCAACGCCCGCGAGCTGGCCGAGGGCGGCCTCGACGTGGGCTTGCTCGACGCCACGGTGGTGGCCGCGCACGGCCGCCTGGCGGAGACCTGGCGCCCCCTCGCCGAGGCTTTCGCCGCCGTCGTCGCGGGCGACCGCGAGCTCATCGGCGACTGACACCGTCGCCCACACCCCTTTCTATTCCCGGTGACCGCCCGATTACGATGCGGAACCACTAACGACGGCACAGTGAGTGGACGGCTACTTTGGGCTTGTGAACGCCGAGTCCCGTATGCAGACGACAGCCGGGCGTCTCGCCCGCCTGGGCTTCGCCGACGGAGCCCATGCCGAGCGGCTTCTCGACGAGCTGGGGCCCGAGGCCGTGGGCGATTTCGACCTGCTCGCCGCCCTGGTCGGCGCCGCCGACCCCGACCTCGCGCTCACCTCGCTCAACCGCCTGGCCGAGCGGGACCCGAGCGTCCTTGGCGCGCTCCGCGCCGATCCCGGGCTCAGGTCGCGGCTGCTCGGCGTCCTCGGCCTCTCGGCCGCGCTCGGCGAGCACGTCGTACGCCACCCCGAGCACTGGCGGCTCCTCGAAGGCGAGGGGGCCGTGCAGCGCCTGCCGGAGCGTGACATGCGCGCCGAGCTGCTGGAGTCCGTCGGGGCCGACCCGTACGAGGCCGAGCCCATCGCCTCCCATAGCGGCTCCGACACGATGTCGGCCCTCCGCGTGGCCTACCGGGGCAGGCTCCTCCACCTTGCCGCGCGCGACATCGCCGGCGAGGCCTCGCTGTCGCAGATCACCGCCGAGCTGTCCGACCTCGCCGCCGCCGCCCTGGAGGCGGGTCTCGCCATCGCCAGGTCCGACAACCCCGAGAGCGCCGACGTGCGGCTGGCTGTGATCGGCATGGGCAAGTGCGGCGCCCGCGAGCTCAACTACATCAGCGACGTCGATGTGATCTTCGTGGCCGAGCCGCGGGAGGGTGTCGACGAGACCAAGGCGCTTCAGGCGGCCACCAGGCTCGCACAGGGCATGATGAGGGCCTGCTCGACGAGCACCCCCGAGGGCTCCCTGTGGGAGGTGGACGCGGCCCTGCGGCCCGAGGGCAAGTCCGGCCCGCTGGTACGCACCCTCGCCAGCCACCTGACCTACTACCGCCGGTGGGCCAAGACCTGGGAGTTCCAGGCGCTGCTCAAGGCGCGGCCCGTCGCCGGGGACCTGGACCTCGGCGAGGAGTACGTCGGGGCGATCAACGAGCTCGTCTGGCACGCCGCCGCCCGCGACCACTTCGTAGAGGACGTCCAGGCGATGCGGCGCAAGGTCGAGGCGAATGTCCGCGCGAGCGAGGCCGACCGGCAGCTCAAGCTCGGCCCCGGCGGCCTGCGCGACATCGAGTTCGCCGTGCAGCTCCTTCAGCTCGTGCACGGCCGTTCCGACGGCCTCCTGCGCCGCCGCGCCACGCTGCCGGCCCTCGCCGCGCTCTCCCGGGGCGGCTACGTCGGCAGGGACGACGCGAAGGCCCTCGCCGAGGCCTACACCTTCCTGCGGCAGGTGGAGCACCTTCTCCAGCTCCACCGCCTGCGCCGCACCCAGGTCGTGCCAGAGAGCGTGACCGACCTTCGCCGCATCGGCCGTGGCCTCGGCATGATGATCGATCCGGTCGGGGAGTTCACCACCCGCTGGAGGCGCCACGCCATGGAGGCCAGGCGGCTGCACGAGAAGCTGTTCTACCGGCCGCTGCTCCAGGCCGTCGCCCGGCTGCCCGGAGAGGAGACCCGGCTGTCCACGGCCGCCGCCTCCGCGCGCCTGTCGGCCCTCGGCTACACCGACCCCGGCGGAGCGCTCCGGCACATCGCCGCGCTCACCAGTGGCGTCTCCCGCAGGGCCGCCATCCAGCGCACCCTGCTTCCGGTCATGCTCGGCTGGTTCGCCGACGCGCCCGACCCGGACGGCGGCCTGCTCGGGTTCCGCCAGGTCAGCGACAAGCTCGGCGCGACCCCGTGGTACCTCCGCCTGCTCCGCGACGAGACCGCGGTCGCCGAGCGCATGGCCCGGCTCCTCGGCACCAGCCGCTACGTCACAGGGCTCCTGCTCAACGCGCCGGACGCCGTGGCCATGCTCGGCTCCGACGGCGAGCTGACGGTCCGCCCCAAGGCGTCGATCGCGGCCGAGGCGGACGCGTCCGTGCAGCGCCACGCGCAGGACGCCGAGACCGCCGTCGTCTCCGTCCGCGCGCTGCGCCGCCGCGAGCTGTTCCGTACGGCCGTGGCAGGGCTGGTCGGCCGGATCGACATCGAGGAGGTCGGCCAGGCCCTCTCGGAGCTCAACGACGTCACCATCCAGGCGGCCCTCGACTCCGCGATCCACAAGATCTCGCTGGAGCGGCGCGGCGAGCTGCCCACCCGCTTCGCCGTCATCGCGATGGGGCGCCTCGGCGGCTACGAATGCTCCTACGGAAGCGACGCCGACGTGATGTTCGTCCACTCGCCGGTCGAGGGAGCCGACGACAAGGTCGCCGCCGACGCCGCGCACGCCGTCGCCAACGAGCTGCGCCGCCTGCTCGCCCGCCCGGCCGCCGACCCGCCCCTCCAGATCGACCCGGACCTGCGCCCCGAGGGGCGCCAGGGCCCCCTGGTCCGCTCCCTGTCGTCCTACGCGGAGTACTACCGCCGCTGGTCGTCGCCGTGGGAGTCCCAGGCCCTGCTCCGCGCCCGCTTCTCCGCGGGCGATCCCGGGCTGGGAGCCGAGTTCATGGCCCTCATCGAACCGCTTCGCTACCCGCTGGACGGCATCAGCGACTCCGCCGTCCGCGAGATCCGGCGGCTGAAGGCCCGCATGGAGGCCGAGCGGCTGCCCCGGGGCGCGGACCCCCGGCTGCACACCAAGCTCGGCAGGGGCGGGCTGTCGGACGTCGAGTGGCTGGCGCAGCTGATCCAGCTGAGGCACGCGTTCGAGGTTCCCGAGCTGCGCACCACCCGCACTCTGGACGCCCTGCGCGCCGCTGTCGGGGCCGGGCTGCTGGCCTCCACCGACGAGGAGGTGCTGGCGGAAGCCTGGCGGTTCGCCTCCCAGATCCGCGACGCCATCATGCTGGTGCGCGGCCGTGCCGGCGACAGCATCCCCGCCGACGTGCGCGACCGCATGCTGATCTCCCGCGCCCTCGGCTACCCCCCCGACGGCTCCGAGGACTTCGTCGACGACTACCAAAGGACGACCCGCCGGGCCCGTGCGGTGACCGAACGAGTCTTCTACGGCGGCTGACGTGAAAACCGATCGCCTGCGAACGACGTCAGGTGGTTGCGGCCAACGTCGCTGAAGGTGTATTTACAGTCACGGGTGATCTCCTTTGAACTCTGTTTACATCGACCTCGCCATCGGGCTGGTCCTGGCCTTCCTGCTGTTCTCGCTGCTCGTCAGCGGCGTGAACGAAGGTCTCGTACGCATTCTCGGCATCCGGGGCAAGTTCCTGTGGGCCTACCTCAGGGACACGCTCGACGGCCCCGACGGCAAGAGGTCGTGGATCCCGAGCACGGTAGCCGAGGTCTTCGCGCGGCTGCCCTTCAGCAAGGACGCCCGGCCGGCGTTCAGCCCGCTTCCCCCGCCGGCGCAGAGCACGGCCACCACCTGGTCGGGACGCCTGTACGAGCGGCTCCGCGAGATCGACCACCGCAAGGACGGCAAGACCAGCATCGCCTCGATCCCGCCCGGGCGGTTCGCCGTGGCGATAATGGAGATCGTCACGGGCGAGGGCGGCGTGACAACTCTGCTGGCCAAGCTCAAGGACGACGGCAGCCCCCTGTACGGGCCGATGAAGAGCGCATGGGACTCCGCCCACGGTGACCTGGACGCGTTCAGAAAGGGCCTGGAGGACTGGTTCGACGGCGAGATGCAACGTCTGACGATGCTGTACCGGCGGTACGTCCGCTGGGTGATCGCCGTGCTCGGCCTGCTGCTCACGCTGGTCTTCAGCATGGACTCGCTGGAGTACGGCAGGGAGATCCTCACCGACAACGCCATCCGGGCCCAGGTGGCCGCCACGGCCGACGGGGGAGCGCAGTCACTGTCCGGGCTGCGGGCCAAGTGCCCCGACCACCCCTCCGATCCGTATGCCTGCATCACCGAGGTGCTGTCGGCTCCGGCCTTCGTGCAGATCGTGGGCAACGCCCCGGTGTCGGTGAAGATCCCCGACACGGGGAGCCCGCAGTGGTCCTGGAACGGCGGGGAGTGGCTCCACCGCCTGATCACCCCCGGCCACTGGCCCGGCTTCCTCATCACGTTCTTCGCCCTGCTGTTCGGCGCCCCCTTCTGGTGGGACATCTTCCGTCGCCTGACCGGGATCCGCGTACGGGCCGGGGAGACCACGAAGTAAGCCGCAAAGCCGCACAAATTGCTACATATGGCGATATGGCCATGAATGCCAATTAATGCGGAATAAGGTGCCAGGCTTGGCCTTCGTACCACCCCTTATGTGTGGAAGTACCAGGTCGGAGGGGTAGGAGAGGCGTATCTCATTCCTCGGCTGTTGGGGGGGCCATGGGTGGCTTCGGGATACGTGGGATCGGAGTGCTGTCACTTGGCGTGGTGGTGCTCGCCGGATGCGCGCAGGGGGAGAACAAGGTCGCGGCACAGCATGCCGCGCCGAACAAGTCGGCGAAGCCCGCGTCCTCGCAGGAGGCACGCAAGGCCGCGATGGTGAAGGCGGCGAAGGTCAAGGCGAACGAGCTGGGCCAGATACCGGTGCTCATGTACCACCGGATCGTGGCCAAGCCCGGCGGCTCGGACGACCGCACGCCGGAGCAGTTCCGCACCGAGCTTGAGCGCCTGGCGAAAGACGGGTACGTCCCGATCACCGCCAGGGAGTACACCACCGGCAGGATCGGCATCCCGGCGGGACGTCACCCGGTGGTGCTGACGTTCGACGACTCCTCGCCCTCGCAGCTCACGCTGGACGGGTCGGGCGCGCCCAAACCGGACACCGCCGTCGGCATCCTCCAGGATGTCGCACGAAAGAACCCGGGCTTCCGGCCGGTCGCCACGTTCTTCGTCATCAAGGACATGTTCGGCACGTTCGGGCCGGAGGCGCAGGCGCAGACCCTCGGCTGGCTGAAGGACAACGGCTTCGACATCGGCAACCACACGCGCGATCATCTCAACCTGCGCGGGAAGTCGAAGGACCAGGTCACCGACCAGATCGTGGGAGGCCAGAAGCTGATCACGGCGTTGATCAAGTACGCGCCCACCACGATCGCCCTGCCGTACGGCAACCAGCCGAGCACCAAGGAATGGGCGCTCCGAGGCGGGGCCGGAGACGTGCGCTATGACTACACCGGGGTCTTCCTGGCGGGGTACACCCCTGGGCCCTCGCCCTTCAGCAAGGACTTCGACCCGCTCGGGATCCCGCGCATTCGCGCCATGGACAAGGTCGGCGACTGCGCGCGCTTCTGCTCCACGGCCTGGCTCGACTGGCTGAACGCGCACCCGGAGGACCGCTACACCTCCGACGGCGACATCAAGACGGTCGCCTTCCCGAAGTTCAAGGTCCCGTACGTGGCGCCGCGCTTCAACAGCTACACGCTGGCGTACTGACGGGCTCTAGTGCAGGTCCAGGAACATGAGAACGACCAGGCCGACGAGGTGGGCCACCACGAGGAACACGATCAGGTAGACGAACACGAACTTCGCCGGCCCATGCTCGAAGTGCTCCCCCTCCTTGAGCGGGGGTAGCTTGGCACGACGCTCCGCCAGTCGCTCCTCGATCGGCTTGCGACCAAACAATGGACTGCCTCTCGATAGACCGGGCAGCCGCACGGTGGCCTGCCCTCAAGAACCATAACGTCGGGGCCCCGTGCGGGCTTCCTGACCACAGAGCGTGAAATGACCATATGACTCTATACGAGGACGCCGCTCACGACATATCGTGAAATGTACGGAGACCCGTCCTCAAGGAGAATCCACCATGTCCAGCGCCCCCAAGAGTAACAAGTCACTCCTGCGGGAGCTCTTCGAGGCGGTGAGCAAGCTGTCCTCGGCCGTCTCCTCAGGTGTCGTCGGAAGGCCCACCAGCCCCGGCCCCGTCGTGGACATCCGCCACGGCAAGGACGCCCCGAACCCGCTGCGCCGCCGCCACTAGAGCCCCCTGGGCGCCCCGGACCGTGCCCGCATGCGAAAGGCCGCCGGCCAAGTCCACGATCGGACCTGCGGCCGGCGGCCTCACGCAAGACGCCCGGTGCCCCGAGGCGACCCGAGCGGCCGACTGCCGCAGGGTCACCGTGTCACGGGATCACACGTCGTAGTAAAGCTCGAACTCCAGCCTGCGACTTCTCCACCTGCGCCGATCACGCCGAGTAGCGCCTGACCAGGCAAAATAGCTCTCAACGTCTCCCGTCGACTTCCGACGTTTTACGGCCTCAAACGGAACTGAAACGGAACTGGGGCGTCAACATGTGCCCTGAATGTGCCCCTGATCTGGCGGCAAGGCTGCGTGGTCTGGTTGGGCCGCTGCGTCCGGCTTCTGGGGCGGATCATGCTCGGCAGAGATCGTCACATAGCCAGACGTCCATCTGGCTATGGCCGTCAGGGCGCTTCAGGCGCATCCTGTGAAGTGCGCGGAGTGGCCGGGCGTGGCCAGCATGCTGGGTTCTGGCCGGCGAGGAGGAATGCATGGAAAGCGCGCCGAGCAGGACGGCGATGTTTGCGGCCGTGTCGCGTGGATTGTTTCGCCTGGAGACGGCGTCGCCGTGGGTACTGGACGATGTGCTGGCCCTGGTGCTTGTCGGCCCGGTATGGCAGCAGCTGCGAGACCAGTTCGATCCGCTGTTCCCCGGCCCGGTCCGCAGCGAGTCCCGTGCGGCTGTCTGCACCCGCAGCCGGTACGCCGAGGACCGGCTGGCTGCTGGTGCCTTCACGCAGTACGTGATTCTTGGCGCGGGGCTTGACTCGTTTGCGTGGCGGCGGCCGGATCTGCTCGGCTCGCTGACGGTGTTCGAGGTTGATCACCCTGCCTCCCAGGCCTGGAAGCTCGAGCGGGTCAGGGAGCTCGGCCTGCCGCTCAGCGACTCGCAGGTATTCGTGCCGGTTGATTTCGAGGCCGGACCGGTTCAGGATGTTCTGGGCCCGGCTGGGTTCGACTGGGCGCAGCCGGCGATGTTCTGCTGGACGGGCGTCGCCCCCTATCTGACGGCACAGGCGATCGAGTCGACGTTGCGCACGATCGCGGCGGCTGCTCCCGGGTCTGAGGTGGTGTTCTCCTACCGGGCCGAGGACTGTGCGCTCGACGACGCGGGGACGGAATTCGCCCGTATCTACACGCCGATCGCGGCTTCTGCCGGCGAGCCTCTTCAGCCTGGCTGGCCGGTATCCGAGATCGAGAGGCTGATCAGCCGGTGCGGGCTAAAGGTCGTGGACCACCCCGCACGTGCAGACCTCCAGCAGCGGTACTTCGCCGGCCGTACCGATGGCCTGCGGCCCTATACCTTCGAGACCCTGGTGGCCGCGCGGGTCACCTGAGCGAGCGCAGGCCACGTCGGCAACTTCACCGTCTGCGAGGGCCAGGCGGTGACGGTACGGCAGAGGAGTACAGCAACCTCCAGGGCCTCGGCGTAGCCGCGTCGTGTCCGCTTTGCTCATGCTGGGCGCAGTCCGAGGGTTTCGAGGGTCCGGGTGGCGTCCCGGGCGTGGTGCCTGCAGGCGGCGGCGACGCTGGCGTGCCCGGCCGTTTTCAAGATGCCGATGGCCAGGTTGCGCAGGGCGGCCATGGCCTGGGGTCCGCTGCCGGTGCGGATCTGGGAGGCGTCTTCGCCGTAGCTGACGTCGCGGAGGTGGTGCAGGGCCTCGATCTGCCAGTGGCCGCGCGGATAAGAACGAGAACCGAAAGCAGCCAAAGGCCGGCAGATGACGGCCCGCAGAAGACCTGCTGTCCATCCCGTCTGCCGTCGACCCACCGCGAAGCGGCAGCGGGCCGGCGACAGAGGTGCAAGCCCGGCTTGACGTGTCCCTTCGCCTGTGCGCCTTCCACGGTGATTGGACGCCAACGGACACAGCCGGGCTTGCGGCGGCGGAGACGGACTGCTGGGCTCGATCAACAAGGACGCCAAGCGGTGGCTCGCAGTCTGGATCGGCCCGGACGGCAGGGAGAAGACCAGGGCATTCGCCAAGAAGGTCGACGCCGATCGGTACGGCGCCGCTCAGGAGGTCGACGCGTCACGCGGGACTTACATCGACCCCCGGTCGGCTCGGCTCACGCTGTCGGAATGGTGCGAGACGTGGCTCACCGGCTACGCCACCCGGCGGGCGTCGTCGGTCCGTCAGGCCAAGGTCCACATCGCTCAGATCACGGCGCACCTCGGGGAGATGCAACTGTCGGCGCTGCGTCGGTCGCACGTCCGCTCGTGGACGTCGCGGCTGCGTGAGGCGGGCCTGGCTGACTCCTACGTCTACGCGCTGCATGGTCGCCTTTCGCAGATCATGTCCGATGCCGTGCACGACGGGATCATCCCTCGATCGCCGTGCTCGCGTAGGACGTCGCCGGGGCAGGGGAGTCAGCGGCCGTACGTGGCGACGACTGATCAGGTGTGGGCTCTGCACGACGCGATGCCCGAGCGGTACCGGGCGGCGATTCTGCTCGGCGCGTTCGTCGGCCTCCGTATGGCGGAGGTGTGCGGCCTACGCGTCGCTGACGTCGACTTCATGCGGGGGATCGTTCACCCGACCGTGCAGTACCCCGCCGAGGCGCTCAAGACCGAGACGTCCCGCATGCCGGTCCCCATCCCGACGTCGCTGGCGCTCGAACTTTCGGCGCACGTCCAGGCCGGTCACAGCCGCGAGACCCTGCTGACCGACGACGACGGCGCTCAGGTCGGACCGTGGAAGCTGGAGCGCGCAATGCGAAAAGCCCGCGGCAAGGTTCAGGACCTTCCCACGGGCTTTCGATTCCACGACTTGCGGCACTACCTCGCGTCGCTCCTGATCGCCTCCGGAGCTGATGTCAAGGTCGTCCAGGCCCGCCTACGGCACGCGAGTGCCAAGACGACGCTCGACACTTACGGCCACTTGTGGCCGGACTCCGACGAGTCGACACGCGCGGCGATCAATGCGGTACTCGTCGCCCGGACGGAACAGAGGCAGAACCAGACGGGGGCCGCGCGATGAACATGCAGGTCACCGCGCGGCGAACCATCACACGTCGTAGTAAAGCTCGAACTCGTGCGGGTGGGGGCGGAGGCGGATCGGGTCGATCTCGTTCTCGCGCTTGTAGGCGATCCACGTCTCGATCAGGTCGGGCGTGAACACGCCGCCTTCGAGAAGGAACTCGTGGTCCGCCTCGAGGGCGATGAGGACCTCCTGCAGCGACCCCGGGACCTGCGGAACCTGACCGGCCTCCTCGGGAGGAAGCTCGTACAGGTCCTTGTCGACCGGCTGCGCCGGCTCGATCTTGTTGCGGATGCCGTCGAGGCCCGCCATGAGCTGCGCGGCGAACGCGAAGTACGGGTTGCAGGACGGGTCCGGCACGCGGAACTCGATGCGCTTGGCCTTGGGGTTGGACCCCGTGATCGGGATCCGGATGCAGGCGGAGCGGTTGCGCTGGGAATAGACCAGGTTGACCGGCGCTTCGTACCCCGGCACCAGGCGGTGGTAGGAGTTCACCGTCGGGTTGGTGAAGGCCAGCAGCGCGGGCGCGTGCTTGAGCAGGCCCCCGATGTAGTAGCGCGCCATGTCGGACAGGCCTGCGTAGCCCACCTCGTCGTAGAAGAGCGGCTCGCCGTCCTTCCAGAGCGACTGGTGGCAGTGCATGCCGGAACCGTTGTCCCCGAAGAGCGGCTTGGGCATGAAGGTGACCGTGTGGCCGTACTCCACCGCGGTGTTCTTGATGATGTACTTGTACAGCATCAGGTTGTCCGCGGTCTTGAGCAGGGTGCCGAACCTGAAGTCGATCTCGGCCTGGCCGGCGGTGCCCACCTCGTGGTGCTGCATCTCGGTCTCGATGCCGGAGTCGATCAGGCGGCGGACCATCTCGGAGCGCAGGTCGGTGAAGTGGTCCATCGGCGGGACCGGGAAGTAGCCACCCTTGTAACGGGGCTTGTACCCGAGGTTGCCGCCCTCCTGGGCCTTGCCGGTGTTCCAGGCGCCCTCGATGGAGTCGATGTGGTAGTAGGCCTCGCTGGAGCTGCTCGCGAAGCGCACATCGTCGAAGATGTAGAACTCGGCCTCGGGGCCGAAGAATACGGTGTCCGCGATGCCGGTGCCCTTGAGGTACTCCTCAGCCTTGCGGGCGACGTTGCGCGGGTCGCGGCTGTAGGCCTCACCGGTCAGCGGGTCGTGCACGAAGAAGTTCATGATGAGCGTCTTGTGCTGACGGAACGGGTCGAGCACGGCCGTCGACGGGTCGGGCAGCAGCAGCATGTCCGACTCGTGAATGGCCTGGAACCCTCGGATAGAGGAACCATCGAACATGAGACCGTCGGTGAAGACGCTGGCGCCGAAGTTTTCCACAGGGAAGGTGAAGTGGTGCGTCGTGCCCGGCAGGTCGGTAAACCTGACATCGACGAACTGCACCCCTTCGTCCCTTATGAACTTCAGGACGTCGTCGGCGGAGCTGAACATCCAACCTCCCAGGGGCACGGGCTTGCAGACTTGAAGGTAGGCCTGTGCCGTTTCCGCGCCATGTCTCGTTTGTTTCACGCATGTTAAGCGGAGGGGGGTGTACCGCTGAATGGACCAAAGCGGCTCCTGGATATCTTACCTGCATGAGCAAGCAACCGAGATGGACCCAGACGTGGATCAGCGGGACCCGCGCCGCTGGTGTCGACCTCGGTTTTCCGGGCGAGCGGCTGGGCCTTCCGAAGGACGGCGCCGGGTCGGTCTCGGGGTTCGGCAGGCGCCTCGGCGCCATCACCGTCGACTGGCTCATCTGCACCTGGGCCATCGCGCGTGGCGTGCTTCAGGCCGACCCTCGCAGCTCCGGCTGGGTCGGCCTCGGGGTCTTCGCCCTGGAGTACGTCGCGCTCGTCGGCACCCTCGGCATGACGTTCGGGATGAGGCTGTTCGGCATCCGGGTGGCCTCGCTCGACGGCGGCCGACCGCCGTTCGGCTCGGTGCTCCTGCGCACCCTGCTGCTCTGCCTGGCCGTGCCCGCCCTGATCTGGGATCGCGACCAGCGAGGCCTCCACGACCGGGCCGCCGGCACCGTCGTCGTCCGGAGTTAGCTCCTCACGCAGGTGAAGATCGCCGTACCGGGAAGGCGGCTGCCCCGGAGCGGGCTCCAGCCCCCCCACGCGCGGTCGTGGCCGGCGGGCCACTCCGGCTCCACCAGCGCCGTGAGCGTCAGGCCGGCCGCCACGACGTCCCCCACCCAGTCGCCCAGCGTGCGGTGGTGCTCGACGTACGACGGCTCGCCGTCCTCGTCCTGCTCGACGTACGGCGAGCGGTCGAAATAGGAGCGGTCGGCGGTCAGGCCGCGCGGACCGGGATCGTCGGGGAACGCCCAGCGGATCGGATGGCTGACCGAGAAGACGAAGCGGCCCCCGGGCCGCAGCACCCTGCGGGTCTCGGCCAGCACGGCGCGGGCGTCGGCCACGAACGGCAGCGCGCCGAACGCCGAGCACGCCAGGTCGAACGACGCGTCCGCGAACGGGATGCGGCCGGCGTCCGCCTGGACGACGGGCAGCCGGGTGCCGAGGTCCTCGTCGATGCGCCGGGAGTGCTGGAGCTGGCGGTGGGAGAGATCGAACGCGGCCACGTCGGCCCCCTGGCCGGTCAGCCACCGGCCGCACTGCCCGGCCCCGCAGCCGATCTCGAGCACCCGCCTGCCGCGCACGTCGCCGAGCAGGCGGGCGTCCGCCTCGTCCAGCCCCTCGGGGCACCAGACGAAGCCCGCGTCGCGCAGGAAGCCGCCGTGCTCGGCCTGGTAGTCGTCGGCCTCGGAGTCCCACCAGAGGCGGTTGGCCCGTACGGTCGGGCCGTCGGCGACCGCCCGCCGGGAGACTCCGGAGGAACCCGACATCACCGCATCTTGCCGCGGGGCATGCGCGCGCCCTTCGGCATCGGGCCCTTCGGCATGGGCAGCGTCTGCGGCAGCGCCTTGAGCCGGTAGTTGATCTCCGAGACCGCTTCCTTCTTGAGGTTGCGGGGAAGCTTCATCAGGTGGCGCTGGAGCTTCTTCATGGGCACCTGGCCCTCGCCCTCGCCGCACTGGATGTCGTACACCGGGACGTCGATGGCGACCCGCTGCACGCGCTTCTTCTCGGCCACCAGCATCTTCTGCACCCGGGCGCCTGGGCCCTCCGACACGAGGACGACGCCTGGGAAGCCCACCGCCCTGTGCACGACATCCTGGTCTCGGGTGACCGCGACAGCCGGGGTCACCTGCCAGTTGCCGCGCATGCTCTGCAGGATCGCCGCGGCGGCGCCGGGCTGCCCGTCGAGCATGGAGTACTGGGCTCTCTGCGCGAGCTGCCCGAAGATCACCATGCCGACCGTCACCCCGAACATGACGCCGAGGATGATCAGCTGCCACACCAGGCCCGTCACGAGCCCGAGGACGACGAAAACGGCCACCGTGGCGAGCGCCGACGCGTAGACGATCGGCATCCCCTTGGGGTTGGCCTTCTTGATGATCTGAGCGATCATCCGGAGCTGCTTGATGCGCCCCGGGCGCTCTGGGTCTGCGGGCTTGTTCGCCATGGTTAAAGGATACAAATGCTGGGCTGAAGAAAGGAAAACGTGACCTGAAGACGGGTCAGACCGTGACCGTATGCATTGCCGGGAGTCGCCGGTCGGCCACGCTCTGTCCCGATTTGGTCTGGGAGCCAGGCTTCCGTTCACTTCTGGAAGGCCGGCTCCGGGGGGCGCGTCAGGCCGTCTGCCGGGCCTCGACCGCCTGCCGGTAGAGGCGGCCGGCGCGGTAGGACGACCGGACCAGCGGGCCAGACATGACCCCGGCGAAGCCGATCCCCTCGGCTTCCCGCTGGAGCTCGACGAACTCCTCGGGCTTGACCCAGCGGTCCACGGGGTGGTGCCGCGGGGTCGGGCGGAGGTACTGGGTGATGGTGAGCAGGTCGCATCCGGCGTCGTGCAGGTCGCGCATCGCCTGGACGATCTCCTCGCGCTCCTCGCCCATGCCGAGGATGAGGTTGGACTTGGTGACCAGCCCGGCCTCGCGCGCCATCGTGATGACCTGGAGGGAACGGTCGTAGCGGAAGGCGGGGCGGATGCGCTTGAAGATGCGCGGCACGGTCTCGATGTTGTGCCCGAACACCTCGGGACGGCTGGAGAAGACCTCTTCGAGCTGGTCGCGGTGGCCGTTGAAGTCGGGCACCAGCAGCTCGACGCCGCAGCCGGGGACCATCGCGTGGATCTGCCGCGCGGTCTCGGCGTAGAGCCAGGAGCCGCCGTCGGGCAGGTCGTCACGGGCGACGCCGGTGACGGTGGCGTAGTGCAGGCCCATCTGCACGACCGACTCCGCGACCCTGCGCGGCTCGTCCTTGTCGTAGTCGGCGGGCTTGCCGGTGTCGATCTGGCAGAAGTCGCAGCGCCGGGTGCACTGGTCGCCTCCGATGAGGAAGGTGGCCTCGCGGTCCTCCCAGCACTCGGAGATGTTGGGACAGCCGGCCTCCTGGCAGACCGTGTGCAGGCCCTGCTCCTTCACGAGCGATCTGATCTCGTTGAAGTTCGGCCCGTTCCTGAGCCTGGTCTTGATCCACGGGGGCTTGCGCTCAATGGGGGTCTGGCTGTTGCGCACCTCCAGGCGGAGGAGCTTTCGGCCTTCAGGAGCAACGGTCACGCGTTCAAGCTTACGTCTCCGCGCCCGCTGACCCGGACGCCGGGATCCTCCCGTCCGGCCACGCCTCATCGGCGGCCGGACGCGCCGGGCAAGAGGCCGGACGGCGGTCAGATGCGGCCGGAGATGAGGTCTTCCTCCTGGACGTCGACGCCTTCGACGCCCAATGCCTCGACGAGGCGCTTCTCGGCGAAGGGGAGGACCTCGTCGACGGTGATCCGCCGCCCGGTCTCGGCGGACAGCGAGGTCACCCCCGCGTCGCTGATGCCGCACGGGATGATGCGGTTGAACCAGCTCGGGTCGTTGGCGCAGTTGAGCGCGTAGCCGTGCATCGTGACCCCCCTGGCCACGCGGATGCCGATCGCGCCCAGCTTGCGGTCGGGAAGGCCGCTCGCCGGGTCGCCCGCGACCCAGACGCCGCTGCGTTCCGCGACCCGGCCCGCGAACACGCCGAAGTCGGCGCACACCTTGATCAGCGACTCCTCCAGCAGGCGGACGTAATTGATCACGTCGAGCGCCTCGGTCAGCCTGACGATCGGGTAGCCGACGAGCTGGCCGGGACCGTGCCAGGTGATCTTGCCGCCCCGGTCGACGTCGATGACGGGAGTGCCGTCGACCGGCCGCTCCTCCGGCCGGGTGCGCTTGCCCGCGGTGTAGACAGGGGCGTGCTCGAGCATGAGGCACGTGTCGGGGATCACACCGGCGACCCGGCGGGCGTGGACCTCGCGCTGTAGCTCCCACGCCTGCTCATATGGGACGTCGACCCCGAGCCGGACCAGCGCGAGCCTGCCGGCCCCGCCGCCCGTGGTGCTCTCGTGCCTGGCGCGCTCAATCACGGGGCCAGCCTAACGCGAGGTCAGGTCGTCAGCAGGCGGGGTTCGATCCGGAACTCCTTGACGCGCCCGTCGTCGTCACGCTCGATCTTGTAGGCGTACCCGCCGGGGTCGACCGTGACGGCCTGGATGAACTCGCGCCCCACGTAGTGCAGGCCCACGCCCTCGTCGGCGGCGTAGCCCTCCGGCAGCTCGCCCGAGGCGACCGACTCGTGCAGCATGATGCGGCGCTGCGGGTCTGAGTTGTAGTGGACGCCACAGGAGTACGGCAGGAGGCCGAGGCCCTCGGCCCAAGGGCGCAGAGTGGGGCCGAACGAGTCGGTGTTGCCGCCGACATGCCAGCACAGCGCTCCGGCGCTCTGACCCGACAGCACGACACCGGCACGCCAGGCCTCGTCGAACGCCTCGTCGAGCCCGTGCACCCGCCACAGGGCCGCCAGGTTGGCGACGCTCCCACCGCTGACGTAGATCATGTCCTGCTCGAGCATCCAGTCGCGGGGGCTCTCGACGTTGGGCATCGGGAAGACCGTGAGATGGCTCACCTCGACGTCCCACGAGTGGAATGCGCCGTACATCTTGAGCAGCCAGTCGGCGTCGTCACCGGTCGCGGTGGCGAGCAGGCCCAGCTTGGGCCGGTCCTGCCCGGTCAGGTCGAGCGCGTAGCGGAGCAGCCCCGACGCCTCGATGAAGCCGTGGCGAGGGGTCTGACGGAACGAACCGCCGCCGATGGCGAGAATGTGGGACTGGCCGAGCCTTGTCATGGTCTCTCCTGCTGCCTCTTCGGGGGGAGTGGGCCCGGCGTCGAGGGCCACATGGCCGAGTCGCGGCTTCCCCTCCCATTTCACCGGAACGGCACCCTAGAGTATGGCGGCCAGTGCGTCGTCGAGGCGCGGATGCCTGAACCGGTACCCCATCTCCAGCAGGCGGCGGGGCAGCACCCGCTGGCCGATGAGCACGCCCTCGTCCGCCAGGTCGCCGAGCGCGGCCCGCAGGGCGAAGCCGGGCACCGATATCGGCATCGTCGGGCGCCGCAGGGCGTGGCCAAGGGCCTTGGTGAACTCCGCGTTGGTCACCGGTGTGGGGGCCGTCAGGTTGACCGGCCCGGACACCTCCGGCTCCCGCAGGATGTGGGCGACCGCGCCGAGCCAATCGGGCATGGAGATCCACGAGGTGTACTGCCGCCCGGACCCGAGAGGAGCGCCGAGGCCCAGCCTGAACACCGGCAGCATCTTGCCAAGGAAACCGCCCTCGCTCGTGAGGACGTGGCCGGTCCGCAGCCGTACGACCCGGACGCCGGCCTCCTCGGCGGGCGCGGTCTCGGCCTCCCAGGCCAGGACCAGGTCGGCGAGCCACTGCCCGTGAGCGGGCGTGCCGCTCTGGCCGCGCGGCCGTACGGGAGGCTCCCAGGACTCCTCCACGGGATGCTGGCCGGTGTCGCCGTAGACGCCGATCGCGGACCCCGACAGCAGGACGCCGGGCTTGCGCTCCAGCCCGGCGATCGTGGTGGCCAGGGTGCGCGTGCCGTCGACGCGGCTGTCCACGAGCTCGCGCCGGTAGTCGTCGGTCCAGCGCCTGTCGGCGATGCCTGCCCCGGCGAGGTGGACGACGGCCTCCGCGCCCTCCAGCACCGAGGGGTCGAGGACTCCCGCGCGCGGATCCCAGAACGCCTCGTCCGGCCCCTCCGGCGTGCGGCGGACGAGTCTGACGACAGGACGGCCCTCGTCGCGCAGGGCGCGAACGAGGGCCGAACCGAGAAGCCCGGACGAGCCGGTGACGACCACTGCCATGCGATCAGCCTATGCCGGGGCCCTGATGGGACCGCGCCAGGCGTCCTCGCGTGTCAGAGGGCCATCGGCCTCGGGACAGGAGAGAACGCGCTCCGCCGGACCCCGCCGCCTCGCAGTGTAAGGCGGGGCCCGCCGGGCTCGCGTGTCAGCCGAGGCCGAGCTGGTTCTCGAAGCGGCCTTCCTCCAGGCGACGCTTGATCGTCGTCAGGAAGCGGGCGGCGTCGGCGCCGTCGACCAGGCGGTGGTCGTAGGTCAGCGCGAGGTACACCATCGAGCGGACCGCGATGACCTCGCCGTCCGGCGTGTCGAGCACGACCGGGCGCTTGACGACCACACCGGTGCCGAGGATCGCGACCTGCGGCTGGTTGATGATCGGCGTGTCGAACAACGCGCCGCGGCTGCCGGTGTTGGTCAGCGTGAACGTGCCGCCGGACAGCTCGTCCGGGCTGACCTTGTTGGTGCGGGTGCGCTCGGCCAGGTCGGCGATCTTGCGGGAGAGACCGGCGATGTTGAGGTCACCGGCGTCCTTGATGACCGCGGAGGCGAGGCCGCGCTCGGCGTCGACGGCGAAGGCCAGGTGCTCGTGGTCGAAGTAGGTGACCTCGTTGGTCTCGCTGTTGATCACCGCGTTGAGCTTGGGGTGCTGCTTGAGCGCCTCGACCGTCGCCAGCGCGAAGAACGGCATGAAGCTGAGCTTCACGCCCTCGCGGCGCTGGAAGTCGGCCTTGGCCCTGTCACGGAGCCGCGCGATCTTGGTGACGTCGACCTCGACGACCGAGGTGAGCTGCGCGGAGGACTGCAGCGACTCCATCGTGCGCTTGGCGATGGTCTGCCGCATCCGCGACATCTTCTCGGTGCGACCGCGCAGGGTGGTGTCGGCCTGGACCGGCTCGGGAGCGGGTGCCGCGGCCTGCGCCGCGGGAGCCTGCTGAGCCGGCTGCGCCGGGGCGGCCTGCGCCTGCGCCGCCTGGGCCTGCGCCTGCGCCGCTTGCTCGCGCTGCGCCCTGGCCGCCTCGAGGACGTCCTGCTTGCGGATGCGGCCGCCGACGCCGGTGCCGCTCAGCGAGTCGAGGTCGACACCGTGCTCGCCGGCGAGCTTGCGGACCAGCGGCGTGACGTACGGGCTCTCGCCGTTGGAGGTGGAGGTGGAAGGCGCGATCGGCGACGGTGCCGAGGTCGCGGGGGCCTGGGCCTGCTGCGGGCGGGCGTGCTGCGGCGCCGGCGGCTGCGGGATCGAGGACGCCGGGGCGGGAGCGGGAGCCGGGGCCGGCTCGGGCTGCGGCGCGGGAGCGGGCTCAGGCACGGGCTCCGGCTCGGCCTGGGCCTCGGGCTCGGCCTGCGCGGGAGCGGCGGCCCCACCAGAGGAGCCGTTCTGGTCGATGACGGCGAGCTCGGCGCCGACCTCGACGGTCTCGTCCTCGGCGACGACGATCTTGGTGAGAACGCCCGCCGACGGGGAGGGGATCTCGGTGTCGACCTTGTCGGTGGAGACTTCGAGCAACGGCTCGTCTGTCTCGACGTGGTCGCCCTCCTTCTTCAACCAGCGGGTGACGGTGCCCTCGGTCACGCTCTCGCCGAGCTGGGGCATGGTTACGGAAACCGGCATGGTGTCTTCTCTCGCGTTTCCTGATGAGGGCTTAGTTGTGTACGTGCAGGGGCTTGCCGGCCAGGGCGAGCATCGCCTCACCGACAGCCTCGGACTGGGTCGGGTGCGCGTGGACGAGCTGGGCCACCTCGGAAGGCAGGGCCTCCCAGTTGTAGATGAGCTGGCCCTCGGTGACGAGCTCGCCCATGCGCTTGCCCACCATGTGGACCCCGAGCACAGGGCCGTCCTTCTGAGCGATGATCTTGACGGCGCCCTGCGTGCCCAGGATCTGGCTCTTCGGGTTGCCGCCGAGGTCGTAGACCAGCTCGGTGATCTCGTAGCCGCGCTCCTTGGCGACGGCCGACGTGATGCCGACCGAGGCGACTTCGGGGTCGGAGTAGGTGATGCGGGGCACCCCGGCGTAGTCGATCGGGACGGGCGAGAGCCCCGCGATGTGCTCGGCGACCAGGATGCCCTCGGCGAAGCCGGCATGGGCCAGCTGGAGGGTCGGGATCAGGTCGCCGACCGCGTAGACGCCCGGCACGCTCGTCTGGCAGAACTCGTCGACGACGACGGTGCCGCGCTCGATGGCGATGCCGGCCTCCTCGAAGCCCATGCCGGAGGCGACGGCGCCGCGGCCCACGGCCACGAGGAGCAGCTCGGCGTCGAAGGTCTTGCCGCCCTCGAGGGTCACGACGACACCGGTGTCGGTGGTCTTGACGCTCTCGAAGCGCGTGCCCAGCTCGTACTTGATGCCGCGACGGCGGAAGGCGCGCTCGAGGAGCTTGGAGCTGGACTCCTCCTCGAGCGGGAGCAGGTGAGGCAGGGCCTCGATGATCGTGACCTCGGAGCCGAAGGACTTCCAGACCGAGGCGAACTCGACCCCGATGACGCCGCCGCCGAGGACGATCACCGAGGACGGGACGCGGTCGAGCTTCAGCGCGTGGTCGCTGGTGATGACCCTCTCGCCGTCGATGTCGAGACCGGGAAGGGACTTGGGCACCGACCCGGTCGCCAGCACGACGCTGTGGCCGTCAACGGCCTGGTCTCCCACGATGACGCGGTTGGGCCCGGCCAGCCGGCCCTCGCCCTCGAAGATCGTGACGCCCCTGCTCTTGAGCAGGCCCTGCACGCCCTTCCAGGCGCGGTTCACGATCTTGTCCTTGAAGGCGTGGACGCCGCTCATCTCGATGCCCTCGAAGCGGGCCTTGACGCCGACCGTCGTGGCCTCGCGCGTCTCGTCGGCGACCTCCGCCGCGTGCAGGAGCGCCTTGGTGGGGATGCATCCCCGGTGCAGGCACGTGCCGCCGATCTTGTCCTTCTCGATCAGCGCGACGGACTTGCCTAGCTCGGCCGCTCGCAGGGCGCAGGCGTAGCCGCCGCTACCGCCGCCCAGGACAACGATGTCGAAGGGGCCGCTGCCATCAGCCACTGGAATGCTCCTTGTCGGATCGGTGGGCCCTCAGGGCCAGGTCATGCCCGCTTTCACGGGCCACCCGGCCTGCCCAACAGCATCTTTTCACTTGTCTCGCGTATATGTGACGCGCTCGGCCGGACGCTCGCGTCCTGCGCTCATCATGCCTCTCGGCCCGGCTCGTAGCGCTCCGCCAGTGCGATGAGCGTACGAGTGATCATGCCGGTGCCCCCCTTCGGGGTGTAACCGTGGGGGGCCTCCTTGTTGAAGGCGGGCCCGGCGATGTCGACGTGGGCCCAGCGCACGCCCTCGGGGACGAACTCGCGCAGGAACAGGCCGGCGGCGAGCATGCTGCCGGAGCGCTCGGGGTTGAGGTTGGCGATGTCGGCGATCGGGGAGTCGAGGCCCTTGCGGAGCTCCTCGGGCAGAGGCATGCCCCAGGCGGCCTCGCCCTGCGCCACGGCCACGTCGACGACCTCTTCACGCAGCTCGTCGTCGGAGGCCATGACACCGCAGGTGCGCCATCCGAGGGCGACGATCTGCCCGCCGGTCAGCGTGGCGACGTCGACGATGAGGTCGGGATCGTCCTCGCCCGCGCGGGCGATGCCGTCGGCCAGGACCAGCCGGCCCTCGGCGTCGGTGTCCAGCACCTCGACGGTCTTGCCGGAGTAGGTGGTCAGTACGTCGGACGGGCGCTGGGCGGTGCCGCTCGGCATGTTCTCGGCCAAGCAGAGGTAGCCGACGGCGTTGATACGAAGACCTAGCTTGGCGATGGCGAGCATCGCGCCGAAGACCGCGCCGGCGCCGCCCATGTCGGACTTCATCCAGGCCATGGAGGCGGACGGCTTGAGCGACAGGCCGCCGGAGTCGAAGGTGATGCCCTTGCCGACGTACGCCACGGTGGTCTCGGCCTCGGGGTGGGTGTAGCCGAGCCGGACGAGCCTCGGCGGGTTGGCCGAGCCCTGGCCGACCCCCACGATGCCGCCGTAGCCGCCATTCTTCAGAGCCACCTCGTCGAGGATCTCGACCGACAGGCCGGCCTTGGTGGCCGCCTCCTCGGCGATCTCGGCGAAGCGGGCGGGCGAGAGGTCGGACGGCGGGGTGTTCACGAGGTCGCGGACGAGCGTGACGGACTCGGCCAGCGTCGCGGCCCGGCTCACGGACTCCTCGGCGCCGGAGGCGGCGCTCAGCACGACGAGCTCGCCGACCTGTGCCTTCACGTCGCCGCTCGTGCGGTACTTCGTGAAGTCGTAGGCGCCGAGCAGGGCGCCGAGGGCCACGGCCTCGGCCTGCTCCGGCGTCGTGGCCGGCAGCGCCAGGGCGGCGCTTGCCGTGCCGGCGAGCGAGCGCGTGGCCACTCCGGCCGCGCGGCGCAGGACCTCCAGGTCGTACGCCCCGGTGTCGGCGGGGGCGTCGCCGAGCCCGACCGCGACCACCACTGGTGCCGGGCCCGCGCCGAAGGTCGGGATCTTCGCGACCTCTCCCGCTTTGCCGGAGAAGCCGAGGGCGCCGAGCGTCGTGGCGAGGCCGCCGGTGAGCGCGGATTCCACGGCTTCCGAGCCGGGGGCGGGGCGGAGGCCGTCGGGGGAGGTGTTGATGCCGACTACGAAGGCGTCGGTCTCCACCGATCCCGAGTCAAAGGCGTTAAGTCGCACTGTCGTCACGTGAGCCGATGCTAGCCGTGCTTCACGCGTACGCATAAACGAGGGTTCGTCCTACGAATTCGCTGGTCGCGGTTCCTGCTGGCGACCGGCGTGTGGATCACGGCGGTCACCGGTGCCCTGGTCGCCGCTCCCGTCACCTGAGGCGACATCAGGGCGACGCGGCGCACACGACCAGGACCGTGGCGGCGGCGATCTCCACGAGGGCGCCGAGCACGTCGCCGGTGATCCCGCCGAGCCGTCGCGTCGCGTGCGCCTGGATCGCCCACGCAGCACCGAGCCCGGCCGCCACCGCCAGGGGATAGGTCACCGGCTCGCCGGAAAGCAGTCCGAGCACCAGGGCGGAGACCGCGACGGCCGCCGTCACGATGATCGCGGTGCTCTGGCGTACCGTTCCGGAAACCATGGCCCCGAGCCCGCCCGGCCGCGCGGGTGGCACGCCTTCCACGCAGGCCCAGGTCACGGCGAGGCGTCCGGTGACGCAGGCCAGTACGAGCGCCGCAGGTCCCGCCTCGGAGGTCGCGGAGGCCTGCACCAGCAGCGTGAAGACCAACGTCACCACGCCGAACGGCCCGATGTCGGAACGCTTCATGATGTCCAGCGCCTGCTCGGCCGGCCTGCCGCTGCCGAGGCCGTCCGCCAGGTCGGCGAGGCCGTCCAGGTGCAGGCCCCGGGTCAGCACGGCCAGCGAGCCGAGGCCGAGCGCCGCCGCGAGCAGCGGCGAGACCAGGAACCCGGCGAGCGTCGCCACGGCCGCCGCCACCAGGCCGAGCAGCAGCCCGACCAGGGGCGCGAGCGTCATGGCCCAGCCCGCGGTCGTGCGGTCGGCGCGCGGCATGCCGGCGGGCCAGATGGTGAGCGTGCCCACGGCCAGCCGCAACCCGGCGGCGACCGGCTCCTCAGGTGTGGCGGACGCGGCCATGTCAGACCGTCAACGGGACGACGCGGCCGGCGATCACCAGCACGGCTTCTTCCGACTCGGCGACGAGACGCTGGTTGAGGCGTCCGAGGGCGTCGCGGAACACGCGCCCGCTCGCCGTCGCCGGCACCACGCTGAGGCCCACCTCGTCGCTGACCGCCACCACCTGGGCGCGGGTCTGCCGCCAGGCCGCGACCAGGTCATCGCAGCGCGCGGCGACCGCGTCGAGGGCCGTGCTGAACCGGCCGGGCTTGCGTCCCCTCGGGCGGTCGTGAGCGGGATCCCCCCAGGCGCCGCACCCGTCGAACACCGCCGCCAGCCAGGTGCCTATCCCGTCGACCAGGAGCGGGCCCGTCTCCGACCTGAGCAGCGCCTCAAGCTCGGTGGTCTCGATGGTCGTCCAGTAGGGCGGGCGGCGCCGCTGGTGGGCGCGGACCCGCGCGAGCCAGTCCGCGTCCCTCCTTCCTGCCGGCCCGGTGGCGACGTAGGTGACGTCGGGCTCGGCGATGAGCCGCGTCTCGGCCTCGGTCGACTTGCCGGACCGGGCGCCGCCGAGGACCAGGATCCGCTTCGGCATGATGGCACGCGCCGGCGCGTGCCGGCGGGTGTCGAGGATCGTGCCGTCGTCGACGGCCTGAGCCCCCCAGAACTCCAGGCGCCTGTCGAGCTCGGCCTCGGACGGCATGCGGTGGTCGAGGTGGATCGCGACGACATGCGTCCGCGCGGTGACCAGGCCCCGCCGTCGCAGGTCCCCCAGGCGCTCGGGACGCTCCAGCAGGTCGATGAGCACGAGGTCGTAGGCCTCCTCGGCCCAGCTCGGCGAGGGAGATCCGCGGTGCTCGTCCGGTGACACGGCGTGCAGGACCCGGCCGCGATCCGGGCCGCTGACGGCGTACCCGTCCGGGGTCACCGTCATGCGGTAGCCCTTGGGGAGCGCCGCCGGGGGCGCGAGAGGGAGGCCCGCGGGCGGCGAGAGCCGTACGACGTCGTCGAGCACCACGGCGGTGGGCAGCCGGTGGCCCGGGGACAGGCGGCCGCAGGAGGCGCAGCCGCACGCGGGCTCGGGCCAGCCGTACGGACCGGCCGTGCCCGAGAGAAGGACCTTCACCACGCCCTGACCGGGGGGAGGGCCTCGGCCGCCGTCGCGAGTCCGGGTCCGGCGGCCTGCGCCGGGAAACGGAACGTTGGCGGCATGAGTCGGCCTCCATCCTCGGGTGGGTCTCGGGGTTCGGCTCGTCCCCGTGGTTCTCCTGGCCCGTCTGGCCTGTCCCGGCGCCTCATGGCAAGATCTGCGGCACACTCCCAGGAGATAGGGTCTGCACAGCCTGTTGAGGGCGTTGGGCAAACCCCGCGAAAAGGAGCGTATGGCATGACTTGGCGCTGGCGATATGAAAATGCCAATGGTGGCGAGGTTACGGATGGCCCGCTTCCCCGCGAGATCTTTCCAAGTCAGGCCGACGCGGAGTCATGGCTCGGGGAAAACTGGCGATCACTTCTTGATTTGGGAGTCGAGCAGGTCGCGCTGCTGGAAGACGACAAGGTCGAGTACGGCGGGATGTCCCTGCGTGCCGAGTGAGGGCCAGGGCCCCTTGCCTTTTCCTGTTGTGCAAGTGACGAATATTGTCAGTTGACCGGAATCACAAGGGGCCCGTGATGCCTTTACGGCCCTGTCATTAACACCGCTACGGTCGTGCCGCCGGACTCTCGGTTCTGGCGGGGTCCCGCTCGACGATCGGGCCGAGCGCATCGTCGATCCTCGCCATGACGCCGGCGTCGAGCCTCACGCCCGACGCCTTGACGTTGTCACGCACCTGCTCCGGTCGCGTGGCGCCGACGATGGCGGAGGAGACGTTGGGGTTCTGCAGCACCCACGCCACCGCGAGCTGCGCCATGGTCAGCCCAAGGTCGGCCGCGATGGGCTTGAGCTCCCCCACCCGGGTGAGCACGTCGTCTCCCAGCATGCGTGTGATGAAGCTCGACCCGGTTGGGTCGGTGGCCCGCGATCCCTCGGGCGGGGCCTGCCCCGGGAGGTACTTCCCGGTGAGGACGCCCTGCGCGATGGGGGAGAACACGACCTGCCCGACCCCCTCCTTCTCGCTGAGCGGCACGACCTCGGCCTCGATGACGCGCCACAGCATGGAGTACTGCGGCTGGTTGGAGACCAGGCGGTCGAAGCCCATCTCGTCGGCGATCCTGAGCGCGTCGGCGATCTGCGAGGCCTTCCACTCGCTGACGCCCACGTACAGGACCTTGCCCTGGCGCACGAGGTCGTCGAAGGTCTTCAGCGTCTCTTCGAGCGGCGTCTCGTAGTCGTAGCGGTGCGCCTGGTAGAGGTCGACGTAGTCGGTCTGCAGGCGGCGGAGCGAACCGTGGATGCTCTCGGTGATGTGCTTGCGCGAGAGCCCCCGGTCGTTCTGCCCCGCGCCGGTGGGCCAGTAGACCTTGGTGAAGATCTCCAGGGACTCCCGGCGGACGCCCTTCAGCGCGCGGCCGAGAACTTCCTCCGCCCTTGTCGCCGCGTAGACGTCGGCGGTGTCGAATGTGGTGATCCCCTCGTCCAGGGCCGCCTTCACGCATTCCTTGGCGGCGTCCTCCTCGACCTGGGAACCATGGGTGATCCAGTTGCCGTAGCTGATCTCACTGACCTTGAGACCGCTCCGGCCGAGATGGCGAAATTGCATGCCACCGACCCTAACCGTCGCCTGCCGGGTGATTTGATTTGGGATGGTTTGCCCGGCCGTGCTGATCACTTCGGCCTGCGCTGGACCCGATCCTGACCGGGTGAGCGCGTCAGGATCGGCCGGGTCATTTCTTCGGCGGGACGGGCCTGCCGCCGGGAAGCAGCGTCGGGGGAGGGAAGCGCAGGCGGCGGATCTGCAGCGCCCGCATGGCGCCGTAGAAGCCGACCCCCTTGAGGCTCTCGTCCGGGAAGCGTTCCGCCACTTCCTTCTTCAGCCGCTGGGCCACCCAGATCGAGCTGACCGCGACCACGACGATCATCGCCGGCCACAGGATCGTGATGGCGTAGGAGTAGAAGAGCATGCCGGTCTGGCCGCCGAACATGGGGATCGTCCAGAGGACGACCAGCAGGACCAGCGAAACGGGAAGGAAATACTGGCTGATCGTGCGGCGGGAGTCGACCCAGTCGCGCGCGTACTTGCGGGCGACCCCCTTGTCCCTGGCGGGGAGATAGCGGTCGTCACCCCGCAGCATGCCCTCGCGGGTGCGCACCCGCTGGGCGGCTTGGCGCTCTCGGGCCTGCTTGTAGGCGTCTTTGCGGTTGGTGGGGGCGGTCACCGGCTGGCGGCGGCGCCCTTGGGCCTCGCGGCGCTTGGGGGTTGGGCGCCCCTTTCCGGCGGTTCTCGCCTGCGTCTCTGAAGACAAGGAAGGGGAATCATCCACGGGGGCCTGCGTACGACGTCGGAACACGTCGTCAGCCTACCGGGGGCGCAACTTAATGACGCCCTCGTGCGTTATGCGTAGGGTGGACCTAGGCGACTTTGCCGCGATAATCGGGGGCTGGCGATGAGCGGGCAGCCTGTGGAGTTGCGAGTCGGCGCAAGGGAGCATGGATGCCGGCGCGGCGAGCATACGGCCAGCGAGCGTCGCAGCCAGCGGGAGCATAGGCACAGCACTACCAAGAAGGGGACGGCCAACGCGCATGAGCGTGATGAAGAGACTTTCCTTGATCTTCAAGTCCAAGGCCAACAAGGCCTTGGACAAGATGGAAGATCCGCGCGAGACCCTCGACTACTCCTATCAGCGGCAGCTTGAGCTTCTGCAGAAGGTTCGCCGGGGCGTGGCCGATGTCGCCACCTCGCGCAAGCGGGTGGAGCTGCAGATCAACCAGGTCGAGCAGCAGGCGAGCCGACTTGAGGACCAGGGCCGCAAGGCTCTCAGCGTGGGACGCGAGGACCTCGCCCGCGAGGCGCTGAGCCGGCGGTCCTCGTTGCAGACCCAGATCGCCGACCTGCGCACCCAGCACAACAATCTGCAGGGCGAGGAGGAGAAGCTCACCCTCGCGAGCCAGCGCCTCCAGGCCAAGGTCGACTCCTTCCGCCACAAGAAGGAGACCATCAAGGCCACCTACACCGCGGCCGAGGCGCAGACGCGCATCAATGAGGCCTTCTCCGGCATCTCCGAGGAGATGGGCGACGTGGGTCTCGCGATCCAGCGCGCCGAGGACAAGACCGCGCAGATGCAGGCGCGCGCGGGCGCGATCGACGAGTTGCTCGCGAGCGGCGCGCTCGACGACTTCAGCGGCTCGCGTCCCGACGACATCCAGGCCGAGCTCGACCGCATGGGCGGCGGCACCGACGTCGAGCTGGAGCTCGCCCGCATGAAGGCCGAGCTGGGCCAGGGCCCCGCGCCCCGTGACGCGATCGAGGCCGGCCAGCCGGGGCAGCAGCAGGCCCCGCAGCAGCCGCACGCCCCTCAGCAGCAGTCGCAGCCGACCCAGCAGTACCGCAAGCCGGGGGAGGGCCTGTGATCGTACGAATCATGGGTGAGGGCCAGTGCGAGATCGCCGAGGGCGACATCGACGTGCTCAACACCCTCGACAGCGAGCTCGAGGCCGCGATCGAGACCGACGACGAGGCGCGGTTCCGCTCGAAGCTCCACGCGCTGCTCGACAAGGTGCGCCAGATCGGCAAGCCGCTTCCGGACGACGCCCTGGAGCCGTCCGAGCTCATTTTGCCCCCGGCCGACGCTTCGATCGACGAAGTGAGAGGCATGCTTGGCGATTCGGGGCTTATACCGGGATAGTTTGGATGTATGACACAAACCCGGTACGCCCCCGACCGGGGTCTGACTGTGCGCATGGTCGTGACCATGTTCCTGCTCGGGCTGCTGTACGTCGTCTTCGTGGGCGTCCTGATCGCCTTGGGGGTCCAGGCGGTCGTCGTGCTGGTCCTCGCCGGGGGCCTCCTGCTGGTGCAGTACTTCTTCTCCGACAAGATCGCGCTGTTCGCGATGCACGGACGGGAGGTCTCGCCGCAGGAGGCGCCGGAGCTGCACGGCCTGGTCGACCGGCTGAGCGCTCTGGCGAACTCCCCGAAGCCCCGCGTGGCCATCGCCGACAGCGACGTGCCGAACGCCTTCGCCACCGGCCGTAACCAGAAGAACTCCGTGGTGTGTGTGACAACCGGCCTGCTCCGCCGGCTCGACCCGCTGGAGCTGGAGGGCGTCGTCGCCCACGAGATGTCCCACGTGGCCCACCGCGACGTCGCGGTGATGACGATCGCCTCCTTCCTCGGCATCGTCGCGGGGCTCATGACGCGCTTCGCCCTGTACTCCGGGCTGGGCCGCGACCGGGGCAACAACAACGGCCCGCCGATCGGGCTCATCATCATGCTCGTCTCGATCGTGGTGTACGCGATCAGCTTCCTGCTCACCCGCGCGCTGTCGCGGTACCGCGAGCTGTCGGCCGACCGCGCCGGCGCCCTGCTCACCCAGCGGCCCTCCGCCCTCGCGAGCGCGCTGGTCAAGGTGACCGGCGAGATGTCCCGCATCCCCACCCGCGACCTGCGCGAGGCGCAGCCGTTCAACGCCTTCTTCTTCGCCCCCGCCCTCTCCGGCGGCCGCACCGGGCGCAGCCTGTCGGCCCTGTTCGCCACCCACCCCCCGCTGGAGCGCAGGCTGGAGCAGCTCAGCATGATCGCCGCGCAGCTCGGCCGGGGAGTCTGATCCGATGGGCTGGCTGGACACGCTTCTCGGCCGCAGCAAGCCCGCGAGGCCGAACCTCGACGCGCTGTTCGCGCTGCCGTCGGCGGCGGTGACGCTGGAGGCGGCCACCGCCTTCAAGCCCACCGGGCTCGGCTCTGTGTGCTTCCGCTCCGCCGAGGGCGGCGCGTTCGCCACCCTCCAGCAGGACATCAAGGATCTGCTCGGCGAGGTCGACGTGGAGCAGTCCCAGGATTCCTACGGTTACACCTGGCTCCTCGTCCGCCGCCCGGCCGACGACATGAGCACGCTGGTCACCGACCTGCACGGCGTCAACTCCTCGCTGGAGGCAGCCGGGTTCGGGCCCTCGCTGCTGTGCTCGCTGGTGACCTTCACGGACCCGTCGGAGCGCCGCCTGGCGATCGTCTACCTCTACAAGCAGGGCACCTTCTACCCCTTCGCCCCGCTTCCCGGGGAGCGCAGGGACAACGCGCTCGAGTTGCAGGTGCGCGGCGCCCTCAACGGCGAGCTTCCGATCGAGCCGGACCTGTCCCGCTGGTTTCCGCTCTGGGGCGCTCCCGGCCTCTGACCGCCTCACCCGCCCGGCGGGCTTCGCAGGCAGTACGAAGACGATCACTCAGGTCGTTCTCGCCCTTAGCCATGCGAATGGACGGGTACACCACCCGGCAGATCAGCCATCGCCGGGGGGGAACAGGTGGCAGTGACCGAGCACGGCCGCGCTGGGGCGGCCACAGAAACCGGGCGCGGGGGCCGTTTCCGCGCCATGGTGCCGCGCGTCATGTCGGTGTGCATCGCGATGGCGGCCGTGTACTCGGCCGTGATCGCCGTCGTGTCACCTCTGCGGCGCCTTCTCAGGCCGGTCACCGACCTGATCGAGCTGGCGGTCTTCCCCGTGGAGCCGAACCTCGGCTACGCGGTGTTCCTCGGGATCCTCGCGGGCGCCCTGGCGCGCCACAAGCGGGCGGCGTACTGGGTGCTCATGGTGCTCTTCGTACTCCTGGTGCTGGGGAACCTGGCCGTCGTCCTGTCCTCGTCGCTGATGCCGGACCTGGTCGACGAGTTCGCGCTGACCCGCCAGGTGGTCGCCTCCGAGGTCAACCTCGTGGTGTCCGCCCTCGTCCTAGGCGTCCTCGCGGCGGCGCACGACGAGTTCTTCGCCCCGACGCGCCGGGCGTCCTTCAGGAAGGCGCTGCTCACGCTCGGCTCGCTGCTCGCGGTCTCCTTCGCCGTCGGGTACGCCCTGGTGACGATCTTCCCGGGGACGCTGAAGGCGAAGGACCACCTGCCGTGGGCCCTGGAAAGGGCGCTCGGCGGGGTGGTCACCCTCGACTTCTACCGCACCGGGTGGCCTCCGTCCTGGGTGAACTTCGTCATCGGCCTGCTCAGCGCCGTCGCGGTCCTGGTCGCCTTCGCCGTGCTGTTCCGCTCCCAGCGGGCGAAGGCGGAGCTGCCCGTGGACAGCGAGGAGCGCGTCAGGGCGCTGCTCGCGGCGTACGGCTCGCGCGACTCGCTCGGCTACTTCGCCACCCGCCGCGACCGTGCCGTGATCTTCTCTCCCAGCGGGAAGGCGGCGGTCTCGTACCGGGTGGTGGCCGGGGTGTGCCTGGCGGGGGGAGATCCCATCGGCGACGTCGAGGCCTGGGCGCCCGCCATCCGCGCGTGGATGGACGAGGCCCGCCGCTACGGCTGGGCGCCGGCGGCCATCGGCCCTAGCGAGGCGGCCGCGCACGCCTACGCGCGGGCCGGGCTGCGCGTCCTGGAACTCGGGGACGAGGCCGTCATCGAGGCCGGGGCCTTCGGCCTGGAAGGCAGGGAGATGCGCGGGGTGCGGCAGGCCGTCAACCGCGTGAAGCGCGCCGGGTTCACGCTGCGGATCCGCCGTCACGGCGACCTCTCGCACGAGGAGATGCGCCACATCATCGAGCGCGCCACCGCCTGGCGCGGCACGGAGACCGAGCGGGGGTTCTCGATGGCACTCGGCCGGCTCGGGGACCCCGCCGACGCCTCCTGCGTCCTCGTCGAGGCCAGGAACCCCCAGGGCGAGGTGACGGCCCTGCTGTCGTTCGTGCCGTGGGGAGACGACGGCCTGTCGCTGGACCTCATGCGGCGCGACCGCGAGTCCGACAACGGGCTGATGGAGTTCATGGTGGCCGGGCTGGCCGCCCAGGCGGGCGAGCTCGGCGTGAAGGAGATCTCGCTCAACTTCGCCATGTTCCGGTCGGTCTTCGAGGGCGGCGCGAGGCTCGGCGCGGGACCGGTGCTGCGCCTGTGGCGCTGCACGCTCGTGTTCTTCTCCCGGTGGTGGCAGCTCGAGTCGCTGTACCGGGCGAACGCCAAGTACCACCCCCGGTGGGTGCCCAGATTCCTTGCCTTCGACGACACGCGTGACCTGCCGAAGGTCGGCCTCGCCTCGGTGATCGCCGAGGGTTTCCTGGCCGTGCCCAGCCTGTCCACGCTGCTGCGCCGGGGGGAGTACGGCGGTGGCGCGGGCCGGCGTGCCCGTGCGCGACGGCGCCAGGACGAGTAGCGGCCCGGCCGCGAGGGCGCACGTCACGCTACGGTAGGGCTTGGGCCTCAAGTTAAAGACTTCCTCAAGGGCGCGCCACAATGGTTGGAAATATGGCCATAAGTGGGGGGACGGAGGGGAGCCATGTCGAACCCGGTGGCGTTACGGCTCGGCGACCCGGCACGGGTGGGGGACTACGAGATCACCGCGCGCCTCGGGGAGGGCGGTCAGGGGGTCGTCTACCTCGGCCGCTCGCCGTCGGGCGCCACCGTCGCGGTGAAGCTGCTCCGCTCCGACCTCACCCAGAACGAGAGGGCGCTCGCCAGGTTCGTCACGGAGGTCTCCACCACCGTACGGGTCGCTACCTTCTGCACCGCCCAGGTCATCGAGACGGGGGTCGCCGACCACAGGCCCTTCATCGTCAGCGAGTTCGTCGACGGCCCCACCCTGGACGCGGTGGTCGAGCGCGACGGGCCCCGGCTGGGCGCCGCGCTGCACCGCCTGGCGATCGGCACCGTGACGGCGCTCGTGGCGATCCACCAGGCAGGCATCGTGCACCGCGACTTCAAGCCCTCCAACGTCCTGCTGGCCGCCGACGGGCCACGGGTCATCGACTTCGGCATCGCCAAGGCGCTGGACAGGAGCTCCACCCTCACCTCGATGGTCGTCGGCACGCCCGCCTTCATCACCCCCGAGCAGCTCGCCGGCGAGCAGGCGGGCCCGGCCGCCGACATGTTCGCCTGGGCGGGGACGATGGTGTTCGCCGCCACCGGGGACGCGCCCTTCGGCGCCGACAGCCTCCCTGCCGTGTTCCACCGCATCATGAACGTCCAACCGGATCTCAGCCGGATCGAGGAGCCGTTGCGGGGCATCGTGGCGGCGTGCCTGGCCAAGGACCCGTCCGCCCGGCCCGCCGCGGGGGAGGTGCTCATGCGCCTGCTCGGGTACGGCACCGGCGCCGCGCCGGCCGCCGCGATCATGGCAGAGGGGTCCGCCGCCGCCAAAGACGCGGAACCCCCGGCCAATTCGTACGCGCGGCACGGGTTCGCCTCGCGGCCACATGCCGGGCGGCAGCCGCCGGGCCCGCCGCCTCCCGCCTGGTCCGGCGACCCGCTGACGGGACGGTGGGTCGGCGCCGAGGCCACTGGCCCCGGCGTATGGAGCCGGCCCGGCCGTACTCCCCTGATCGCCGCGGCGGCGGTCGCGGGCGTGCTCGTCCTCGGCGGAGGCGGCTACCTGGTCGTGCAGGCGGCGACCAAGGACCCTGGCGGCGTCACCACCCAGCCGTCCGGGCGTACCCGCGACCCTGTGGCACAGGCCGCCTCGGTCCCGCCGGCGGCTACCAGGACGATCGACCTGCCGGGAAGCTCCATCACGATCCACGAGAACGACAGCGACCCGATCAAGTTGACCTACTACAGCCTGGACAACGGCGAGCGGGTCTACATCAGGGGCAAGGGGGAGAACTCCTTCGCCAAGACCAATAAGTACTTCGACTACACGGTGAGCGACGACGGCCGGCAGGCGGTCGGCACCGACACCGTCTACACCAATGACAACTACTCCACCGTCTCGCTCGTCGACCGGACGAGCGGCACGTCGACGGTGGTCAGGATGGCCAAGGCGCCGGTCTTCCCCACCTTCCCCCAGTGGTCCCCCGACGGCACGAAGGTGCTGCTGACCCTCAACGAGGCCATCGGCGGCACCAGCAAGGGGTACGGCTACGCGATCCTCGACGTGGCGCGGCGCAAGGCCAGGGTCGTCCACGTGACCGAGAATGACGTGGGCCGCTGGAGTTACTTCTGGCGGGGTGACGGCAGGGCCGTCGGCACGTGGACGCTCAATGGCAAGACGCAGCACATCAGGTTCTATGACATCGACGGCACCGTGCTGCAGACGCTGCTCGACGTCGGGACCCCGCTCACCGTGGAGGGCGACGACGTGTCGCCGTCCGGCACGCAGTTCATCACCACCTGCCCAGGCGGGAGCGCCCAGCTCTGCGTCTGGACCAGCGACGGCCGGGCGAGGGCCCGCGTCTCCTTACCGACCGACCGGCTCATCGGCTGGTACGACGACCAGCACATCGCGGGCTGGCGGAAGAAGGGGGAGGACTACGAGGCCGTGGTCGTCGACTTCCAGGGCAGGGCGACACGCGTGCTGGCCACGGCCAAGGCGGAGGAGTACAAGAAACAGTACCTTCGCTACACCAGGGGGGCCTGAGATTGGTCAAGTTCCGGCCGTGCCCGGAGAGGGCTCGCCTGTACTGGTCCCGCCCGGTGGTGGCATGTGCCCATGACCAAGTTGAGTGTGGTGCTGGCGGCCGCCGCCTTCGTCCTCGCGGGAGTGCAGGCGGGCCCCGCCCTCGCGGCCTCCGGCGGGTCCGCTGTCTCGACGCGCACGGCCAAGGGTGAGGCCACGGAGCTGACCGTCGTCGGGCGCGGTACCGTGCAGACGACGCCGGACGTGATGCGCCTCAACGTCGGCGTCGAGGTGCGCAAGGATAGGGCGGGGGACGCCTTCGCGGCCGTGAAGGCCGCCGCCGCCCGGCTGTCCGACGCGCTCCTGGCCGCCGGGGTGGCCGCGTCGGACCTGCGGACCAACGGCCTGAGCCTCGGGGCGGAGTACGAGAAGTATCCGAAGGTGGTGGGGTACCGCGCCTCCCAGGGCGTCGAGGCGCTGGTCCACGACCTGTCCAAGGCCGACGCGGTCGTCGACGCGGTGGCGGCGGTGGGCGAGGAAGTACGGCTGAACGGCATATCGTTCGAGATCTCCAAGGCGGAGTCGCTGGTCAAGGCGGCGCGCGCCGCCGCGTACGACGACGCGCTCGCCAAGGCACGGCAGTACGCCGCCCTGACCGGGCATGAGGTCGGCCGCGTCGTGAAGCTCGAGGAGGAGGGCGACGGGTCGCCTTCGCGCTTCGCGCTGGCGGAGAAGTCGTCCATCAGCCCGGGGCACGGATCGGTCACCGTCGCCGTCCGCGCGGTGTACGAGCTGGTCTAGCGACCGGCCCCGCCCTCGAGCCCGGCCGGTGGAGGTTCTCGGGCTCGAGGCGGCGGCCGTGATCCGTTACGGCAGGGAGAGCATGCGGTCGAGGGCGACCTTGGCCCAGTGGGTGGTCTCGGGGTCGACGGTGATCTGGTTCACGACGTTCCCCTCGACGAGGGACTCAAGGGCCCACACCAGGTGCGGCAGGTCGATGCGGTTCATCGTGGAGCAGTAGCAGACCGTCCGGTCGAGGAAGGTCACGGTCTTGTCGGGGTGCCGGGCGGCCAGCCGCTTGACGAGATTCAGCTCGGTGCCGAGGGCCCACGAGGACCCGGCCGGAGCCTCGTCCAGCATCTTGATGATGTACTCCGTCGAGCCGACGTGGTCGGCCTTGGTGACGACGTCGTGCCTGCACTCGGGGTGGACCAGCACGTTGACCCCCGGAACGCGTGCGCGAACCTCGTCCACGCACTCGGAGGTGAACCGGCCGTGCACCGAGCAGTGCCCGCGCCAGAGGATCACCTTCGCGTCCCTGAGCTGCTGATCGGTCAGGCCGCCGTTCGGCCGGTGCGGGTTGTAGACGACGCAGTCGTCCAGGGAGAACCCCATCTCCAGCACCGCCGTGTTCCGGCCGAGGTGCTGGTCGGGCAGGAACAGCACCTTCCTTTCCCCGGCCTGCTTCGCCGGCCCCTCAGGGCTCTGGTCGAACGCCCAGGTGAGGGCACGGCGGGCGTTGGAGGAGGTGCACACAGCGCCGCCGTTGCGCCCGCAGAACGCCTTGATGTCGGCGGAGGAGTTCATGTAGGTGATCGGGACCGTCACCTCGGCGATCCCGAGGTCCGTCAGGACGTCCCACGCCTCCTCGACCTGGTCGAAGGTGGCCATGTCCGCCATGGAGCAGCCCGCGGCGAGGTCGGGGAGCACGACCCGCTGGGCGTCGCCGGTCAGGATGTCCGCCGACTCGGCCATGAAGTGGACGCCGCAGAAGACGATGTACTCGGCCTCCGGGCGGGCCGCCGCCTCGCGGGCGAGCTTGAACGAGTCTCCTGTCACGTCGGCGAACTGGATGACCTCGTCGCGCTGGTAGTGGTGCCCCAGCACGAACAGCCTGTCGCCAAGAGCCGCCTTCGCCTTCCTCGCTCGCGCCACCAGCTCCGGGTCGGATGCCTGGGGCAGCTCACCGGGGCAGTCCACGCCGCGCTCGCTGTGCGGGTCGGTGCCCTGGCCGAGAACGAAGAGCGGTAGGCCGGTCTCGGTAGTCGTCACGGCTTCAACACCTCTTAAGGGGGCTTATCGTCTAGTTGACGACTAATCATTACACATCACGAGCGACGGGTATTCCGTGGGGGCCGGGAAGCCCGAACTCTGAGACAGGAATGTGTAGCGGTGCCCCGCTGTTGGTAGCGTCTAAGTGAGACCTCAGACCAAGGCCTCCGTCCCCTAGGGGCGTTGGGGCAGACGGGGAGTCAAACACATGACGGTTGAGAGCAGCGAGACCACGCAGCAGCAGGGTCTGGTCCTGAGCGACGCGGCTGCGTCCAAGGTGCGGAGCCTGCTGGAGCAGCAGGGTGAAGAGGGCCTCCAGCTGCGCGTCGCCGTGCAGCCGGGTGGGTGTTCTGGCCTGCGTTACCAGCTCTTCTTCGATGACCGCGCGATGGACGGGGACGTCGTCTCCGACTTCGGCGGCGTCAGCGTCGTCACCGACCGGATGAGCGCGCCGTACCTCACAGGCGCCACCGTGGACTTCGTGGACACCATCGAGAAGCAGGGCTTCACCATCGACAACCCGAACGCCACGGGCTCCTGCGCCTGCGGCGACTCGTTCAACTAGACAGGCCCTGCCGGCGCCCCGCTCGCGGATCTCCCGCGGAGCGGGGTTTCGGCGTGTACCGCACCCGGCACCGGGATCGTGTCCCCGGGCCTTCTAGGGGTCCCCGACGGCGCCGCCAAGGGTGATGATTGTCACTCCGAGTCCCCCGCTATCCCGTCCCGGACGTGCGGAGATCATCTTCGACCGGTCCTCCAGCCGGATGCCCCCTCAGGTGGCGTATTCTTGGCGCTCCGTCGACGCTGACAACGAGGAGAACGACCCCGTGCGCATCGCCGTCACCGGCTCCATCGCGACCGACCACCTGATGACCTTCCCCGGCAAGTTCGGGGACCAGCTCATCGCCGAACAGCTCGACCGTGTGTCGCTGTCCTTCCTGGTCGACGATCTGCAGATCCGGCGTGGGGGGGTGGCCGCCAACATCTCCTTCGGCATGGGCTGTCTCGGCCTCACGCCGATCCTGGTCGGCGCGGTCGGCGCCGACTTCGCCGAGTACCAGTCCTGGCTCGAGCGCCACGGGGTCGACTGCGCCTCTGTGTACGTCTCCGAGCTGCGTCACACGGCCCGGTTCCTGTGCACCACCGACGACCAGCACAACCAGATCGCCTCCTTCTACACCGGGGCGATGGCCGAGGCGCGCGAGATCGCCCTCGAGCCGATCGCCGACCGCGTGGGCGGCCTCGACCTCGTGCTGATCAGCTCCAACGACCCGGAGGCGATGGTCCGCCACACCGACGAGTGCCGCCGGCTCGGCGTCCCGTTCGCGGCGGACCCCTCCCAGCAGCTCGCCCGCATGGGGGGCGAGGAGATCCGGTCGCTGATCGACGGCGCGGCCTACCTGTTCACCAACGACTACGAGAAGGCCCTCGCCGAGCAGAAGACCGGCTGGTCGGAGGACGAGATGCTCTCCCGGGTCGGGGTGCGCGTGACCACCCTCGGTCCCAAGGGGGCGCGCATCGACCGGTCGGGCGAGCCCTCCCTGCACGTCCCCCCGACGCCCGAGCTGAGCAAGATCGACCCCACCGGCGTCGGCGACGCCTTCCGTGCCGGGTTCCTCTCGGGGCTCGTCTGGGGCCTCTCCCCGGAGCGCTGCGGCCAGCTCGGCAACCTCACCGCCACCCACGTCCTTGAGCACGTCGGCGGCCAGGAGTACCAGCTGGGCAAGGGCGCCTTCCTCGAGCGGTTCACCGCGGCCTACGGCGCCCCCGCCGCCGCGGAGGTCGAGCCGCACATCACCTGCGTGTACGTCTGATCTTCCACGCCGTGCCCGCCGGGGCCACCCGGCGGGCACGCGCGTCCAACGCATCTACGTCAGTAGTTGCGTCTCACGTGGATGGCCCAGCCGCCCCGGGGCAGCTCGTAGGTGCCCACGTGGTGGTGCGACTTCAGCCTGCACCAGGCGGGGACGTCGGTGAAGGCGGCGGGGTCGTCGGCGAGGACGGCCACCGTCGCGTTGAGCGGCACGTAGTTGATCTGCTCGGCCAGCATGATGATCGGAATGGGGCACTTGCGGCCGAGAGCGTCGATCGTCAGCGCGGCCTGAGGCTGTGGCGCCTCGTCGGCCGCGGGCTTCTGCCTGCCTGCCATCATGATTCCACCCTTGCTGCGGCGACACCGGCGCACGAGCCTGCTGACATGAGGTGCCTCACTGCGACTTCACCCCTACGCTCTCGCGGATGCGCCGGACGATCTCGGGCAGCACGGCGAGGAAACGGTCGACGTCCGCGCCGGACGCGCCCCTGGGCAGTGACACCCTGACGTTGCCATGCGTGAGCACCCCCATCGCCTCCAGCACGTGCGATGGTCGCAGCGTACTAGCCGTACACGAGCTGCCCGATGAAACGGCGAATCCGACCCTATCCAATTCAGTCAATATTGCTTCACCCGCCACGTAAAGACATGAGAACGTGACGATGTGGGGTGCTCGTTCCGTGGCGTCGCCGACCACCTCGACGTCCGGGACCAGCCGCGGCACAGCCTCGCGAATGCGGTCGACGAGCGCCGACAACCGCGCGTTCTCCTCTTCGGCCTCGGTGAGCCTGGCGCGCAGGGCCGCCACGGCCGCCACGGCGGCAGGGACGTTCTCGAAGCCGGGCACCCTCCGCCGCTCCCGCTCGTCCTCCGGCAGAGGGGAACGCCACCGGGTGCCCTTGCGCACGGCGAGCAGCCCCACACCGGCTGGACCGCCCCACTTGTGGGCGCTCGCCGCCAGTACCGACCACCCAGAGGGGAGGGGCAGGCGGCCCAGGGTCTGGGCGGCGTCGACCAGCAGCGGCACGCCGGCGGCCTGACACGCCTTGGCGGCCTCCGCGACGGGCTGAAGGGTGCCGACCTCGTGGTTGGCGGTCTGGAGGCAGGCGAGGGCCGTGCCCTCCCGCGCGACGGCCGCGCCGAACTCCCCGGCATCCACCCGTCCGGTGAGGCCGACGCCCACCACCTCGGCGGTGCCGCCCTCACGCTCGTGCGCCGCCGCGGCCTGCAGGACGCTGGAGTGCTCGACGGCGCTCGTCACCAGGCGCCGCCCGGCGCGCCGGCGGCCGAGCAGCGTCCCGAGCACCCCCAGATGTACGGCCTGCGTGCCCGAAGAGGTGAACGACACCTCGTCCGGCCTGGCGCCGATCGCCTCGGCGGCCTCGGCGCGGGCCCCTTCGAGCAGGAGGCGCGCCCGCCGCGCGGCGCCGTACAGGCGGGCGGGGTCGGCGCCGCCCGCGTCCAGCGCGATGATCAGCGCCTCACGCGCGGCGGGGTGCAGAGGTTCGGTCGAGGCCGCGTCAAAGTACGCCACGCGTTCATGGTCGCACCCGGGCCCGATGGCGATCCGGCGGGGCCGGAACCCGGCCGCCACGTTAACGGGGGCTGAGAAGGAGGGCGGCCCCTGTGCGCGCTAATGTGTCCCCCAGCGTGACGTGAGACAACTAAGAGCGCGAATATCGTGAATCTGGAAACGATCGCCCAGGAGGGGGACTCTTGGGCTTTATCTGTGGGGTAGGCGATCCGTGAGTCCGACCCGCCGTTCTACACGGCGTCCGTTGGCCCGCCGCAGGGTGCCGCGCGCCGCCGCTTTGGCGGCGCTGATGGTGTCCCTGACGGCGTGTGGAGGCGTTGGTACGTGGTCTCGTGCTGGTATGCCTGAGGGCGTCACCAAGGAGGCCGACATCGTCCAGAATCTCTGGAACGGTGCCTGGATCGCATCCCTCGCCGTGGGTGTCGTCGTCTGGGGCTTGATCCTTTGGGCCTGCGCGTTCCATCGCAAGCGCAAGAACACGACCGACGCCTTGCCGCCCCAGGTGCGGTACAACCTGCCGATCGAAATCCTCTACACCACGGTTCCGATCGTCATGGTGGCGGTGTTCTTCTTCTTCACCGCCCGTGACGAGAACACCATCACCAAGGTGGAGGGCAAGCCCGACGTCATGGTGAAGGTCGACGCGTTCCAGTGGAGCTGGCGCTTCACCAGCGAGTACAACGGCAAGGTCATCAGCGTGGTGGGTACGCCCGCCCAGAAGCCCGAGCTGGTGCTGCCGGTCAACAGGAAGATCCGGTTCGACCTCCACTCGCAAGACGTGAACCACTCGTTCTGGGTTCCCGCGTTCCTGTTCAAGCGTGACGTCATCCCCGGCGTGAAGAACGTCTTCGACATCCACACGCTGGACAAGCGCAGCACCTACGCCGGACGCTGTGCCGAGCTGTGCGGTGTCGACCACAGCCGCATGCTCTTCACGGTGAAACTCGTGCCCCAGGCCGAGTACGACCAGTACGTCAACAGCCAGGCGGGGAGTGCCAAGTGACCGCCGTCAACGAACCCTCGATCCAGGCGGTCGTCGCGGCCCGGAGGCGTGCCCGCAAGGGCACCGTCATCGCGCGATGGGCCTCCTCCACCGACCACAAGGTGATCGGGCACCTCTACCTGATCACCTCTTTCGTGTTCTTCCTGATCGGCGGCGTCATGGCGCTGATCATGCGTGCCGAGCTGGCCCAGCCGGGCCTCGAGTTCGTCAGCAACGAGCAGTTCAACCAGCTGTTCACCATGCACGGCACGATCATGCTGCTCATGTTCGCGACCCCGCTGTTCGCGGGCTTCGCCAACGAGCTGATGCCGTTGCAGATCGGCGCACCCGACGTGGCGTTCCCCCGGCTGAACATGGTGAGCTACTGGCTCTACCTGTTCGGCAGCACGATCGCCGTCTCGGGCTTCTTCACCCCGGACGGCGCCGCCGCCTTCGGCTGGACCGCCTACGCGCCTCTGTCGGACGCCGTCTCCTCGCCGGGGCTCGGCGGCGACCTGTGGATCATGGGTCTGTCGATGTCCGGCATCGGCACGATCCTGGGCGCGGTGAACTTCATCACCACGATCATCTGCATGCGAGCCCCCGGCATGACGATGTTCCGCATGCCGATCTTCGTCTGGAACACCCTGCTCACCAGCATCCTGGTGCTGCTGGCCTTCCCGGTGCTGGCCGCCGCGCTGCTCGCGCTGGAGGCCGACCGGCATCTCGGGGCCCACATCTTCGACTCGTCGACCGGCGGGGCCATGCTGTGGCAGCACCTGTTCTGGTTCTTCGGCCACCCCGAGGTCTACATCATCGCGTTGCCGTTCTTCGGCATCATCAGCGAGGTGCTGCCGGTCTTCAGCCGTAAGCCGATCTTCGGCTACATCAGCATCGTCGGCGCGACCATCGCCATCGCCGGCCTGTCGGCCGCCGTATGGGCCCACCACATGTTCGTCACCGGCCAGGTGCTACTGCCGTTCTTCTCGTTCATGACCTTCCTCATCGCCGTCCCCACGGGAGTGAAGTTCTTCAACTGGATCGGCACGATGTGGCGGGGGCATCTGACTTTCGAGACACCGATGCTCTTCGCGATCGGCTTCCTGATCACGTTCCTGTTCGGCGGGCTCACCGGCATCATCCTGGCCTCGCCGCCCCTGGACTTCCAGGTCAGCGACTCCTACTTCGTGGTCGCGCACTTCCACTACGTGGTCTTCGGCACCGTCGTGTTCGCGATGTTCTCCGGCTTCTACTTCTGGTGGCCGAAGTTCACCGGCAGGATGTTGAACGACAAGCTCGGCAAGTGGCACTTCTGGACGCTGTTCATCGGCTTCCACACCACCTTCCTGGTGCAGCACTGGCTCGGCGCCGAGGGCTTTCCTCGCCGCTACGCCGACTACTCCCCGGCCGACGGCTTCACCGACCTGAACGTCGTCTCGTCGGTGGGCGCGTTCATCCTCGGCGCCTCGACGCTGCCGTTCCTGTACAACGTGTGGCGTACCGCCAGGAGCGCGCCCAAGGTCACGGTGGACGACCCGTGGGGCTTCGGCAACTCGCTCGAATGGGCGACCTCCTGCCCGCCGCCGCGTCACAACTTCACCAAGCTGCCCCGCATCAGGTCGGAGCGCCCGGCCTTTGACCTGCACAACCCGCACCGGCTGGCCCAGGCCGAGGAGCTGGAGGAGGCCCGATGAAGGTTCAGGGCTGGATGTTTCTCCTCTGCGGCGTCTTCTTCGCCGCGGTGGACCTCGTCTACTGGTTCTGGTCCAAGGAGCCGACCGGCACCACCGCGCTCGCCATCTCCGTGGGCCTCGCGCTGATGATCGGCTATTACCTGCTCTTCACCGCCCGCCGCATCGGCGAGCAGCCCGAGGACAGGAAGGACGCCGAGATCAGCGACGGCGCCGGGGAGCTGGGGTTCTTCAGCCCTTCGAGCTGGTGGCCGCTGTTCGTCTGCCTCGCGGTCGCCCTCATGGTCGTCGGTTTCGTCATCGGCTGGTGGATGTTCCTGATCGGCGCGTTCGCGGTGATCATGGCCTCCATCGGCTTCGTCTTCCAGTACTACCGGGGTCAATTCACGCACTGACGCCACAGCTTGCACACGGCGCCTCGCGGGCGGCCGACGTCTTCCTTCAAGGGAACGTCGGTCGCCCGCGAGGCTTTTTTGGCTGGTCGTTTCGGCGTTTCTCCTTCAGCGGAGGTACACGACACGCTGTAACCGGGTAATAACTCACAAGGAGTGATCCAACGGAGCGGGGGAGACGTAACGTGGGACACGTCGAGATCCGGGTGGTCGCCCTTGGAGCGGGGGCGCTGGCCCTGTTGCTGGCAAGTGGTTGTACGAGCTCCAGCACCGAGAAAGAACGAGCCGGCTCTGGTTCACGATCGGACGTGGCCGTGAGCGTCTCTCCGGGCAACGGGGCGGCTCAGGTGGCACCTGAGCTGCCCATCATGGTCGGAGCCTTCAACGGCGCTCTCAAAAGCGTCACCGTGCGCACCAAGTCGAAGGACACGCTCATCGCCGGCCTGCTCAGCGCGGACCGCACCCAGTGGCGCAGCAAGCGCACGATGGCCCCGGGGGAGACCTACCAGATCACCGTGGTGGCCGTGGGCCCTGGAGGCAGGACCAAGCAGGTGACCAGTGAGTTCTCCACCGTCAAGGCCACCAAGCTCTTCGCCATAGACAGGCTCCTGCCCAACCAGGAGATCACCGGCCTGACCGTCGGCGTCGGCATGCCGATCATGCTGACGTTCGACCACCCCATCACCGACCGCGTCTCGGTGGAGCGCAACCTCACGGTGCAGAGCTCCAAGCCGGTGGAGGGGGCCTGGCACTGGTTCGACGACAAGTCGATCACCTTCAGGCCCAAGAAGTACTGGCCCGCCCACACCAAGGTCAAGCTGGTCGCGCAGCTCGCCGGCGTGCACGGCGGCGCCGGCATATACGGCAGCCAGGACTACGTCCGGGAGTTCACGATCGGGCGGACGCAGATCAGCCACGCCGACACCTCGAGCCATCAGATGACGGTCGAGCGTGAAGGCCAGACGATCAGGACGGTCCCGCTCAGCGCCGGCCAGGGCGGCGACTGGAGGCACTACACCACCAACGGCATCCACCTGGCGATGTCACGCGAGGACGTCACCACCATGACGTCCCCCGACGCCGGGCCCGGCAGCGCCGGTTACTACAGCCTCACCGTGTACGACACCGTGCGCATCTCCGACAGCGGCGAGTACATCCATGGCGCCCCATGGTCGGTGGGCTCGCAGGGCAACTCCAACGTCAGCCACGGCTGCGTGAACGTCAGCCCGGAGAACGCCCGCTGGTTCAAGAACAACACCCTCATCGGCGATCCGATCATCGTGAGCGGCACGCCCCGCCAGCTCGACCCGACGAACGGGTGGGGTCACTGGCAGGAGAGCTGGCCCGAGTGGCTCAAGTGGAGCGGCCTGCGGTCCGGGTTCACCACGGAGACCCTCTCCGCCACGGCGACCGACCACACCGTCAGGAAGGCCGACGAGTCGTCGAAGAAGAAGATCACATCCTGAAAGGTACCGCGGGCACGTGGAAGGGCCCGGGCGCGACATCGCGCCCGGGCCCTCTCACATCCGATCTATCGGGTCGCCCCGCGGCTCAGTGGCCGATGGACTTGGCCTCGTCGCCGCCGGCCCCGACCGCCGCGTGCGGGGCCTCGTGGCCGTCGTGCCCGTTGTGGTGGCCGTCGCCCCCGTCGAGCGAGATGGCGTCGGTGTCCGCTGAGTAGGCCTCGCTGAGCCTCGCCCGGATCCTGCCGAGCGGGTTGCGCATCCCCTTCGGGGGGACGCCCTCGCCGTCCGAGGCGGCCTCGATGGCGGGGATGGACTTCTTCCCCTGCATGAGCGCCAACAGATCCTCCGCCGGAGGAACGTGGACCTCGATGTACTCACCGTTGGGCAGGCGCTTGATGACGCCTGACTCGACGCCGTGCACCACCGTCTCGAGGTCCTTGCGCTGAAGGCCGATGCACATGCGGTAGGTGATGTAGTAGGCGATCGCCGGACCGGCGAAGATCACGACCCGGCCCACCTCGCTCGTGGTGTACAGCGAGATGTGGAACTTCGAGGAGATCACGTCGTTGGCGCCCAGCAGCCACAGGATGCCGTAGAACGTGATGGCCGCGAGGCCGATCGAGGTCCGGTGGGGGTTGTTGCGGGGACGGTCCGCGAGGTGGTGTTCGCGCCTGTCCCCGGTGATCCACTGCTCCGCGAACGGATAGAGCGCCAGGCCGGTCATGATGATGCCCATCGGCAGCAGGGCCGGGATGAGCACGCTCAGCGGCAGGGTGTGCCCGAGGAAGTTGATCTCCCAGGCGGGCATGATCCGCAGCGAGCCTTCCAGGAAGCCCATGTAGAAGTCGGGCTGCGAGCCCGCCGAGATGTCCGCTGGTGTGTACGGGCCGAACAGCCAGATCGGGTTGATCTGGGCGAAGGTCCCGAGCAGCGCCACAACGCCGAAGGTGAACAGGAAGTAGGCGCCGGACTTGGCCATGAACGAGGGGTAGAACGGCGCGCCGACGACGTTGCTCTCGGTGCGTCCCTTGCCCGGCATCTGGGTGTGCTTCTGCACCCACATCAGGATCAGGTGGGCGGAGATCAGCGCCAGCAGGATGCCCGGGATCAGCAGGATGTGCAGGCTGTAGAACCGGGAGATGACGTCCTCGCCGGGATACTCGCCGCCGAACAGGAAGTACGTGAGGTACGTGCCGACGAGCGGGAGCGAGATGGCCACGCCCTCGGTGATCCGCAGACCGGCACCGGAGAGCAGGTCGTCCGGAAGGGAGTAACCGGTCAGGCCCTCGACGAGGGCCAGGGTGAGCAGCAGCACACCGATGATCCAGTTGAGCTCGCGCGGCTTGCGGTACGCCCCGGTGAAGAACACCCGCAGCATGTGCACCATCATGCCCGCCACGAACAGCAGCGCCGCCCAGTGGTGGATCTGACGCATCAGCAGGCCGCCGCGGACATCGAAGCTGATGTGCAGCGACGACTCGTAGGCCTGGGACATGTGCACGCCCACCAGCGGCCCGTACGAGCCGTTGTAGGCGACCTCGGCCATGCTGGGCTTGAACCAGAACGTCAGGAACGTGCCGGTCAGGAGCAGGATGATGAACGAGTAGAGCGCGATCTCACCGAGGAGGAAAGACCAGTGGTCCGGGAAGACCTTGCGCAGGTTGCGCTTGAGGAACGTGCCGGCGCCGATGCGCTCGTCGATGAAATTCGCGGGTCCCGCGATGGCCTTGGGAGGGCCGTCGAGGCTCATGCCTGCCCCCTAGCTTCGGCTTCGGCGTCCCCGCGCTCCCAGAAGCTGGGCCCGACCGGGACATCGAAGTCGCTCTGTGCGATGAGGTACCCCTCGCCGTCGACACCGATCGGCAGCTGGGGCAGTGGACGCGCCGCGGGGCCGAAGATGACCTTTGCTCCGTCGGCCGCGTCGAACGTGGACTGGTGACAGGGGCAGAGGATGTGGTGCGTCGTCTGCTCGTACAACGCTGCCGGACAACCTACGTGCGTGCAAATTTTAGAGTACGCAACGATGCTGTCGTAGGTCCAATTGAGCTTCGTGCCCGGTTTGAGGTCTTCCGGCCTGAACTTGATCAGGATCAAAGTGGCCTTGGCGAGAGCGTTGAGGTTGTTCTCGTACCCGTCGGGCACTATGGAAAGAATACCGCCGGGGGAGTTGAAGTCGGCCGCGCGGATCGGCTGGGACGTGCCCTCGACCAGCAGGCGCCGGCCCTTCTTCCACACGGTGTGCCGCAGGGAGGTGCCGGGCAGCGGGCCGAGGTCCTTCAGCAGCACGAGCGGCAACAGCCCGAGCGGGGCCGCCGCCAGCAGCAGCGTGCGCCGGAGCAGCTTGTGCCTGACGAAGCCGCTTTCGTCTGCGCCCTGCAGGAAGGTCTTCTCGACCTCCTCGCGGACCTCCCGCGGGGAGGACATCGGGTGGCGCTCCTGGACCAGGCTGTACTTCGGCATGATCTGCCGGACCCAGACCACGACGCCCGCCGCCAGTGACAGCAGGGCGACGGTCAGCGAGGCGCCGAGCGCGAGGTTGGAGACCTGGGTCCTGTCGATCGTGCCGACCTGGAAGGCGACGTAGGACACGATGAACGCCACCGCGGCGATGAAGGACACCAGGAACAGAAGGGCGGCGACGCGCTCACCCCTGCGGGCCGTCACCGGGTCGGGGAACTTCGCTCCTTCGTACACGATCGGCTCGTCCGTCGCCGGCCGCGTGCCGAGCACGGAGTCGTCGCCCCTCGGAGGGGGTGTGCCGATGACGCGCCTCGGGACGCGTTCTTCGGGCTGGTCGAGGTCGTTCGGGTTCTCAGTCATGGTTGGCCTGACGCTTCTTCGCGGTGATCCAGATGGCGGCGAGGGCGAGGAGGCTGATGCCGACGACCCACGCGACCAGGCCCTCGGTGACGGGGCCGATCCGGCCGAGGCCGCTGCCGCCCGGGTCGGCCTGGTTACGGGCCCCCACGATGTAGGCGATCATGTCGCGCTTCTGCTCGGGGGTGATCGTGCTGTCGTTGAACACCGGCATGGCCTGCGGGCCCGTCGCCATCGCCTCGTAGATCTGGGTGGGGGTGGCCGGGTTGAGCGGCGGTGCGTACTTGCCGTAGGTCAGGCCGCCGCCTGAGCCGACGAAGTTGTGGCACTGGATGCAGTTGGCCCGGAACAGCTCGCCTCCCTTGGCGGGGTCACCCTTGGTGGGGTCCACCGATGCCAGGGAGGGCTTGGTCGGGCCGCCGCCGAGCGACTGCACGTAGGCGGCGAGCTGCCGGACGGTGTCCGGGCTGACCCACTCCGGCGGGCGCTTGCGCGGAGCCTGGGGGCCGGGGTTCGCGAACGGCATGCGGCCGCTGGAGACCTGGAAGTCCACGGCCGCGGCGCCGACGCCGATGAGGCTCGGGCCCGATGCGCCGCCGGGCGCGTAGGAACCCTCGGCGTTGAGACCGTGGCAGCTCGCGCAGTGCGCCGCGAAGAGCTCCTTGCCCGCCGTCACGTCGTCCGCCTTGCCGGAGGCGATCGCCGCGTCCGCCCGGTCGCCTCCGGGCGCCAGCAGGGCGTACACCCCTCCGAGGAGGCTCAGGGCCAGAAGGAGGACGGCGTATCGCGCGAATGGATGCCGCCTCCGTGCGGTGATCGAGTTCACCGATATCCTCGTTCCGATCATTTGATGATGTAGATGGTCGCGAAGAGGCCGATCCAGACGACGTCGACGAAGTGCCAGTAGTAGGACACGACGATCGCGCTGGTGGCCTGCTCATGGGTGAAGCGCTTCGCGGCGTACGTGCGTCCCAGCATGAACAGGAACGCGATCAGGCCACCGGTCACGTGCAGGCCGTGGAAGCCCGTGGTCAGGAAGAACACCGAACCATAGGCGTTCGAGGACAGGGTCAGGCCCTCGTTCACGAGGTTGTGGTACTCGTACAGCTGGCCTCCGACGAACCACGCGCCCATGAGGAAGCTGATGATGTACCAGAACCGGAGCTTCCTGACCTGCCCCTTCTCGGCGGCCCACACGCCCAGCTGGCACGTCACACTCGACAGGACCAGGACGATCGTGTTGACCAGCGCGTACGGGACGTCCAGGTGAGTCTCGGGCCAGGGTTTGCCCTGACCGAGGCTGACCGACCGGATGGTGAAGTACATCGCGAACAGCGCCGCGAAGAACATGAGCTCAGAGGACAGCCAAACGATCGTGCCGACGCTGACCAGATTGGGCCGGCGGGACGATGGTGCTGTCGTCGTCGTAATTGCGGATGCTGTCGCCACGCCCAGCATTATTGCGGCTCTCCTGGTCGGGTCGCCGCACGACCCCCCGGTTGCGGGCACATCAGTCGTGTAAAACAGACATAAGCCTGGAACTACGCCAAGTTCGACTGGTCTGGGATTCCGTCGGCGGGGACAGGTAGCATCCGTGGTGACCATACCTCGTCAATCGATAGTGAGCGCGACCGTGAGCATGAGGGTTCTCGTCTACAGCGACGACGCAAGCACCCGCGAGAAGGTGCGGCTGGCGATCGGGCGGCGTCCGGCCGCCGACGTGCCCCTCGTGGAGATCGTGGAGTGCGCGACGCAGCCGGCCGTCATCAAGCAGCTCGACTCCGGGGAGATCGACGTCGCCGTGCTCGACGGCGAGGCCGTCCCCGCCGGGGGCATGGGCATCAGCCGTCAGGCCAAGGACGAGGTCTACGACTGCCCGCCGATCTGCCTGATAATCGCGCGCCGTGACGACCGATGGCTCGCCGACTGGTCCCGTGCCGACGCCGTCGTGGCGCAGCCGCTCGACCCGATGGCGCTCGCCGAGGCCGTGGCCGGTCTCCTGCGACGCCGCTCGGCCTCCCGCATCTCTCACTGACCGGAGACCCCCATGGACGCGCGCACCACGTGGCCCGCGCTGCTCACGGCCCTGCTCGCCCGCGAGCACCTCACCGCGGACGAGACCGGCTGGGCCATGAGCGAGATCATGTCCGGGGCCGCGTCGTCGGCCCAGATCGCCGCCTTCGCCACGGCCCTGCGGGCCAAGGGCGAGACGGTCGCCGAGGTCACCGGGCTCGCGCGCACCATGCTCGACCGCGCCACCCCGCTCACGGTCGAGGGCCCGACGGTCGACATCGTCGGCACCGGCGGAGATCGGGCCCACACCGTCAACGTCTCGACGATGGCCGCGATCGTCGCGGCGGCGGCGGGCGCGCGAGTCGTCAAGCACGGCAACCGCTCGGCATCCTCTTCCTGCGGTGCCGCCGACGTGCTCGAATACCTCGGGGTCGTCCTCGATCTGTCCCCGGAGCTCACGGCGCGGACGGCCGTCGAGGCGGGCATCGCGTTCTGCTTCGCGCCGGTCTACCACCCGGCCCTGCGGTTCGCCGGCCCGGTGCGCAAAGAGATCGGCATTCCCACCTTCTTCAACTTCCTCGGCCCGCTCACCAACCCCGCCCGCCCGTCGGCGCAGGCGATCGGCGTCTACGACACGCGCATGCTGCCGGTCGTCGCCGGGGTCTTCGCCGAGCGGGGAGTCTCAGCGCTGGTGTTCCGGGGCGACGACGGGCTCGACGAGCTGTCCACGGCCACGACCTCGACCGTCTGGGTGGTCAGGGACGGCGCGGCCGTCCAGACCTCGTTCGACCCCCTCGACGTCGGCGTCCCACGCTCGGAGCCCGACGCGCTGCGCGGCGGCGACGTGGAGGTCAACGCGCGGGCGGTCCACGACATGGTTGCGGGCAAGACCGGCCCGGTGCGTGACGCCGTGCTGCTCAACGCGGCCGCCGCGCTGGTCAGCCTGGAGCCCGGCGCCGCCGACCCCGGTCCTGGGGGTCCCGGTGAGGCATTGGTCACCGCCATGGGTCCGGCGTACGCCCGCGCGGCCGAGGCCGTCGACTCCGGGCGCGCCGCCGAGACCCTCACCCGCTGGATCGACATCAGCCGCTCCCACAAGCAGGCCTGAGGCCCGGGATCACGTTCGCGGCACGAGCGGATGCCCAGATTTCATGACATTCCTAGGTTGCCGCGATTTCAGTCGGCCTCGGTGAAGCCGATTGAGAAGGCGGCGTCCAAGTCGTGCTTGGAGTAGGTGCGGAAGGCCAGGTGGGTCTCGGTCGCGAGCACGCCGGACACCTTGTTGATGCGCCCGGGAATCACCTCGGCGACCTCGTCGTAGGCGGCCACCCGGACCATGGCCACCAGGTCGTAGTCGCCAGTGATCGAATAGACCTCGCTGACCCCGTCGAGCGCGGCGATCGTCTCGGCGACTTCGGGGATCCGGTGCACATCCGCCTTGATGTGCACGATCGCGGTGATCATACGGCGCTCTCTCCTTCGAGTACGGCTTGGCCCGACTCTAGCGCCGCGGGGCCCGGTTGGCCGTCACCGGTCGGGCACGGTCAGCGGAGGGGTCTGCCCTCGCGGGGCTGGCGGGGCTGGAGGCCTTTGTAGGCATGGTCGATGCGCTCCTTGAGCCGCCCCGCGCCACGGGCGGGCAGGCTCCATGTGCCCTCCACCCGGACAAGGCGGACCCCGGGGGAGTCGAGCCAGCGCAGGATGCACTCGGTCTCCTCCGCCCCGGCGGCCGGGAGAGGACCGGGACCGGGGACCACGGTCTCCGCGGTGGCCACCAGGGCGTCGACATACGGCGCCGGATGGGCGCCCCTCGGCATCACGCCGGCCGCGGCGAGCCGGCCGTGGCGCACGACGTGGATGTCCCACCCTCCGTCGAAGGCGGGGCTCGCCGCGACCAGCTCCGAGATGCCGGTGAGCGACCGCAGCCGCTGCATGCGCGCGGCCGTGCGCACGTAGACGGCGAGCCGGTCGCGGTCGAGGGCGGCCTCCTCGTAACGCTGCTCGGCCGCCAGGCGCTGCATGCGGGCCTCCAGCGCGGAGAAGACCGGGCCGGGATCGTGCTCCATGGCGGCCCGGGCCTCGTCGACGTGGCGCCGGTAGTCGTCGGCGCTCTGCCGGCCCTCGCAGGGGGCGCCGCACCGCCCCATCTCGGCCAGCACGCAGGCGGGCCGCCGGGTGCGCGGGGTGATGCGCTCGGTGCACTGCCGCAGCGGCAGCGCCTCGTGCAGGGCCGAGCGGGCGTCCTCGGCGCCGCGCGAGGAGGTGAACGGGCCAAGGTAGGTCGCCTCGTCGGCCTTGACCTCGCGCACGATGGACAGCCGGGGGAAGGGCTCGTCGGTCAGCTTGAGCCAGACGACCTTCTCGGGGAAGCGTGACCGGCGGTTGTAGCGCGGCTTGGTGGACCCGATCAGCCGCAGCTCCCTGACCTCGGCCTCCAGGCCGGTGGCGCACACGATCGGTCGTACGCGCTCGGCGATGCCGATCATCTCGCGGATGCGCGGGCGGGTCTCGCTCGCGGTGAAGTAGGACTTCACCCGCTGCCGCAGGTCGCCGCTCTTGCCGACGTAGAGCACCTCGCCGCGCTCGTCCTCGAAGACGTAGACCCCGGGCGTGCTCGGGATGCTCGCGGCGAGGTGCCGTTTGCGCTTCTGCTCGGGCGTCGGCGCGCGGACGAAGCCCTTGAGCTCCTCCAGGGTCTGCACGCCGTAGGCCCCGACGCGCTCGATCAGCGCGTGCAGCACGTCGACGGTCGCCTTGGCGTCGGCGAGGGCCCGGTGGCAGGGCTCGGTGGTGCTCCTGAAGACCCTCGCCAGCGTCGAGAGCTTGCAATTGGGCACCTCGTCGCGCGTGAGGACGCGGCGGGCGAGGTCGGCGGTGTCCACGACGGGGTTGGCGGGTGGGGGATAGCCGTGGGTCTGGCAGTTGGCCTTGATGAAGCCCACGTCGAACGGGGCGTTGTGGGCGACCAGCGTCGCACCGCGGGTGAACTCGAGGAAGGCGGGCAGGACCTGCTCGATGCGCGGCGCGGCGACCACCATGACGTCGGTGATGCCGGTCAGCACCGTGATGAAGGGCGGGATGGGGCGCCCGGGGTCCACCAGCGTGGCGAACTCGCCGAGCACCTCGCCGCCGCGCACCTTCACCGCGCCGATCTCGGTGATGGCATGCTCCGCGGGCGACCCGCCGGTCGTCTCCAGGTCGAACACGACGAAGGTCACCTGGTCGAGCGGCGTGCCGAGCTCGTCGAGCGTTCCTTGAACACCGATCTCCACGACCATGACCATACGAGCGTGGTCCGACAGTTCCTGCACGGGCGGTACGAGGACGGCGCCGTCGCGGATCGCAAGCAAGTGCTTGTCCATACGACGTTCGCACGCCGTTAATCCCCGATTCAAGGGGGTACCCCGGTGGCTTCAGGGGCTCGTGAGCGTGAGGAACCGGGTGCGAAGCGCTCTGACCACGAACACGCCAGCCGTACCCTTGTCGGATAGACAGATTCTGAATGGCCAGTCAGCTAGGGGAAGACGGATGAGTTCAGCCGGAGAAGGCCTGTCTCGCCCGCTGCCCGAGCAGGTCCGCTTACATGTCGTCGAGCTCGCCGCGCAGGTCCTCGGCACGATGCAGGCCCCCGTGATCCCGCCCCCGCTGAAGGGGATCGCCAAGTTCGACCCCCGCAAGCGCGCCCGGCTGGGCAGCGCTCCGATCGCCGCGCAGCTCGAGACAGACAAAGAGTTCCGCGAGATCGTCGCCGAGTCGCTCCAGCAGGCCTGGCCCGAGCTGGTCGCCAGCCTGGAGGAGGGCACGATCCCGCCCGCGGCCGAGCCGGTGCTCGTGGCCGCCGCCGCCTACCTCACGCGGCCTCCCGGCTGGCCCGAGCTGGTGGAGACCGCCCGCGCCGACCTGGAGCGGGCCGCGGCCGCCGCCGAGGGCAGCGCCCAGGAGCAGACCGTCGCACGGCTGCGCGAGCAGCTGGCCGCGCAGAAGGCCTCCGCCAAGGACGAGTCCGAGCGGCTGCGCGAGCAGCTCAAGGTGTCCCGCGCCGAGGTGTCCGACCTCCGCCGCAGGCTCCACGACGCCAGGGAGCGCGGCAGAGTGGCCGAGGAGCGCGCCGCCGAGCTGCTGGTCCGGGAGCAGGAGGCCAGAGCCGCCGTCAACTCCGCCACCAGCGCGAGCGAGAGTGAGCTGCGCAAGCTCCGCGAGCGCCTCACCGACGCGGAACGGCAGCTCGAGGCGAGCCGGCGCGCGGCCCGTGAGGGGCGCAGCATCGAGGACGCCCGCGTGCGCGTGCTCCTCGACGCCCTGCAGGACGCCGCGGCGGGGCTGCGCAGCGAGCTGGCGCTGCCCGTCGCGATCAGCAAGCCTGCCGACTCGGTGAGGGCGGTGAGCCCCGGAGGGCCGTCGGTGCGCGCCGTGCCCGCCCGCGCGCTGGCCGATGACGACCCGGCCCTGCTCGACCAGCTCCTGGCCATCCCGCACCTCCACATCATCGTGGACGGCTACAACGTCACCAAGACCGGCTATCCGTCGCTGACCCTGCTCGACCAGCGCTCGCGGCTGCTCATCGGGCTCGGCGGGCTAGCCGTGCAGACCAGGGTCGAGGTCACGTGCGCTTTCGACGGCGCGGAGCTGAACGGCCCGGTCCAGGTGTCGGCGCCGCGCGGCGTGCGCGTGCTGTTCAGCGCGCCGGGCGAGATCGCCGACGACCTCATCCGGCAGCTCGTCCGCGCCGAGCCACCCGGCCGCGCGGTGGCGGTCGTGTCCTCCGACCGCGAGGTGGCCGACTCGGTACGCCGGATGGGTGCGCGTCCCGTCCCCGCCACCCTCCTGCTCCGCCGCCTCGGCCGCGCCTGAGAGCCGCCCGTCGCCGGGGTGCCCCTGAAGTCGTGCCCTTCAGGTGAACTGGGGTTGTCTTATTGAGAACAATTCCCGATGAAACGATGCAGCTACCTGTACCACTTCTGTAGGATCACGGCCCAGGTTGTCTCACTTGTCTCACTTGAGGGGGCTGGCGTCCCAGTGGCCGTGCGTGGCATCCGAGGAGTCGGACGGATACCGGTGACCGCCGGTCTCATCGCCGCAGTGTTACTGATGCAGGCAGGCGGGGCGGAGGCGAAGCCCAAGCCCACGGTCGCCCAGACCAAGGCGCGGCTCGCCAAGCTGAACGACCAGGCCGACAAGGTGGTGGACCGATACAACCTCGCCGGCGAGCAGTGGAAGAAGGCCAAAAAGGACTACAACCTTCTCAACGGCGAGTTCAAGGGCCAGCTCGGCAAGATCGACGGGCTCCGCGCCGGACTGGTCTCGGTCGCGGTCGGCACCTACCAGTCGGGTGACATGCTGGCCTGGCCCAATCTCATGACCCAGGGCGACCCGGAGTCGCTGCTGAGCGGGCTCGCCTCGGTCGACCAGATGTCGGCGGGCCAGTCGCGGACGCTGACGGAGTTCGAGAACGCCACCCGCTCGCTCAAGGGGCAGCGCGACAAGGCAAAGAGCGCCTACGACAAGGCGATCAAGCTGTTCGACGACGTCCGCAACCAGAAGAAGGACGTCGAGAAACTCGTCGGCGAGCAGGAACGGCTGCTGCGCAGGCTCAACGCCTTCAACGCCGGCAACCCTAACAGCGCGGGCATCAAGTACAACGGGTCCGCCTCCGGCAACGCTCGCGCGGCGCTCCAGTTCGCCTTCGCTCAGGTCGGCAAGCCCTACCGCTACGGCGGGACGGGTCCAGGCGCCTGGGACTGCTCCGGGCTGACCCAGGCGTCCTGGCGGGCCGCCGGGGTCAGCCTTCCCCGTACCGCCGCCGAGCAGTACTCCTGGGGGGCGTCCCGCAGGGTGTCCCTGAGCGCCCTTCAGCCGGGCGACCTGCTGTTCGCCGCCGGCCTCGGGCACGTCGGGATGTACGCCGGGGGCGGCAAGATGGTCCACGCGCCCCGTACGGGCGACGTGGTGAAGGTCGTCCCGCTCTCGGCCTACAGCGGGATCATGGGCGCCGTACGTCCCTGAGCGTGGCCCCCGACGTGGACGGCTCCGAGCACGGTGCCTCCAGCGCCTCCGGGGCGGTCGGCAGATCTCTGTGGCGTCGGAGCGGTCCGGTGAGCAGGACCAGCCCCGTCAGCGCGAGGCCCCCCGTCATGATCCACATTGACGGACGGGTGCCGATGGAGTCGCCGAGCGCCCCGCCGAGCAGCGCGCCCAGGGGGATGGTGCCGTAGTTAACGAACTGCATGCTGACCGAGACGCGCCCCATCAGGTGGCGTGGGCAGTATGTCTGGCGGAAGCTTGACTTGATCACGTTGCCGGCGACCACGCCCGCGACGACGATCAGGCCGCCCACCACCACGAATGCCAGGCCCGCTCCCGGGCTCGCCAGCGGGATGAGCAGTCCGAACGGCGCCGCGAGCACCTCGCAGGCCAGGAGGGCGTGGGCGCTCCCGAGGCGCCGGGCGATCCAGGTGGCGCCCGCCGCGCCGGCCACGCCACCAAGGCTGGTAGCGGCGATCAGGCCGCCGACCGTACCCGGGCTCACGCCGACCTCGCGCACCAGGAACACGACCAGGATCGCCTGGTATCCGACGAGGGCGAGGTTGCTGGTGGCCCCGAAGACCGTGAGCACACGCAGGTACGGATCCCGGCTGACGAATCGGAGTCCTTCGCCGATCTCCTGCCGCAGCGTGGTGGACCGCCGGGTCCGCACGACGGGTGCCTCGCGGATCCTGATGGCGAGCAGGCAGAACGCCGAGACGAGGAAGCTGGCCGCGTCGATGAGCAGGCCGCTGACGGCGCCGAACACCTGCGCCATGACCCCCCCGGCGCCGGGCCCTGCGACCTGTGCCGCCGACTCGCCGCCCTGGAGTTTCGCGTTCCCCTCCCGAAGGTCGCCGGTGCCGACGATGGCGGGCATGTAGACCTGGTAGGCGGTCTGGAAGAACACCTTGGCGGTGCCGGCGAGCAGCGCCACGGCCAGAAGGTGACCGATGGTCAGCACGCCCCACCAGGCGGCCACCGGGACGCTGAGAAACGCGAGCAGCGACACGGCGTCGCAGATCAGCATCACCGGCCGCCGGGGGAGACGGTCGACCCAGGCTCCGGCGGGAAGGCCGATGAGCATCCAGGGCACCCAAGCCGCCGCCGTCAGCAGTGCCACTACGAACGTGCCGGCGCGCAGCGTGGTGATCGCCACGAGAGGCAGGGCCACAGCGGTGAGGGTGCTGCCGAAGCTGCTGGCGGTCTCGCCGATCCACAGCAGCCGGAAGTCGCGATCTCGAAGCAGCCCGCCTCGCCGCGGGCGTGTGGCGTCGGGGGGCGCTTGCGAGGTCATGGTGTCGCTCATGGCTGCCCCGGAACGCCGAACGCGAAGACGAACACCGGATCGCGCCGCTCCCCGTCGTCGGGCGCCTCGCGGGTGGCCCACCGGCCCAGGACGTCGATGATCTGATGCTCGAGCTCGGCGAGCTCGGCAGGTGTCAGCCGCAGCCACTTGTCGGTGGAGAAAGGAGCGTTCTGCCACACGGCACGCTCGTCCTCACCCGCGGCGTACCAGGCGCGCACGAGGTTCACGTGGTGGTCGAGGTTGAGCGACTCCGCCGCACTCGCGATGGCGGCCGCGGCCGGATCGTCGCCGAAGTCGGCGGTGGTCCAGCGCACCCCGGCCGACACCAGCCGCCACCACCGCTCGCGCCGGTCGCGGGCAAGCTCCGGCGCCTCCTCGATCAGCTCGCTAGCGCCCAGCACGCGCAGGTGATGGCTGACGTTGGCGACCGCCTGGCCGGTGCGCTCGGCGAGCATGCTGGCCGTGGAGGGGCCGTAGACCTTCAGCACGTCCATAAGACGTCGCCGTAGGGGATGCGCCAAGGCGGCGAGTACCCGCGAGTCGGTGATCCGGCGGACGTTCTTCTCGTTCATGATCTCAGGCTGACATGTGCAATGCTCGTTGCGCAATAGATATTGCGAAATAGCTCTTGCGCTGTTGGGCGCTCGCGGGTCCGTCCTGGCTCGGCTGCGCTCGGTCCGCAGACGCACAAGATCATCAACTCGTGTGACAGGTGTGACGTAAGTGACTGACGTTGGCCAACGTTTCGGGTTATGTGAGCGGAATCACATTCGGGTAACAGAGGTTGCTGTTATGCAGGGGTTACCTGTTATTGATCACTTTGTTTGATCTACGTTTCTTGACCGCTCCTTTGCCTCCATATGCGGATGTGTGTAGTTTCTGGGCCGCAGCGAGCATGCCATGCCCGTCGTCGTACGAAGCCGGTCCATCGGACCGGTGGATGCAAAAAATCCAATGGTCACCGCCGTCGATTTCAAGGCGCGAACCAGGACCGCGAGGAGGCGGTGACCTGCCGAATCCGTGCGGCAAGGAGCACGGAGCCGGGGACCCAATTGACCCCAATTGCGGGGTCAGGGGTGAATCGGCGCTATTGGCGCCGTAGGGCGACTTCCCAGCCCGAATCCGTCAGCTAACCCGGTAGGCGTGAGTGGAAGAATCAAGGAGCGATCCTGTCCAGCACCACGCAAAACCTTCGTCTGTCTCGCTTCGCCCGCCTCTCCCTCGGCGGTGTCGTGCTCACCATGACGGCCTCTGCCGGGGCGGTCGCGATACAGGCGACGGCGGCTGACGCCACCACGGCGACCACCGCCCAGAGCTCCACCAGCGCACAGAGCTCCACCAAGCTGAGAAAGGCCGCCAAGCAGCGGATCAAGGCCCACACGGCCGTATCCGTGGCCAAGAAGCAGCTCGGCGATCCGTACCGCTGGGGTGCCAGCGGTCCCGGCTCGTTCGACTGCTCCGGCCTCGTGATGTACGCCTGGCGGAAGGCCGGTGTGAAGCTTCCTCGCGTCGCGGCCAGCCAGTTCCGCTCGGTGAGGAAGAAGGTCTCCTGGAAGAACCTCAAGCCAGGCGACCTGATGTTCTTCCGCGGTCTCGGCCACGTCGGCATGTACGTCGGGCACGGCAAGATGATCCACTCCCCGCACAGCGGTGCGCGGGTGCGGATCGACAAGCTGAGCGGCTACCGCAAGGCGAGCTTCGTCGGAGCCGTCCGCCCCGGCGGGTGATCCGCGTGCCGGGGGACTTCCCAGGAGCCCTTTCCCGAGATGCCTCTCCACGGGCACGCTGACCACGCACCGGTCGTGAAGGCCCCGTCCATCTCTCCAATCGAGGTGGACGGGGCCTTCGCACGTCAACCGGCCCGCGCCCGGCGGAGGCCAGCCGGTAGATTGCCCGCATGCGCGTCGTCTGGCTCTTTGCCGTACTGGCGGGACTGCTGGCCGCGCTGACGGGTCCCTCCACCACGCTCTCCAGCCCCTCAGCCGCGCCCGGGAGTCCCTCCGGGGTCCTGGGCGGTCCCTCCTTAGGCGCCGACCTCCGGAGGCGCGCGGACGCCGTGATCCGGGAGCATCCGGAGATCTGGTCCGGGGCCCAGGTGGTCCAGGGACGCCGTTCCCTCGTCATCGGCGGTCCCGGCGGCGACTTGGCCGATCTGGCGCGCAGAGCCGATCGTGCGAGCGTGGTCGTCGCCAGGGTCGCCGGGCCGGTGCGGCCGCTGATCCTCTTCCCCGCGAGCACCCAGCAGGCCGCCGTGCTCGCCGCCCCCGCGGCCGTCAGTGGGCTTGCGGCAGTGGCCGGCACCGATCGCGTCATCATCGAGCCGCGGTCCTTCGCCCGCCTGACCGGCACGGGCCGCGACGTCGTGCTCACCCACGAACTCACGCACGTCGCCGTCGGCGCGGCGACCGACGGCCGTACGCCCAAGTGGCTGGTGGAGGGCTTCGCCGACTACGTCGGTTACCTCGACGCGGGGATCCCCGTGGCCTCCGCCGCGTCCGAGCTGGCCGCCGAGGTGCGTGCCGGGAAGCTGCCAGAGGCGCTCCCGGGGCGGGACGCGTTCGCCGCCCGGTCCGCGAGGCTGCCGCAGGCGTACGAAGAGGCGTGGCTCGCCTGCCGGTATGTCGCGGGGCGCTTCGGCGAGCGCGCCCTTGTGACCCTCTACCGTGAATCCATGCGAAGTGATCCGCGGTCCGCGCTCCGCCGCACACTGGGGATGACCACGGCGAAGTTCACCGCATCCTGGCGCGAATACGTCCAAAGGGAGCTTTCGTGACGGCACGGCCCAGGCGGCAGGAAGGCTGGGCCGGTGTGGACGGGGTAGCAGGAGCGGACGGGAGTGCCCGTGCTCGGACCCGGGCACGCGGGTGAGGCAAATGAGGGGGCGGACGCTGTGGCGGGGCTGATCGAGGAGACGCGCCGTGGCCTGCGCATGCGTGGAGCGCCGCGCGCGGCGGGCATCGCGCTCGTCGTGCTGGGCGCGGCCGTGGCCGTGGCGGTCGCGGTCACGACGCCGTGGCAGTCCCTGCGCGGCACCGCCCAAGTGGCGGCGCCGGATCCTACGCGTGACTTCACACCCGGCCAGATCGCGAGGGCCGACGCGTTCGACGCCGCCGTCAACGCCCCCGTATACCTCTCTCTGGCGTTGACGCTGGTCGTCGCCGGGGTGCTCATCCTCACGCCGTTCGGCGCATGGGTCGTGGGCCGCCTCAAGGGGCCGTGGTGGCTGCGCGCCCTGCTCGGCATCGTGGGGCTTTCGGCGGTCAGCCTGCTGATCAAGTGGCCGCTCGGCATGTGGTACGAGAGCCGCCTTCGTGACTACGGTCTGTCCACGCAGCACTGGCCCGCGTGGACCGCCGACCGGCTCAAGAGCTTCGGCGTCCAGACGGTGCTGGTCGCGATCATGGTGCTCGCGGTCGTCTGGCTGGCCCGGCGCGCGCCGGAGCGCTGGTGGATCCCCGCGGCGGCAGGCGCGTTCCTGCTGACCGTGGTCGCCTCGTTCGTCTACCCCATCGTCGTGGAGCCGCTGTTCAACGACTTCACGCCGCTCCCCGCCGGGCCGCTGCGCAGTGATCTGATCGCCATGGCGAGCCGCGACGGCGTACCCGTCGAGGACGTGCTGGTCGCCGACGCCTCGCGCAGGACCACGGCGCTCAACGCCTACGTCTCCGGGTTCGGGGCGACGCGGCGCATCGTCGTGTACGACACGCTGCTGCGGGCCCCGGCCGGCGAGGTCAAGCTCGTCGTCGCCCACGAGCTCGGCCACGCCAAGAACGGCGACGTCCTGTACGGCACGCTGGTCGGTGCGCTCGGCGCCGCAGCCGGGGCCTGCCTCCTCTTCCTCGTCGTCTCCTCCGGTGGGCTCAGGCGCCGGGCGGCGGTCCCGTCGGTGGGCGATCCCCGGGCCGTCGGGCTCCTGCTGGGGCTCATGAGCCTCGCGACCGTGCTCTCCGGACCCGCCGAGAACGTCGTCAGCCGCCAGATCGAGGCAAGGGCCGACGTGCACGCGCTCGACCTGACCCGCGACCCCGCGACGTTCGCGGCCATGCAGAAACGCCTCGCGGTGACCAACATCTCCGATCTGTCGCCGGACGCGTTCGAGTACTTCATGTACGCGTCCCATCCCACCACCCCGCAGCGGCTGGCTCTCGCACGCTCCTGGGCACGGTTGCACGGGCTGCCGGAGCCGTGACCCCGCCGGAGCGCGACCCCGGGCAGGCGAGGACGCTGGTCGTGACCAATGACTTCCCGCCCCGCCCGGGTGGCATCCAGGCATTCGTGCACGCGCTCGCCGTACGCCGGCCTCCGGGCTCGGTCGTCGTCTACGCCCCTCGATGGGCCGGCTGCGAGGAGTTCGACGCGCGGCAGCCGTACCAGGTGGTCCGGCATCCCACCTCGCTGATGCTGCCCGTGCCCGATGTCGCGAGACGGGCGGCCGCGCTGGTGAGGAAAGAAAAGTGCGACACGGTCGTGTTCGGCGCGGCCGCGCCGCTCGGCCTCCTCGCTCCCACGATGCGCGCGGCGGGAGCGCGACGGGTGATCATGCTGACCCATGGACACGAGGCCGCCTGGGCGGACGTGCCCGTGGTGCGTGGCCTTCTCGCGCGGATCGGCGCCCACGCGGACGCGATCACCTACCTCGGTGACTACACCCGGGAGAGGCTCGTGCGGGTGATGCCGCCCACCCGGCTCGTACGGCTCGCGCCCGGAGTTGACACCGAGGTGTTCCGGCCCGGGGCTGGCGGTGCGGAGCTGAGGGTGTCGCTCGGGATCGGCAACCGGCCGGTCGTGGTGTGCGTCTCCCGCCTGGTGCCCCGCAAGGGCCAGGACACGCTGGTCCGCTGCTGGCCCGCGGTGCTGCGGGATGTCCCGGACGCCGTGCTGCTGCTGGTCGGCGGCGGGCCCTCCCGCAGGGCGTTGGAACAGGCGGTGGGCTCACGTGGGCTGGGCGACTCGGTCATCCTGACCGGGTCGGTGCCGTGGAGCAGCCTGCCCGCCTACTACGACGTGGGAGACGTGTTCGCGATGCCGTGCCGCACCCGGTTGAGAGGCCTCGACGTGGAGGGTCTCGGCATCGTCTATCTCGAGGCGTCCGCCACCGGGCTGCCCGTCGTCGCCGGGGCGTCCGGTGGCGCCCCGGACGCGGTCCTCGACGGGGATACGGGCGTGGTCGTGAACGGCGAGCACCCGGTCGAGGTCGCCTCGGCCCTGGTCGCCCTGCTGAAGGACCCGGCCCGGGCCCGCGAGATGGGGCGGCGAGGGAGGGCCTGGATCGAGCGCGAGTGGCGCTGGGACCTGGTGGCCGAGCGCTTCGCCGAACTGCTGATCGGTGCCGGTCCCGCGCAAACCGGCTCCGCCGAGAGCCTCCGCTGAGCCCGGGGGCTGCCTCGTGCCCGTCTTGAGCGATGCCCCCTTGGGACGCCGTCGTAGGGGATGGCGGCTGAACGCGTCCCTGCGAGATTCCGGCGACTCTGAGGGGTTGGCGATCTAAGCTGCGTCATGCCGCGCAGTCGATCACGGTCGAGGGTTTACGGATCATGACCGCCGGTTCTACGCCATCGCACTATTCAAAGGGTGAGTCCGCCACTTGTGCAGGTGTTCACCATTGAGGCTTTGAAGAGCCTCATGCGGGAGGCTGAAGTTTCGCCATGTCTGGTCGGGCTGCCATGACAGGACATGGTCAATGCGCCGATAGGCCAGATAAGCGAGCTGCGGGCCGTCGTTCAGTCAGGGCCCGGGCGAGTTAATCGTCTGTCCAGTTTGATCCCTTTGATTTGATGTGGGATACGGCAAGGGCTCGGCGGTCGTCGTCGCTGTGGGGGCATGGCAGGCCTGCCGCGGGGCTCCGATAGTCAGGTCGGGGTATGCGGTCGTGGGGCGTCATGGCGCGGGCTCTGTGTGGACGGCGTGGTGGCCGGTGCCGTTCGCGGCGGTGAGGCGGGTGGCGCCTTTGTTGGGTGTGGCGATGGGGCCGGTCGGCTGAGGGGTGTTCCCGGTCAGATGCCACTAATCGCTGTAATTTATTGTTTCGCGGCGATCGGTATTTGTTTCTCATTTGGCGCATTTATCGGTGCCGGGGATTGGGTTGCGAGTGGCCCTGGAATATGAAAACATTCGTACAGGCTTTCGAATTAACGGGGGTGGCTGGGTGGTGGCGGATTTGTCCGGTCTCGGCCGATCGCGGCCTCACCCCGACCCGCACCCGCACTGACGGGGCGGGTGACCGGGCGGGTTTGGGGTGTGCGTCGCGTGACGCCGGGCTGCGGCCGTCGGCGATGGCGGACGGCTCACTCGTCGTCTGTCAGGCGGGCGGCTCGGGCGTGGAGGTAGCGCTGTTGCGGAACGTTCGTTGTTCGCCGCGCAGCCGCGTGGTAGGACTTGCGCGCCGCCGCGCGATCATCAGCCATCTCCAGCAGGTGCGCACGAACCGCGTGGAGCCGGTGGTCTCCGGCGATCCGCTCGTCGGCCTCGAGCTTTTCGAGCAGGTCGAGCCCCGCGTGCGCGCCTCGGGCCATGGCGACCGCGACGG
>JAOPYI010000117.1 GCA_025964675.1 Sphaerisporangium sp. | reverse complement strand
CTCTGACGTGCGAGTTCCGGAGTCAGTCTGTCGTGTCGTGATCGGCTGAACATCCAGCCTGAGCCAGAGTGATGCCAATCTGAGCCAATATGGCTTGCTGGTGGCATCACGGTGTGCCATAGTGATGCCATGGACCTGACCCCGTATGTGGCCTCCCTCGGTCGCGAGCTGCTGACCGCCGTCGAGACCGGTGATGGTCACGACAGTGTGCTGATCGAGCGGTTGACCGTGTCGATGGAGTCGGCGATCCGGCTCACCCTGCTCGAGGCGTTGTCGGCGGCTGCCGACGAGATCACCCGAGACCTGGCTCCCGGTTCGGTCCAGGTGCACCTGCGTGGACGTGACCCGAACTTCGTCGTGACGGTTCGGCAGGCGGAGCAGCCACTCGAGGACACCCCGGATCTGGGCGCGGTGTCGGCTGATGACGCCGCGGCGAGCTTCGAGGACGGCCCATTGGCACGGATCAACGTCCGCCTCCCGGAACAGCTCAAGGCCGCGATCGAGGAGGCGGCGGGCAATGAAGGTCGCTCGCTCAACGCCTGGCTGGTGCGGGCCGCCTCGACCGCGCTGCGTGCCCCGGAGCGCGACCACGGCTCCGACCGACGCGGCAAGCGCAGCGCGCAGCGTTACACCGGCTGGGCTCGCTAGCCCACGCCGACACCCAGAACCAATTTCTTCGTACATCTCCGACCAGCGGGGATGTTCTTCTGACTCACTCTGAGGGGATAGCCATGCCTGTTTTCGCCACGCCTGAACCGATTTCCGCCACGATCGAGCTCTCCGTCGGTGACGTGCAGATCATCGCGAGCGACCGGACCGACACCGTCGTCGAGGTGCGGCCGAGCGACGAGTCCGACGAGTCCGATGTGGACGCCGCGCAGAAGACGCGCGTCGAGTACGCCAACGGCACGTTGACGGTCCGTGGGCCGAAGGCCCGCATGCTCGACTTCTCCAAGAAGACCAGGTCGGTCGACGTGCTGATCGAACTTCCCACCGGCTCGCACGTGCACGCGGACCTGTCGGTAGCGGACCTGCGCGGCGTCGGCACGCTGGGGGAGTGCCAGCTCAAGGCGTCGGTCGGGCATTTCCGCCTCGACCGGACCGGACCGCTTCGACTGGGCACCTCCGGTGGCGACATCACCGTCGAAACGGTCGCGGGCAACGCCGATGTCTCCACCGGCACCGGGCGCGTGCACATCGGCGAGATCGGCGGCACCGCCGTCATCAAGAACTCCAACGGCAACACCGACATCGGCACCGTCACCGGCGAACTGCGGGTGCGCTCGGCCAATGGCGACATCTCCGTCGACCGGGCCGACGCCATGGTGGAAGCCAAGACCTCCACCGGAACCATTCGCGTCGGCCAGGTCACGCGCGACACCGTCACGCTGCACACCTCGACCGGCCAACTCGAAATCGGTGTCGCCGCCGGCACCGCCGCATGGCTCGACCTGAACACCTCGTACGGGCGGGTGGAGAACTCGCTGGACGGTCTCAGCGAAGCACCGGAGAAGTCCGAGCAGACCGTCGAAGTCCGCGCGCACACGTCGTTCGGCGACATCACCGTCCGCCGTTCCTGACCAGATCTCGAAGGGGGTTCTCATGACCATGCCATCCCAATCTGCGATCACGGCGACCGGACTGCGCCGGTCGTACGGCGACCACGTCGTGCTCGACGGCGTCGACCTGAACGTCCCGCGTGGCACCGTTTTCTCGTTGCTCGGCGCCAACGGCGCCGGCAAGACCACCACAGTCAAGATCTTGTCCACCCTGATCCGCGCCGACGGGGGCAGCGCGCGGATCGCGGGTCACGACCTGTCCGCCGAGCCGGACGCGGTGCGTGCCGCGATCGGCGTCACCGGCCAGTTCTCGGCGGTCGACAACCTGCTGACCGGTCAGGAGAACCTGACCCTGATGGCGGATCTGCACCACCTCGGCCGGAAGGCGGGCAGGCGCAGGACCGCCCAGCTGCTCGAACAGTTCGACCTCGTCGATGCAGCCAAGAAGACGGCGGCGACCTACTCCGGCGGGATGCGGCGGCGGCTCGACCTCGCGATGACGCTGGTCGGCTCACCGCAGGTGATCTTCCTCGACGAGCCGACCGCCGGGCTGGACCCGCGCAGCCGCCGCGCCATGTGGCAGATCGTGCGGGAACTCGTGGCGGGTGGCGTCACCATCTTCCTCACCACCCAATACCTGGAGGAGGCCGACGAGCTCGCCGACCGGATCGCGGTGCTCGACCACGGGAAGATCGTCGCCGAGGGCACCGCGGATGAGCTCAAGCGGCGCATTCCCGGCGGCCACGTCCTGCTGCGGTTCGCCGACGAGCGCGACCTCGAATCCGCCGTGCGCGCCGTGGGGCAGGTGTCCCGCGACAGCGACACGCTCGCCCTGCGCGTACCGCACGACGGCAGCCTCAGGTCGCTGAAGGCGCTGCTCGACCGGCTTGACCAGAACGCGGTCGAGGTGAACTCGCTGAGCGTGCACACCCCCGACCTCGACGATGTCTTCCTCGCTCTGACCGGCAACAAGGAGAAGGTGACCGCACGATGAGCACTGTGTCGTACGCCCTGACCGACTCGGCGACGATGCTTCGCCGCAACCTCAAGCGCATGGTGCGCTACCCGTCCATAACACTGCAGCTCATCGGCATGCCGGTCGTCTTCCTGCTGCTGTTCGTCTACGTCTTCGGCGGCACGCTCGGCGCCGGGCTCGGCGGCGTCTCCGGCGGACGTGCGGAGTACGTCAACTACGTCACCCCCGCGATCATCCTGATGGCGATCACCGCCGCGGTTCAGGGCACCACCATCTCGATCGCCATGGATATGACCGAGGGCATCGTCGACCGGTTCCGCACCATGGCCATCGCCCGCGTGTCCGTCCTAACCGGACACGTCATCGGCAGCCTCATCCAGACGATGCTCAGCATCGCGGCGGTCATCGGCGTCGCGCTGCTCATCGGTTTCCGGCCGTCGGCGGGGCCCGGCGACTGGCTCGCCCTCATCGGTGTCCTGGTGATGATGACCTTCGCCTTCATCTGGCTGTCGGTCGCGTTCGGCCTGGCCAGCAAAACCGTCGAGTCGTCGAGCAACGTCGGTATGCCGCTGGTGCTGCTCCCGTTCCTGGGCAGCGGGTTCGTCCCGACCGACTCGATGCCCACCGTGCTGCGCTGGTTCGCCGAGTACCAGCCGTTCACGCCGCTCATCGAGACCCTGCGCGGCCTGCTGATGGGCACGCCGATCGGGAACAACGCCGTCATCGCGGTCGGCTGGTGCGTCGTCATCGCGCTCGGCGGCTACCTCTGGTCGAAGAAGCTGTTCAACCGCGAGTCCACCCGCTAAGTCGCACTTGAGCCAAGGACAAACGATGCAGCACCAACAGATTTCGCCGTCGACTCGCTGCCCATCACCCGCCCCGAGGGCTGTCCGTTCGATCCGCCACAGGAACTGCGCCACACGTACTATCGCGAGTTGAACCGCGTTCGCCAAGCCCATCCCCGCCATCATGATCTGTGAGCTGCTGGGGGTGCCGTACCAGGACCGGGGCTCCTTCCAGGAGCAGGTCGACTCGTTCCTCAGCGGGGAGACAAGCGACGAGGACCAGATAGCGGCCTACACCGCGACCCAGCACTACCTCGGGGAGCTGGTGGCCGCCAAACGCGCGAACCCCACCGACGACGTGCTCAGCGACCTCACCGACAGCGACCTCACCGACGAGGAGCTGAGGGGTGTCGCCCTGATCCTGCTGGCGGCCGGGCTCGACACCACCGCGAACATGCTGGCGCTGGGCACCTTCGCCCTGCTGCGCAACCCGGCGCAGCTGGCCGCGCTGCGCGCCGATCCCGCGCTCGCCGACCGGGCCGTGGAGGAGCTGCTGCGGTATCTGAGCGTCGCCAAGACGTTCATGAGGACGGCACTGGAGGACGTCGAGTTGGGCGGCCAGACCATCGAGGCCGATACGACGGTCATCCTGTCGTACAACACCGCCAACCGCGACCCCGAGCGCTTCGCCGATCCCCACGTGCTGGACCTCCGGAGGCAGGACGGCGGGCACCTGGCCTTCGGCCACGGCATCCACCAGTGCCTGGGTCAGCAGCTGGCCCGCGTCGAGATGCGGGTCGCGTTCCCCGCGCTGGTCAACCGCTTCCCCACACTGCGCCTGGCCGTATCGGCTGAAGAGGTCGGCCTGCGCCCGGAGACCGCGGACATCTACGGGGTGAAGAGCCTCCCGGTCACCTGGGACGTGTGACCGCGAGCCAGTGACGGGTGAGGTCGCGTACGGCCGCCCGCCACCGCTGTGGTTGCTCCGACATCACCGAAAGACAACCTCGCCGCCGCACCTGGTGGACACTGCACGACCTGCGTCATTCCGCGCTCACCCACGCTGCCGAGAACGGCGCCAACACCGGCACGCTCCTGGCCTACTCAGGCCACGCCTCCGTCGCCAGAGCCCCCGGTCGGCCAGCTCGTCGACGTCAGCCGCCTCAACCCCGACCGCGAGGCCGATCCGGGCGGCGATGCGCTCGGCGGCGCGCCACGCGCCGATCGGCGCTCGGTCACGGTCGGCCGAGGCCGGAGCCGGCGCGTACCAGGCCCGACTCGTACGCGAAGACGACGGCCTGCACACGGTCGCGGAGCTTGAGCTTGGTGAGCAACCGACTGACGTGCGTCTTGACCGTGCCCTCGGCCACGTAGAGGCGGGCCGCGATCTCGGCGTTGGACAGGCCGCGGGCGATGAGGGCCAGCACCTCGCGCTCGCGATCGGTCAGGCTCGTCAGACCCTCCGCCGCGGTGAGCGCGGACGGGTCCGGTCCGGTGCCGACGTAGCGCTCAAGGAGGCGGCGGGTGACGCTGGGCGCCACCACAGCGTCGCCACGCACGACGACACGGATCGCCGAGAGCAGGTCAGCGGCGAGCGTGTCCTTGAGCAGGAAGCCGCTCGCGCCGGCCCGCAGCGAGGCGTACACGTACTCGTCGAGGTCGAACGTGGTCAGCATCAGGATCCGGCTCGGGCAGCCCCCGGCGCCGAGGCGGCGGGTGGCCTCGACGCCGTCGACCTCGGGCATCCGCACGTCCATCAGCACGACGTCCGGCGTGAGCGCGAACGCCGCGTCGACCGCCGCCGCTCCGTCGCCCGCCTCGCCGACGACCCGCATGTCCGGGGCGTTGTCCAGGATCATGCGAAGAAGGGCATCCGCAACCAGGCCGACACCATCTACTGCCTCGCCTCGGTGACGAAGCTGTTCACCGCGATCGCCGTCGCCCAGCTCGTCCAGCGCGGCTCGCTGACACTGCTCGACCCGATCGGCAAGCACCTGAGGGGGTTCTCCGCCGACGTCGCCAACAAGGTCACCATCCACCACCTGCTCACCCACACCTCCGGCCTGGGCGACTTCATGCAGGACACGGGGTACTTCGAGGAGGTGGTCACCTGGACGACGCCGGAACAGATGATGGACGGCACCCTGCGCTACATCCGCACCGAGTCGCTGGCCTTCGCGCCCGGCGCCGGCAACCGGTACAGCAACTCCGGCTACCACGTGCTCGGCTGCATCATCCAGAAGGTCTCCGGCCAGTTGTACTACGACTACGTCCGCGCGCACGTCTTCCGGCCGGCCGGCATGACCGGCTCGGACTTCACCACCCTGCCCCAGTGGAAGAGCGGAAGCCGCTACGCGCACCCGTACCCCACCGACCAGTCGGGGAAGCGGTACGACGCCCTCGACGGGAACGCCTTCGTCTACATCGGCAACCCGCCCGGCAACGCGTTCGCCACCGCGGCCGACCTGGTCCGCTTCGCCCGGGCGCTGCTCGGCGGCACGCTGCTGAACGCACCGTACCGGGAGATCTTCCTCAGCCCGAAGCTGCCGAGCACGCCGCCGCCGGCCGAGCCGAGCCAGCCGGCGCTTGTCCCGTTCGCCAGCTATGCGTCGGACGCCTTTCTCATCAACGGTCGGTGGTCGGCCGGGCACGGCGGCGCCGCGCCCGGTGTGTCCACCGGCCTGCAGTGGTATCCGGGCACCAGTTGGGTGGCGGTGAAGCTGAGCAACTACGACGGGTCGACCACGTCGACCATCGACCATCATCTGCGCCAGATCCTGACCAGCTAGCCCTCGCCGGCGAGGACTGCCTGACCCGATGCTCCGTGCCCTTGAGCGCGACCGCTGGTGCCGCGAACGGGCACGTTTGCGATGAATCACCCATGATCTTCTGTCACGCTGATCGGCATGAGCGACAGGGCCCTGGTCTCGCGGGCTGACGAGCACGACGACCTCATCCCGCCGCCCACGTGGCGGCCGCCGAAGAGCCGCTTACCGTGGCCGTTCGTGGCGTTGATCGGCCTGCTGCTCGCGGGCCGATTCTGGCTGGCTCCCTATGTCCAGTGGCCCGCGTTGCAGACCTGGGCCACGATCTTCGTCGCGATCTGCGTACAGGCCCTGCCGTTCCTGGTCTTCGGGGTGGCCCTGTCTGCGGTGATCACCGCGTTTGTTCCGGCGGCCTTCTGGACGCGGGCGCTGCCCAGGCATCCCGCGATGGCCGTGCCGATCGCGGGAGTGGCGGGTGCGGTGCTCCCCGGATGTGAGTGCGCATCCGTGCCGGTGGCCGGGGGTCTCATGGCGCGCGGTGTGACTCCCGCCGCCGCGCTGGCGTTCCTTCTCGCCTCTCCGGCGATCAACCCGGTGGTGCTGGTGGCGACCGCCGTGGCGTTTCCTGGCAGGCCCGTCATGGTCGTGGCGCGGTTCACCGCCTCGCTGGCGGTCGCGGTTCTGGCCGGCTGGACATGGGCTCGTTTCGGGCGCTCGGAATGGCTGCGCATCCCGTCCCGGCCCGCGAACACCAGCGGGTGGGCGGCGTTCGGCGAGGTGATGCTGCATGATCTGCTGCATGCCGGGGGCTTTCTGGTCGTCGGTGGCCTGACGGCGGCCACGCTCAACGTTGTCATCCCGCAGTCGTGGATCACCGGCCTGGCCGGCGTTCCGTGGCTGTCGGTGCTCACCCTGGCGCTGCTCGCCGTGATTCTCTCGATCTGCTCGGAAGCCGACGCGTTCGTCGCGGCCAGCCTCACACCGTTTCCCATGACGGCCAAGCTCGCGTTCCTGGTGGTCGGCCCGATGGTCGACCTCAAGCTGATCGCCCTGCAGGTGGGAACCTTCGGCCGCCGGTTCGCGACGCGTTTCGTTCCGTTGACCTTCGTGCTGGGTGTTCTCGTCAGCACCGTAGTTGGGCAGGCGCTGCTGTGAACCGGCTGACTCAGGGACTGGTCATCACGCTTGTCGGTGGCGCGGCACTGCGAATCTCGCTGTTCTCGACCACCTACACCAACTACGTCAAGCCGGGTTTCCGGCCGTACCTGGTCGCCGCAGGGATATGCATGGTGGTGCTGGGAGCGATACGGGTGCTCGGCGAGTGGCGAGGTGCCGGGTCCGCCGCCAGTGATCACGATCGGGAGCACCAGCACGGGCCCAGCGTGGCGTGGCTGCTGTGCCTGCCGGTTCTGGCCATTTTCGTGATCGCGCCGCCCGCGCTCGGGGCGTACGCCGCCGGGCGCGCCGCTGGACGCTCCGTCGCCCCGCCCGCACCCGTCGAACCCTATTTTCCCCTGGCCGCCGACAAGGTGACGGACATGACCATGGGCGAGTTCGTGGGGCGCGCGTGGGGGGAGCCCACGTCACTGCGCGGCCACAGGGTCCGGCTCACCGGTTTCGTGGCCGCCGGTGACAAGGGAGTCTGGTACGTGGGGCGCATGCAGATGGCGTGCTGCGCGGCAGACGCCATCGCCTTCACGGTGCGCGTTCAGGGTGCCGCCCGCCCGCCGGTCAACACCTGGATCAAGGTCACCGGTTCGTTCATCCTGCCGAAGACGGGCAAGCTCCCCAAGGGTACGGTCGCGCCCGAACTGGCGGCCGACGATGTCGAGAGTGTGGCCGAGCCCGCCGACCCCTACGAGTAGGCGATACCTCGACGCCGTGGCGGTCCGTGCCTGTGTCCGCGACGAGCTGGGCGGTGGCGGGGTCGACGCGTTCGGCCAGCTGTCCAATGCGTGGTCCGGGGCGGTAACAAGGGACTCTGGCCGGACTTTGTCCACTGAAAGGCAGAAGTGATGCCATACACTGGAGGAAGGCTTTCGCGGGGCCGGCGTAGGCAGTCATCTCGGTAGTGACCCCATACGCCCGGACCTCGGCAAGGAGGGGGCGTAGAGCCAGTGGCAGCTCGCCCGGACAACACGCACCAAGCGCGTCTTCTCCGACTGCTGCGGGACGAGGGCGCGCGTTCGCGTGCGGAGCTGGGCGAGGTCGTCCAGCTGTCCCGGTCCAAGCTAGCTCTGGAGCTCGACCGGCTCGTCACGCTCGGACTCGTGGAGTCCGCCGGCCTGGCCGTTTCCCGGGGCGGCCGGCGTTCCGGGATCATGCGCGTCGCGTCGCGGGTGCGGTTCGTCGGCATCGACATCGGCGCCACCTCGATCGACGTCGCGGTGACCAACGGTGAGCTCGAGGTGCTGGGCCACCTTTCCACACCGGCGGACGTCCGCGACGGCCCGGCGATCATCCTCGACCAGGCTCTCGAACTGCTCGGCAAGCTGCGCGCCAAGGGCGTGGCCACCGAGATCAACGGCGCTGGCATCGGCCTGCCGGGGCCGGTGAGCTTCCGCGAGGGGATGCCGATCGCCCCCCCGATCATGCCTGGATGGGACCGCTTTCCTGTCCTTGAGGCGATGAGCCAGGAGCTCCGCTGCCCTGTGCTGGTGGACAACGACGTGAATGTCATGGCGCTCGGCGAGTCGCACGCCGGGCTTGCCAGGTCCGTCGACAACTTCCTCCTGGTGAAGATCGGGACCGGCATCGGGTGCGGGATCGTCGTCAACGGCGAGATATACCGTGGCGTGTCGGGCAGCGCGGGTGACATCGGCCACATCCGGGTGGACGACCGCGGCCCCACCTGTTCGTGCGGCAACACCGGTTGCCTGGAGGCCTTGTTCGGAGGCACCGCCCTGGCCCGGGACGCCGTGGTGGCGGCGCGATCGGGTCGCTCCCCGTTCCTGGCCGAGCGCCTCAGCGAGACGGGCGCGCTCACCGCCCAGGACGTCGCGGCGGCCGCGACCGCCGGTGACGCCGTCGCCGGGCAGATGATCCGTGAAGGTGGCCGGCACATCGGCAAGGTGCTCGCCAGCCTCGTCAGCTTCTTCAATCCGGGCCTTGTGATCATCGCGGGTGAGGTCGCCGACCTCGGCCACATCCTGCTTGCACAGATCCGCAGTGTCGTCTACCAGCGGTCGCTGCCACTGGCGACCGGCAACCTGCCCATCGTCTTGTCCGAACTCGGGGGAACCGCGGGAGTCATCGGGGCCACCCGCTTGATCAGCGATCACGTGTTCAGCGGAACCCACGCTTGACGAGGTGGGTCAGCGACACCCATGAACCAGACACCGATCGAGCGCACGGCAGATCTCCCAGCATTCGGTGTGATACAGCGCATTACGATGACATTTCGCGATATTAGGTCACGCGTTCCGCAGTGACAAGCAAGAGTTGATGACGACATGGGTGGGGTGTGTCCACCTGTGGTTTTGTGGCGGTCGCATCGCCGGGCGGCTCGTCGGGCGACGCCCCCAGCCGCTGGGACCGCTCCGCGGTAAGGCTCCGGCTCAGGGCATCTGGCGCTCTCCGTTTGCGGTCGGTTCCACGCATCGGCCTCCCCGGGCCCGCGGCTCATCCGCGAGCGCAGTGCCTCTAGCGGCGGCTTTGTCCACTGACGGTAGAAAGTTCA
>JAOPYI010000313.1 GCA_025964675.1 Sphaerisporangium sp. | reverse complement strand
TGCACGGGTCCGCCCGGCTCCTCGGGCCGGCTCCACGAGGACTTCTGCCATGTGTCTCCCTCGGCCGCCGCGAGCTCGAACGGACCGCTGACGTTACCGCTCGCCCGGATGAGGAACCGCTCTTCGGCTCGACCGGACGCCGCGCTCGAGGCGGTGTCGTCGGTATCCGTCGCCGGCGACACCAGATGTCCTTCGGCATCCAGCACCTGGACCTCGGGCGAAGCGATCAACGCGTCGACCGCCCGGCTCAGTGGGTCGTCGGCGTTCGCCGGGGAGATCAACCGGCGCTGCACGCCTTCGGTCAGCTGAATCTGCGGAACCTTGCCCGCCTCCAGGTAGTCCGCGATCCGCGTCAACCCGCCGTCGCGCAGAAGCGTGACGAGGTCCGTGGCCCTCTGGGCCGGTGCCGGCTCCTCGGCAGGGACGGCCGGCGGCTCCGGAGCGGTGCCGAGGTCACCGGGTGGTCGTACGGGCGGGACGGAACTATCCGCGGACGTGTCCTCCCCGTCCGCCTGAACCGGACGGGTGCCGGTCGCCGTGGGCACGGTCGGGGGTGCCGGCAGTTCCCGTGTCCGGTCCCGCCGTACCACTGCTCTGCGGAATCTTTCGCCGAGCAGCCACTCGCCATTGCCGTACTCGATGTACAGCCTGCCGGCAATGGAACTCGGCAGGTCAACGCGATCCGTCTCATACCGGTCCGTGTAATAAAGGACCTGGTCAGTGATCGTCCGGATCCGGTCCGCGAGGCTGTCACGTTCGAGAATGAACGCGAGCACGGCCTCCCACGCCGCCGCGGGATCCGGCAACCCATTGATGACCGGTGCCACCGCGGTCAGGTGGAGATCACCGTCACGGTCGTACAGGCCCCGCACGAGCGTGGATATCACACGCTGCAGCACCCAGCCGACGTCCTGTGCGGCGTACGTGCGCGGGGCCCGCAGCGGTGATCCCTGCCGCGGCATCCAGCTGTTCGCCGAGCCCATCGTGAACTGGCTGACGCGCGGCAGATAACCGTCGTCGTATTCCAGCGCCGATGAGACATGCCGGATGATGTCGGGCCCGGTCCGCTTGATCACCGAATAGCGTCGAGCCCGGGACACCCCCGAAGTGACGATCAGTTCATTGCCCGACCTGCTCGTCAGACTGTAGATGTTTCGGGTGTCCCTGAGCTTCGCGTCGTTCCAGTACAGCGCGCGCTCGGAGATGCTGTAGTTCATCGCCTGCTGCCGCTTGAACTCGCGTATGGCGATATGCCGCCGGGTGGCGAAGAATCCCGAGTTGCCGTAGCCGGCGCCGTCATGGTGAACCCCGAACCCGGGGCCACTGAAGATGTCTTCCAGGCCGTCGAACGTGATGAACTCGTTGTCCAGGTCGTTGTAGTAGCCACCGAACGCGTACACGGCACGCAACCGTTTGATATCGCTGCGCGCGACGGACCCGAGCCTCGTGAGCTTGGCGTTCTCCATTTGAGCGAAAGGCTCGAGCTGGGCGTCGAGCGGATCAACGTCCTGGCCGGACAGGAGCTCGTCATCATTGAGCAGAACGATCCCGTTCTCGCGTGCCCAGTCGCGCATCCTCTCGATTTCCGGACTGACGTCCGCGCTCTGGAACAGGTGGCGCGGCTGGTCCGTCCACAACACCATCATCCAGTTGTGGGACCGGGCCTCGGCCGCAAGCCTCGCGAGGTTGTCCGCGTGCTGCCGGTTGCTCTCGTCGGTGGGATCGAACACCGAGCCGACCCACATCTCGTGCAGGACCTTGGGCATCTCGGCACGAGGAGTCTCGGCCAGGTGGTCCATGACGACGCTCGAGTCGTAGTCCTCGACGTTGAACCGCCCCTGGGCCAGCAGATCGTCGAGTCGAGCCTGGTAAGAACGATCGTCGATCCAGACCTCGTCAGGAGATGGCTGAAGGTTCCGCAGTTCCTGCTGAGTGGGCGCATCGGGGTGCGTCAGGTCGAGTGCACGGAACAACGACGGCAGACGGTCCGTGCTGACGTCGTCTACATCGACCATGAATGACGGACGTGTCGGCGCGGTGTGCAGGCCGAAGAAGTCACGGCCCAACATCGGCCGTGACTGCGCGGTGTCGTTCGCCGCGCCGTTCAGGCCGCCAAGCAGCGTCCTTCCCGCACGTGAAAGCCCTCGAGCTCCCTGCCCGGCATCCTCGCGTCCGGCGTCGGGACCTCGGTCCGGGAGGTGAGCGGAATCATCGCGGCCGCCGTCACCGGACGCCTGCCTCGACCCCTCCGCTGCGCCGGAGGCGGGAGAGGGCTCCCATACCGGCGTCGCGTGCTCCACCTTCTGCCCGGCCAGGTCGCCGCTCTCGATCAGCTCTTCGACGGTCGTCACCTGCAGGTTCCCGTAGGTGTACGCCTGGTCGGTCGGTCCTGCCGGGATGTGCGCGGGGAACGTCCACAGGCTGAGCATGCGCTGACGGCCCTGCTCGTCGCGCGTACCCAGACTCATCCCGACGTGGTTGGTGCCGTTGAAGAAGATCCAGTGACCTGCCGGGATGGCCGGCTTCTCCACGGCGGTGACCTCGTACTCCGAGAGCTCGCCTTGGTAGAAGCGTTTCATCAACTCCGCGTCATAGGTCACCTCACCGAGCGATGCCAGCTGGCCGTACGCGTCAGTGGCGAGATGACGACCGCCGAAGGTGCCGCCCGGATTCTCCGCGGTGGCCACGGCCAAGGCCGCGGCCGCCGCCTCCGCGGCCTCCGCGTGAATCCGTCGCAGCCACGCCTCGTCGACCGCGCCCGCCCGGTAGGCCACGAACAGCACGGCCTCCCAGCAGTTCATCGTCGACCATTCGTTCGGCTCCGGCCCGGTGTCACGGATCCACCGCCCGAAGTGGTTCGGATGCCCCCACCGGGTCGTCTCACCGATCGACCAGCCCGAACTCGCCTCCGGTGACGAGGCCCCGCGCCACCGCAGGCCACCGACCAGCCGCATCGCCGCGTCGACCACCGTCGTCACGCCGCGCTCGGCCGGCCCCGCCGGTGTCGATCCCGTCTCCGCGAGATCGGTCAGCGCGTTGGCCGCCATGGCGATGTGGTCCGTCGCGTCCGAGTACGCCTGGTCGTACGCGGCGTCATCCTCGAACTCCCGCGTGAGGACGTCATCGAACTCTCGCAGAGCCTCGGCCAGCTGGAGCATCGGCGTGCCCGGGTCGGGGCCGGCCTCGCCGAGAACCCCCAGCACCCAGTCGCGGATCGTCACCCACTCCTCGGCCGGCGAGACCTCGGTCTCCGCGCTCAGATCGTCCTGCTGTCCCTCCAGGAGGGCGTCCGCGATCTGGTCGGTGGAGAATCCGCCCTGGAACAGCATCGCCATATCCGGGCGTACGACCGGCTGGAAGCCCTGCTCCAGGAGCAGCTTCGGCAGCAGCACGTGAACGTTCAGCCGGCGGTTCGCGTCGACGAACGGATGAATGATGTAAAGGTTCCGCACGACTCGGCCGATCGCGCGCAGCCGGTCATGAGCAGTGTGGGCCTCGGCGATCTCCTCGTAGTACCGGTCCAGGACCGCGTCGACCAGACCGGGAACCTCCGACTGGGCATAGACGGTCTGGATGATCACGTTGCTGAGCTGGAAGCCGTTGACGATCGCGATCGGATCCGGCT
>JAOPYI010000074.1 GCA_025964675.1 Sphaerisporangium sp. | reverse complement strand
GCCATCGACCCGAACGCGCCGGGTCACTACCCGACCTGCCCGTTCCTGTTCATCACGGGGCTCTACTGCCCGGGCTGCGGCACGCTGCGCACCATCCACGCACTGGCCCACGGTGACGTGGTGGCCGCGCTCGGCCTGAACCCTCTCGCGGTGGCGACGATCCCGTTCCTGCTGTTCTGGTGGGGCCGGTGGACCCTGCGCACCTGGCAGGGACGACCCGTTCGCACGACGCTGGCACACCCCGCCTACATCTGGGCCTTCCTGGCGCTCGTCATCGTCTACTGGATCGTGAGGAATCTACCTTTCGGCAGATTCCTGGCACCATGACACCCCTAGATCCGGCACCCTGTGGCGAGGCGACGGCGGTAAGCCCGATACCATCGGCAGGGCAAGGTCGGGAGAGGAAGCCGGCCTCCGAGTCGATCAGTTGATCGGATGGCCAAGGCGTCCTCGGCCCGCGAGCACAGTCGACCGGAGGGACCCTGATCGGGTGAGCGAGCCAAGCGAGGAGATCAAGTGAGCGTGCTCGACGAGATCCTGGACGGCGTGCGAGCCGACCTCGCCGATCGGCAGCAGTCCGTGTCGCTGACGGAGCTCAAGGACCGCGCGCGGCGGGCGCCGGCCGCGAGAGACGCGTACGCCGCGCTCGGCGGCGACAAGGTCTCCGTCATCGCGGAGGTGAAGCGCTCCAGCCCCTCCAAGGGCGCGCTGGCCGCCATCGCCGACCCCGCAGCCCTCGCCGGTGACTACGAGGCGGGCGGCGCCCACGTCATCAGCGTGCTGACCGAGCGGCGCCGGTTCGGGGGCAGCCTCGACGACCTCGTCGCCGTGCGAGCGACAGTCGACATCCCGATCCTGCGCAAGGACTTCGTCGTCACCTCCTACCAGCTCTGGGAGGCGCGGGCCCACGGCGCAGACCTGGCCCTGCTCATCGTCGCCGCCCTCGACCAGAACGCTTTGGTCTCCTTGATCGAAAGGGCCGAGTCGATCGGCCTGGCGCCGTTGGTGGAGGTGCATACTGAGGAGGAGCTCGATCGGGCTCTCGAAGCGGGTGCGAAGATCATCGGTGTGAACGCGCGGGACCTCAAGACCCTGGAGGTCGACCGCGAAGTCTTCGGAAGGATCGCACCCAAGATCCCGGACGGCGTGATCAAGATCGCCGAGTCCGGTGTGCGCGGCCCGCACGACCTGCTGGCCTACGCCCGCGCGGGCGCCGACGCCGTCCTCGTCGGCGAGAGCCTGGTCACCGGCAAGGATCCGAAGGCCGCGGTGGTCGACCTGGTCACCGCGGGCGCGCACCCCGCATCGCGACTCGACAACGGACCCGAGAGGCAGCAGTGACGACCGCAGAAGGCACTCTTATCACCGCCGCGGACCTCGCGGGCAACGGCGTGGCAGGTGACGATCCCGACGCCCGTGGCCGCTTCGGCGTCTTCGGCGGCCGCTTCGTCCCCGAGGCCCTGATCCCGGCCCTCGACGAGGTGGCCAAGGTCTACCAGGAGGCGAAGGCCGACGTCGCGTTCCTGCGCGAGTTCGACCACCTGCTGCGCACATACGCCGGGCGGCCGACCACCATCACCGAGGTGCGCAGGTTCAGCGAGGTGGCGGGTGGTGCCCGCGTGCTGCTCAAGCGCGAGGACCTCACGCACACCGGTGCCCACAAGATCAACAACGTGCTCGGCCAGGCGCTGCTCACCAAGCGCCTCGGCAAGACCCGCGTCATCGCCGAGACCGGCGCGGGGCAGCACGGCGTCGCGACCGCGACCGCCTGCGCGCTGATGGGCCTCGAGTGTGTCATCTACATGGGCGAGGTCGACTGCGAGCGCCAGGCGCTCAACGTCGCCCGCATGAAGCTCCTCGGCGCCAGGGTGGTGCCGGTCGGCAACGGCAGCCGCACCCTCAAGGACGCCATCAACGAGGCGTTCCGCGACTGGGTGACCAACGTCGACAACACCCACTACCTGTTCGGCACGGTCGCCGGGCCCCACCCCTTCCCCGAGATCGTCCGTGACTTCGCCCGCATCATCGGCGTCGAGGCCCGGCGTCAGGTGCTGGAGCTGACCGGCCGGCTGCCCGACGCCGTCACGGCGGCCGTCGGCGGCGGGTCCAACGCCATCGGCATCTTCCACGCCTTCATCGGCGACGAGGGCGTCGCGCTCCACGGCTACGAGGCCGCCGGGCACGGAGTGGAGAGCGGCCGTCACGCCCTCACCCTCACCGAGGGGTCGATCGGCGTGCTGCACGGCTCGCGCACCTACGTCCTGCAGGACGACGAGGGCCAGACCATCGAGTCGCACTCGATCTCGGCGGGCCTGGACTACCCCGGCGTGGGCCCCGAGCACGCCTGGCTGAAGGACTCCGGCCGCGCGAGCTACCACGGCATCACCGACGCCGAGGCCATGGAGGCCTTCTCCATCCTCGCCCGCACCGAGGGCATCATCCCGGCGATCGAGTCGGCGCACGCGCTCGCCGGCACGATGAAGCTCGGCCGTGAGCTCGGCCCGGAGGCGACCATCCTGGTCAACCTCTCCGGCCGCGGCGACAAGGACATGGGCACCGCCATGAAGTATTTCAACCTGTAGGCCCCCAGAACCTGTAAGCGGGACTTCCTGACATGACGACTCTTCAGACGGTGTTCGAGAAGGCGCGGGCCGACAAGCGGGCCGCCCTCATCGGATACCTTCCGGCCGGCTTCCCCACCAAGGACGGCGCCGTCGCCGCCGCGACCGCGATGGTGGAGGCCGGCTGTGACGTCATCGAGATCGGCCTTCCCTACTCCGATCCGCTGATGGACGGTCCCACCATCCAGGACGCCGTGCACCGGGCGCTGCTCAACGGCACCCGCATCGCCGACGTCCTGCGCACAGTCGAGGCAGTGGCCAAGTCCGGCGCGGCCGTGCTGGTCATGACCTACTGGAACCCCATCGACCGCTACGGCGCCGAGCGCTTCGCCCGTGACCTCGCGAGCGCCGGCGGCACGGGCACCATCACCCCCGACCTCACGCCCGAGGAGGCCGGGCCGTGGCGCGAGTTCAGCGCCGCGGCGGGCATCGACACGGTGTTCCTCGTCGCGCCCAGCTCCCCGAACGAGCGCATCAAGGCCGTGGCCGACTGCTGCACCGGTTTCGTGTACGCCGCCTCGCTCATGGGGGTCACCGGCGCGCGCGCGAGCGTGAGCGTGGCGGCCGAGGGCCTGGTGAAGCGCAGCCGCGCCCACACCGACCTGCCCGTCTGCGTGGGGCTCGGCGTCGGCACCGGCGCCCAGGCCGCGGAGGTCGCGGGCTACGCAGACGGCGTCATCGTGGGCTCGGCGTTCATCCGCCGCCTCCTCGACGCCCCCGACGAGGCCTCCGGCCTGACGGCGGTGCGCGAGCTCGCCTCCGAGATGGCGGCGGGCGTACGCTCCTGACCTTCCCGCGTGGCCGGCGCGCGCCTCAGTGGGACGGGCCAGGGTGCGCGCCTGATCTTCGTCCGTGACGGGTACGCGCGGCCTGTGGCGCTTTCTCTTTCGCGAGGTCGCCGTGCTGGCGCGTCCCGCGTCCAAGGCCGTTTACCAGGTGCTTATCGCGGTCATGATGGGCTAGTCAGCCTGTAGCCTTCCGCAGGAACACCGGTGTTCGACGTCCGAGATCCCGGTGCCAGACGAGTCCACGAACGGATCGGCTCGCGCGGGCCGGCCCGCTTTCGTCGACAAGGAGACGAGGATGCTGGTGACTTCCGATGAGGCCGCGCCGATGGGGTCGCTTTACGTGCGCCTGGCGGTACCCTGGGTGACGACCGTCGCCCGGCTGCTGGTCGCGGGCGTGCTGATCGCAGCCGGCTGGCTCAAGATCGGCACACCTGCCCTCTCCGTCCAGGCCGTGAAGGCCTACGAGCTGCTGCCGGTGCCGGTCGCCACCGCGGTGGGCTACGGCCTGCCGATCGTTGAGATCGTCGTTGGGGTGTTGCTGGTTGTCGGGCTGCTCACGCGTGCGGCGGGCATCGTGTCCGCGTTGCTCATGCTGGCCTTCGTGGTCGGCATCGCGTCGGCGTGGGCGCGCGGTCTCCGCATCGACTGCGGCTGCTTCGGCGGCGGAGGCAAGCTGGCCGACGGGAAGAGCCCCAGCTACTTCTGGGAGATCCTCCGGGACGGCGGCCTGCTGCTGCTGGGGGCGTGGATCGTCCGGTTCGCGCCGGGCCGCCTCGCGCTCGACTCCGCCCTGGGGCTCGCCCCCGGCCGAGAGCCACACTCCGACGGCGACGATATCGAGGGTGACGAGCCCGCTATGAAGGAGAGTCTCTGATGGGAAAGGCCGCGCGGGACGTGTCCGCGCGTGAGCGCATCAAGTCGCAGCGCGAGCTGGAGCGCAAGCAGCAGCAGCGCAGGCGCCTCGCCACCATCGTCACCGTGGTGATCGTGGTGCTCGCCGTCATCGGCGGTGGCTGGTGGTATGTCCAGTCGGGCAGGTCCGAGACCCTCACCGGGCAGCTCGCGCCGATCACCACGCAGTCCGACGGCTCCAGGGTCATGGCCAAGCCCGGTGTCGAGAAGCCCGTGCTCGACATCTACGAGGACTTCCAGTGTCCCGCGTGCCAGGCGTTCGAGCAGTCGAGCTCCGCGACCGTGAAGAACATGGCGGCGGCGGGCCAGGTGAAGGTCGTCTACCACCCCATCAACATCTTCACCGCCGAGCCGGCGCAGGGCAACACCATCCGGGCGTCCTCGGCCGCGCGGTGCGTTCCGGACGGCAAGCAGTGGATGGCGTTCCACGACAGGCTCTTCAAGGGGCAACCCCCCGAGACCGAGAAGGGCTTCGCCATCGACGACCTGGTCAAGTGGGGCAAGGAGGCCGGAGTCACCGACCCCGGGTTCGAGTCGTGCGTGAGGTCCCAGAAGAACGCCCAGGCCCAGGCCGCCTACAGCAAGAAGGTCTTCGACTCCGGGGTGATCACCCAGGGCACGCCGACGCTGCGGCTCAACGGCACGGAGATCGACAACAAGGTCGCGTTCAGCCCGGCGTCCCTCCGCAAGGCCATCCTTGATGCCGCGAAGTAGGCCGGGAAACGGTAACCTCACCTGACATGCCCCTGGCCTCCATTCCCAGCCCGTCAGAAGGGGTCTGGTACCTCGGACCGATCCCTCTGCGGGCCTATGCGTTCTGCATCGTGCTCGGCGTCATCGCCGCCGTCTGGATCGGCGAGCGCCGCTGGCGTGCCCGAGGCGGCGAGCCCGGCACGATCACCGACCTCGCCGTCTGGGCCGTGCCGTTCGGCCTGGTCGGCGGGCGGCTCTACCACGTCATCACCGACTGGCAGCTCTACTTCGGAGAGAACGCCCCGAACCGCCCGATCGACGCGCTGTACATCTGGCACGGTGGTCTCGGCATCTGGGGCGCGGTCGCGCTCGGCGGCGTGGGCGTGTGGATCGCCTGCCGAAGGCGCGGCATCTCGCTGTCGGCGGTGGCCGACACCGTCGCGCCCGGCATCGCGGTGGCACAGGCCATCGGCCGCTGGGGCAACTATTTCAACCAGGAGCTGTTCGGCGGGCCCACCACCCTGCCGTGGGGGCTCGAGATCGACCCCGGCCGTCCCGGCGCGATCCCCGGCGTGTCGACCTACCACCCCACCTTCCTGTACGAGTCGCTGTGGGATCTGGCCCTCGCCGGCGTGCTCGTCTGGGCCGGCAGGCGGTACGGGCTGCGCCACGCCAGGCTGTTCGCGCTCTACGTCGCGGGCTACACCGTCGGCCGTTTCTGGATCGAGGGCATGCGGGTCGACCCCGCCCACCACATCCTCGGCCTCCGGCTCAACCAGTGGACCTCCGTGGTCATCTTCGCCGGCGCGCTGGTCTACTTCTGGCTGACCAGAGACAAGACCACCGAGGAGATCGTGGTCCCGAGGTCCGATGCGGGCTTCGATCCGGCGCATCCGGCCGACCAGGCCGACGACCACGAGATCGCTGGGGCCTCCACAGGCACGGAGGGGGCCGACGCCGCCGATCCGGGCCATCCCGCGAGCCAGGCCGACGCGGGGGAAGCCGGGGCCGCACCAGTGCGGGAGCCGGTCCTCTCACCCGGCACGGGCGAGGGAGTCGATCCCGCCCACACCTCCGGCCAGGCCGATCCCGCCGAAGCCGCGCACGAGACCGCGATCGCCACCGAAGCGGTGGATGAGACCGCGGCTCCCGCCGGGGAGAAGGCGGCCGCCCCGTCCGGGGACGACGCCGACGCCAAGGCCGCCGGCGAAGAGGCTCAGGTCCACAAGCCGGCGGCGCCGGCCGTGGCGGACTCGGAGGCGAATTCACGATGACCCAGGGCGGCTCCTCGGGGGGGCGCGCCGAGATCCACAAGCATCGCGACGTGATCCTTGGCGCCGGCGGCCTGTGAGCGGGCGCAGCAAGAGACGCCGGTCCTCGTTCGAGGTCTCGGCCCTGTCGGAGCGGGGCCTGACCGAGCGCCAGCAGCGCATTCTGTTCGGCGTCGGCACGGTGCTGCTGGTGCTGCTGGGCGGTTTCGGGCTGACCGCCATAGTTAGCGCCCTCGGCGTCTCCCAGCCGGTCCCCGAGCAGTCCACGCCGGACGACGCGCTCGGCCTTCCCCGCCCGGACCAGTACGAGGCCTGGGTGTCGCCCAAGCTGTTCGCCCCGATCGCCGACCGCAAGGCCGACGCGGTTCCGCTGCGGGCCGAGGAGATATTCCCCACCAGAACCGTCAAGAGCGGCAAGCTGACCCTCCGGTTGCTCGGCCGCCGTCTCGACAGTGCCTGCGCCCCCGTCATGTGGGGTGGCGGGGTTCTCGCCAAGCTCGCGGAGACGGGCTGCACCCAGGCGGTCCGGGGGCTGTACCTCAGCTCCGACCGCCGGTACGTCGCCCAGTACACCCTGTTCAACATGGCCAGCTCCAAGGCCGCCGACGGGTTCGTGCAGGAGATGAGCAGCCAGTACCGCGGGGGTGGGTGGGTCCGGTCGCTGGAGTCCAAGGCCGCCACGTTCGTGACCAACGGCTACACCGAGGCCAGCGGTCACGCGATGGGGCACTACGCCGGGTTCGTCTGGGTCGGCCGGGCCGACGGCCAGGAGGCGACGCCCAAGGACGACTTCGTGTCGCTGGCCCTGAGCGTCCGGGGCGGCGAGAAGGCCATCTACCGCCGTGTCGTCGCGGTATCCGGCCCCGCGACGCCCCCGGCCAAGTAGGCTCGTTGGCCATGCTCAGCCGTACGTGGATCGCCGTCGCGGTCGCCGGGGCGCTGGCCGGAGCGGGGGCGATCCTGTTCGCCATCACGCGGCCGGAGACGGGCCCGGCCCCGGCGACGTTCCGGGGAGAGAGCACCTCCGCGCTGTACGCGCCCATCGCCACCCGGCGTGAGGATCCCCGCCCGCTGACCGGGCAGGAGGTGTTCGGGCAGGCCGCCAGGCTCACGTCGTCGGGCGTGACCATGGAGCGCCGCCAGGTCACGGCGTCCCCTGACTGCGCGGGGGCGCTGTGGGGGAGCGGTCCTGCCGCTGCCGTCTCGGGGTGCGTCCAGGTCGTGCGGGCGAGTTTCTCCGGCGCCGGGGTCTCCGGGCAGTACGCCGTCTTCGACATGGCCGACGGCGCCTCGGCGGACAGGCTCGTGGCGGCGCTCGGCCCCAAGGGCCGCGACGGCTTCCTCCGGCTGGCGCCCGGCCAGCCGGAGTCGTTCGACGCCGGCCACAGCAGGGCGGACGTCCGGGCCCTCGGCCACTTCGTCGTCGTGAACTGGGTCGGCCCGGTCGGCGACGAGGGCCGGGCGGACCTGATCTTCCCCGAGATCGCCCTCGAGAGGCTCGGCGGGTTCATCCAGCAGCGCGTCCTGAGCGCCGGGGGTTGACAGTTTTTTGACCCGTGTCCGACCTGGAGCAGGGCACTTAGCGGCGTTCTGACCCGGAATAACACCCTTCGGTAAGGCGTTCTGGTCACTGCGGTCTGGGACGTACGGCAGCGGACACCAAGGTGTTCACATACGGATGGTGAATGTTCGCGATACCGGCCTGGCGGGCAGGATTCCGGCAGGGTGAGGTAGTCTCTACACACCTAACAGCAGCAGGGCCAACGTCGTCCCTCTTGCCTGCACTCGCCAATCCAGACGAAGCAGACGAAGACGACGGGAGGGATTCAATGCCTGCTGCCCACCTCGGGTTCCCAGAGCCCCAGGGCCTCTATCACCCTTCGCAGGAGCACGATTCCTGCGGTGTGGCGATGGTCGCCGATGTCGCAGGACGCCGAAGCCATGACATCGTCGCGAAAGCCTTGACGGCACTCTGCAACCTGGATCACCGAGGGGCCAAGGGTAGCGAACCGGACACCGGCGACGGCGCCGGCATCCTGACGCAGATGCCCGACGCGTTGCTCCGCGGATCCGTGGACTTCCCCCTTCCCCCGGCCGGCTCGTACGCCGCCGGCATCGCGTTCCTGCCGCTCGACGAGCAGGCCCGCGAGATCGGCATAGGGATGATCGAGGAGATCGCCGCCGAAGAGGGCCTGACCGTTGCCGGCTGGCGCGAGGTGCCTGTCGACACCGCCCACGCCGGGCCGAGCGCCCGGGCCGTGATGCCGGCCTTCCTGCAGCTGTTCGTCACCTCGCCGAACGGCGAGAGCGGGCTGGAGCTCGACCGGCTGGCCTTCTGCCTGCGCAAGCGGGCCGAGCACGAGGTGGACGTCTACTTTTCCTCGCTCTCCTCGCGGACGATCGTCTACAAGGGCATGCTGACGACGCCGCAGCTCGAGCCCTTCTTCCCCGACCTCTCCGACGAGAGGTACGCGAGCGCCATCGCCCTGGTCCACTCGCGTTTCTCCACCAACACGTTTCCGTCGTGGCCGCTGGCGCACCCCTACCGGTACGTCGCTCACAACGGCGAGATCAACACCGTCAAGGGCAACCGCAACTGGATGCGGGCCCGCGAGGCGATGCTGGCGACCGACCTGATCCCCGGCGACCTGGCGCGGCTCTTCCCGATCTGCGACCCGGACGCCTCGGACACGGCGTCCTTCGACGAATGCCTGGAGCTGCTCCACCTCGCCGGCAGGAGCCTCCCGCACGCCGTCCTGATGATGATCCCCGAGGCGTGGGAGAACCACACCGAGATGGGTCCCGCGCGGCGCGCCTTCTACGAGTACCACTCCACCTCGATGGAGGCGTGGGACGGTCCGGCGTCGATCACCTTCAGTGACGGCACCCTGGTCGGCGCCGTCCTCGACCGCAACGGCCTGCGTCCCGGCCGGTTCTGGGTGACCGAGGACGGCCTGGTCGTCCTCGCGTCCGAGGCCGGCGTGCTGGACATCGAGCCGTCCAAGGTCGTCCGCAAGGGCCGCCTCCAGCCCGGCAAGATGTTCCTCGTCGACACCCAGCGCGGCAAGATCATCGAGGATGACGAGATCAAGGCCGAGCTCGCCGCCGCCCAGCCGTACGGTGAGTGGCTGCACGCCGGGCTCGTGCGCTTCGAGGAGCTGCCGGAGCGGCTGCGCCCGATCGTCACCCACGAGGCCCTGGTGAAGCGCCAGCAGACCTTCGGTTACACCGAGGAGGAGCTGCGCGTCATCCTGGCGCCGATGGCCAAGGCCGGTGCCGAGCCGATCGGCTCCATGGGCACCGACTCGCCCGTCGCCGTGCTGAGCGAGAAGCCCAGGCTGCTGTTCGACTACTTCAGCCAGCTCTTCGCCCAGGTCACCAACCCACCGCTGGACGCGATCCGGGAAGAGCTCGTCACCTCGCTGCAGACGACCATCGGCCCCGAGGGGAACCTGCTCGCGCCGGGCCCGGCGTCCTGCCGCAGGCTCGTCCTGCAGTACCCCGTGATCGACAACGACGAGCTAGCCAAGATCATCCACATCAACGACGAGGGCGGCCTGCCCGGCTTCCAGCCGCACGTCGTCTCGGGCCTCTTCGAGGTCGCGGGCGGCGGCGAGGGGCTGTTGCACCGGCTCGAGGAGATCTGCGCGGAGGTGTCGCGGGCGATCGCCAACGGCACCCGCATCATCGTGCTGTCCGATCGGGGCTCCGACAGCCGGATGGCCCCGATCCCGTCGCTGATGCTGACCGGAGCGGTGCACCACCACCTGATCCACGAGAAGTCGCGCACGCGCGTCGGCCTCGTGGTCGAGACCGGCGAGGCCCGCGAGTGCCACCACATGGCGCTGCTGATCGGGTACGGCGCCTCGGCCGTCAACCCGTACCTCGCGATCGAGACCATTGAGGACATGGTCGCCGCCAGGGCACTCGACCTCGACCCGCGTGCCGCCGTGCGCAACCTCATCAAGGCGTACGGCAAGGGCGTCCTGAAGATCATGTCCAAGATGGGCGTGTCCACGGTCGCCTCGTACACCGGCGCGCAGATCTTCGAGGCGCTCGGCCTCGGCCAGGACGTCATCGACGCCTGCTTCGCCGGCACCACCTCCCGGCTGGGCGGCGTCGGCTTCGACGTGCTCGCGCAGGAGGTCGGGCTCCGGCACCTGCGGGCCTACCCGCGCGCCGAGAACGCCCACCGGAGGCTGGAGGTCGGCGGCGAGTACCAATGGCGCCGCGAGGGCGAGCCGCACCTGTTCAACCCCGAGACGGTGTTCAAGCTCCAGCACGCCACCCGGACCCGCCGATACGAGATCTTCAAACAGTACACCGGCCTGGTCGACTCGCAGGCCGAGAAGCTCATGACGCTGCGCGGCCTGTTCAAGCTGCGCGAGGGCGTGCGCCCGCCGGTCCCGATCGAGGAGGTCGAGCCGGTCGAGAGCATCCTGAAGCGCTTCTCCACCGGCGCGATGTCCTACGGGTCGATCTCGCAGGAGGCGCACGAGACGATCGCCATCGCCATGAACCGGCTGGGCGCCAAGTCCAACACCGGCGAGGGCGGCGAGGACCCCGAGCGGCTCAACGACCCGGTCCGGCGTTCCGCGATCAAGCAGGTGGCCTCGGGCCGGTTCGGCGTGACCAGCGAATACCTGGTGAACGCCTCCGACCTGCAGATCAAGATGGCCCAGGGCGCCAAGCCCGGCGAGGGCGGCCAGCTCCCGGGCCACAAGGTGTACCCGTGGATCGCCAAGACCCGGCACTCCACGCCCGGCGTCGGCCTCATCTCGCCGCCGCCGCACCACGACATCTACTCGATCGAGGACCTTGCACAGCTCATCCACGACCTGAAGAACTCCAACCCCGGGGCGCGCGTCCACGTGAAGCTCGTCGCCGAGGTAGGGGTCGGGACCGTGGCCGCGGGGGTCAGCAAGGCCCACGCCGACGTCGTGCTGATCTCCGGCCACGACGGCGGCACCGGCGCGTCGCCGCTGACCTCGATCAAGCACGCGGGCACCCCGTGGGAGCTCGGCCTCGCCGAGACCCAGCAGACGCTGCTGCTCAACGGCCTGCGGGACCGCATCGTCGTGCAGGCCGACGGCCAGCTCAAGACCGGCCGCGACGTGATCGTGGCCGCGCTGCTCGGCGCCGAGGAGTTCGGCTTCGCCACCGCGCCGCTGGTGGTCTCCGGCTGCGTCATGATGCGCGTCTGCCACCTCGACACCTGCCCGGTGGGCGTCGCCACGCAGAACCCCGAGCTGCGCAAGCGGTTCACCGGCAAGCCCGAGTTCGTGGTCAACTTCTTCCAGTTCATCGCCGCGGAGGTCCGCGAGTACCTCGCCGCGCTCGGCTTCCGTTCGATCGACGAGGCCGTGGGCCACGCCGAGTTCCTGGACACCAAGGCCGCGGAGGACCACTGGAAGGCGGCGGGTCTCGACCTGTCCCCGATCCTGCACGTTCCCTCGCTTCCCGAGGGAACTTCGCTGCACCGCACGGTCGCCCAGGACCACGGCCTGGAAAAGGCCCTGGACAACACGCTCATCCAGCTCGCCGAGGGGGCGCTGAAGTACGGCGACAGGGTGACCCTGGAGCTGCCGATCCGCAACGTCAACCGCACGGTCGGCACCATGCTCGGCCACCAGGTGACCAAGCGGTACGGCGGCGACGGCCTGCCCGCCAACACGATCGACGTGAGCTTCACCGGCTCCGCGGGCAACTCCTTCGGCGCGTTCGTGCCGAACGGCGTCACCCTGCGGCTCACCGGCGACGCCAACGACTACATCGCCAAGGGCCTGTCGGGCGGCCGCGTCACGGTCCGCCCGCACCCCGACGCGCCGTTCAGCGCCGAGACCCAGGTCATCGCCGGGAACGTCGGACTGTACGGCGCGACCTCCGGCGAGGTGTTCGTCCGGGGAGTCGTGGGCGAGCGGTTCTGCGTGCGCAACTCCGGGGCCACCGCCGTCGTGGAGGGCGTGGGCGACCACGGCTGCGAGTACATGACGGGCGGCAGGGCGGTCGTGCTCGGCACCACCGGGCGGAACTTCGCCGCGGGCATGTCCGGTGGCATCGCCTACGTGCTCGACCTCAATCCCGTACGGGTCAACCGCGAGATGGTCGAGATCGAGGGTCTCACCGAGGAGGACTCGGAGTTCCTCAGGGACATCGTCGAGCGCCACCTCGGCGAGACCGGCTCCACCGTCGCCAAGGACCTGCTCGACGACTGGGACGACACGCTGACCCGCTTCGGCAAGGTCATGCCGATCGACTACAAGCGGGTGCTGAAGGCCGCCGAGGCCGCGCGTGCCGAAGGCCGGGACATCGACGAGGCGGTCATGTCCGCCGTACACGGTTAAGGGAGGTTTCACCGATGGCCGACCCCAAGGGGTTTCTGACACACGCTCGTGAGCTGCCGGCGCGCCGCCCGGTCGACGTCCGCATCCGCGACTGGCGGGAGGTCTACGAGGACTTCCCGAAGGCCGCGCTCACCGACCAGGCCGCGCGCTGCATGGACTGCGGCATCCCGTTCTGCCACAACGGCTGCCCGCTCGGGAACCTCATCCCCGAGTGGAACGACCTCGTGTTCCGCGACGACTGGCGCGAGGCGATCGAGCGGCTGCACGCCACGAACAACTTCCCAGAGTTCACCGGCCGCCTGTGCCCGGCTCCGTGCGAGGCGGCGTGCGTGCTCGGCATCAACTCCGACCCCGTGGCGATCAAGCGGGTCGAGGTGGAGATCATCGACCGGGCCTTCGCCGAGGGCTGGGTCACCCCGCAGCCTCCGGCGGCGAGGACGGGCAAGAAGGTCGCCGTCGTCGGTTCGGGCCCCGCGGGCCTGGCCGCCGCGCAGCAGCTCACCCGAGCCGGGCATGACGTGGTGGTTTTCGAGCGCGCCGACCGCGTCGGCGGCCTGCTCCGCTACGGCATCCCCGAGTTCAAGATGGAGAAGCGGCACGTCGACCGCCGCCTCGCGCAGATGCGCGCGGAGGGCACGGAGTTCCGCACGGGCGTCAACGTCGGCGTCGACGTCACGGCCGAGCGGCTGCGCGAGGAGTTCGACGCCGTCGTGCTGTCGGGTGGCGCCACCGCGTGGCGTGACCTGCCCGTGGCGGGCCGCGAGCACATGGGCGTCTATCAGGCGATGGAGTACCTCCCGCTCTCCAACAAGGTGCAGGAGGGAGACCTCGCCGTCTCCCCGGTGTCCGCCGAGGGCAAGCATGTCGTGGTGATCGGCGGCGGTGACACCGGCGCCGACTGCGTCGGCACGGCGGTGCGCCAGGGCGCGTTGTCGGTGACCCAGCTCGAGATCATGCCGAAGCCCCCGGCCGCCCGGCCGGACGCCCAGCCGTGGCCGACCTATCCGATGCTGTTCAAGATGGAGAGCGCCCACGAGGAGCTCGAGGACGGCGGCGGCTCCCGGGTGTACGCCGTCTCGACCACTGAGCTCGTCGCGGACGACCAGGGACGGGTGAAGGCCCTGCGCCTGGTCGACGTCGCGGGCCCGGCGGCGGGCTTCTCGCCCATCCCGGGCACCGAGCGCGAGATCCCCGCCGAGCTGGTCACGCTGGCGATGGGTTTCCTCGGTCCGGAGAAGGGCGCCCTGCTCACGGACCTGGCGGCCCTCGCAGGCGACTCCGAGTCGTTCTTCGACGCCCGGGGAAACGTCGCCCGCGACAAGTCGTACATGTCGGGACTGGAGGGCGTCTTCGTCGCCGGTGACATGGGCCGTGGCCAGTCGCTCATCGTGTGGGCCATAGCGGAGGGCCGATCGGCCGCCGCCGCCGTTGACCGCTACCTGAGCGGCCGTACGGCCCTGCCGGTCGCGATCCCGCCGACCGCCAGACCTCTGGTCTGACGACCTGCCAGGACGGCGTCCCACGCCATGGGACGCCGTCCTATTTATAGAGTTTCGGATGTTTTTAACATAACTTGCCGCTATATATGTCTATAACGGATCGATTGCCGGAGGAATTCGTCGACAACTTGCTTTGGCCCTCGATCCCCTGAAAGATGGCGCCTCGTCATATGCGAGGTATGAGGAGAGGGTCAATGGTGCGGGGGTACAGACGGCTTACGGGCGCTGTCGTTTCGGTCCTGGTGGCGGGGACGCTGGCAGGGGGCTCTCTCGTGACGGGTGCGGGTCCCGTCGGCGCCGAGCCGGCGTCGCCGGAGGCGGGCCAGTACCTCGTCTTCTACGCCCAGGGCGGGCAGGCCGACGCGCTCAGCGCGATCAGGTCCGGCGGCGGCACGGCCGACGCCGTCGACGCCAAGCTGGGCTACGTCCTCGCGCACGGCCCTGGCACGGTGTTCGCCGAGCGGCTCGGCGCGAGCCCCTCCATCGTCGGCGTGACCGGCGACCGCAGGATCGGCACGGCCACCGCCCTTCCTGCCCAAGGCACGTCCTCGGCGGGCGTCTCCAGGGCAGCGGCGTCATCCGGCGCGGCGTCGTCCGCGCGCGGCGGCGACCCGCTGTCCGGGCGGCAGTGGGACATGAAGATGATCGGCGCCACGCCCTCCGGCTCGTACGCCAAGGAACGCGGCAGCAAGAAGGTTCTGGTCGGCATCATCGACACCGGCGTGGACGGCACGCACCCCGACATCGCCCCGAACTTCAACCGGGCGCTCAGCCGCAACTTCGTGGTCGACCGCCCGAAGGACTCCAAGGGCAAGACGCTGGACGGTCCCTGCGAGTACAAGAACTGCAAGGACCCTGTCGACGTGGACGACGACGGCCATGGCACCCACGTCGCCAGCACGATCGGCTCGCCGCTCAACGGCATCGGCGTCGCGGGCGTCGCGCCGAACGTCTCCCTGGTCAACATCCGCGCCGGCACCGACTCGGGCTTCTTCTTCCTCAAGCCGGTCCTCGACGCGCTCACTTACGCCGGTGACGCGGGCATCGACGTGGTCAACATGAGCTTCTTCGTCGACCCGTGGACGTTCAACTGCGCGCACAACCCCGGGGACTCCCGGGCGGAGCAACTGCAGCAGGCAGGGATCATCACCGGTGTCCAGCGCGCGCTCGACTACGCCCGAGGCCACGGCGTCACGCTGGTCAGCGCGCTCGGCAACGGCTCGACCGACCTCGGCCACCCCACGGCCGACAAGGACAGTCCCGGCTACCCGCTCGGCAGCGAGCGCGACCGCAAGATCGACAACTCCTGCCTGAACGTGCCGGCCGAGTCGCGTGGCGTTATCTCGGTCTCCGCCGTCGGGCCCAGCGAGCGCAAGGCCTGGTACTCCGACTACGGCACCGAGCAGACCGACCTGGCCGCTCCCGGCGGCGACCCGTCGGACTCCGGCACCTCGCTGAAGGGCACGGCCAGGGAGATCCTCGCCGCCGCTCCGAAGAACGCGCTCCGCGCCCAGAAGCTGATCGACCGCTCGGGCAAGCCCACCAGCTCCTCGGTGATTCGGGAATGCCACCACGGCAGCTGCTCGTACTACCAGTACCTCTCGGGCACCTCGATGGCCTCGCCGCACGCCGCGGGGGTCGCCGCCATCCTGATCAGCCGCTTCGGCAAGCCGGGCAAGGGCGGTCTCGCCCTGAGCCCCGCGACGGTCGAAAGGCTGCTGTACGCCACGGCCACCCCGACGGCGTGCCCCGCCTCCGGCTCCAGCACCTATCCGGTGAGCGAGGAGACCCACCTCTGCGAGGGCTCCGCGGCGAAGAACGGCTTCTACGGCCACGGCATCGTCGACGCCTACCGCGCGGCCACCGTCAAGAACTGAGACACCACGCGTACGGCTCCCCTCGCGCGCTGACGTGGGCGGGAGCCGTACGCGTCGTGGCCCCGTTCACCCCGCCCGCCCGGTGAAGATCGGATGAACGGCCATGGCAGGTTGGGCGACGCGGCTGCCTCTCCCCGTCGCGACAACTATCCTGGGAGGCACACGAACACGAATATGGACCTCGCGCGCCTGGTCGCACCGTCGTGGCTCGCTTTCCAGGTATCCCGTTCTGCCTGCGACGACGTGCCTGGGAATGCCTGATGGCGGGCTCATGTCACCTGGATTTCGCCGGGCGCTGTGAACTTCGTCATCATCAAGTGGTCTGTACCAATTAGGGTAGGACTTGTGAGTCGTCGAGCCAAGATTGTTTGCACACTGGGTCCCGCAACCTCCTCTCCGGAGCGCCTGCGGGAGCTGATCGCCGCCGGTATGAACGTGGCGAGGTTCAACCTCAGCCACGGGAGTCACGAGCTCCACAAGGAGGTTCACGGCAGGGTCAGGGCGGCCGCCGCCGAGCTTGGCCTGGCGGTCGGCGTCCTCGCGGACCTCCAGGGCCCCAAGATCCGTGTGGGCCGGTTCGCCGAAGGTCCCGTTCGCCTGGGCTTCGGCGACGTCTTCACGATCACCACCGAGGACGTCCCCGGCGACCGTGACCTGGTCTCCACCACCTACGACGGCCTTCCCAACGACGTGCGCCCGGGCGACAAGATCCTTGTCGACGATGGCCGTCTCGTGCTGGAGGCCACGGAGGTCGACGGCCCGAGGGTCGTCACCAAGGTCGTGGTCGGCGGCATGATCTCCGACAACAAGGGCCTCAACCTGCCGGGCGTCGTCGTCTCGGCCCCCGCCCTCACCGAGAAGGACGAGGAGGACCTGCGCTGGGCCCTCCGCACCGGCTTCGACATGATCGCCCTCTCCTTCGTGCGCAGCGCCGACGACGCCCGCATCGTCCGCGCCATCATGGACGAGGAGGGGGTCCACCTCCCGCTCCTCGCCAAGATCGAGAAGCCCCAGGCCGTGGATCACCTCGAGGCGATCGTCGACGCGTTCGACGGCATCATGGTCGCCCGGGGCGACCTCGGCGTCGAGCTCCCGCTTGAGCAGGTGCCGATCGTGCAGCGCCGCGCCATCGCCCTGGCCAGGGAGAAGGCCCACCCGGTCATCGTGGCCACCCAGATGCTCGACTCGATGATGAGCGCTCAGCGCCCCACCCGCGCCGAGGTCTCCGATGTCGCCTACGCCGTCATGGACGGCGCCGACGCCGTCATGCTCTCCGGCGAGACCTCGGTCGGCAGCTTTCCCATCGAGTCGGTCGCGACCATGGCCCGCATCGCCTCCGCCGCCGAGGAGGAAGCGCTCACGTCGACGCACACCTTCGACCGGCTCCCCGAGACCACCGGCGGCGCGATAGCCCGCGCCGCGGCCGAGGTCGGGGCGATCGTCGGGGCCAAGGCCCTGTGCGCCTTCACCATGTCGGGGGAGACCGCGCGGCGGCTCGCCCGCTACCGTTCCCCGATCCCGCTGCTGGCCTTCACCTCCGCCCCGGAGGTGCGCGGCCAGCTGGCCCTCACCTGGGGCGTGGAGACCTTCGAGGTGCCGTTCGTGCACCACACCGACGACATGGTGCGCCAGGTCGAGGCGGCCCTGCTGTCGGTCGGCCGCTACGAGAAGGGCGACAAGGTCGTCATCGTCGCCGGCTCGCCCCCTGGCAGCCACGGCTCGACCAACGCGCTGCGCGTCCACACCATCGGATCGGCGCTCTCCAACGGCAGCTGATCCTTCCCGCGCGTCCCCACGGCTGCCGCCAGGCTCACCGGCGGCAGCCGTACGCGTTCGGTCGAGATCGGGTGGGGAGATCACCAAGAGCCGCATGTGAGGCGGTTCGCGGAGAAGGCCGCCCGATTGGATCGCTCCATGACGATGGCCGGGAGACACACGGGAAGGGCCGGTCGGCCTGGGGCCCACCTGCTTCGCCCTCCGGCGTCCCGGGCGCTGCGCCATCCGGCGGCGCCGCTCGCGCTCGTGGCCGTGCTGTACGGGCTGGCGCAGCTCGCCTTCGTCGGCCCCGGCCTGCGCTGGGGCTGGGACGAGCTGGTCTACCTCAGCCAGGTCAGCCCGAGCCTGCCGGACGCCGCGTTCACCGCCCCGCGCGCCCGGGGGATCACCTGGCTCGCCGCTCCGGCCGCGTACTTCTCCGCGTCTCCCCAGGTCGTGCGGGTCTGGATGACGCTGCTCTCGTCCGCCGGGCTGTTCCTGGCGTACCTGCCGTGGCTGCGCGTGCTCTCCCACCGTGGCGGCTCGGCTGTCGTGGCCCTGGCCGCGCTGCTGCTGGGAGGGCTGTGGGTCGCGCAGTTCTACGGCGGCTCGGTGATGCCGAACATGTACGTCGCCTACGCGTCGGCGGCCTCGGCGGCGTTCTTCCTCCTCGCGGCCCGTGCCACCGCCGTCTCTCATCTTGAGGCCCCCGCCCCGGCCGCGTACCCGCGGTCGGTCCAGGGGCCGCTGGCCGGGCTCGCGCTCGGCGTGGCGGCGGTCGCGGTGCTGCGGCCCGGCGACGCGGTGTGGCTCGTGCTGGCGCTCGGCCTCGCCTGGCTCGCCGTACGCGAGTGGCGGCGGACGCCCGTCCTCGTGGCCCTGGCCGGGGGGCTCGCGCTCGGGCTCGCGCCGTGGGTCGCCGAGGCCTTCACGCGGTACGGCGGGCTGCTCAACCGGGTCCACGAGGCCAGCAGGATCCAGGGGCGGCTACGGCCCACGTGGGGGTTCGTCCACGAGTTCGTGTCGCTCAACGGGCCGCTGCTCTGCCGTCCCTGCACGGTCCCGGTGAGGTACCCCTACCTGGCGGTCTGGTGGCTGGCGCTGCCTTTCGCCGCGGCCGGAGGGCTACTTGTGGCCCGCCGGCTCGGCCTGGCGAAGCCGTACGTCCTGGCCTGCGCCGCCGGGGCGGGCCTCGCGGCGCAGTACCTGTTCCTGGTGGGGTACGGCGCGCCGCGCTTCCTGCTGCCCGCCTACGCCCTGCTGGCCCTGCCCGTGGCCCTGCTCCTCGTACGGCTCGCGTCGTCAGGGCGCGTGGCGGCCGTGCTGGTCGTCCTCGCGGTGGCCGGCCAGCTCCTCACGCAGCATCTCGTCCTCGCGCGCCGGGTGGAGCGTTCTGTCGTCTACCGGGCGGGGGAGCGGGCCGTCGCCGAGACGCTGAGGCGCTCCGGGCTGAGCCGACCGTGTGTCGTCGGGGGCCCCGCCGGGAGCCTGCCCATGGCCTACGAGGCGGGATGTCTGTTCCGTGTCTTCCGCCGGGCCCCGCTGACCTGGCCGGACGGGCCCATGGCCGCGTATGTCACCCACGTGCGCGAACGAGAGGTCGCGGGATGGGTCTCCCGGCGCCTGGTCACCCCCGACGGCCGCGAGTGGTTCCTGTGGCTGCCCGCTCTGCGGAGGCAAGAGCAGACCGCGCGGCCTCGGCCACGCGGTTTCGCCGGATCAGTGCCCCGAGTGGGATTCGAACCCACACTGTATGGATTTTGAGGCCATCGACTCTGCCGTTGGTCTATCGGGGCCGCCACAGCTCGTGTCCCTAATCTAGCGGACATCGGTACTCTCTTGGGCGTGAGTACGCAGCGGCGAGTAGTGATCGCGGAAGACGAGGCGCTGATCCGCCTCGACCTGAAGGAGATGCTCGAAGAGGAGGGCTATGCCGTCGTCGGCGAGGCCGGAGACGGTGAGACGGCGGTCAAGCTCGCCCTGGAGCAGCGCCCCGATCTGGTGATCCTCGACGTCAAGATGCCCATTCTGGACGGCATCTCGGCGGCCGAGCGCATCGTGTCCGAGCGCGTGGCGCCTTGCCTGATCCTTACCGCGTTCTCCCAGCGCGACCTCGTGGAGCGCGCGAGGGACGCCGGGGCCATGGCCTACCTGGTGAAGCCGTTCACGAAGTCCGACCTGGTCCCCGCGATCGAGATGGCAGTGAGCAGGCACGACGAGATGGCCGCGCTGGAGCGCGAGGTCACCACCCTCGGCGAGCGCCTGGAGACCCGCAAGCTCGTCGAGCGCGCCAAGGGCCTGCTGATGGCCGAGCACGGCTGGACCGAGCCCCAGGCGTTCCGCTGGATCCAGAAGGCGTCGATGGACCGCCGGATGAGCATGCGCCAGGTCGCCCAGGCCGTGGTGGGCGAAGCCCAGGGACCCGAGCCGGTGTGACGCAGCGTGACCAGCACCCTTCCGGCATGGTCTCGTGGCCGCCGTGTGAGGGCCGCTCGGCCGCTCTCCCGTGAGGCTCCGCCGACGATGTGACCTTTACTTTTCGCGTCGATCGCCGAAGAGGACCGGTGTGATAACGAAGCGGTAACGTGATGTGACTCTGTACCTACCTGTGACTTGAGCTGGGTGTAATGCCGTCAACGAGCCCTGGCCAGACCGCCAGGGTGGTTCTGTGGACCCGATCCCGACACGGGATCAGGCGAAAGGAAGGCAACCTTGCGGCCCAAGATTGCTCGCCTCGGGGGCGTGCTCGCCGTCGGTGTGGCACTTACCGTTGGTCTCGCCGCTTGCGGTGGCTCAGGGGCGACGCCGGCTGGTGGTGATTCCGCAGCGCCGACCACGCTGAAGATCGGATTCATGGGTGACCTGTCCGGTGAGAACTCCGGCATCGTCATCCCGCCGAGCAACGGCGCCCAGCTTGCCGTTGACGAGTACAACGCCACCAACCCCAAGGTCAAGCTGGAGATGATCAAATATGACAGCAAGGCGGACCCCACCACCGCCGTCAGCCTGGCGCAGCAGGCGATCAAGCAGGACAAGGTCGTCGCGCTCGTAGGCCCCGCCTTCTCCGGCGAGTCCAAGCAGGTCGGCCCGCTGCTGGAGGAAGCGAAGATCCCGAGCATCTCCGCTTCGGCCACCGCCGTCGCCCTGGCGCAGAACGGTTGGAAATACTGGCACCGTGTCGTCCCGAACGACGGCGTCCAAGGGCCGGCGATCGCCGACTTCATCGTCGGCGCGGCTGCCGCCAAGAAAGTCTTCGTGGTCGACGACAAGTCCGAGTACGGCAAGGGCCTCGGCGACGCGGTCCGTGGGCAGCTCAAGACCAAGGGCGCCACGGTCACTGACGACGCGCTCGACCCGGCCGCCACCGACTACTCCTCGACCGTCACCAAGATCGCGGCCGCCAAGCCGGACGCCATCTTCTTCGGTGGTTACTACGCCGGGGCGGGCAAGCTGATCAAGCAGCTCAGGGACAAGGGCGTCACCGCGAAGTTCTTCTCGGCCGACGGTTCCCTGGACAAGGGCATCATCGACAGCGCCGGCGCGGCGCAGGCCGAGGGCGTGCTCATCGGCTGCCCCTGCCGCATCCCGACCGCCGCGGAGACCGACGAGAAGGTCAAGAAGTTCGCCACCGACTACAAGGCGAAGTTCGGCGCCGACCCGCTCATCTACGCCACCGAGGGCTACGACGCCATGACGACGTTCACCAAGGCGATCGCGACCGGAGCGACCACCGCCGACGCGATCAACGCGGCGATCGGCAAGTCCGACTTCGACGGCATCACCAAGCACATCAAGTTCGACCCCAACGGTGAGCCCTCCGCGAAGTCGATCTACATGTACGAGGTCAAGGGTGGCCAGATCGGCCTGCTCGGTGACACGACGACGGCCAAGCTCGGCTGACGGTATAAAGTCACCGGCCAGATGATGTGGGGCGGGAACGCCACGGCGCTCCCGCCCTGTCCGTTCTCGCATGAAGGCTTCCCTGAAAGCGAAACTCCGTGTTCGATAACCTCCTCGGCTCTTTCTGGCCGTACACGATCGACGGCCTCATCCTGGGTGCGATCTACGGCCTCGTCGCCCTCGGCTACACGATGGTCTACGGCGTGTTGCGCCTCATCAACTTCGCGCACTCCGAAGTTTTCATGATCGGCACCATGGCGTCGGCGTTCGTGGTGATGACTCTCGGCATCACCCAGCCGCTGACCGGCTTCGCCCTGGTCGGCGGCCTGCTGCTGATGGTGCTCGCGGGCGGCGCCGCCTCCGCGGGCTCGGCCATGTTGCTGGAGCGCATCGCCTACCGCCCGCTGCGCAAGCGCGGTGCCTCGCGCCTGGCCGCGCTCATCTCGGCCATCGGCGCCTCACTCTTCCTCCAGGAGCTCTTCGCCCTGGTGATCATCCCGCACGTCTTCAACCGTCCGCAGCAGGGCCGCAACCAGATGGGCGTGGCCCGCATCATGCAGAAGGACACGCTCTTCACGATCGGCGGCGCGCAGATCCGGGTCGACCAGGTCCTGATCTTCGTGGCGTCCATCGGCATGATGATCCTTCTGGACCTTCTCGTGAACCGCACCAAGATCGGCCGCGGCATCCGCGCGACCTCCCAGGACCCGGAGACGGCCGTCCTCATGGGCGTGGACATCGACAAGATCGTGCGGGTGACGTTCCTCATCGGTGGCCTCATGGCGGGCATCGCGGGCGCGCTGTTCGTGCTCCAGTTCGAGGTCACCAAGTTCTCCATCGGCTTCCTGCTCGGCATCAAGGCCTTCACGGCCGCGGTGCTCGGGGGCATCGGCAACCTACGTGGAGCGCTGGTCGGCGGCCTGTTCCTCGGTCTGATCGAGAACTACGGTGCCGCCATCTTCGGCTCCGGATGGAAGGATGTCATCGCGTTCACGGTTCTCGTCCTGGTCCTGATGTTCCGGCCCACCGGCATCCTCGGTGAATCTCTCCAGCAGGCGCGCGCATGAGCACGAACTCCTCGATGACCAACGGCAGGAACGCCTTCTGGGCGTTCATCGACGGCATCCGCGACCGGTGGGCGTCGGCCCCCGTTTGGCAGCGCTGGACCGTCTACGTCGCGCTGTTCGTGATCGCGCTGTTGCTGCCCTCCGACTCCCTCGGCCACGTCATGTCGCCGTACAGCGACTGGGCCAGCGTGCTGTTCTTCCCGATCGGCACCTACGTCGTGCTCGCGATCGGCCTGAACGTGGTCGTGGGCCAGGCCGGCCTGCTCGACCTCGGGTACGTCGCGTTCTTCGCCATCGGCGGCTACTCCATGGCGCTGCTCGGCACCAAGCTCGGCCTGAACTTCTGGGAGATCCTGATCGCCGGCGTCCTGCTGTCGGCGCTGTCGGGCATCGTGCTCGGAGGGCCGACGCTGCGCCTTCGCGGTGACTACCTCGCGATCGTCACGCTCGGCTTCGGAGAGATCGTCCGCCAGACGGCCGAGAACACCGACGCCATCGGCGGCCCCCGCGGCATCGCGGGCATCCCGCACCCGCCGAGCATCGACGGTATCGAGGTCTTCGGGGTGCAGATCTTCCACTACGGCGTGCTGGATCCGAGGCCCTACTACTACCTGCTGGTCGTGGTGGCCACCGCGATCATCATCTTCGTGAAGCGGTGGGAGAAGAGCCGGGTCGGACGCGCGTGGGCCGCCATCCGCGAGGACGAGGACGCCGCCGAGGTCATGGGCGTGCCGACTTTCAAGTTCAAGCTCCTGGCCTTCGCGATCGGCGCCTCGATCGGCGGGGCCATGGGAGTCGTCTGGGCCGGCAAGACGATCTCGATCAACCCGAACGACTTCCTGTTCATGCTGTCCGCCACCATCCTCGCGGCGGTCGTGCTCGGCGGTTCGGGCAACATCCCGGGCGTCATCCTGGGCGCGTTCCTCGTCGCCTGGCTGCCGGAGCGGTTCCGCGGCCTGTCCGAGTACCGGACCATGGTGTTCGGCGCCGCGCTGGTGGCCTTGATGATCTTCCGGCCGGAGGGCCTGCTGCCGTCGCGCCGCCGAAAAGCGGAGCTCGCGGAGGGCACCGGAGGCATGGGCAGCATGGGCGCCGAGGTTCCGGGTCCCGAGGCCCAGCCCGCAGCCGAGGGAGCAGCCAAATGAGCGATCCGCGTCCGCTTCTGCAGCTGCAGAAGGTCAAGATGCAGTTCGGCGGCGTCGTCGCGCTGCGCGAGGTGGAGCTGACGATCAACGAGGGCGAGATCTTCGCCCTCATCGGGCCGAACGGCGCCGGTAAGACGACGGTGTTCAACGTCGTCACCGGGGTCTACCGCCCGACGTCGGGCCAGGTGGTGTTCGATGGCGACCGCATCGACGGCATGAAGCGGTACAAGGTCACCAAGCGGGGAGTCGCCCGCACCTTCCAGAACATCCGGCTGTTCCACAACATGTCGGCGATGGAGAACGTCATGGTGGGGGCCGACGCCCACCACCGGGCCGGCATGTTCAGCGCGGCGCTCGGCCTTCCGTGGCACCGCCACGAGGAGCGTGACGGCAAGGCGCTGGCCCGGGAGCTCCTGGAGTTCGTGGGCATCGGCCACCGCGCCGAGGAGACGGCCAAGAACCTCCCCTACGGCGACCAGCGGCGGCTCGAGATCGCGCGTGCGCTCGCGACCAAGCCCAAGCTCCTCCTCCTGGACGAGCCGGCGGCGGGCATGAACCCCGCGGAGAAGGAGTCCCTCCAGGGCCTCATCCGCAGGATTCGTGACGCCGGGCGCACGGTCCTGCTGATCGAGCATGACATGGCCCTGGTCATGGGCATCAGCGACCGCATCGCGGTGCTCGACTTCGGGCAGAAGATCGCTGACGGTCTCCCTGCCGAGGTGCAGAGCGACCCGAGGGTCATCGAGGCGTACTTGGGGGCTCCCGCAGATGCTTCTTGAGATCAAGGACATCCACGTCCACTACGGCAAGATCGAGGCCATCAAGGGCGTCTCGCTGGAGGTCGACCAGGGGGAGATCGTCACCCTCATCGGCGCCAACGGGGCGGGCAAGACCACGACCCTGAAGACCATCTCGGGTCTGCGGGCGCTGACGTCGGGCACCGTCACCTTCGACGGCAAGGACATCAGCAAGCTGGCCGGGCACAGGCGGGTGATCGCCGGCATCGGCCAGTCCCCGGAGGGCCGTGGCGTCTTCCCCGGCATGACCGTCATCGAGAACCTCCTGATGGGCGCGTACACCCGCACGGGTGACCTCACCAAGGACCTCGACGAGGTCTTCGAGCTGTTCCCGAGGCTGGCCGAGCGCAAGAACCAGGCCGGCGGCACGATGTCGGGCGGCGAGCAGCAGATGGTGGCCATCGGCCGGGCGCTGATGAGCAAGCCGAAGGTCCTGCTGCTCGACGAGCCCTCGATGGGCCTGGCACCCATGCTGGTCGCCCAGATCTTCTCGATCATCAAGGAGATCAACAACCGTGGGACCACTGTGCTCCTGGTCGAGCAGAACGCCCAGCAGGCCCTCCAGCTCGCCCACCGGGCGTACGTCCTGGAGACCGGCCGGGTGGTGAAGTCCGCTCCGGCGGCCGATCTCCTCGACGACCCGCAGGTGCGCGAGGCCTACCTCGGAGGCGAGCTCGGCGCGCACTGAGCGAGGCTCACAACCGCCTGCCCGGCGGGAGGCGCGCCTCCCGCCGGGCAGGCGGGCGGTGCTAGCGAAGTCGCACGTCGACGCCCTTGGAGGGGCCGATGGCACCCAGGGGCGGATCCGCGAAGAACCGTATCCTGGTCGCCTTCACGTCCTTCGGTATGTCGTACCAGAGGTCGAACTCCATGCGCACGAAGCTGCCGACGGGGATCTCGTCGGGCTGCCGCTTGATGGCCTGCGCGAAGTTGTCGACATGGAAGGTGCGCCCGTCGGAGGCCACCAGGAGCTGCTGCTTGGCGTCGAACTTCTGGTTGGTCCTGTCTGTGCTCTCGATCAGGACGCGCACCCGGGCGTACTGGCCTTTGGCGTTCCACTCGGCGTGGCTGCCGAACATGATCGGCATGCCGTCGTGGAAGCCGAGGACGCGGAACCGCATCTGGCCGTCGACCACAGGCTTCTCGGTGATCACCGTCTCCTCGGCGCGCGCGGTCTGCGCGGGGATCACGTACGTCGGGGAGGGGCTCGGCGCGGTCTTTCCCGGCCCGCTGGAACAGCCGGACAGCGTCATGGAGGCGGCAACGGTGAAGCCCAGGATTACCAGAGGCGCTCGCACGATCGCACAGTAAGCTCTCCGCTCAGCCTGGAGCACCAGGCTGTGACAGGTGTTGTGCGATCGTTTCTTTCCGGTAATACCCCTGGTGAGCAGGTGCGGGACCATGGCCAGGGTTACGGTAACTTAACTTAACTCCGACATTGAGCTAAAGAGGAGGACGTTGTGGTCCTTTGGTCCAGGCGTCACCGCATGACTTCGATCGGGGCGCTTGCCGTGAGCGCCGCGTTCCTTCTGTCCGCCTGTGGGGGCGGATCGACCTCCAGTGCCACCAGCTCCAGCGCACCGGCGGGCACGGCCGCGGGCGGGATCAAGCTGATCAAGCCCGGTAAGCTCACGACCTGCACCAACCTGCCTTATGAGCCGTTCCAATTCAAGCAGGGTGACAAGACTGTCGGTTTCGACGTCGACATCGTGGACCTCGCGGCCAAGAAGCTCGGCGTGACGCAGGACATCGTGGACATCGACTTCGCGGTGATCAAGAGTGGTGCCGCGCTCAACGCGGGCAAGTGTGACGTCGCCGCGGCCGGCATGACGATCACTCCTGAGCGCCAGAAGAACCTCCTGTTCTCCGACCCCTACTTCGACGCGACGCAGGCGCTGCTCGCCAAGAAGGGCACCGGCGCCAAGTCGCTCGACGACGTGAAGGCCAAGGGGCTCAAGCTCGGCGCGCAGGCGTCGACGACCGGTCTCGACTACGTCAAGGGCAAGGGTTTCAACCCCACCGAGTTCGCAGACTCCCCGAAGGAGCTGCTCGGCCTCCAGTCCGGCCAGGCCGACGTGATCGTCCAGGACCTTCCCGTCGTGCTGACCTGGCTGAAGAAGCCCGAGATCGCGAGCAAGTTCGAGCTGATCGGCAGCCTCAACACTGGCGAGCAGTACGGCGTCGGCCTGAAGAAGGGCAACGACGCGCTGGTCAAGGTGATCAACGAGGAGATCGCCAAGGCCAAGTCCGACGGCACGTACGAGAAGATCTACGTCAAGTGGTTCGGCAAGAAGCCCGGCGAGCTCGGAACCTGATGCATGACCGATCAGCCCATGACCGCTGAGCCGGTCGGCCCTGCCGGGCAGGTGCCCGGCAAGGGCAGGCTCAGCCCCCGCAAGAGGCAACGGATCAGCCGCGGCATCCAATATGCGCTACTGATCGCCGTGGTCGTCGTGGTCGCCTTCCTGACGAACTGGAAGGGCCTCGGCGAGAACTTCGCCAAGATCGACGTGGCGAAGCAGGCGCTCCCCGACGTCTTCACTGTCGCGCTCAAGAACACGATCATCTACACCGTCGGCGGTTTCGTCTTCGGCTCCCTGGGCGGCCTCCTGCTGGCCCTGATGCGGCTCTCCTCCGTACGGCCGTACCGGTGGATCGCGACGGTCTACATCGAGATCTTCCGCGGCCTTCCCGCTCTGCTGATCTTCCTGCTCATCCTGTTCCTGCCGCTCGCGCTGCCGGGGTTCGAGGTCCCCGGCGGCACGTACGGCCAGGGCATCCTGGGCCTGACGATCGTCAGCTCCGCCTACATGGCCGAGACGCTACGGGCGGGCCTGCAGGCCGTCCCGAAGGGGCAGAGCGAGGCGGCGCGGTCGCTCGGCATGTCCCACTCGCGCGCGATGATCTCCGTGGTCATCCCGCAGGCCATCCGCATCGTGATCCCTCCGACGACCAACCAGTTCGTGTCTCTGCTCAAGGACTCGTCGCTGATCCTGTTCCTCGGAATGAGCGGTGAGTACGTCGAGCTGACGAAGTTCGGCAACGACCTCGCGTCGACGACGAGCAACGCCACCCCGATCCTGGTGGTAGGCCTGACGTACCTGCTCGTCACGATCCCGCTGGGCTACCTTGCGGGGCGCCTTGAAAAACGCCAGGCGAAGGAACGGTGACCCCGATGGCGCACGCGGTCGAGATCAAAGAGCTGCACAAGTCCTTCGGCGACCTGGAAGTGCTCAAGGGCATCGACTTCACCGTCGACGAGGGCCAGGTCGTCTGCGTCATCGGCCCGTCGGGGTCCGGCAAGTCGACGCTGCTGCGCTGCGTCAACCTGCTCGAACAGCCCACCAAGGGCAAGGTGACCGTGGGCGGCGTCGAGCTGACCGACCCCGACGTCGACATCGACGCCGCGCGGCGCAGGCTCGGCATGGTGTTCCAGTCGTTCAACCTGTTCCCGCATATGACGGTCCTGCAGAACGTCATGATCGCTCAGCGCCGCGTGCTCAGGCGCGGCAAGGACGAGGCGGAGCGGGTCGCCCGGGAGAACCTCGACAAGGTCGGCGTCGGCGCGAAGTGCGACGCCTACCCTCCCCAGCTCTCCGGAGGGCAGCAGCAGCGCGTCGCCATCGCCCGGGCCCTCGCCATGGACCCGGACCTCATGCTGTTCGACGAGCCCACCTCGGCGCTCGACCCCGAGCTGGTGGGCGACGTGCTGTCGGTCATGCGCAAGCTCGCGCGCGACGGCATGACGATGCTGGTGGTCACCCACGAGATGAGCTTCGCGCGTGAGGTGGCCGACCGCGTGGTGTTCATGGACGGAGGGGTGATCGTCGAGGAGGGCCCGCCGGACCAGGTGATCGGCGACCCCCAGCACGCCCGCACCCGAACGTTCCTCAAGCGGGTGCTCGATCCGACGCACTCGGAGGACGACGGCGCGTCGGGCGTGGACGAGGCCCCGGCGCGCTGATCGCCGGCCCCGGCCCCCGCCCGCCTACGGCCGTCGGGGGCCGCCCGCTTCGCGCAGGGACACGGCCGTGCAGGGGAGCCCGCGGGTGATCTTTGGGGCCATGTAGGGCTTCCCCGGCCGCACACGTTGTCTACTCAATCACCCACGGGCTCTGGCGTCACAACGCTAGCGAGCTATGAGGCCCCGGTGCAAAGAGAGTAGCAAAACGTGTTCTGATACAGACCAAATATCACGTGGTGTCACGAAGCATGCAGGTGAGTCGCGAGGTGCAGATCCGGCGGCCCTGGTCGTCGGTGATCTCGATGTCGTACGTGGCGACGCTGCGCCCGCCGTGCAGGCGCGTGGCGACGCCAGTGACGTAACCGGACGTGGCCGACCGGTGGTGGGTCGCGTTGATCTCGACGCCGACGGCCTGGCGGCCCTGCCCGGCGTGCAGGGCGGCGCCGGTGGACCCGATGGTCTCGGCCAGGACGCAGGAGGCGCCTCCGTGGAGCAGGCCGTACGGCTGGGTGTTGCCCTCGACCGGCATGCGGGCGACGACGCGCTCCGCCTTGACCTCGATGAACTCGATGCCCATCCTGTGGATCAGGGTGCCCTTGTAGTCGCCGCCGTACAGCCCTTGCAGGCGGGCGATCTCCTCGGGGTTCGTCATGGTCAAGGCGGGGCCTCCAGTTGCACAGCCAGGGGTGTTCTGTCGTACACGGAGACTAGGCTGCGTGTGTGCCGAAGAAGGAACCGACCCCCGCCCGTGACCGCCTGCTCCTGCTGGACGGGCACTCACTCGCGTACCGCGCGTTCTACGCGTTGAAGGACGCGAACCTCACCACGACCGACGGCCAGCACACCGAGGCGGTGTACGGCTTCACCTCGATGCTGATCAACGTCCTTCGCGACGAGCGGCCGAGTCATGTCGTGGTCTGCTTCGACCGTTCGGAGCCCACCTTCCGGCACGAGGCGTACGAGCACTACAAGGCCAACCGTCAGGAGACCCCCGAGGACTTCCGTGGCCAGGTGAGCCTGATCTTCGAGGTGCTCGACGCGCTGCGGGTGCCCTACCTCTCGCTCGCGGGCTACGAGGCCGACGACCTGATCGCGACGCTCGCCGACCAAGCCGCCGTGCGTGACATGGACGTTCTGATCGTCACCGGTGACCGCGACGCCCTGCAGCTCGTCAACGACCGCATCACCCTGCTGATGACCCGCCGCGGCATCAGCGACATGACGCGGTTCGACCCCGCGGCCGTCGTGGAGAAGTACGGCCTGACCCCCGCCCAGTATCCCGACTTCGCCGCGCTGCGGGGCGACCCGAGCGACAACCTGCCCAACATCCCGAGCGTGGGTGAGAAGACCGCCGCCAAGTGGATCAAGGAGTTCGGCTCCCTCACGGAGCTGGTCGGCCGGGTCGACGAGGTGACGGGCAAGGTCGGCGACAAGCTCCGCGAGCACCTCGGCCAGGTCATCCACAACCGCCAGCTCACCGAGCTCCGGCGCGACGTGCCGCTCGAGGCGGACGTCGCCGAGCTCAAGATGGGCCAGTGGGACCGCGACGAGATCCACAAGCTCTTCGACACGCTGCAGTTCCGGGTGCTGCGCGACCGGCTCTATCAGAGCATCGGCACCGCCGAGCCGGAGGCCGAGGAGGGCTTCGAGGTCGAGATCGTGACGCTCGGCACGGGCGAGGTCGAGGCGTGGCTCGCCGCGATGCCCGAGGGCCGGGCGGGGCTCGCGGTCAAGGGATCATATGGCAGCGGCACGGGCAGGCTGGACGGCCTCGCCATCGCCGTCCCCGCCGACGGCGAAGGGCGCCGGCGGGCGGCCTACATCGAGCTGACCGGCCTCAGCCCCGCCGACGAGGGCGCGCTGGGCCGGTGGCTCGCCGACGAGTCCAGGCCGAAGGCTTTGCACGACGCGAAGGGCCCGCTGCTGGCCCTGTGGGCCCACGGGCTCGACCTGCGCGGGCTCACCTGCGACACCGCCCTGGCGGCCTATCTGGCGATGCCGGGGCAGCGGTCGTTCCCCCTCGACGACCTCGTGCTGCGCTACCTCCACCGCGAGCTGCGCGCCGAGAGCGAGTCCAACGGCCAGGCCGCGCTGTTCGACGATCCCGACGAGAACGCCGGCCAGGAGCTCGCCGTCCGGGCACAGGCCGTGCGCGACCTGGCCGAGGCGCTGGAGGCCCATCTGGAGCCCCGGGGCGGCATCCGGTTGATGCGCGAGGTCGAGCTGCCGTTGGTGCGCGTGCTCGCCGAGCTGGAGCGCGCGGGCATCGCGGCCGATCACGGCTACTTCACCGGGCTCGAGGTGGAGTTCGGCGCCGCCGTGAAGCAGGCCGTGGAGGAAGCCCACCGGGTCGTCGGCGAGCAGTTCAACCTCGGCTCGCCGAAGCAGCTCCAGGAGATCCTTTTCGTCAAGCTCGGGCTGCCGAAGACCAAGAAGATCAAGACCGGCTACACCACCGACGCCGACGCCCTCGCGATGCTCGCCACGCAGACCGAGAACGAGCTGCCGACGATCCTGCTGCGCCACCGTGACCAGACCAGGCTGCGCACCACCGTCGAGGGCCTGATCAAGGAGATCGGCGACGACGGGCGCATCCACACCACCTACAACCAGATCATCGCGGCCACCGGCCGGCTCTCCTCGGAGAAGCCCAACCTGCAGAACATCCCGATCCGCACCTTCGAGGGCCGCCGGATCCGCCAGGGCTTCATCGTGGGCGAGGGTTACGACAGCCTGCTGACGGCCGACTACAGCCAGATCGAGCTGCGCATCATGGCCCACCTCTCCCGCGACGAGGCGCTGATCGCGGCGTTCGAGTCCGGCCACGACTTCCACCAGGCGACCGCGGCCCGAGTGTTCGACATCCCCCCTGAGCAGGTCGACGGCGAGCTGCGGGCGCGGATCAAGGCGATGAACTACGGCCTGGCCTACGGCCTGTCCGACTTCGGGCTGTCGGGCCAGCTCAGCATCCCCGTCGCCGAGGCCCGCGCCCTGAAGGACGAGTACTTCGAGGAGTTCGGCGGCGTCCGTGACTACCTCGCGGCGATCGTCGCCCAGGCCCGCCAGGACGGCTATACCGAGACCATCCTCGGCCGCCGCCGATACCTGCCCGACCTGACCAGCGACAACCGGCAACGGCGCGAGATGGCGGAGCGCATGGCGCTCAACGCCCCCATCCAGGGCTCGGCGGCCGACATCATCAAGGTCGCCATGCTGAACGTGCAAAGGGCGCTGAGCGACCAGGAGTTGCGCTCGCGCATGCTGCTCCAGGTCCACGACGAGCTGGTCTTCGAGGTGGCGCCCGGAGAGCACGAGCGGCTGCGCGAGCTAGTCGTGTCCCAGATGTGCGGGGCGTATGAGCTGCGCGTCCCTCTGGACGTCTCCGTCGGCGCCGGCCACACCTGGCAGGACGCCGGCCACTGAGCCGCCCGGGGCCGCCACCGCGCGGTGGCGGCGGCACCGCGGGCCGTCAGTCCGTGGTGGCGGCGGCCGTGGGGTGCCGCCCTGAGAGGGAGCCCCTCAGGGCGGCCGTCTCGACCTCCAGCAGGCTGGTCTCGTGGCGCTCGGCCTCGTACGCCGCGTGCCCGCCCCGCAGGCCGAACAACCGCTTGGACAGCAAGATGTAAAGGACGGCCGCGAGGTTGATCAGGAGGATCACGATCCTGAGCCAGGTGACCTTTTCGACGATCTCGTAGACCTCGATCGGCACGAACAGCGACGTCGCGACCACCGCGAAGTACTCGCCCCAGCGCTTGAGGAGCCAAAGCCCGGTGCCCTCGGTCATGAGCAGGGCCCCGAAGACCAGCAGGCCGAGCACGATCCACGTCAGGGTCCTGGTCTCCGCGCCGATCACCGTGCGCAGGGTGTGCACCACGCCCGACTCGTCGAGGTTCCACCCGATCTTGTCCGCGAGCGGCTGGAGCAGCGGCAGGTCCTCGTTGAAGGCCATGCTGATCGCGTCCTGGTGGGCGCGGAACCTCCAGATGGCGAACGCCGCCGCGAGCACCAGCAGCCCCTTGCCCCACCGGAACACCGCCAGGAGGCGCAGGATCGTGGCGTCGCGCAGCGCCTTGCCGCGGAGCACGATGGGCGCGTCGTCCGCGGGGCCGGAGCCGTGCGGCGCGCCGAGGGTGAAGTCGCCGCACCGCAGGCAGCGCCAGGCCTCTCCAAGGGCCGTCTCGGCACGCAGGCGCTGGCGAAGCGCCTCCTCGACGGGGGCATATGTCACGTGGCCGTGGCGGGCACAGGCGCGCAGACTCCAGTTCACGCTCAAATTTCAGCACATGATAGGTGTGTACGCTGGCTCGGGACGGGGCTGAATGGGCTGTCCTAAGGGAAATTCGACCTGCCGCCGACTCAGGAGACTCTTGTGCGGAGCACACCCGGCCTGACATCCGTCATCGGCATCGTGAACATCGGTGTCATGATCGTCGCAGTGGTGGCGCTTCTGATCCTCCCGCTCGGCGGTGACAAGTCGACCACCGAACGCGTCGCCAAGCCGGTGCCGGCCGCCGTGCTTCCCACCGTCGCCCCGCCGCCGCCCGTCACGGCGACCGCCGAGTCGGCCAGGCAGGTCGGGGCCAACGAGCTCGGGATGATCCCGGTGCTGATGTACCACCGGATCCTGAAGAAGCGGATCGCCTCGATCGACCGCACCCCGTCCCAGCTGCGCGAGGAGCTGGAGAAGCTCGCCACGAGCGGCTACGTGCCGATCACCGCGGCCGAGTTGGCGACCGGCGCCATCGACATCCCGGCCGGCGCCCATCCGGTCGTGCTGACGTTCGACGACGGCAACCCCTCGCACTTCGCGCTCGAGGCCGACGGCACGCCCAAGAGGGACACCGCCATCCGCATCATCTTCGACGTCGCCAGAGATCACCCGGGCTTCCGGCCCGTGGCGACGTTCTGGGTCAACAGGTACCCCTTCGGCTTCTTCGACAGGGACCGGCAGGCGGCGGCCGTCCAGTGGCTCGTGGGGCACGGTTCCGAGGTGGCGAACCACACCTTCGGCCACCCCGACCTGTACCTGCTGACCAACAAGAAGGTCAGCGAGGCCATCGTGCGCGAGGAGCGGCAGCTGAAGGATCTCGGCGCCCCACGGTCGGTGACCTTCGCCCTCCCGTACGGCAGCAGGCCCAAGAAGCGGTCGATGGCTTGGGAGGGGAAGTGGGACGGCACTTCGTACCATTTCGACGCTGTGTTCCTCGCCGGGGCGGAGCCCGCGATTTCGCCCTACGCGAAGGACTTCGACCGCTTCAACATCCCGCGGATCCAGTCGAACGGTAAAAAGGGGGAGTGCCGGAAATGGTGCTCGGAGTACTGGCTGGAGTGGCTCCGCAAGCACCCTGATAGGCGATACACCTCGGACGGAGATCCTTCACACGTCTCCATTCCGCGTCAATTTAGCGGTAAGATCCAGGCAAGGCTCGACGAGGCGATGATCGCCTACTAGAGGCTTGCGGGGTTGTGCAGGTGAGCGCCGGATTGACCACGCCCGCGTACTCTCATATGCTGATCGCTGCGCTGTGGGCTCGCGTGCGCCTCGGACGGAGCGGGCTCGCGCTCGGTCATGTCGACCACCGGTCATCCCGACCATCCTCGGCTTGAGCGAAGAAGAGGGCCTGCCGCGCGTCCGCCACATCGACATCTGTCCGCGTTCGGAGCAATTCCACACATGACGAGCAGCACTGAGGCCACCTCGAGCACCCCGCAGGTAGCGGTCAACGACATCGGTTCCGAGGAGGCCTTCCTCGCCGCGATCGACGAGACCATCAAGTACTTCAACGACGGCGACATCGTCGAAGGCACCGTCGTCAAGGTCGATCGAGACGAGGTCTTGCTCGACATCGGCTACAAGACCGAGGGTGTCATCCCCTCGCGCGAGCTCTCGATCAAGCACGATGTCGACCCGGCCGAGGTCGTCCAGGTCGGAGAGCACGTCGAGGCCCTGGTCCTCCAGAAGGAGGACAAGGAAGGCCGGCTGATCCTCTCCAAGAAGCGCGCGCAGTACGAGCGCGCCTGGGGCACGATCGAGAAGATCAAGGACGAGGACGGCATCGTCACCGGCACGGTCATCGAGGTCGTCAAGGGTGGTCTCATCCTCGACATCGGCCTGCGTGGCTTCCTTCCGGCGTCTCTGGTCGAGATGCGGCGGGTCCGTGACCTTCAGCCGTACGTCGGCCGCGAGCTCGAGGCGAAGATCATAGAGCTGGACAAGAACCGCAACAACGTGGTTCTCTCCCGGCGCGCCTGGCTTGAGCAGACCCAGTCGGAGGTCCGCCAGACCTTCCTCAACACCCTCCAGAAGGGTCAGGTCCGCAAGGGCGTCGTCTCCTCGATCGTCAACTTCGGCGCTTTCGTGGACCTCGGCGGCGTCGACGGCCTGGTTCACGTCTCCGAGCTGTCCTGGAAGCACATCGACCACCCCTCCGAGGTCGTCGAGGTGGGCCAGGAGGTCACCGTCGAGGTTCTCGACGTCGACATGGAGCGCGAGCGGGTCTCCCTGTCGCTCAAGGCGACGCAGGAGGACCCCTGGCAGCAGTTCGCCCGCACCCACCAGATCGGCCAGGTCGTCCCCGGGCGCGTCACCAAGCTGGTGCCGTTCGGTGCGTTCGTCCGGGTCGAGGAGGGCATCGAGGGCCTGGTCCACATCTCCGAGCTGGCCGAGCGCCACGTGGAGATCCCCGAGCAGGTCGTCCAGGTCGGCGACGAGATCTTCGTGAAGATCATCGACATCGACCTCGACCGCCGTCGCATCTCGCTGTCGCTGAAGCAGGCCAACGAGGGCGCGATCGGTGCCGACGTCGAGTTCGACCCCACGCTTTACGGCATGGCGGCGACCTACGACGAGCAGGGCAACTACATCTACCCCGACGGTTTCGACCCCGAGACCGGCGAGTGGCTCGATGGCTTCGAGAAGCAGCGCGAGGAGTGGGAGCGGCAGTACGCCGAGGCCCAGACCCGCTTCGAGGCTCACAAGACGCAGGTGGAGAAGGCTCGCGCGGAAGAGGCGGAGGCCGCTGGGCCGTCCACCTACTCCGGTGAGACGCCTCCGTCGACCACCGGCGGCCCGGCTCCGGCCGCGGGCGCCCTGGCCTCCGACGAGGCCCTGGCCGCGCTTCGCGAGAAGCTGGCGGGTGGCCAGAGCTGACGCTCTGAAGTTCCGTTCACGGAGAGGGCCCCACTTCGGTGGGGTCCTCTTCGCGTTCTCCGCCCCCCTAAGGTGGGCGGGTGACGCGGATCGAGCGGGCGCTGCCCGAGGACGCCGGGGAGATCCTGACCCTCCAGCGGGCGGCCTACGTCGCCGAGGCACAGCTTTACGGAGACCCGTTCATCGCCCCCCTGGTGGAGTCACTGCAGCGGATGCGCGCGACCATCGAGACCGCGACGGTCCTGAAGGCTCTCGCCGGTGACCGGATCGTCGGCGCGGTGCGCGGGCAGCTGGCCGACCGCGCCGGCATCGTCGGCCGGCTCGTGGTCGCCCCCGACCATCAGGGCCGAGGGATCGGCACCGCGCTGCTCAAGGCGATCGAGGGGGAGCTCAGCCCTATGGTCGACGCCTACGACCTGTTCACCGGCCACCTCTCGGAGGGGAACCTCCGGCTGTACCGCCGCCTGGGCTACCGCGAGACGCGGCGCGAGCGCGTCCACGACCACCTGACGCTGGTCCACATGCGCAAGCCCGCATAGCGTTGGCTACCCTTCCGAGCATGCTGAAGATCGGGCTGACGGGCGGCATCGGGTCGGGCAAGAGCGAGGTCTCCCGGCGCCTGGCCGACCACGGCGCGGTGGTCATCGACGCCGACAAGATCGCGCGTGAGGTGGTCGAGCCAGGTACGAGCGGTCTCGCCCTCATCGTCGACACCTTCGGCGAGGGCGTCCTCCGGGAGGACGGCTCCCTGAACCGCGAGAAGCTCGGGCAGATCGTGTTCGCCGACGCAGGGAAGCTCGCGCGGCTCAACGCCATCGTGCATCCGAAAGTGGGGGAGCGGGTCGCCGAGCTGCAGCGCGCCGCCGCCGCCGGCGCCGTCGTGGTGTACGACGTGCCGTTGCTCGCGGAGAACGACCTGGCTCCCATGTACGACGTGGTGATCGTGGTCGACGCCTCCGACGAGGTGCGTCTCGCCCGGCTCGTCGAGCTGCGGGGGATGGCCGAGCAGGACGCTCTTGCCCGCATCAAGGCTCAGGCGACCCGCGAGGACCGGCTGAAGATCGCCGACATGGTCATTCCCAACGAGGGCCCCCTCGACGACTTGGACGCACGCGTCGCCGACGTCTGGGCGGAGCTCCAGAGACGCCGTGACGCCACCCGTGACTGACCGGGCCACCCCGGGAGGCACAAGTAGGGCCCAAAACGGCTCACAGCCCACCACAGGGCGTCCCAGCGCCAACGGCGCGGTGGGGGTGGCGCCGTCGTGCGGCGGCCGACCGGGTGGCCGGTCAGAACTCCGCGTCGAGGGCTATCTGGCGTACGCCCGGGAGGTAGGGGTCCAGCTCTCCCGGTTCGAACCTGCACATGCCGATGACGTACCAGAACTGGCCGGCGACCTCGCCCTCCATCTTGTACCGCCCGTCGGGGCTGAGCGCCGCCCGGCCCTGCGGCATTCCGAGGAGCGTGGCCCGCTGGACAGGGACCTCACCGGTCAGGTCCCAGAGGAGGACCACGCCGTCGTCCCCGGCGCTGGCCAGAAGGTCGCCCGAGGGGCTGAACGCCACCGACCAGACCCGGCGGGTGTGCCCGACGAGCGTGTGGAGATGGCGCCCCGAGGCCGGTGTGCCCGCGCAGGTCGTGGAGCGCGTGGGCCCTGATGAGCTGCTGGCGGACGAAGCCGTCCTCGGCGAGGGTGACCAGCAGGTGGGGCGGCTCGCCCGGCATCTTGCGGATCTTGGCTCGGTCGCTGCGCGTCTCGCACACCTCGGCGATCCGGTCGAGCAGCAGGCTCGCGGGGCCCGCCGGCCGTTCCCGCTCCCCGCTCGTGTCCGGCGGGGCCTCCAGGGGGTCGCGTATGGCCTGTTCGACGCTGGTCGCGGGAGGGAACGTGCCGTGTACGGAGCGCCGGTCGTACGCGGGCGAGTCCGCTTCCCGGCCTGAAGGCCGGAGCACTGCGGACGATTCCGGTAGCTGACGAAGATCTCGATCCGCGTGCCGTTCCGACCATCCATGCGGACTCCCCACGCCGTACCGGTTCACCGGCGTCATTATCTCCCCTGGGGGCCGGGGTTTCGGGAATTTTGATCTTTTGCGGGTGTGCGATCATGGCATACGTGACACGGCGGCTGACGGTCCTTGAGTGGGTCCGGATCGGGGTGCTGGTCGTGGGCCTGGCCTGCGTGGCGACGGGGTTGCTCCCTGTGAGTGAGGCCGCCGCCAACGTCATGCGGATCGGGCCTTTGCTGCTGTTCCTGGCGGCGGTCATCGTGCTGGCCGAGCTGACCAAGGAGGCGAACGTCTTCGACGTCCTCGCCAGCCGGTTGGCGATCATCGGGCGCGGGAACTACGCCGCCCTGTTCCTGCTTTGTACGGCTTTCGCATCATTTGTCACGATATTTCTGAACTTGGATACGACCGCGGTGCTGCTGACGCCGGTCATGCTGGCCCTCGCGCCCCGAGCGCGCATCGCTCCACTGCCCCTGGCCATGACCACGATCTGGCTCGCCAACACCGCCAGCCTGCTCCTGCCTGTCTCCAACCTGACGAACCTGCTGGCCATGGGACGCGTCGGGCTGTCCACGCGCGATTTCGCCGGCCGCATGTGGGCGCCGCAGGCCGCCTCCATCGCGGTCACCATGGTCTTCCTGTGGATCTTCTTCTGGCGCCGCGGGGAGCGAGGCGAGGACAGGTACGAGCCGCCCGCGCAGGCGCCGATGGGCGACCCGGTGCTCTTCACGGTCGCGGGCGCCGCCTGCCTGATGTTCATCGTCGCCATCCTCGCCGGGGTCCAGATCGGCGTCGCGGCGGCGGTGGCGGCCGTACTGGTGGTCGCCGCCTTCGCCTGGCGCGACCGCTCGAAGCTGACGTGGGGGCTGTTCCCCTGGCAGCTCCTGGTCTTCGTCACCGGGCTGTTCCTCGTGGTGCCCACGCTCAGCAGATACGGGCTGGACGACCTCATGCGCTCGCTCGTCGGCGGCGCGGGCGACGTCGCCGGCGACTACCGTGCGGCCGCCGCCGGGGCGGGGCTGTCCAACATCGTCAACAACCTGCCCGCCTACTACGCCGGAGAGCGGGTGATCCCGCCGGGAAACCACGACCAGCTGCTCTCGCTGCTCATCGGCACCAACGTCGGCCCGGTGATCACGCCGTGGGCGTCACTGGCCACGCTGCTGTGGTTCGAGTGGTGCCGCCGCCGCGCGGTGGAGGTGCCGCTGTGGAAGTTCGTGCTCACCGGGGTCTGCCTGGCCGTCACCGGCATTGCCGCCACGGTCGGCGCCCTGCTGCTCACCGCGTAGCGGAGGCGACGAGACCGAGCAGATCGTCGACCAGCTCGGGATGCGCGGCGACGAAGCTCGGCCGGTGCGCCGGCAGGTCCGTACGCCCGTCGAAGCGCCGTCCGTCGAACCCGCGCACGCACAGGCCGGCCTCCTGGGCGATCAGCAGGCCACCGGGGAGGTCCACACCCTCCGCGTGGTAGCCCACCACCGCGTCGATGTCGCCCCGCGCCAGCATGACCCAGGCCAGGAGCGGCGCCCAGAGCTGGAGCACCCGCCGCGCCCGTACGTCAAGGGCCGCCTTGAGCGCCCGCAGGGCCGGGTCGTCGCGGGCCACACCGTGCCCCTGCGTCCACGCCAGCACCGGCCCGTGCGGGGCCGCACGGTCGGACGCGAGGTGGAGGTCGGTGACGATGTCGCCACCGGGGCGCCCTCCACGACCACCTCCAGGCGGGCGAGCCGATCGAGGCGCGCGGGCAGGTCGGCGAGCGCGCCTGAGGTGGCGCGGAAGTTCTCCCTGATCGTCTCCTCCATGGGCTCCTGCCGCCAGCGGTCGCGCAGGATCGCGGCGGTCACCAGCCCGAGCACCAGGAGCGTCACGCCGCTGATCAGCTCGTTCTTGGGCTGGCCCAGAATCCGGTCGCTCGCGGTGAGGCCGAGGAAGGCGATGAAGACCGCGAGCACGAGAGCGATGACGCCGTCGGCGTTCTTGCCCACCCAAGCAACGAACTTCCCCATGCGCTCCATGGCGCCCGCCCCGCCTCGACGATCAGTCAGCCCGTCGTCATGGTAACGAGACGGTCAAAGATGGGCCAGTGGCGGGTCATATGACCCGGGGTCGCGGCAGGTCCGGCATCGGGACCGGAAATGTCGGTGCCTCCGCGTAGGTTATGGAGACGTGAGGCCGGTAACAGATTTGCAGCGCAGGGTGGCGCCTTTCGAGGTCGTCACCGACATGACTCCGTCCGGTGACCAGCCGACGGCGATCGCCGAGCTTGAGCGGCGCGTCAAGGCGGGAGACAAGGACAACGTCCTGCTGGGCGCCACCGGCACCGGCAAGACCGCGACGGTGGCGTGGCTCATCGAGCGGTTGCAGCGTCCGGCTCTGGTGATGCAGCCCAACAAGACGCTCGCCGCGCAGTTCGCCAACGAGCTACGCGAGATGCTCCCCAACAACGCCGTCGAATACTTCGTCTCCTACTACGACTACTACCAGCCCGAGGCGTACGTCCCGCAGACCGACACCTACATCGAGAAGGACTCCTCGATCAACGACGAGGTCGACCGGCTGCGCCACTCGGCGACCAACTCGCTGCTGACCCGCCGTGACACGGTCGTGGTGGCCTCGGTGTCCTGCATCTATGGCCTCGGCACCCCGCAGGAGTACGTCGACCGCATGGTCCGGCTCAAGGTGGGGCAGGAGATCGAGCGCGACCAGCTCCTGCGCCGCCTCGTCGACATGCAGTACGCCCGCAACGACCTGTCCTTCACCCGGGGCACGTTCCGGGTGCGGGGCGACACGATCGAGGTCATCCCGCAGTACGAAGAGCTCGCCGTGCGCATCGAGATGTTCGGCGACGAGATCGAGAAGCTCGCGACGCTCCACCCGCTCACCGGCGAGGTGATCACCGAGGACGCCGAGCTCTACATCTTCCCCGCCTCCCACTACGTCGCCGGTCCCGAGCGCATGGAGCGGGCGATCCGCGGCATCGAGGCCGAGCTCGGGGTGACGCTGGCCACCATGGAGAAGCAGGGCAAGCTGCTGGAGGCCCAGCGGCTGCGCATGCGCACCACCTACGACATCGAGATGATGCGCCAGGTCGGCACCTGCTCCGGCATCGAGAACTACTCCCGGCACATCGACGGCCGCGAGGCCGGCACCGCGCCCAACACCCTGCTCGACTACTTCCCCGAGGACTTCCTGCTGGTCCTCGACGAGTCCCACCAGAGCGTGCCGCAGATCGGCGCGATGTACGAAGGCGACGCCTCGCGCAAGCGCACCCTGGTCGACCACGGCTTCCGCCTGCCGTCCGCGATGGACAACCGGCCGCTCAAGTGGGAGGAGTTCCTCGACCGCATCGGGCAGACCGTCTACCTCTCGGCGACCCCCGGGCGGTACGAGCTGGGCCGCAGCAAGGGCGACGTCGTAGAGCAGGTCATCCGCCCGACCGGCCTGGTCGATCCCGAGGTGGTCGTCAAACCGACCAAGGGGCAGATCGACGATCTGGTCCACGAGATCCGCGAGCGCACCGACAAGGACGAGCGGGTCCTCGTCACCACGCTGACCAAGAAGATGTCCGAGGATCTCACCGACTATCTCCTGGAGCTCGGCGTCCGCGTGCGCTACCTCCACAGCGAGGTCGACACGCTGCGCCGCATCGAGCTGCTCCGCGAGCTGCGCATGGGGGAGTTCGACGTTCTGGTGGGCATCAACCTGCTGCGTGAGGGCCTCGACCTGCCCGAGGTGTCCCTGGTGGCCATCCTCGACGCCGACAAGGAGGGCTTCCTGCGCAGCGACACGTCGCTGATCCAGACGATCGGCCGCGCCGCCCGCAACGTCTCCGGCCAGGTGCACATGTACGCCGACCGGGTGACGCCGTCCATGGAGCGCGCGATCGAGGAGACCAACCGGCGCCGGGCTAAGCAGGTCGCCTACAACCAGGCGAACGGCGTCGACCCGCAGCCGCTCCGCAAGAAGATCGCCGACATCCTCGACTCCCTCAACAGGGAGGACGCCGACACCGAGAGGCTTCTCGGTGGCGGTCGCCAGCAGAGCAGGGGCAAGGCGCCGGTCCCGGGCTTCGCCGCACGGCAGGCCGGGCAGCACGCCAAGACCATCGCGGGCGAGATGCCCCGGGCCCAGATCGAGTCTCTCGTCCAGTCGCTCACCGAGCAGATGCACACGGCCGCCGCCGACCTGCAGTTCGAGGTCGCGGCCCGGCTCCGCGACGAGATCAAGGAGCTCAAACGCGAGCTCCGCGACATGCGCGAGGCCGGCGTGCACTGACCCCGCACGACCAGCCCGACGATCACCGGCACCGGGACACGTTCGACGGTGGCCGGGCGGGTTCAGGCGCCTGGGCGGAGGGCTCTGAGCGTGGCCGGCTCCTCGGGGGCGGTGGGAGCGTGCCAGCCGGCCTCGGGAGAGTAGCGCCGGACGACCTTCGCGGGGACGCCGGCGATCACGCAGTGGTCGGGGAACTCGCCGCGCACCACGGCGCCGCCCGCGACCACCGATTGCCGCCCGATCCGCGTGCCGGGCAGGATGATCGCGCCGGTGCCCAGCCAGGAGCCCTGCCCGATGACCACCGGGTTGTTGCGCGGCCACTGACGGCCCACGGGCGTCTCCGGGTCGTCGTAGACGTGGTTCTGGTCGGTGATGTACACGTACGGGCCCGTGAACACGTCGTCGCCGATGTCGATGGACTGGTGCCCGACGATGTGGCTGCCCCGGCCGATCGAGCAGCCCACGCCGATGCGGACGATGGAGTCCGGGCCGAGGTCGACGCCCGGGCCCATTCCCGCCGAGATGGAGACGCGCTCGCCGACCAGCGTGTGGTCGCCGATCTCGATCCACGCCTCCCCGAAGATCGCGCCCGGGGGGAAGGACAGGCACGCACCTTCGCCGAGGCGGCGGAACCGGTACCCTGCCGGACTCTTGGGGGTGACCGCGCCGGCTGTGCGGACCGCGGCCCAGACGCGGTGGATAAGACCGCCGAACATCCGACGTAGTGCATCACGGGGTGACATAACCGGAAAAGTTACCTCGTGGTTAGGATGCTGGGAACGGACGCCCGGGGGATGTTCGGGCACTTCGCAAGCATCCTTTGATAATCTGAGAGCCCGTGGACACGCGGTCGCCCGCACGGGACGGCCACGATCACGACGGACCACGGGAGACCCTCCTTGCGCAGCGCCGCAAACACCAAACATCTGTTCGTCACCGGAGGCGTGGCCTCCAGTCTCGGCAAGGGGCTGACGGCCTCGAGTCTGGGGCGTCTGCTGAAGCTTCGCGGCCTCCGGGTCACCATGCAGAAGCTGGATCCCTACCTCAACGTCGACCCCGGCACGATGAACCCCTTCCAGCACGGTGAGGTGTTCGTCACCGACGATGGCGCCGAGACCGATCTCGACGTCGGCCACTACGAGCGATTCCTCGACACCGAGCTGCACGGCTCGGCCAACGTCACCACCGGCCAGGTCTACTCGAACGTCATCGCCAAGGAGCGGCGCGGCGAGTACCTCGGCGACACGGTGCAGGTCATCCCCCACATCACCAACGAGATCAAGGACCGCATCCGCGGCATGGCCGGTCCCGACGTGGACGTGGTCATCACCGAGGTCGGCGGCACGGTCGGCGACATCGAGTCGCTGCCGTTCCTGGAGGCCGTCCGCCAGGTCCGTCACGAGGTCGGACGGGACAACGTCTTCTTCCTCCACGTCTCGCTCCTGCCGTACATCGGCCCGAGCGGCGAGCTGAAGACCAAGCCGACCCAGCACTCCGTGGCGGCCCTGCGCAGCATCGGCATCCAGCCGGACGCCATCGTGTGCCGCTCCGACAGGCCCATCACCACCGCGCTGAAGCGCAAGATCAGCCTCATGTGCGACGTCGACGAGGACGCCGTGGTGTCGGCCATCGACGCGCCCAGCATCTACGACATCCCGAGGGTCCTGCATTCTGAGGGCCTCGACGCGTACGTCATCCGCCGCCTCGGCCTGCCGTTCAGGGACGTCGACTGGCAGGAGTGGGACCAGCTCCTGCGCCGGGTGCACCGCCCGGCGAAGGAGGTCACCATCGGGCTGGTCGGCAAGTACATCGACCTCCCCGACGCCTACCTGTCGGTGACGGAGGCGCTGCGAGCGGGAGGATTCGCCTGCGACGCCCGAGTGAACATCCGCTGGGTCAAGAGCGACGACTGCGAGACCGTCGAGGGCGCCGCCCGGGAGCTCGACGGCGTGGACGGCGTGCTCATCCCCGGCGGCTTCGGGGTCCGGGGCATCGAGGGCAAGGTCGGCGCGATCCGCCACGCCCGCGAGAGGCAGATCCCGCTGCTCGGCATCTGCCTCGGCATGCAGTGCATGATCATCGAGGCCGCGCGCAGCCTCGCCGGCATCGAGGGCGCCGACAGCACCGAGTTCGACCCCGACACCGTCGACCCCGTGATCTCCACCATGGCCGACCAGGAGGACGTCGTGGCGGGCGAGCGTGACATGGGCGGCACGATGCGGCTCGGCCTCTACCCGGCCAAGCTCGCCGAGGGGTCGATCGTCCGGCGGCTGTACGGCACGGCGAGCGCCAACGAGCGCCACCGCCACCGCTACGAGGTCGGCAACGCCTACCGCGAGCCGCTGGAGCAGGTCGGCATGGTCTTCTCCGGGCTGTCACCCGACGGCCGCCTCGTCGAGTACGCCGAGCTGGACGCCGACGTCCACCCGTTCTTCGTGGGCACCCAGGCGCACCCGGAGTTCCGGTCACGCCCGACCCGGCCGCACCCGCTGTTCACAGGCCTCATCGAGGCGGCTCTGACGTACGCCGACGTGCGCGAGAGCATCATCAAGGCCGGGAGAGGCGCGTGAACGGCGACCAGAGCCAGGCGGGGCGGGAGCTCACCCTCGACGACGTCCGCGACGTGCCGGCGTCCTGGGAGATCCTCAACTCCAAGGAGCGGTTCAAGGGCCGCGTGATCGCCGTACGGACCGACACCGTGCGCATGCCGGGTGACGAGGTCGCCGACCGCGACTACGTCGTCCACCCCGGCTCGGTGGCCGTGGTGGCGCTCGACGAGGACCACCGGGTGCTGCTCCTGCGGCAGTACCGCCATCCGGTCCGCAGGCTGCTGTGGGAGCTGCCGGCGGGCATCCGCGACGTCGAGGGGGAGCCGCTGGTCGAGTGCGCCGCGCGCGAGCTCGCCGAGGAGGCGGGCTACCGCGCGAAGACCTGGCACACGCTGGTCGACATCTACAGCTCGCCCGGCATGACCAACGAGCACATCCGCATCTTCCTCGCCCGCGACCTCACCGAGATCCCCGAGGACGAGAACGGATTCGTGCGGCAGCACGAGGAAACCGACATGCCGGTCGTGTGGGTGCCCCTGGCAGATGGGGTGAACAGGGCGCTGACCGGAATGATCCACAATTCACCGGCCGTCGCGGGTATTCTCGCCGCGTACGCCGCTTTGTCGGACGGCTTCGCCGCCCTGCGTCCCGCCGACGCCGAGGAGGCCTGACAGGAGGTTCCGTCCTGAGCCCCTACGCCGACATCGAGGCCGTGCTGGCCGGTCACCTCGCCCACCTGGCGGTGGAGCGCGGGCTTGCGGCCAACACCCTCGCCTCCTACCGGCGTGATCTCAGGCGGTACGTCGACCACCTGCGCTCCCGCGGGCGCCTCTCCCTGTCCGAGGTGGCCGAGACCGACGTCCTGGCGTTCCTGACCGCACTGCGGGAAGGCGACGAGCACCATCCCGCCCTGGTGGCCAGTTCGGCCGCCAGGGCCGTCTCCGCCGTACGCGGGCTGCACCGCTTCGCGGTCCGGGAGGGGGTCACCGCCCACGATCCCGCCCACGAGGTGCACCCGCCCAGCAGGCTGCGCCACCTGCCCAAGGCCATCGCCGTCGCCGAGGTGGAGCGGCTCATCGCCGCCGCCGGCCCGAAGGACGCGCCGCTCACCCACCGCAACCGGGCGCTGCTCGAGGTGCTGTATGGCACGGGCGCGCGGATCTCCGAGGCCGTCGGGCTGACCGTGGACGACGTCGAGGCGGAGCACGTACGGCTGCGCGGCAAAGGCGGGCGCGGGCGGGTCGTGCCCCTCGGAGGATTCGCCCGTGACGCCCTCGGGGCGTACCTCGCCCGGGCGCGTCCCGTCATCTCCGCGCAGGGGCGCGGCACCGCCGCGTTGTTCCTCAACGCCCGGGGCGGCCGCCTCACCCGCCAGGGCGCCTGGGAGGTCCTCCAGTCCGCCGCGGAGCGGGCGGGCCTCGCCGGGGTCTCCCCGCACATGTTGCGCCATTCGTTCGCAACTCACCTCCTCGACGGAGGAGCGGACGTTAGGGTTGTGCAGGAACTGCTCGGCCATGCCTCGGTGGCGACCACCCAGGTCTACACGCTGGCGGGCGTCGACAGGCTCCGTGAGGCGTATGCGGCGGCCCATTTGGGGGTTAGGCATCCAACTTCACAGCTCTAGGGCGCGTCGCCTTGCCGCATACGTGCCGACCCCATAGTGTCCGTCCGGACGGTCCGGTTCGGGGCCGTCAGGGAGGTTCAACTGGTGACTGCGACCACAGACGCTTCTATCCGGGAGGTTCCCGGTGCCCCCGACGGTGCCTGGGGCGACACCAGGAACGAAGGGATTCTGGGTCCTACAGGGCGACCGCGTCCCGTCTTCCCGGATCCCATCCCGCCCACCACGCACGGTCCCGCGCGGGTCGTCGCGATGGTCAACCAGAAGGGTGGCGTCGGCAAGACGACCACCACGATCAACCTCGGGGCCGCGCTCGCCGAGTGCGGGCAGCGGGTGCTGCTCGTCGACTTCGACCCGCAGGGCGCCCTGGCCGTGGGGCTGGGCATCGACCCGCGCCCCCTGGAGTCCACCGTCTACGACCTGATCATGGAAGAGCCGGACGTCACCGCCGAGGACGTCCTCCTCGGCACGAGCGTCGAGGGCATGGACCTGCTGCCCAGCAACATCTTCCTGTCCGGCGCGGAGATCAGGCTCGTCAACGAGGTGGCCAGGGAGTACGCCCTCGGCCGGTCGCTCGAGCCGCTGCTGCCCCACTACGACATCTGCCTCATCGACTGCCAGCCGTCCCTCGGCCTGCTCGCGGTCAACGCGCTGACCTGCGCCCACAGCGTGATGGTGCCACTGGAGTGCGAGTTCTTCGCGCTGCGCGGCGTCGCCCTGCTGATGGAGTCGATCACCAAGGTCCAGGAGCGCCTCAACAAGAGCCTCGAGATCGACGGCATCCTGGCCACGATGTACGACCCGCGCACCCTGCACGCGCGGGAGGTCCTGCAGACGATCATGCAGGGCTTCGGCGACAAGGTCTTCCACACGGTGATCAACCGCACCGTCCGGTTCCCCGACGCCACGCTGGCAGGTGAGCCGATCACCCAGTTCGACTCCGCCTCCATGGGCGCCACCGCCTACCGCGAGCTGGCCCGCGAGGTTCTCGCCCGCTGGTCGCTGGGCGGCTGACCGCGCTCGCGCCCGGTGACACGGGGGCGTGCGTCACAATGCGACGGTGACAGAGAAGCCCGCGACCCGCCACGCCCGGCCCGAAGCCTTCCAGGTGCACCTGGAGGTCTTCGAGGGGCCGTTCGACCTGCTGCTCGGGCTCATCTCCAAGCACAAGCTCGACATCACCGAGGTGTCCCTGCACCAGGTGACCGACGAGTTCATCGCCCACATCCGCTCGCGGGGTCGCGAGTGGGATCTCGACCAGGCGAGTCACTTCCTGCTCGTCGCCGCCACCCTGCTCGACCTGAAGGCCGCGAGGCTCCTGCCGACCGGCGAGGTCGAGGACGAGGAGGACCTGGCCCTGCTGGAGGCCCGCGACCTTCTCTTCGCCCGCCTCCTGCAGTACCGCGCGTACAAGGAGGTGGCGAAGTTCTTCGCCGGGCGGATGGCGGAGGAGGCGCTGCGCTTCCCCCGGGTGGTCCCGATGGAGCCGAGGTTCGCCGGGCTGCTGCCCGAGCTGGTGCTCGGCGTCGGCCCTGATCGCCTCGCCAGGATCGCCGCCCGGGTCTTCACGCCCAAGCTGCCGCCGTCGGTCTCCACCGCCCACATCTACCAGCCGGTCGCCAACGTCCGCGAGCAAGCGGCTATCCTTGTGGCACGGCTCCGGCGCATGCGCAGGGCGACGTTCCGGGCCCTGACCGCCGACTGCGCGGGCACCTTCGAGGTCATCGCACGCTTCCTCGCCGTCCTGGAGCTGTTCCGGGAGGCCGCGGTCTCCTTCGAGCAGATAGAGCCGCTCGGGGATCTGCACGTGACCTGGACCGGTTCCGACGACGGAGACATCGCGGTGGCCGACGACTACGACGAGGGCTCTCCGGCCGACCAGAGCCATGAGAGCCCGGACAGCCCGCCGGACGCCGAGATCCGAGAGAGCGAAGATGCAGCCGATGAGTCCTGAGGACACGAGGGAGATCGCCGAGCCGGAGCCCAGCCTGCGGGCGGCTCTGGAGGCGATCCTGCTCGTGGTCGACGAGCCGGTGGCCGAGGTGACCCTGGCACAGGTGCTGGAGCGCCCCTCACGGGAGATCGCCGAGACGCTGCGGGAACTGTCGGCCGAATACGCCGGCACGGGGCGAGGTTTCGATCTCCGGGAGGTGGCGGGCGGCTGGCGTTTCTACACGCGGGCCGAGTGCGCCGCCCTCGTGGAGCGCTTCGTCCGTGAGGGGCAGCAGACCAGGCTGACCCAGGCCGCTCTGGAGACCCTCGCCGTCGTGGCCTACCGCCAGCCGGTGAGCCGGGCCAGGGTCGCCGCCGTCCGGGGCGTCAACAGCGACGGCGTCATGCGCACGCTGACGGCGCGCGGGCTGGTCGAGGAGGCCGGCATCGACCCCGAGAGCCAGGCGGTGCTCTACCGCACGAGTTCGTACTTCCTGGAGAGGCTGGGGCTGCGGAGTCTCGAAGAGCTCCCCGCGCTCGCCCCATTCCTCCCCGACGACATGGAAACACTAGAGGAGCAACCGAAGTGAACAACAGGCGTGGTACCCCGTCCGGTGATGGACGCGGTCGAGGACGTGGCGGCGCCCCAGGCGGTGCCTCAGGCTCCCGAGGGGGTGCCGGGTCCCGAGGCGGCTCCGGCGGCTTCCGAGGCGCGGGTGGCCCCCGAGGGGGCGCCCAGGGCGGCTCCAGGGGCGGCTTCCGCGGTGCCGGCGACCGCCGCGACGCCTTCCGCCCCGAGGGGCGTGGCGCCGCCGAGGGCGGTCGCGGCCGAGGAGACGACCGCGAGTCACGGCCGCGCGACGAGTCGCGCCCGCGTGAGGGCTTCCGCGGCGGATACCGTGACTCCGGCCCCTCCCAGGGCGGCGCCCGGGGAGGGTACGGCAGCAGGCCCGGCGAGGGCGGCGGCTCCTTCCGCGGTGATCGCGGGGGTTCGTCCACCGACGACCGCCGAGGCTCCTTCCGCCCGGATCGTGACAGCGCGCCTCGCGGGGACCGTGAGGGTTACCGCGGAAGCCGTGACAGCTCGCCTCGCGGCGAGCGCGGAGGCTCGTCCGGTGGCGGTCGCGGGGGGTCCTTCGGCGGTGATCGCCGTGGGTCCTCCGGCGGCGGCGACCGTGGCACCTTCCGCGCGGGCCCGGGTGGAACGCGCGACCGGTACGCCAGGCCCGGCGGCGACGACCGCCGCGCCCCCGCCCGCGAGGACCGCGGAGGTTCCTTCCGCGAGGACCGCGGAGGCTCCTTCCGGGACGATCGCGGAGGCTCCTTCCGCGACGACCGGGGCGGCTCATCCCGCCAGGATCGTGACGGCTCGCCTCGCGGGGACCGTGAGGGCTCGTTCCGCGGAGACCGTGGGGGCTCGTCCGGTGGCGATCGTGGGGGCTCGTACGGCGGTGACCGCCGTGGGACCTACGGCGGCGGCGGCGACCGGGGCGCCTTCCGCGCGGCCGGCGGCGGCTCACGCGAGCGGTACGGCAGGGACGACACCGGCCGTGACCGTCCGGTACGTGATGACAGCCGTTCCCGTGACGACTCAAGGGCCGGCTCCCATGGCGGTCACGCGCGGGGCGACCGGCGTGACGAGGTGCAGACCATCGGCGGCGACAGCGCGGGCACCGCTTCCCGTGCCAGGTACGGCCGTTCCGAGACCGGCCGGTCAGGCGCCCAGGCGGGCCGTGGCGGGGCCCCGGCGCGGGGCAAGGCGACGCGTGGCGGAGCCCCCGCCAGCCGAGGTGGAGGCCCCGTGGGGCGCGGCCAGAGCCCACGTCCCGAGCGTGGCGCCCAGTCGGCACGCCCCGGACGTGGCAGTGCCTTCAAGACCTCACGCCAGCCGGTGCGCGACCCCGACTTCTTCCCATCCGACTACGCCGACGAGCGCGACACGACCGAGGTGCCGGACGGCATCCGCCTGCAGAAGGTCCTGGCGGCGGCCGGGGTGGCCGCCCGCCGTACGTGCGAGGAGTTGATCGGTGAGGGCCGGGTCACGGTGGACGGCCAGGTCGTACGCCGGTTCGGAGCCCGGGTGGACCCGGCGAAGCAGGTCATCCACGTCGATGGCAAGCGCATCCCGACCGCGCCCGACCTGGTCTACTTCGCGATCAACAAGCCGATCGGCGTCATCAGCACGATGTCCGACCCCGAGGGTCGCCCGTCGCTCGCCGACTACGTGGCCGACCGCTCCGAGAGGCTGTTCCACGTCGGGCGTCTCGACACCGAGACCGAGGGTCTGATCATCCTGACCAACGACGGTGAGCTGGCCCACAGGCTGACCCACCCGAGTTTCGGCGTGCAGAAGAAATACTGGGCCAAGGTCCCCGGGCCGATCCCGCGTGACCTCGCCCGCCGCCTGAAGAGCGGCGTGGAGCTGGAAGACGGCATCGTCAAGGCCGACGACTTCAAGATCGTCCAGGAGCACGGCCAGCAGGCGCTGGTCGAGATCGTGCTCCACGAGGGCCGCAAGCACGTCGTGCGCCGGATGCTGGAGGAGGAAGGCCACTCCGTGATCGACCTTGCCCGCATCGAGTTCGGGCCGGTCAAGCTGGGACGGCTCAAGCCGGGCACGATGCGGGTGCTCACCCTCAAAGAGGTCGGCGACCTTTACGCCGTCGTGGGAATGTAGCCTGTCCGGAAGCGGAGCTGCATCAGGCGGCGGTGGAAGAAGGGGATGACATGGTACGGGCCATCCGGGGGGCCACCCAGATCGACTCCAACGATCGGGAGGCGATCCTCGCCGGGGTGACCGAGCTGGTCATCGAGGTCATGGAGCGCAATCGGCTGACCACCGACGACGTGATCAGCGTGATCTTCACGGCCACCCCCGACCTCACCGCGGAGTTCCCCGCGCTCGCCGCCCGCAAGCTCGGCTTCCACGACGTGCCGCTGATCTGCGCCAGCGAGATCGACGTGCCGGGCGCGCTGCCTCGCGTGGTGCGCCTGATGGCCCACGTGGCCACCGACCGGCCCCGCCAGGACACCCAGCACGTCTACCTGCGTGGGGCCGTCGCCCTGAGGGTGGACATCGCCCAGTGAACGATCACCCGAGCGTCCAGAGCGTCCTGGTCGTCGGCACCGGCCTGATCGGCACGTCGATCGCCCTCGCCCTGCGGGAGCACGGCGTGACGGTCAAGCTGGCCGACCAGGACCCTGGAGCCGTGCGGCTGGCGCGGGAGCTAGGAGCGGGTGACGACTGGGCGCCCGGGGGGGCGCGGGTCGACCTCGCGGTGATCGCCGTCCCGCCCCAGTTCGTGGCGCAGTGGCTGCTCGACCTCCAGAAGACCGAGGCCGCCCGCTTCTACACCGACGTGGCGAGCGTCAAGGTCCTGCCCATCGCCCAGGCAGCCCAGCTCGGCTGCGACATGAGCACCTACGTCGCGGGGCACCCGCTCGCCGGCCGCGAGCGGTCCGGCCCCGCGGCAGCGCGGGCCGATGTGTTCCTCGGGCGCCCCTGGGCGTACTGCCCGGGTCCGGAGACCTCCCCGGAGGCCGTCGAGGCGGTGCGCTCCCTGATCAAGCTGTGCGGGGGGAACGCCGTCGAGGTGGACCCGGTGTCCCACGACGAGGCGGTCGCCCTGGTCTCACATGCCCCGCACGTCGCGGCCTCGGCCGTGGCGGCGCGTCTGGCCGACGCCTCCGAGACCGCGCTCGGCCTCGCGGGGCCGGGCGTGCGCGACGTGACCCGGGTGGCCGGAGGCGACCCGGGCCTGTGGACGGTCATCCTGTCGGGCAACGCCCGACCGGTGGCCGAGATCCTCGAGGCGGTGGCCGTCGACCTGGCGGCCGCGGCGGCGGCCCTGCGCGCCGTCTCGGTCGACGACGACGCGGCCATCGGCCGGGTCACCGAGTTGCTCAAGCGGGGCAACGCCGGTCAGCGCCGGATCCCGGGCAAGCACGGCGGCCCCCCGGGGGCGTACGCCGTGGTGCACGTCCAGGTCGGCGACCGTCCCGGCGAGCTCGCCCGGCTGTTCCAGGTGGCCAAGGACGCCGGGGTCAACATCGAGGACGTCCGCTTGGAGCACGCCCCCGGGCTGCTGCTGGGCGCCGCCGAGCTGTCCGTCCAGCCCGAGGCGGTGGAGGTCCTCGCCGGGGCCCTTCGCGCGCACGGGTGGCACGTCCCCTAGGGAGGGGCGATGATGCCCGGGTGGTGGACGTTTCCCGGTACCCTCTTTGCGGACAACTCAATCGGGACGCAGAGGGAGATGCCGTGACCGCACTGGTCGTCGCCATGGACGGTCCTTCGGGCTCGGGCAAGTCGAGTGCGTCGCGCGGAGTGGCGCGCGCGCTGGGGCTGCGCTATCTCGACACCGGGGCGATGTACCGCGCGATCACGTGGTGGATGCTGCAGTGCGGCGTCGACCTGGCCGATCCGGCCGCCGTCTCCGGCCGTGTCACCGAGCCGGTGATCGGCATCGCCACCGACCCAGAGGCGCCGGGCGTCACCGTGGACGGCGTCGACGTGTCGGCCGAGATCCGCACCCACGAGGTCACCTCGGCGGTGTCCGCGGTGAGCGCCGTCCCCGAGGTCCGCGTCCGCCTGGTCGGCGAGCAGCGCGCCATCATCGGCGAGGGCGACATCGTGGTCGAGGGCCGTGACATCGGCACGGTCGTCGCTCCGGGCGCGGCGGTGAAGGTCTACCTCACCGCGAGCCCCGAGGCCCGCGCCCGGCGTCGCAACGCCGAGCTGACCGGCACGACGGTGGAGGCACAGCAGACCGAGATGGCCAGGCGTGACACCCTGGACTCAACGCGTAAGGCCGATCCTCTCGTGATGGCGGCCGACGCGGTGGAGCTGGACACCACGGAGCTGAACCTCGAAGAGGTCGTCTCCGAGGTTCTGAGACTTGTGAAAGAGCGCAACTGACCCGGTGACGCCGCGAGGCGGGCGAAGACGCCGTAGCCTTGCCGAGCCGCCGAGGAGAGATGTGCCACCAATGGAAACGGACGTGAAGTGACGACGGGGGAGTACGGCGACGAGGGCGGCTGGATCGAGGCCCATATCCCGGAATTCGACGAAGACGGCGCTTCCCCGGAGGAGGAGCCGGACTCCGGCCCCCTTCCGGTGGTCGCCGTCGTGGGGCGCCCGAACGTGGGCAAGTCCACGCTGGTGAACCGCATCATCGGCCGCCGCGAGGCGGTCGTGGAGGATGTGCCGGGAGTGACGCGTGACCGCGTCACCTATGAGGGCACCTGGCGGGGCCGCAGGTTCACCCTGGTCGACACCGGCGGGTGGGATCCAGACGCCACGGGCATGGCGCTGCGCATCGCCGAGCAGGCGCAGATCGCGGTCGAGCTGGCCGACGTGATCCTGTTCGTCGTGGACGCGACGGTCGGGATCACCGACGCCGACGAGACGGTCGCGGCGGTGCTCCGGCGCTCGGGCAAGCCCCTCGTGCTGGCCGCCAACAAGGTGGACGACCAGCGGATGGAGCTGGAGGCCGCCTCGCTGTGGTCTCTCGGGCTCGGCGAGCCGCAGCCGGTCTCCGCGCTGCACGGCCGTTCGAGCGGTGACCTGCTCGACATCCTGCTGGAGGCCATGCCGGACGCCCCGCCGCAGCGCTTCGGCGTCGAGCGGGGCCCCCGCAGGGTCGCCCTGGTCGGCAAGCCCAACGTCGGCAAGTCTTCCCTGCTCAACAAGCTGGCGGGCGAGGAGCGGGTGCTGGTCGACCCGATGGCCGGCACCACCCGCGACCCGGTCGACGAGCTGATCGAGCTGGGCGGCAAGACCTGGCGCTTCGTCGACACCGCGGGCATCCGGCGCCGCGAGCGCGAGCTGCAGGGCGCCGACTTCTACGCCGGCATGCGCACCAAGGCAGCTCTCGAGCGCTCAGAGGTCGCCGTGGTGCTCATCGACGCCTCCGAGGTGCTCACCGAGCAGGACCTGCGCATCATCAGCATGGTGATCGAGTCGGGCCGTTCCATGGTGGTGGCGTTCAACAAGTGGGACCTGGTCGACGAGGACCGGCGCTACTACCTGGAGAAGGAGATCGACCGCCAGCTCGTCCGCGTCCCGTGGGCGCTGCGCGTCAACATCTCCGCCAAGACCGGGCGCAACGTCGAGAAGCTCGTCCCGGCGATCGAGAAGGCCCTCGACTCGTGGATCACCCGCGTGCCCACGGCGCGTCTGAACACCTTCCTGTCGGACCTGGTGGCGGCCACGCCTCCGCCGGTCCGGAGCGGCAAGCAGCCCAAGATCCTGTTCGCCACCCAGGCGTCGATCGAGCCGCCGAAGTTCGTGCTGTTCACCTCGGGCTTCCTTGAGGAGACCTACCGCCGCTTCATCGAGCGCCGCATCCGCGAGGAGTTCGGCTTCGCAGGCTCCCCGGTCGAGGTCACGATGAGGATCCGCGAGAAGCGCGGCGCCCCGAAGAAGAAATAGCCCGACTGCCAGGAGCCGTTCCGGGACCCGTTGAGACTCCTTCCCGGCGGGTCATGGGTTCCTGGCGGGTCAGGGATTTCCGGCGGGTCTCGTGGTCCCGGTGGGCGTGGTGGTCTCCGGGGAATCCCGCTGCTCGCCGGTGCGCCGGGGCAGTGCCAGGGCCACGATCGTGCCGATGCCGCAGAGGACCGCCGTCAGCAGGAAGATCTCGGTGTACTCGGTGTGCAGCGCCTCGCTGACCTTGGCTGTGTACTCCGCGAGGCGCCGGGCGTACTCCGCGCGCTCGACGCCGAACGGCAGCGGTGTGTCCAGGTGCGCGGTCAGCGACTGGAACCGGTGGAAGCCCCAGGCCGAGAGCCCGGCGACGCCGAGCAGCATGCCCATCATGCGGGCCACCACGACCGCGGCCGAGGCCACTCCGTGCCGCCCCGCCGGGGTGACCCGGAGCACGGCCGAGGAGATCGGCGCGATGACCGTGCCGAGCCCGAGGCCGGCGATGACCAGGTCGACGTCGACGCGGGGGAGCCCGAGGGGGTACTCCGCGGTGGCCAGCGCGACGGGCCACCGAGAGATCAGCACGTATCCCGCGGTGGCGACCGCCAGTCCCGCCACGGCCACCACCCGCTCGCCGAACCGGCGGGCCAGCATGCCTCCGAGGAAGGCCGCGACCGCCAGCGCGACCAGGAACCTCGAAAGCATCAGCGCGCCGCCGAGGGTGTCTTCGCCCAGAAGCGTCTGCGCCGTGAGCTGCACGTCCACCAGCGTGACGAGCAGCGCCGCGCCGGTGAGAAAGCTCGCGAGCAGCGAGGCGGAGAAGGGGCCGCGTCGCACGCCGGTCATGTCAAGCAGCCGCGTCGGCGAGCGCAGCTCCCACACGACGAACGCCACGACGGCGACCAGGCCGGCCGCGATGGCGGGCACGCCCCACGAGGGCAGCACCGCTTTGTCCGGCTCGGGGTTGTAGAGCCCGGCCACCAGCAGGCCGAGGGCCAGCGCCAGCAGCAGGCCGCCCACGACGTCGATGCGCGTACGGGGGCCGGTCCTGGCCGCGGGCGGCGGGACTGTCCGGTGCACTGCTATCGCGGCGAGGAGCGCGAGGGGGAGGTTGACCCAGAAGATCCCCCGCCATCCGATGAGCGCCGCCAGCCCGGCGCCGTACAGAGGGCCGAGGACGCTCCCCAGCTCCTGTGCGGCTCCCACGGCTCCGAGGGCCACCGGACGGGCGTGCTCGTCCCACAGGTCGCCGACGAGGGCCATCGTGATCGGGAGCAGCGCGCCCCCGGCGATGCCCTGGAGCGTGCGCCCGGCCGTGAGCATCGGGATCGACCCCGCGAGCGCCGTCAGCGCGGAGCCCGCCGCGAAGCCGGCCAGGCACGCGTGGATCAGCGGGCGCCGGCCGTACCGGTCGGAGAGCTGGCCGAGCAAGGGCATGGCGGCGATGTAGCCGAGCAGGAACCCGGTGACCACGGGCGTGGCCCGCTCCAGATGGTTGAGCGGCACCCCCACGTCCTTGGCGATGTCGATCAGGACGGTGACCACGACGTAGGCGTCCAGCGCGGCCAGCAGCACGGCCGTACCGCCGACGCCCAGGGCCACGCGCCGTGTGGCGGTAGGGCCGGGAACGGGGATCAGGTGGTCGTCGTGACGGGATGGGACACTCATGGAGGCTACTTCGCCGGCGCGGTGATCGTGACGGGCGCGTCGTAGTCACTGAAGGTGACCACGACCGTGCCGGAGTTCGCTCCGGTGCCGACGGGGAGGCTCGCCTTCAGCAGGCGGCTCGTCGCCTTGTCGATCCACACCTGACCGTCCACCCCTTGGTTCACGCCCGGGACCAGCGAGGTGATGACCTGCTTCGACAGGCCCACGGCGACGCGGTAGGCGTCCACGCCGCCGACCTTCTCCTCGGCCTCGGTCTTCGGGTTCGAGGAGGTGGCGAGCAGGTGGGCCATCCCCTTGTCAGGGTTCAGGATGGCGGACGGGTCGTAGATGCCGGCCAGCTCCTTGCGGGTCATCGTCTGGTAGCCCCCGGTGGGACCCTTGAAGTAGACGGTGTCGCCCGACAGGACGAAGTTCAGCTCCTGCAGGGAGCCGAGCATGTCGATCTGGATCGTGCCCTTGGCGTCGGCTTCCTTGGTCAGGGAGCCCTCGGCGTGCTTGACCGGCACGGGCGGCTTGCCTTCGGTCGCGATCGTGAAGGCGACCGTCTTGACCGACCGCATCGCCTCGGCGGACTTGTTCAGCAGATCCTGCCCGCCGGGCAGGGTCGCGGCGCCGGGCGACGAGGAGCAGGCGACGGCGAAGCACAGGGGGACCAGGAGCTGCGCGAGGATCCGCGGCACGCGGAGACGGGGCAGCCAAGAGGCGAGCGACCTTTTCGACACAGCCCGGATGCTAGCGATCGATGACCGCGCAACAGCGGTATTCGCAGGTATCGGTTTGGGGTCGCCCAGACGACCTACGCCCGCTCCTCGGCGCGGAGCCGGAGCAGATGCGTCACGACGGGGGCGTAGGCGGCTTCCAGCGCGTCGATCAGCTCCGGGGCGAGCCGATCGATGAAGTGGTAGCGGACGTTGGCGACGTGCATGGGCGCGACCCGCTTGATGGTCTCCCAGCCGTGCTGGGTCAGCACCGCGAACGTGCCGCGCCGGTCGTCGGGGCAGCTCTCCCGGCTCACCAGGGAAGAGGCCTCCATCCGGGCGATCTGGTGGGACAGGCGGCTGCGGGACTGGATCGTCGCCTCGGCGAGATCGCTCATCCGCATCCGGTGGCCGGCGCTCTCGGAGAGGTTGACGAGGATCTCGTAGTCGTTCGCCGACAGCCCGAACCCCTGGAGCTCACGGTCGAGCCTGTGCTCGAGGAGCCTGTGCGCGGCCAGGTGGGCACGCCACGCTCTCTGCTCGCCGCCGCTCAGCCAGTTGGTGTCGAGTTCCTCGGATTCCGCCGTGCTCATGGAGGTGAATCTATATCTCCCCGGGTCGAAGGAAGCGGTTCGGCCCGGGCCGAATGTCCCTGTTGCTCAAATCTGGCCGGGGATCAAACTTTCCTGCCGGAACCAGGTAGCAAGGGCGGGACGAGGGAAGAAGGGGCGAGATGAGCGACAAGGCGGAGTCCGGCGAAGGCCAGGACAGCTTCCTCACCGTTCTCGTGGCGGCCGGGATCAACCTCGCCATCGCGGTGGCGAAGCTGGTGGCGGGACTGCTCAGCGGTTCCTCGGCGATGCTCTCCGAGGCGGCGCACTCGGCCGCGGACACGGTCACCGAGGTCCTCCTGCTGATCGCTGTCCGGCGTGGCCAGCATCCCGCGGACCGCCTGCACCCCTTCGGGTACGGCAAGGCCGGGTTCTTCTGGGCGCTCATGGCGGCGGGCGCGACGCTGGTGATCGGGGCCGGGTTCTCGATCACCCATGGCGTGCAGACGATCTGGCACGGGGAGGAGCTGGGCGACCTCGTCGTCTCCTACATCGTTCTGGCGGTCTCCTTCGTGCTGGAGGGCATCTCGTTCGTCAGAGCCCTTTACCAGGTACGCGGCGCGGCCAAGCGCTGGAGCGTGAGCCCCCAGCGGTACGTCGCGCACACCTCTGACACGGCGGTGAAGGCGGTGGTCTTCGAGGACTCGGCGGCCCTGGTCGGAATCGTCGTGGCGGCGCTCGGCCTTCTCGGCTTCCAGCTCACCGGGTCGCCGCTGTGGGACGGCGTGGCCTCGGTGGTGATCGGCCTGCTGCTGCTCGGCGTGGCCCTGCACCTGATCCGGGCCAACGCCTCCCTGCTGATCGGCCAGGCGGCCCCGCCGGGGCTCCAGCGCGAGATCCGCAAGGAGCTGGTGTCGCAGCCCGAGGTGAGCGACGTCGTGGAGCTGCTGACCATGATGATCGGGCCCAACGAGATCCTGGTGGCGGCGAAGATCGACTTCGTGGACGAGTGCACGGGGGACAGGCTGGAGCAGGCGGCGGACCAGATAGAGCGCCGCCTGGTGGAGCGCTTCCCCGAGATCACCCACGTGTTCCTGGACCCGACTCCGGGGCACGCGGCCCGGCGCGGGCCGGGGGACCGCGCCGGTGAGAACGGCACGGCCGGGGGGCCCGATGATCCTCTCGGACAGGACGCGCCGCCCGGCGACCCGCTCGGCACCGACCCGGCCTCGCCGGCGAGTTCCTGACGCGGGACACCGGCACCTCGACGGCGCCGGCCGAGTGTGAAACGCGGGGGTTTTCCTGAAGCTCAGCCGAGGAGACCGCCCATCCAGGTCTCGACCTCGTCCGGGTGGCGGGGCAGGCCGGACGACATGAGCCGGGCGCCGTCCTCGGTGACCACCAGGTCGTCCTCGATCCGCACGCCGATGCCGCGGAACTCGGGCGGGAGCGTCAGGTCGTCCGGCTGGAGGTACAGGCCGGGCTCGACGGTCAGCACCTGACCGGCCTCCAGCACGCCGTCGAGGTACGCCGACGCGCGCGCCTTGGCACAGTCGTGCACGTCGAGCCCCAGCATGTGGCCGCTGCTGCACAGGGTGTACCTGCGGTGGAGATCGTCGCCCGCGGACTTCAGCACGCCCCACTCGCGAAGGCCCTCGGCGATCACCCGCATCGCCGCCTGGTGGAAGTCGCGGAACCTGGCGCCCGGCCTCAGCACCGCCATGGCCGCCGTCTGCGCCTCGTACACCAGCTCGTAGACCTGCCGCTGGATCGGCCCGAACCGGCCCGACAGCGGCAGGGTGCGGGTGATGTCGGCGGTGTAGAGATCGTCGGTCTCCACGCCCGCGTCGAGGAGCAGCAGCTCGTCGCGGCGCAGGCGGCCGTCGTTGCGTATCCAGTGCAGCACGCAGGCGTGCGCGCCGGAGGCGGCGATCGTGTCGTAGCCGACCGCGCCGCCCTCCAGCCGGGCCCTCAGCCCGAAGACGCCCTCGACGTACCGCTCGCCCCGGGGGTGCGCGAGAGCCTGGGGCAGGGCCCGCACGACGTCCTCGAAGCCGCGCCCCGTCGCGTCAACCGCGTGCTGCAGCTCGGCGATCTCCCACTCGTCCTTGACCAGCCGCGTCTCCGACAGGAAAGAGGCCAGCTCGCCGTCGCCATCGTGCGGCGCCACGCGGGCGTCCACCGAGGCGTCGACGTCGCGCAGCACCCGGGACGGACCGGTCAGCGCCTCCGGGAGGCGGTCGATCGGCGCGCACTCGACCTGGTAGAGCGCCTCGGCCTCGGCCAGGGTGGGACGGGCGCCCACCCAGAACTCGCCGTACCTGCGGTCGCGGTAGAACTCCTGGCCCGCCGCGCCCTCGGCGGACCTCGGCGACCGGGGGCGCGTGAACAGCGTCGCCGCGCCCGAGGGGGCGAGGACGAGCACGTCGTCCGGTTCCTGACCGCCGGTGAGGTACGCGAACGCGCTGTGCGCGCGGAATCGGTAGTCGGAGTCGTTGCTGCGCGCCTTCAGCGTCCCGGACGGGATCACCAGCCGCTCACCCGGGAACCGCTGGACGAGCGCGGCCCGCCGCTTGGCGTTGTAGGCGGCCAGAGGCAGCGGCGCGAGGCCGGGGCGGCCCGTGTCGTCCCAGCCGTCCTTCATGAACGCGGCCAGGGCGTCGGAGATCGGCAGGTCGTGGCTGCCGGTGTTCAGCTTTTCACTCATCGGAGTCCCCGTGGAGAGAATTGGCGTGTGACATGGTACCCATGGCCACCGCCTGTCCGAGTGCGGATCTTTACCGGCGCGGGCGCTTAACGATGACGTCAGGTGGGGAAGCCAGAGGTACCCTAGCCGGGCCTCTCCGATCTTGACGAGGTGGTGTCGATGCGCATCAGCACGATCCTGCGAGATAAGGGCAGCGCGGTGGCGACCGTGCGACCGCAGGCCACTGTCACCGAGCTGCTGGCAGTTCTCTCCGACCACAACATCGGCGCCGTCGTGGTTTCCGACGACGGCATGACGATCGTCGGCATCGTCTCCGAGCGTGACGTGGTGCGCCGGCTTCACCTGATGGGCCCGGCCGTGCTCCACGAGCCGGTGTCCTCGATCATGACCACCGAGGTACGGACCTGCGAGCCGGGCGCCGACGTGGAAGATCTTCGCAAGACCATGACCGACCACCGCATCCGTCACCTGCCCGTCCTCAGCGAGGGCCGGCTGGCGGGCATCGTGAGCATCGGCGACGTGGTCAAGAGCGCCATCGAGGAGCTGGAGACCGAGAAGGCCCACCTCGTCGACTACCTTCACGGTTGACTTCCTCCCCACGCCTGAAGGCGGGGGTCTCCACGCTGAAGGAGTCTCGATGAACCACGGCTTGGCCGCATGGGTGGATGGCGCCTTGCCCGCACGGCTGAAGACCGGATGGCCACGCGGGTGAAGACGGCGTACATCGTGGAGATCTCGGTCCCCGTCGAGGAGTTCCGCGCCCGGCTGGCCGAGGTCCCCGGCGCGGTGCTCGTCCAGGAGCTGCCGCACGACCGTGTCGTCGTGGTGCTCGAATCCCGGTCGGGCAGCATGGCGCTGGCCTCCCTCGACGGCGTCACCGCGGTCCGGGAGGACCGTCTGGAGCGGCCCGTCCAGAGGTCTTGATCGAGCCGGCGCCAGGTGGCCGCCGCACTACTACGCCTGAGGCCTCGGGTCGAACACCGGCCGCCTTGGTCACCGATGGATGCTCGTCCGCAGGGCCTTCGGCGTGGGCGGCGATCGGATCGTTCACAACATCAATTGATCTCTTGACACGATAGTGGTGATTTGAGAGGTTTCGTACAAGATCGGGTTAGACAACGTTGTCAGGACAACGTTGTCATCGACCACACGCCTGATCGCGTCACGACCGATGGCTGAGTGACCCGCCCGTCCCCCGCAGCCGACGAGCCACAGGCGGGCGGACCGGTTTCGTGCTGCCGCCTGCCTGTCGAAACCCCCCGTTGACGCCTTCGCGATCGCCACCGGCCGACCCATGGACGGTACTCGTGGAGGCGTCAGTCTCCACCCGCAAGGAGATCTGATGAAACGCCCCCGCCCCCCTAGACGACGTGTTCTTCTGATGCTGGCCTCCTGCACAGCAGCCGTGTCGCTCTTTTCGGCGCCCGCGGCCGCCCTCGCGACCGACCCGGTTCCCGTGCCCAACCCAGGCCCGTCGGCCACCCCGAGCCCGGGCCCTTCGTACAGCCCGCCGCCCGGCCCCGAGGAGCCGGCGGCCCCTGTTCCCGAAGCACAGGCGCGCGGCCTGGCGGAGACCGGCCGGACTCTGGCGAAAGCCGAAGGAACCGATTTCTACTCGTCCTTCGAGTCAGGCGATCCCCAGCCGACCTGGACCAACACCACGGAGACCGGCAAGGACGGCAAGAAGAAGGCCGCGAACGTCACAGGAACGCCGTCCGGCGGCATCCCGGGGAGCATCGCCGGAGAGATCACGGAGATCGCCGCCAGCGGGGAGAACACGGCAGGGGGCGAGGTCAAGGAGAACCTCGGCGACGGCGACACCAACACCAAATGGCTGGTCTTCACCGGCACCGCGTGGGCGCGGTACAAGCTCGCCTCACCGGTCGCGGTCGTGCACTACGCGCTGACGTCGGCGAACGACGCGCCGGAGCGGGATCCCCGGAACTGGGAGCTGCAGGGCTCGCAGGACGCGCAGAGCTGGACCACGCTCGACGCCAGGACCGGTGAGGTGTTCACGGCACGGTCCCAGAGGAAGGAGTACCGGTTCCAGAACACCACCGCGTACACCTACTACCGGCTGAACATCACCCGCAACAACGGCGCCTCCCTCATCCAGCTGGCCGAACTGGAGCTCTCCGACGGCGACACGAGCCCCAAGCCGCCGGCGGACATGCGCACCCAGGTGGGCACCGGCCCGTCCGGAGGCTTCGACTCCAAACCGCGGGCCGGCTTCTCCGGGTTGAAGGCGCTGCGGTACGGGGGCAGTACGACGGCCGAGAGCGGCGGATACTCCTACAACAAGGTGTTCGACGTGGACATCCCGGTGGCCGCGAGCACCCAGCTCTCCTACGTGGTCTTCCCGGAGTTCACCGCGGCGGACCTTCGCTATCCCAGCACGTACGTCTCGGTCGACCTGGCCTTCGACGACGGCTCGTACCTCAGCGAGCTCGGCGCGAGGGACCAGCACGGGGCGGTGCTCAGCCCGCGCGGGCAGGGCGAGTCCAAGACCTTGTACGCCGACCAGTGGAACTACAAGCAGGCGGAGATCGGCGCGCTCGCGCGCGGCAGGACGATCAAGCGGATCCTGGTCGCCTACGACAGCCCGGCCAGTCTCGCCGGGTTCGGCGGCTGGGTGGACGACATCAAGATCGTTACCGCGCGGAAGCGCATGCCGTACGAGGCGCGGGCCCCGCACAGAGTCCAGGTCAAGCCCTCGGAGTACGTGGTGACCACGCGTGGCACGCATTCGACGGGCGGCTTCTCGCGAGGTAACAACTTCCCGGCGACCGCCGTGCCGCACGGGTTCAACTTCTGGACGCCGATGACCAACGCCGGCTCGACCGGCTGGCTGTACGAGTACCACCGGGCCAACAACGCGGCGAACCTGCCGCAGATCCAGGCGTTCGCGGCCAGCCACGAGCCGAGCCCGTGGATGGGCGACCGCCAGACGTTCCAGGTCATGCCTTCCGCGGCAGAGGGGACCCCGGACGCCTCCCGCACCGCGCGGGCCCTGCCCTTCCGGCACGAGAACGAGGTCGCGCGGCCGTACTACTACGGGGTGACCTTCGAGAACGGGCTGAAAAGCGAGATGGCGCCGGCCGACCACGCGGCGATGTTGCGCTTCACCTTCCCAGGACCCCAGGCGAAGCTGATCTTCGACAACGTCGGCAACAACGGCGGTCTCACCCTGGACGCGGCTAACGGCGTCGTGACCGGCTACTCCGACGTGCGCAGCGGCCTGTCGACCGGCGCCACCCGCATGTTCTACTACGCCGTCTTCGACAAGCCCGTCACCGGCGGCTCCAAGCTGACCGGCCAGGGCCGCGACAACGTGCTCGGCTACCTCGCCTTCGACCCGGGCGCGGACAAGGCGGTCACCATGCGCATCGCCTCGTCGCTGATCAGCGTGGACCAGGCCAAGCGCAACCTGCAGCTCGAGATCGCCGCCTCCGACACCTTCGAGGCGGTCAGGGACCGGGCGCAGGGTGCCTGGGACGCCAAGCTCGGCGTCATCGAGGTCGAGGGCGCGAGCGAGGACCAGCGGGTGACGCTCTACTCCAACCTGTACCGCCTGTTCCTCTACCCGAACTCCGGTTTCGAGAACGCGGGCACGGCAGCCGCCCCCGTCTACAAGCACGCCGTCCAGTCGTCGACGACCACCCCGCCGAGCACGCCGACGCAGACCGGCGCGCCCGTGGCGGACGGCAAGGTGTACGTCAACAACGGGTTCTGGGACACCTACCGCACCACCTGGCCGGCGTACGCCCTGCTCACTCCCGGTGACGCGGCGGAGATGGCCGACGGGTTCGTGCGGCAGTACAAGGACGGCGGCTGGATCTCCCGCTGGTCCTCGCCGGGTTACGCGGACCTGATGGTCGGCACCAGCTCGGATGTGGCGTTCGCCGACGCCTACCTCAAGGGCGTGACCGGGTTCGACGCCAAGGCGGGCTACGAGGCGGCGGTGAAGAACGCCACCGTCTCGCCGCCGGCCCGCAACGTCGGGCGCAAGGGCCTGTCGACGTCGGCCTTCCTCGGCTACACCCCGATCCAGTCCACGGGCGAGGCTCTGTCGTGGGCGCTGGACGGGTATATCAACGATTTCGGCATCGCCAACATGGGCAAGGCTCTCGCCGAAGGGTCCACCGGCCCGGAGCGCAAGAGGTACCTCGAGGAGTACGAGTATTTCCTGAACCGGGCGCAGAACTACGTGAACACCTTCGACCCGGCCGTGGGCTTCTTCCAGGGCAGGAACGCCGACGGCACCTGGCGGAACAAGCCGAAGACCTACGACCCGCGGGTGTGGGGTTTCGACTACACCGAGACCAGCGGCTGGAACATGGCCTTCCACGTGCCGCAGGACGGCCGGGGGCTCGCCAACCTCTACGGCGGTGCGGACAAACTCGCCGGCAAGCTCGACGAGTTCTTCGCCACCCAGGAGACCGCCATGTACCCCGGCTCGTACGGCGGGGTCATCCACGAGATGCGGGAGGCCCGGGACGTGCGGATGGGGCAGTACGGGCACAGCAACCAGCCGTCCCACCACATCATCTACATGTACGACTACGCCGGTCAGCCCTGGAAGACCCAGTCCAAGGTGCGCGAGGCGCTGTCCCGGCTCTACGTCGGCAGTGAGATCGGGCAGGGCTACCCCGGTGACGAGGACAACGGGGAGATGTCGGCGTGGCAGGTCTTCGGCGCGCTCGGCTTCTACCCGCTGCAGATGGGCAGCCCGTACTACGCGGTGGGCTCCCCGCTGTTCACCAAGGCCACCGTCCACCTGGAGAACGGCAAGACCCTGGTGATAAAGGCGCCGCGCAACAGCAGCCGTAACGTGTACGTGCAGGGGCTCGAAGTCAACGGCGAGAGCTACGACAAGACGTACCTGCCGCACGACCTGCTCGCCCGCGGCGGAGAGCTCACGTTCCGCATGGGACCTGCGCCGTCGCGCTGGGGCACCGGGAAGGACGCCGCCCCGCCGTCGATCACCCAAGGCGACCAGGCTCCGGCGCCGCTGCGCGACGTGACCGGCAAGGACGCCGGCACGGCGACGGCGAGCGGTGACGCCGGCGTGACCGCGCTCTTCGACAACGACTCCGGCACCCAGGTGTCCCTGCCCGGTGGCCGGCCCTGGATCCAGTACCACTTCACCGGTGCCGGCGAGCAGCCGGTGCGCTTCTACACCCTCACCTCCGGCTCCGGAGCCGCGGCCGAGGACCCGGCCGCGTGGACCCTCGAAGGTTCCAGCGACGGTAGCAACTGGACGACGCTCGACGAGCGCAGCGGTGAGACATTCCAGTGGCGCCTGCAGACCCGCCCGTTCAAGATCGCAAAGCCGGGCGCCTACGCGTACTACCGGATCAGCGTGACCGGCAACGGCGGCGGGGCCTCGACGTCGCTCGCCGAAGTCGAGCTGCTGAACCCGGGGCCGGCCGGCACCTCACCGCTGGCCACCGAGGCCGACGGCGTCCTGGCCTCGGCGGGGGACACCGTCCCCATGCGGGTCACCGTGTCCAACCACGCCCAGGACCCGGCCGCCGGGCGGATCACCGCGACCGGCCCGCAGGGCTGGACCGTACAGCCCGCGAGCGCGACCTTCGGCCCCATCGCCGCCGGCGGCTCCACGACGGTGACCTTCCAAGCCACGGTGCCACAGGGGACCGCGCCCGGGAGCTATCCGATCCAGCTCGCCGTGACCTCCGACCACGGCTCCGTCACGGACAAGGGCATGGTGACCGTGCTTGGCGACACGGTCGACTTCACCCCCGGCACCGACGCCGAGGCGCCCTGGCTCCTCGACGCCGGCGCTTCCCAGCTCGACGGCACGGTCTACGACGGCCGGGCCCGCTTCACCGACGGAGACAGCCACGCCACCTACCGCTTCCAACTGCCCCCCGGGGTCACCGGCGGCTCGCTGGTCCTGGACATCGGCAACCAGTTCCTCGTCCAGACGTCCACGGACGGCCAGAGCTGGCGCACCATCCTCGAAGAACCGAACAACGTGCGTGACCTGTCCAACCGTGGCAAGCACACGTTCGACCTCAACGACCTGCGAGGCACGAGCGGGACGCTGTACATGCGCATCGGGGACAGCCAGCCCCAGGACGGCTGGGGCTCCTGGCTCGCCAGAGTGACGCTCACGACGCAGAAAGCCGGCTAGACCAGACGGTCCTGCCCCGGTGCAGGTTCTTTCAGGCCGGCGTCCTCGCTGAGGACGCCGGCCGTTCTCAAGGCGGACACGCCCTCGCTGGCGAGGATCTCGATTGGATCACATCGGACACCCGGTTGACACAGGGTTGGTATGCGACTAGGAAGTAAAGCCGCGTGAGCCTGACAACGTTGTCAGGCAAGGCCGGCCCCCCGATAGAAGAGGTATGACCGGATGAATCGAAGACGCCGACAACTCACTCTGAGTCTGCTCATTTCGGTAGTACTCGCAGGCGCGGCGACGGCCCCCGCTGCTGCCAGCCCCGTTCCCTTGGCAGGCGTTCCGTCCCTGGTGGACGATCCCACTGTCTACGTCAACCCCCAAGTGGGAAACCAGACCTCCGGCACGACGTTCCCCGGTGCCGCGTTGCCATTCGGCATGGTGCAGAACAGCCCGGACACCAACGTCGGCAACGCCAGCTACAACTACGACGCCCAGAACATCGTCGGATTCAGCCAGGTTCACCTCTCCGGCATCGGATGCCCCGCCGGTAGCTGGATACGGGTGATCCCGTCGGTCGGAGACTTGACCGACTCATCCATCAACGGCACAGCATCTCCGTACAGCCACAGCACCGAGGTCGTGGAGCCGGGTTACTACGGGGTCACCCTGAGCAAGTACAACATCCGTTCCGAACTGACGGCCACAACCCGTGTCGGCGTCGACCGCTTCACCTACCCGTCGAACACCGCGCAACCGCGGCTGATCGTCAACGTCACCGACGTGTGGGGTCAGACGTTCGACAGCCATGTGCAAGTGGTCGGCGACAAGATCCAGGGCTACGTCACCAGCGGATCCTTCTGCGGCTCCGGTCGGCCGAGCCGCTACACCCTGTACTTCAGCATGGCGCTCTCCGCGCCGATCACCGGCATCGCCACCTGGGACCGGGGCCAGAAGGTGCCGGTGGCTGGACGCACCGAGGCGAGCGGCGGAGCCGTGATCTCGCTGGCCGCCAACTTGACCGAGCCGCTGGTCACGAACTCCGGCGTCTCCTACACCTCGATCGCGGGCGCCGAACTGAACCGGGTGACGGAGATGTCCACCGGCGACCACGGCAAGTTGAAGACCTTCGACAAGGTCCGCGACAAGGCACAAGCGGCCTGGCGCAAGCAGTTGTCGAGCGTGCAGGTCGCCAGCGACTCCTACACCGACCTGCGCACGTTCTACACCGCGATGTACCACAGCCTGCTGCACCCGTCCGTGGCCGAGGACGTGGATGGTACCTATCAGGGCTTCGACCGCAAGACGCACAAGGTCGAACCGGGGCACCACTACTACCAGATGTTCTCGATGTGGGACACCTACCGATCGCAGAACCAGATGGTTGCGCTGATCGCACCGGATCGCGCGAAGGATATGGCGCAGACGATCCTCGACATCTATCAGCAGGGCGGCTGGGTGCCGCGATGGTCCCTGGGCCAAGCCGAGACCAACGCCACCAGCGGCGATCCCGTGACACCGTTCGTCGTAACCATGTACACCCGCGGCCTCCTCGACGACAAGCTGGCCAACCAGCTGTTCGACGCCCTGTGGCAGAACGTCAACGGAACCCCGCCACCAGCGACGAACATCAAGGCCCGAGAATTCAACCCGCAGTATCTGAGCAAGGGCTACATCCCGTACGAGCGGAGCAAGAACGAAGCCGCCTCGATCGGGCTGGAGTACTCGTTCGCGGACTGCGCGCTCGGCACCATGGCCATCGGACTCGACCGGATCGCCGAGGCCAACGTCCTGCGGCCCCGCTGCGACGAGTTCCAGCACATCTGGAACCCCGACATCAGCTCCAAGGGCTTCACCGGGTTCCCCCAGGTGCGAGCCGACGACGGCAGCTTCGTCCCGACCACCGCCCCAGAAAGCGGGCCAGGGTTCAAGGAAGGCACCGCCTGGCAGTACCAGTGGCTCGGCCAGCAGGACCCGCAGACGCTGTTCGGCTTGATGGGGGGCGCCGACCGGGCCGAAGGGCGCCTGGACACCTTCTTCGCCATGCCGGCCATCCAGGCCGACCTCACCAACGCTGCTCAGCAGAACTGGGTGACCGGAGCGTTCGACTACCACGGCCGCTTCGAGTTCAACCCTAACAACGAGCCCGACTTCCACTCGCCCTGGATGTACGCCTGGACGAACAGCCCCTGGAAGACGTCCGCGGTGGCCCGCGCCCAGCGGGTGCTCTACACCGATGACTACAAGGGCCTGCCCGGCAACGATGACCTTGGGGCGACGTCCGCGCTGGTGGCATTCGAGATGATGGGCTTCTTCGAGGCACAGGCCGGTTCCGGCAACTACATCTTCTCTGCCCCGATGTTCCCGAAGATCGTGATCACCCAGCCCGACGGTCACAAGATTGCCATCAGTGCGCCAGGTGCGGCGTCGAACACCTTGCAGTACATCGACACCATGCGCGTCGACGGCGCGAAGACCGCCAAGAGCTGGATGTCGCACAACGATCTGACGAGGACCGACAAGGTGACCTTCACCCTCACAACCGATCCGACCACCACGGGCTGGGGCGTCGGTGCGGCGAACCAGCCGCCTGCCGTGGTCGGTACGGGGCAGGCTCCCGCCCCCTCGGTGCCGCAACTCGCCTTCGTCGCCCCCGTCAAGGACGCCACAGTGACCGGCACGGTGCCGGTGACGGTGTCTCTCGCCGGCCGGGGACTGAAGGCCTACAATCTGCGGATCGACGCGGCCGGACTGCAGGACATGCGGCAGCCGACAGCGGGAACGCAGACGTTCAACCTCGACACCACGGCGCTGACGAACGGCGTGCACACGCTGCTCGCGACGGCGACAGACAACGCCGGACACAAGAGCACGATCACTGAGAAGATCACCGTGAACAACACGCCGGGATAACCAGGAACGCCATTATCCGTGACGTGGGAGTGGGAAGATCGCGCGCGAGCCGCTCCCGTGGAACGCTGTGACGGATTGGGTCGTCTGGCCCAATCCGTCACAGGACGCGCCGTCAAGACGCTGTTCGATCGATGTGGGCGATGGATCCGTGCTGGGCCGGCGTGTAACGTTCGGCGCGGCGCACGAATGCGGGGTAGGCGGGGCGACGATGAGCGTGGACGAACGAATCGAACGGGCCAGGCTGCTCTACGAACGCTCGATCTTCGATGGCGATGCCGGCGCGCTGGCCATCGCCGAGCGGGAGCTTGACGCGGTCGAGGCAGATCTGGCCCTGGCCCGTGGCCGGGTCATTCACGGTCGATTCCTTGAGCAGCGAAACGAGGACCCGGACGAGCTGGCGTTGTTCGAGCGTGCGGCGCAGCTCTACCAGGTGCTCGGCGACGTGCGTGGTGAGGCGGAGTCGCTGTTCTGGGTCGGCATCTTCCACCAGGTCGTCCGGCATGACAACGACCTCGCGGTTCCCGTCCTCGAACGGTCCTGCGAGCTCGCGACGAAGGCCGGCGACAAGCTGACGATCTCCTACGCGCTCCGGCACCTGGGCATCGCCGAGCATGTCGCGGGCCGGCTGGACGCGGCGCGGGAGCGGTTGGAGGAGTCGACGCGGATTCGCCGGGAGCTCGGGTTCATGCCTGGCGTAGCCGCGAATCTGGTCGGACTGGCCTACATCGCCGCCGGACAGGATCGCCGTGACGACGCGCTGGCACTGATCGAAGAGGCGGGCACGATCGCCGAGACCAGCGGCGCCCAGAGCATCATGCGCGAGGTCGAGGAGGCCCGCACACAACTGTAGGCAAGCTGCGCACCGGCCAAACCGGGCAGCCGCGGTCCGTACGCCATGGCTGACCTGCTGGGCCGGCTGCGACGGGCGGAACCTGGCAATCAGGCTGGGTGATCGAGGTCTCCAGTCTTGACGCTGCCGATGAAGGTTCGCCACGCGCCTGGGGCAAAGAGGAGCTTGGGTCCGCTGGGGTTCTTGCTGTCGCGGACCGCGACCGCCCCGGGCAGGTTGGCGGCCACCTCGACGCACTGCCCGCCGTTGTCCGAAGACTTTGACGACTTCCGCCACGCGGCGGCGCTCAGGTCCATTCCCGCTTCACTTCCTCGATCATTTTGAGGGATACACGCTCAGGATAGGCCCATAGTCGTATCGCTTCATATCGCTTTCGGATGGAAATAACGAATTCACGGTCGTTCGTGATCTGCCCCTGGACTGGCGAGTCCGCGTGAATGGTGTCCGGCTGACCATTCGGAAGCTCAGCGATCATGAAAGCTCCCGCCATGCCTGGAAGGCATCCGGGATCGACAACCTGTATGGAGACGGTGGGTCGCTGGGCCACCTCCAGCAGGTAGTCAAGCTGTCCCCGCATGACATCCAACTCGCCGACCTGACCGGCCACCTCCGCCCCGCCAGCGCCGGCATTGTCCTCGCCCCCAGGCCCTCTTTTTTGTTCGCTGACTCCAGACATCCACCACTAACGATGCCGCGGTGGGCGGCTCCGTGGTGGCACGTCCAGCGGGCACGGCGATGTGCGCCGGCCGAATGGTATTCCCCAGAGCGATATCATCCGTGAGCGTGATAACTGCTCCAGAGAAAGGCGTGTCAGCGGTGGAACTTCGCCGTGTTTCCTTTGATCACCCGGACGCGGTCAAGCTCAACGACCTGGTACAGCGTGAATACGCCGAGCGCTATCAGAGCGAAGGCGATACGACGCCACTGGAGCCGGCCATGTTCGAGCCGCCACGTGGCCTGTACCTCATCGCGTACGACGAGAACGGCACCCCGCTCGCTACCGGCGGCTGGCGCGCCCAGGACGCGAATGAGCTGGGCAATTCGGACGGCGACGCCGAGATCAAGCGGATGTTCGTGGTCGACGAGGCTCGTCGCCGCGGCCTCGCGCGTCGCATCCTGGCCGCTCTGGAGGACGACGCCCGTTCCGCGGGGCGGATGCGGATGGTTCTGGAGACCGGTACCGAACAGCCTGAAGCGATCGCGCTGTACACCTCCGACGGCTACGAACCGTGCGCCAGGTTCGGTCACTACCGCTTCGAGGTACGCAGCCGCTGTTACGCGAAGCCGCTCCGGCCCTGAATACGAATTGATCTCTTGACACGGTAGTGGTGGTTTCGTACCAGATCAGGTTTGACAATGTTGTCAGGACAACTTTGTCATCGACCTTTCCCGGCTGACATGATGGGCAACCCTGCCGTCCTCGCGCTCGACTCCCCCCGTCTGTCCGCCGGTTCCGGCTGGCCGGTGCCGACGGCATCCGGCGGAATTGCGGCCCTGCACAGTGGCAGCGCTTGAAGGCGAAGTCCTGCCACCGGCGCTTCGCCGGGGCCACTCGACTACACGCTTGATCACCTCACGACCGACGGCTGAGTGATCCGCGTCCCCTGCAGCTAGCGACCCACAGGCAGGCGGACCCGTTTCGTGCTGCCGCCGCCTGCCGAGACCCCCGTTGACGCCTTCGAGACCGCCACAGGGCGACCCACGGAAGGTACTCGTGGAGGCGTCAGTCTCCACCTTCAAGGAGATTTGAATGAAACGCCGCCGCCCCCTCGACGACGTCTTCTTCTGATTCTGGCCTCCTGCACAGCCGCGTGTCGCTCTTTTCGGCGCCCGCGACAGCCTTCGCGACCGACCCGGTCCCCGTCCCCAACCCAGGCCCACGCGCCGCGACTGGGCACACAAGTTCTCCACGCGGATCATCCGCGACAACCAAGCGGTGTACGTGGAAAACCTTGCGGTGTCCGGGCTCGGCCGTACCCGCCTGGCGCGCCCACAGTGAGGACGTTCGCCTCTCCTTAGTCACGGGTGGCCGCGGTCAGGAGAGCAGCGCTAACGCGCGCGTGCCGACGGGGCTACGGTGACGCCTATTCCCTGGCGTTTCAGCCGGTCCACATGCTCCGCACGGGTTCGCCAGTCCACTATGACGTGGTCGAAGTCGGTCAGCGGGGCGAGGGCGTGAAGGGCCCGGCGCTCGAACTTCGTGTGGTCGACGATCAGCAGGCGGATGGCCGCCGACTCGAACATGGCGCGTTTGGTGTCCACCGTCTCCTGGGTCTGGTGGAAACAGATGTCGTCGGTGATGGCCGAGGTGGACATGATCACGATGTCGGCGCGAATATCGCGGATCGCGGCGACGGTCATGTGGCCCATGAACGAGTTCGCCCAGGGATGGAACTGGCCACCGAGTGCGATCAAGGTGAGTGCCGGTTCGCCGCTCAGGTCCTCGATGATCGGGAGGAAGTTCGTGATCACTGTCAGCGGCACCTTGTCGGTGATCAACGGTACGAGATTCAGGGTGGTCGTCGAGTCGTCGAGGATGACGGCGTGTCCCGGCTCGATCCACGCGCAGGCGGCTCGGGCGAGGGCGGCCTTCTCGCTGTGCTGCTGCCCACGACGGAAGAGGTCACTGGCCTCGACGAGGCTGGACGGCAGGGCGGTGACCAAGCCCCGGGTCTTGCGGACGATGCCCCGGGCGACGAGCGCGTCGAGGTCGCGGTGGGCGGTCATCAGGCTGATGCCGTGCTTCTCCGCGAGCGCGTCGATGCGGACCGAGCCGTCCGCCATCACGTCCGCGGCGATAGCGCGTTGACGTGCTCGCTGCCGCGACAGGCGGCCCTCAGCGGGCGGCTCCATCATCTCGCCTCCTACCAGATCCGGCGCGGGCGCCGATGGAAACCAATGCGAGAAAGTCCGCCACCTGCCAGGCCGCCCGGCCGATGAACAGGCCGTCGGTTCCCGGCACGTCGAGCAATGCCGCGGCGTTGAGCCGGTTGACGCTCCCGCCGTAGAGAACTGCCGCGACCCTACTACGGGTGTCCCCATCCGGCCCCAAACGAGCGGACAGCATCGCCATGACGGGCGCGATCTCGTGCGGCAGGGCCTCGCGGCCGAGGTCGCCGATCGCCCAGACGGGCTCGTACGCGATGACGACCTTGTGCAAGTCTTGCGCGGCGAGTCTGGCGAGCCCGCGGCTCACCTGGGCGGCGATCCAGTCGATCTCCCCTCCGGCGGAGCGCACCCTGGCCGGTTCGCCGACGCACAGCAGGGGAGTGAGACCCGCCGCGACCGCGGCTTCGACCTTGAGCGCGACGGTGTCGTCGGTCTCGCCGAAGTACGCCCGGCGCTCCCAGTGACCGATCTCGACGAGTGTCGCGCCGGCGTCGGCGACCATCCCCATCGAGACCTCGCCCGTGTAGGCACCGCCGGGTTCCCAGTGGGCGTTCTGGGCGCCGACGATGACGGGCACGTCGCAGGGCAGGCGCTCGCGTACGGCCGCGATCGCGGTGTGCGGCGGGATGACGAAGGTCTGGACGCCGCGGAGCACGCTGCGCGCGGCCACCATCCCGTCGACGAACGCGCGCGCCTCGGCCAGCGTCTTGTTCATCTTCCAACTGGTGCCGATCCATGTCATCGGGTCGCCCCGAGATCCGGTCCACACGGTCGTCATCGCCTCGATGACGCGTTGGTAGCGCCGGTAGTTGTCCTCCTGGCGTGCCACACCGGCGGGTGTCGGCTCGCGGACGACCGGTTCCGCGACGATCGCCGCCGCGGCATCCGGGAGGTCGGAGTAGACGCCCACGGCGATACCGGCGAGCATGGCCGATCCGAGCGCGCCGGCCTCCCGCACGTTACTCACCTTCACCGGTGTGGCCAGGGTGTCGGCGAACATCTGCACCCACCGGCCGCTGTTGACCGCCCCACCCGTGAGACGGATGTCGGTGACGTCGAACCCGTCTCGCAGCGCGTCGACATGATGACGGTGGTTGAAGACCACCCCTTCCATCACCGCGCCGACCATGTGGCCGCGTTCGTGCCATCCGCGCAACCCGAGGAAGGCGGCGCTGGCGTCGATGGTGTAGGGAGATCCGTACAGGAAGGGAAGATAGACCAGATCGCTCGGACTCGCCTCGATCGCGCGGAGATCCTCCTCCACGAACGCGAACGGATCGCCCACGGCACCTCCCGCCCGCACGTCATGCGCGGCGAGCCTGGTGGCGAACCACTCCAGATTGGTCGCACTCGACGGGGAGAGCGACATGTTCATCCACTGGCCTGGTACGACGAAGTTGCGGGCGTTCCAGCGCCCGTCAACGCGGGCCGCGTCGGAGATGACCTCGTTGATGCTGAAGGTTCCCGCGATGATCGCGAGCTGGCCCGGGAGCACGGTTCCCATGCCGATAGCCCCGCAGTCGACGTCGTGCGAGCCTGAGGCGACCGGAGTGCCCGGCGCGAGCCCGCACCGCTCAGCCGCCGCGACGGTGACCTCGCCCGCGATCCGTCCGGACGGGATCACCTCCGGCAGCAGGCGGAACAGTTCGTCGACCTCGAAGACGCGCAGCGTCTCCACGTCGTATTCCTGCGAGTAGACGTTGGTGAAGGAGAGGCTCGACTCCGTCGGATCGGTGGAGAAGACGTTGGTGAGCCGTTGTTTTATGGCGTCCTTGCCTGGCAGCGCGTAGGCGGTCCGCGCCATGACGTCCGGTTCGTTCCGCGCCAGCCAGGCGAGCACCGAGACCGGCGAGCCCGGCCAGGGTTTCTGCCCGCTGAGCGGCAGGACGGTGTCGCTCTGGCCGGTGCGTTCCCAGCCCGCGACCAACTCCGCCGCGCGCGTGTCGAGGGAGAGGATCCCCGGCCGGGTCGGCCGGCCCCATTCGTCGACCAGGTAGATCCCGTCACCATGGGAGGTGACCGCGACGCCGGCGATGTCCTCGGGCTTGACGCCGGTCGTGGCGATGACCTCGCGGATGACCAAGCAGGTCACGTCCCACAGCACGTCCTGGTAGCGCTCGACACCATGAGGGGACGGCCGTCGCTGATCGCCTCGTAGTGCATCGCGAAGTCGGGGGAGCGGGGGAACGGTTCGACGACGAGGTGCGTGCCCTTCGTCCCGCCGATGAGCCGCTCGGGGACGGGCGAAGCACCGGAGAGCACGGCGTCGACCCACGGGCCCGCCACGTTGACAGTGAACCGTGCCCTGACCTCGTGGTTCTTGCCGGTGACCGCATCGCGAACCGACGCCCCGACCACGCGGCCGTGCTCGACGCGCAGTGCGGTCGACTCGGTGAAGTTGAGGGTGACGGCCCCGGCGGTGCGCGCGGCGAGAAGGGTCTCGACGCAGAGTCGCTCGGCGTACTGGACCTGTGCGTCGTAGTAGAGCGCCGAGCCCTGGAGCCCGTCTCGTGACAGACCTGGCAGCAGGGCCGCGGTCTCGTCGCGCCCCCTTGCGCGATGCCTCGGCAGCGACTTGTCGTAGGAGAGGAGGTCGTAGAGAACCATGCCGGCGCGGAGTGCGAGCCGGTGGTGCCTGTTGTTCTTGTAGAACGGCAGCAGGAACGGCAACGGCGCGACGAGGTGCGGCGCGTGCCGCAGCAACCACTCGCGGTCGCGCAGCGACTCCCTGACGAGCCCCACTTCGAGTTTCTCGAGGTACTTGAGCCCACCGTGGATCATGCGTGACGACCACGAGGACGTGCCGCTGCCCCAGTCTCCCTTGTCGATCACCAGCACGGAAAGGCCACGGTCGGCGGCGTCCCGCGATGCCGAGCCCGTACGCCTCCCCCGATGACGAGCAGGTCGAAATCATCCTGAAGACGCTGGAGGGAGCGGTCTCGGTAGCTGCTCATCGCGATCCCTGCGTGATTATCTCACCGCTCGGCGAGGGGTTTGATGTTAGTTCTAACGTGACTGACGGCAGAAGATACCGTGATCTGGGTGATAAGTCCACTATGTCGTCATCTGCGTGACGGTCCGGGAGATTTTCTGGTGCAGGTAACGAAAAATCTTGATTAATAACAATATCTACTGTTACGTTCTCGTGAACGCGTGACAAGTCCCCGCATCTTGCCCCCGGACCGCCGCACGCCCCGCGCGATTGCTGGAAAGGAGCCACCCGAGTCCGATGAGTACAGCAGCCGTCCCCCGCTCGCCTCACACGCTCGCGCGCTATGCCTGGCCTGCCGTGATAGTCGTCCTCTTGATCGCCATGGCGCTGAACACGAAGGTCCTGTCGCGAGCGGAGGTCTCCGCGATCAACCCCGCGCAGTTCAACGCCAAGACCTTCGCCACCGCCCAGTACCCCAAGATCGTCAGTGCCGTTGAGGCGAAGGCCAAAGGTCTTAATGAGGTCGCCGCCGCGGTCGTCGCCGACCCCGCGGCCGCCGGCGTGAAGTACGGCAACGTCGCGGGGACCGACAAGTACGCGATCCCGGTGACCTTCACCGGCAAGATCACCGAAGTCGACGCGGACTTCCTGACCGTCAAGGTGCCCGGCCTGCCCAAGGACAGCGTCGTACGCGTCGCCATCGGCCCGGCCGTCAATGGCACGGCCCTGCGCGACGTCACCGGGACGATCAAGTTCAAGGACTTCGAGAACCAGACCGACTACCAGCAGGTGGCCAACGAGCTGAAGGCCAAGACGCTCGCGAACGTGACCGGCAAGGTCGACGCCGCCTCCTCGCGTGGCAAGAACACCTCGGTGGTCGGCGTATACGTGACCAACACGGGCCCCGACAGCAGCTACCTGATCACGCCCGTCAAGATCGAGACGGCGGGCTGATGTTCCAGGAAGCCGCGAGCCCTCGGCAGCCGGAGGTCGTACTCCGGGCAGTTGACATCACCAAGACGTACGGCGCGACGCAGGCACTGAAGGGCGTCAACTTCGAGGTGAAGCGCGGCAAGGTCACCGTACTGTTCGGCGAGAACGGCGCCGGCAAGTCCACGCTGATGAAGATCCTCGCCGGAGTGGAGTCACCCACCGGCGGACACCTCGAGCTCGACGGGGAGCGGATCGAGCTGCGGTCGCCCAACCAGGCGGTCGACCACGGCATCTCGATCATCCACCAGGAGCTCAACCTCTGTCCCAACATGAGCGTGCGCGACAACATCTTTATCGGCAGGGAGCGCACTCGCGCGTTCGGCACGGTGGACTACCGGGGCGAACGCAAGATCGTCCGAGGGCTCATGGAGCGCCTTGAGGAGAAGATCGACCCGAACACGCTCGTCGCCGACCTCCGCCTCGGGCAGCAGCAGATCGTCGAGATCGCCCGGGCCCTGGCGATGGACGCCCGCATCCTCATCATGGACGAGCCCACCTCCGCGCTCAGCGCCTCGGAGGTCGAGGTCCTGTTCAAGGTGATCAAGGACCTCACCGGCAACGGGGTCGCGATCGTCTACATCTCCCATCACCTGGAGGAGGCGATCGCCATCTCCGACCACGCGGTCGTGTTCCGCGACGGCGAACTAGTGGCCACCGAGGACGCCGCCAACATCGACCTTCCCTGGGTCGTCGGCAAGATGGTCGGGCGAGCCGCGGAGTACGACTTCCGCGGCGAGGAGCGCGATTACGGCGATGTCGCGCTGAGCATCGAGCACCTCAAGGTCGTCGACGCCGCAGGCGAGGGCCGCCTCGCGGTCAACGACGTCTCACTGACGGTCAGGCACGGCGAGATCGTCTGCCTGTACGGACTCATGGGCGCCGGCCGGACCGAGCTGGTCGAGGCACTGGCCGGTCGCGGCGCCATCGCCTCCGGCAGCGTCAAACTCGGCGGCGGTGACATCTCCGGCATCGACATCTCCGGCACGTCGATCATCGAACGTATCAAGCTCGGTATCGGCCTCGTCCCCGAGGACCGGCAGCGCGACGGACTGGTCCAGTCGATGTCCGTCGGCCAGAACCTGTCGCTGTCGAGCCTGCTGGAACTGACCAAGAGATTCCTGATCTCCCGCGGGCGTGAGTCCAGCAGGATCAGGGACGGCATCTCCGAGGTCCGGGTGAAGACCCCCGGTCCCGGTGCGGCGATCACGTCGCTGAGCGGCGGGAACCAGCAGAAAGTCGTGATCGGCAAGATGCTGCTGACCGACCCGAAGGTGCTCCTGCTCGACGAGCCGACCCGCGGCATCGACGTCGGCGCTAAGGGTGAGATCTTCTCCCTGCTCTTCCGTGAGGCGAAGAAGGGTCTCGCGGTCCTCTACGTGACCAGCGAGATCGGCGAGGCGATCACCGCGTCGCACCGCATCGTCGTGATGTCCAAGGGCCGGGTCGTCAGGGAGTTCGACCCCTACACGGCATCACGTGAAGAGATCATGGCGGCCTCCGGCGAGTCCGAGGTCGGCATCCACCCGATTGGAACGCCCAGTGAGTGAGTTGAGCCACGCCGCAGGGAAGGCCGCGGCAGCGCAGGACACCTCCCGCAAGATCAATCTCAGGGCCCTGATGATGGAAGGGCGCGCGCTGTTCGCGCTTCTGCTCATCGTGGTCGTCTTCTCGCTACTGTCCCCCAACTTCCTCAGCGCCGACAACCTCATCATCATGACCCGGCACGTCGCGATGAACGCCATCCTGGCGATCGGGATGCTCCTGGTGATCCTCAACGGCGGCATCGACCTGTCGGTCGGTTCTACCGTCGGCCTGTCGGGTGTCGTCGCCGGCATGCTGCTGCAGGGACTTGAGATCAAGAGTCTCAACGTCTTCCTCTACCCCGCCGTCTGGGTCGTGATCATCGTCTCCCTCGGCGTCGGGACCCTGGTCGGCTACGTGAACGGCGTTGTGGTGGCGAGACTCAAGGTCGCGCCGTTCATCGCGACGCTCGGCATGCTGTACGTCGCCCGTGGGATCGCGCTGCTGATCACGAACGGCACCCCGTTCTCCAGTCTCGAAGGAGAGGCGGGACTCGGCAACACGGGATTCCTCACCTTCCTCAAGGGTGCACCGCTCGGTCTCCCCATGCCGGTCTGGGCGATGATCCTCTTCGCGGCGATCTTCGCGGTGGTGCTCAGCAAGAGCCCGTTCGGCCGCTGGCTCTACGCGACCGGGGGAAACGAGCGTGCGGCCGAGCTGTCCGGTGTGCCCGTGAAAAAGGTGCAGACCCGAATCTACGTACTCTCCGGCCTGTGCGCGGCGGCCGTCGGCCTGCTCCTGACGGGGGACCTGTCCTCCGCCACCCCCGCCGCCGGTGAGTTCTTCGAGCTCAACGCCATAGCCGCCGTGGTGATCGGCGGCGCCGCGCTCTCCGGTGGGCGCGGCACCATCCGCGGCACCCTCATCGGCGCCTTCGTCATCGGCTTTCTCGTCGACGGCCTGGTCCTCATCGGCGTCTCCCAGTTCTGGCAGCAGATCATCAAGGGCGCCGTCATCATCGTCGCGGTCGCGCTGGACCAGCTCCAGCAGACCCTTCAGAAGCGCCGCTCGGCGAAAGCAGCGGTGTCACCCCCCAAGCCGTCGGAGCGTACACCCGCCCCGGTGTAGCCCGGCGTAACCCGGACGGCCCCCCGTTCGCGTCTGCACAACCCGCGTTCTGAAAGGCTCCAGATGTTCCGAAAGATTGCCGTCGTTGCCGCGATGGGCGTCATGGCACTCAGCCTCGCCTCCTGCGGCGGCTCGAGTTCCAGCACCGCCTCGTCGAGTGCCGCCCCCGCCGCAGGTGGAGGTTCCCAGGGCGGAACCATCGCCGTCATCACGGTGGACCTCGCCAACTCCTACTGGCAGGCGGAGGCGAACACCGCCAAGGCCGAGATCGAGAAGGCCGGGTACAAGGCCACGGTCAACGCCCACGGGGCCGACGCCGACAAGCAGAACCAGTTGATCGACACCGCTATCAGCAACAAGGTCAAGGCCATCATCCTCGACCCGGCCGGCGCCGACGAGTCCGTGGCCGCGGTCCAGAAGGCCACCGACGCGGGTATCCCGGTGCTCCTCGTGAACGCCGAGATCTCCAAGCAGGGCATCGCCAAGTCGCAGATCATCTCCAACAACGCCCAGGGCGCCACGATCGGTGCCGAGGCGTGGGTGAAGGCGATGGGCGGCAAGGGCAAGTACGTCGAGCTGTTCGGCAACCCCACCGACAACAACGCCAAGGTGCGTTCCGACGGTTACGCCGCCGTCATCTCCGCCTACCCCGACCTCAAGAAGCTCGGCCAGGAGACGGCGAACTGGGACCGCGCGCAGGGCAAGGACAAGATGGAGGGCCTCATCGCGGCCCACCCCGACATGACCGGTGTCATCGCCGGCAACGACGAGATGGCTCTCGGCGCGATCGAGGCTCTCAAGGGCGCCAAGATGCTCGACAAGGTGAAGGTCCTCGGCTTCGACGGAAGCGCCGACGCCGTCAACGCGGTCCGGTCCGGGACCATGGTCGCCACCGTGCTCCAGCCCATCGTCCAGGGCACGACGAACGCCGTCGCCCAGGCCGTCGAGTACCTCAAGACCGGCAAGACGGGCGTCCCCGATGAGAAGCAGAGCATCGACTGTGTGCTGATCACCAAGGACAACGCCGACAAGTACACCTCTCCGTTCGTTATGGAGAAGTAAGCACGCGGCATCGGGGACCGGGCTATGGGCCGGCCGTCGCCCCGCGACGGCCGGCACACCCCAATCCACCATCCGCAGTCGTCTGCCAGAAGGGAGGACGAAAGCGCATGTCGAACGGCCAACTGGGCCCCGCGAACCGCGCGGAAGCCTTGGCTCGACTCGCCAGCACGGACTACGACGTTCTCGTGATCGGTGGCGGTGTCACCGGCGCCGGGGCCGCACTCGATGCGGCCACACGCGGGCTGGTGGTCGCTCTCGTCGAGATGCGTGACTATGCGGCCGGCACCTCTAGCCGGTCCGGCAAGCTCATCCACGGAGGCCTTCGCTACCTCGAACAGTTCAACTTCGGCCTCGTCCGCGAGTCGTTGCGCGAGCGCCGGTTGCTCCTGAAACACCTCGCGCCCCACCTCGTGAAGCCCATCCGCTTCCTCTACCCGCTCCACCACCGGGTCTGGGAGCGCGCCTACATGGGCGCCGGCCTCATGCTGTACGACACGATCGGAGGTGCGGGCGCGGTGCCCCGCCACAAGCACCTGTCCCTCAAGGGGGTACGGCGTCTGGCGCCTGGTCTCAAGCACAGCCGGCTGGTCGGCGCGATCACGTTCTACGACACCCAGATCGACGACTCGCGCCACACCCTCGAACTGGTCCGCACCGCCGCGGCCCACGGCGCGGACGTCGCCTCCGCCGTCAAGGTCGTCGGCCTCACCACGTCGGACGGCGCGGTCCGCGGCGCGGAGGTGCGGGATCTCGAGACCGGAGCGACCTTCGCCATCCGCGCGAAGCACGTGGTGAACGCCGCCGGTGTCTGGACCGACGAGTTGCAAAAGCTCGCCGGCGGCCGGCCCAGCTTCAGTGTGAAGGCGTCCAAGGGCGTCCACATCATGGTGCCGAGGGAGAAGATCCGAAGCGACGTCTCCCTGTTCGTACGCGCCGAGGACAGCGTCCTGTTCGTCCGCGCCTGGGGTCGCCACTGGCTGATCGGCACCACGGACACGGCTTGGACGGCCGGGCTCGACCATCCGGCGGCGACCTCGACCGACATCGACTACCTGCTGCGGAATGTGAACGCCGTACTGGAGACCAAGCTCACCAGGAACGACATCGACGGCGTCTTCGCCGGGCTCCGCCCGCTCATCCGCGGCAACGCGGGCGCGACGAGCAAGCTCAGCCGCGAGCACGCGGTGGAGACGTCCGTGCCCGGCTTCACGACGGTCGCGGGCGGCAAGTACACCACCTACCGCGTGATGGCCGAGGACGCGATCGACGAGGCGGTGAAGGGACTCGGGCGGAAGGTGCCCCCATCGCGCACCGCCGGCGTCCCCCTGATCGGCGCCGTCGGTTACGCGGAGACCAAGGCGCACGGGGACCGGCTCGCCGCGTCCAGCGGTCTCACCCCCGCGTGGATCGACCACCTCCTCCGTCGTTACGGTTCGCTGACGGAGGACCTGATCGCGCTGATCGCCGAGCGCCCAGAGCTCGGGCAGCCCATCGAAGGCGCACCCGATTACCTCCTCGCTGAGGCGGTCTACGCCGTCACGCACGAGGGCGCGCTGCACCTCGACGACATTCTGACGCGCCGTACCCACATCTCCATCGAGTCGCACGACCGGGGCACGACCGCCGCCCGCGCGATCGCACCGGTGATCGGCAAGGAGCTCGGTTGGGACGCCGGCCGCGTCCGCGAGGAGCTCGGATTCTCCCTCGCCAGAGTCGAGGCGGAGCTGGCCTCACAGCGCCTTCCCGACGACGAATCGGCGGTGGCGGCGCGCGATATCGTCAGGGACCCACGGCTCCGGGTGGCGGACGGACGGGTTCACCGCGAGGCCCGGCCGTGACGAACCTTCGGAGCGTCCCCGACGTCGAGAAGGTCCCCCCCGTGCGCAAAAACAAGGCTCGCCAGAACCAGATCGCCGACCTCATCCTGGGCCAGGGCTCGATGGCGGCGCAGGAGCTCGCCGGGAGGTTCGGCGTCAGCGTCATGACGATCCACCGTGACCTCGACGAGCTTGAGAGGCAGGGAGTCCTGCGCAAGGCGCGCGGCGGCGCGACGGCTCTGCCGAGCGGCGTGTTCGAGTCCCGCGTGGCGTTCCGGCACGCCGCCGCCATCGAACAGAAGCGTCAGATCGCCCAGGCCGCACTGCGCCATATCGAGCCGGGCATGTCGTTGATATTCGACGACTCGACGACCGTTCTGCACCTGATCCCCGGGCTCGGCGAGCTCGCGCCGCTGCACGTCGCCACGAACTTCCTCGCCGGGCTCAAGGAGCTGAGCGCCGTGCCGGACATCCGCGTCATCGGGATCGGCGGCGACTACGACCCGCTGCACGACTCGTTTCAGGGCATGCATGCCATAGAGGCCATCCAGGCCATCCACGCCGACGCGCTGTTCATGTCGACCTCGGCCGTCTCGGCCGGGCACGGCTACCACCAGGAGGACCGCATCGTGGCGTTCAAGCGCGCGATGATCGAGTCCGCCTCGGCGCGCTACCTGCTGGTGGACCACAGCAAGCTCGAAAAGACCGCGCTTCACCTGTTGGCGCCCTTGTCTGTCTTTGACCTAGTGATCACTGACTCCGAGGCGAGCCCGCAGGCACTCGCCGCCCTTGAGGGAGCCGGAGTCGCTGTGGAGGTGGCCTCATGACCGACGACCGCACCATCGATGGAGTCGTGTTCGACCTGGACGGCGTGATCACCGAGAGCGAGCACCTCTGGGAGGCCGCCTGGCGTGACTTCTCCGAGTCCAGGGGACACCCGTGGGAGCTGTCCGACACCCTGTCCGTCCAGGGCATGAGCGCGCCCGAGTGGGCCGGCTACCTGGCCGGTCACGTCGGCGCGCCCGGCGATGTGGACCGGGCGCGTGACTACTGCGTTGATGACCTCGTCGAACGCATTGGGCGCGGCGAGGCCGAGCTTCTTCCCGGCGCGAGAGAGCTGGTCACCAGCGTGAGCGCACGGGTGCCCATCGCGCTGGCATCCTCAGGTGCCCGCAGGACCATCGACGCGGTGCTCCACCACCATGAGCTGGCGGACCTCTTCACCGCGACCGTGTCCAGCGAAGAGGTTCCTCGCGGCAAGCCGAGCCCCGACGTCTATCTTGAGGCGGTTTCCCGGCTCGGGATCAGCCCGCACAGGGGACTCGCCGTGGAGGACTCCGGCAACGGCATCCGGGCCGCGTACGCCGCCGGGCTGTTCGTCGTCGGAATCCCGAACTCCACCTACCCACCGAAACCAGACGCCGCGGCACTGGCGGGTCACCTTGCCGTCGACCACGCCGATGCGCGTGAGTTCATCCTCGCTCATCTGTCGGAGGGAGCACGCCGGTGACAAAGGTCTACAACGACCCGGCCGAATTCAAGAACGAGGTCATCAACGGGTTCGCCCTCGCCTACCCCGATTACGTCGAGCGGGTGCCCGGCGCGTCCGGCTTCGTCCGGCACGGCGGCCCCCGCGCGGGCAAGGTGAGCCTGGTCATCGGCGGCGGGTCGGGCCACTACCCGTCGTACTCCGGCGTGACCGGTGTGGGCTTCGCCGACGGCGCCGTGCTCGGTGACGTCTTCACCTCGCCCTCGACCGAGCAGGTCTACCGGATCGCGCGGGCCGCGAGCGGCGGCGCCGGCCTGGTCCTGGCCTTCGGTAACTACGCCGGCGACCGGCTGAACTTCGCCGCGGCCGCGGACCGCCTGCGCGCCGACGGCATCGACGTCCGCATCGTGTACGTCACCGACGACATCGCGTCGGCCGACGTCGACGAGACCGGCAAGCGGCGCGGGATCGCCGGCACGTTCACCGTCTACAAGATCGGCGGCGCCGCCGCCGAGCGCGGCGACGGTCTCGACGCGGTGGAGAGGGTGATGCGCAAGGCGAACGCCCGCACCTTCTCCTTCGGCGTCGCCTTCTCCGGCTGCACCTTCCCTGGGCGGTCCGAGCCGCTGTTCGCCGTGGCCACGCGCACGATGGACTTCGGGCTCGGCATCCACGGCGAGCCGGGCGTACGATCCGACGCCTGGATGCCCGCGGCCAAGATCGCATCGGCGCTGGCCGAACCGCTTCTCGCCGAACGTCCGGAAGGCGCCCGGCGGGCCGCCGTGCTCCTCAACGGTCTCGGGGCCACCAAATACGAAGAGCTGTTCCTGCTGTGGAGCAACGTGCAGCCGCTGCTCGTCGAGGCCGGCGTCGAGCCGGTCATGCCGGAGGTCGGTGAGCTCGTCACCAGCCTGGACATGGCGGGCTGCTCGCTGTCGATCACCTGGCTGGACGACGAACTGGAAGAGCTCTGGAGAGCCCCGGCACACACGCCCGCCTTCCGCCGGGGGAGTGTCGCCGTCGCGACGTTCGAACGGTACGCCGGGTCCGCGTCCGCTGCCACCGCCGGCCCGGCGGCACAGGCCAGCCCCGAGTCAGAGCGTGCCGCCGCCATGGCCAGGCGGGCGCTCCACGCGATGACCGCCGTCGCGGTCGAACACGAGGACGAGCTCGCGCGGATCGACGCCGTCGCCGGCGACGGCGACCACGGCTCCGGCATGGTCCGCGGCCTGCGCGCCGCCGAGTCGGCGGCGGCCGACGCGGCCCAGGGCGGCGTCGAGACCGTTCTCACCGCGGCCGCGACCGCCTTCGGCGACCGGGCCGGTGGCACCTCCGGGGTGCTGTGGGGCCTGTTCCTGCGCACCATCGGACAGTCCCTCGGCGACGACGACCCCGTCGACGCGGTCCGGCTCGCGCGAGCCGTGCGGCGGGGCGCGGACGCGATGAAGGACTTCGGGAAGGCCGAGCTCGGCGACAAGACCATGCTCGACGCGATCTTTCCGTTCGTCGACGCCCTCGACGCGAATCTCGCCGCCGGGCTCGGCCTCGCCGACGCGTGGACCGCCGCGGCACGGTCCGCCGTCAAAGCGGCCGCCGCCACCGCGCGACTCGTACCCAAGGTCGGGCGTGCTCGTCCCCTGGCCCAGCGCAGCGTCGGAACCCCTGACGCCGGCGCGACGTCCATGGGCCTCCTCCTCACGGTCGTCGGCCAGGTGCTCTGCCTGCCGACCGACGCCTGAACCCCTGATATATGAAGGAGACGAACGGTTATGACAGCCAAGCACTGGCGGATGGCCATCGGTTGCGATGTCGCCGGGCTCCAATACAAGGAGATCCTCCTCGCGGATCTGGAGAAGGACGACCGTGTGGACTGGGTCAGGGACCTCGGAGTCCACGCGTCGGATCCTGAGAGTGAGTCCTACGGCGAAGTCGGCATCAGGCTCGCCGAGCTGGTCGCGGCGGGTGAGATCGACCGGGGTGTCCTGGTTTGTGGCACCGGCATCGGCATGGCCATCAGCGCCAACAAGGTGCACGGAGTGCGTGCCACGGTCGTGCACGACTCCTTCAGCGCCGAGCGGTCCATCCTTTCGAACAACTGCCAGGTGCTCTCGCTCGGTCAGCGTGTGATCGGGCCTGAGCTGGCACGCCGGCTGGTCAGGGAGTGGCTCGGCTACGAGTTCGACAGCTCCTCCCCGTCGAACGACAAGGTCGTGGTCATCACCGATTACGAGGAGCGTTCCCGGTGTTAGGCAGCCCGGCGGGCGAGTTCAGCGCGGTCACGAAGGAGCGATAAGCATGGCCATCCTGTGCGTCGACGCGGGCACTACCATGGTCAAGGCTGTGATGTTCGACGAAGACGGCCGCGAGCTGCGGGTCGCCCGCCAGGCGACGCAGGTCCAGCGGCGCCTCCCCGGCTTCAGCGAGCAGGACATGTACAGCGTCTGGGACGCGGTCGTCTACACTGTGCGGTCCGTCGTGCACCGAGTCAGCGAGCCGGTGCGGATGCTCGCGTTCACCGGGCAGGGTGACGGGTGCTGGCTCGTGGGACCCGACGGCCGTCCCACAGGCCCGGCCATCCTGTGGAACGACGGTCGGGCCGCCGACGTCATCGAACGGTGGGAGACCGGCGGGGTGCTCGACGACGCCTTCAGGATCAACGGAAACTACGGCTTCGCCGGCACCTCCGGCGCCATCATGAAGTGGCTGTGGGCGCACGACCGGCCGCGAATCGAGGCATCGCACAAGGCGCTGTACTGCGACGGCTGGTTGTTCCTGAAGCTCACCGGCGAGTACGCGGCGGAGGAGTCCGACGCCGCCTCGCCGTTCCTGGACCTCCGCGAGCGTGTCTACTCCCCGGCGATCCTCGAACTCCTCGACATGCCCTGGGTCGAGCGGCTCCTCCCCGACATCCGCGGCCACGGCGACCGCGTCGGAGAGCTGCGGACGCTGGCCGCGACCGAGCTGCGGCTCCCGGTGGGGCTGCCGGTGGTCATGGCTCCCTTCGACATCCCGGTCACGGCCATCGGCATCGGTGCCGTCACCCCCGGCCACGCCTGCACGATCCTCGGGACGACCCTTTCGACCTGCACCCCCGTCGCCATGGCGGACACGTCGGGCCCGCCCTCCGGGATGACCCTGCCCTCCGGTGTGCCGGACGGTTACCTGCGGTCCCTCGCGGCGATGTCCGGGGTCGAGGCCATCGGCTGGGGGATGAAGCTGATCGGCCTTGACAACCCCAACTGGATCTCCGATCTGGCGCAGACCACCGATCCCGGCGCCGGTGGCATCTTCTTCCACCCCTACCTCAGCCCCGCGGGCGAGCGCGCTCCCTTCCGCGACACCCGTGCGCGCGGCTCGATGAGCGGACTCACGTTCGAGCACACCCGGTCGCACATCGCGCGTGCGATGCTCGAAGGGCTCAGCTACGTGGTGCGTGAGTGCCTGGAGTTCTCCGGCAGCCAGGCCAAAGAGCTGCGCGTCACCGGAGGCGGCGCGAACAGCACCTTCTGGTGTCAGTTGCTCGCCGACATCACCGGCGTGCCCACGCTGCGGTCGGCCGACTCCGAGATCGGGGCCAAGGGGGCGTTCATCACCGCACTCGTCGCGTCGGGCGACGAGGAGACCGTACAGGCGGCGGTCGAACGCCACGTGTTCACGCGCGACGTGTTCGAGCCCGACACGAAACGTTCCGCGCTGTACGACGAGCTGTACGGCGACTTCCTGGCCATCCGGGAGGGCGTCATGAACGACTGGGGCCGGCTGGCCGCGTCGAGGGCCCGCTATCGGCCGGCGGACCCGGTCGTCGGGGAAGACCCCGACTCCATCGTGTTCAACTGATCTGACGACCTTGGCCAGGCTCCGTCCCGTTGTCGCCCAGGCGTCGCCGGTCAGCCGACGTGGATGCCCGCCGGTGGGTGGGGTGGGGGTCGCTCGGCGAAAAACGGGCTAAGTCCGGCAATTAGGCCAGGTGATCGAGGTCGCCCGCCTTGAGGCCGCCGACGAAGGATCGCCACTCGGTGGGAGTGAAGATCAGCTTGGGGCCGCCAGGGTTCTTGCTGTCGCGGACGGCGACCACCCCGGGGAGGTTGGCGGCCACCTCGACGCACTGCCCGCCGTTCCCGCCAGAGAACGACGACTTTTGCCATACAGCGGCGCTCAGGTCCATTCCCGTTTCACATCCTCGATCATTTTGAGGGATACATGCTCAGGATAGGCCCACAGTCGTATCGCTTCATATCGGTTTCGTATCGAGGATACGAGGCCGTGTTCGCTTGTGATGTGACCTTCGGCTGAAGAGTCCACGTGAATGGTGTCAGGCTGTCCGTTCGGTAGCTCGGCGATCATGAAGGCGCCCAACAGGCCTGGCAGGCATTCGTGGTCGACGACCTGGATGGAGATGGTGGGGCTGTCGGCGATCTCCAACAGGTAAGCAAGCTGTTCCGGCATCACTTCTGCGCCGCCGACCCGGCGACGCAGTACGCCCTCGTCGATGAGCGCAAGGATCACGGGAGGGACGTCCCGGTGGATGATCCCCTGACGTTTCATGCGGGCCTCGACGCGCTCTTCTACTTCATCCCGTGTGATCAGGGGCTCCCGGCTGAAGATGCGCCGCGCGTAGGACTCCGTCTGGAGGAGGCCGGGGATCAGGAGGGGGTCCCAGGAGCGGAGGACGAGGGCGGTGGGTTCTATTTCCTCGACCCAGCCTCTGAACCAGGTGGGTCCGCCGGGAGCGGCGACGATGCGCTCGCGCAGCCCGGCGAAGTACGCACCGTCGCCGGGTCCGAAGAGCTGGTCGAGTCTCTCGGCGTCGGACCTCGACGGCGTCCGCGTGGCGGCCTCCAGGCGGCTCACCTGGGTTTGGGTGCATCCGAGGCGGGAGGCCACGGCGGCCTGGGAGAGTTGCGCGGCCTCGCGCAGGCGGCGCATTTCGGTGCCGAAGCGCACGCGCGGAGAGTCCGGGCCGGGGAGGGGTTCGACGCTCATCGCGTTCCTCCCGAAATAGAGAAAAACGGACCTTTCGGCTTGAGCGGCAATACCAGAATCCTGGTTTCGATAAACCAACGCCTGTCATTACCGGTCATCTTCTGGGGTGCCGATCCGGTCATGGATTCATCGGTCACGAGGGCAATCTAAGCACACGTCCTCTTTGCTCGACAGGGACGCAAAAGAAAAGCCAATCGGCATTCCGTGAATCAGGGACGGGACAAGTGATGCGTGATCGAAAGGGTGGTCTTCCGTACCCCGGTGTCCTTCATCGGAGGGCTTCGGACAGCGGCGCGGTGGTGACGGGGGAGCGGTACACCCACTTGGTACGGCTCGGCCGCGATCTGCGCGCTCTCGGAGTGCGCACCTCAGTGGTGCCGCCCGTGTCCGGGCAGCCGGTCCTGCAGGTCTGGTCGGCGGCCGGCGCCTTGGTAGAGATCACGGTCATCCGGCGTCGGCGCGGGTGGGTGTACACCTGGCGGCCGTGGTGGGCGGGCCTGTGGCACCGGGGCGAGTGCGTGTGGGCCCGAGGCCGACAACGCGGCCGACATCGTCAAGTCCGCGGTGATCGCATGAGAATGGACGACCAGGTCGTCCGGCATGGCGGCGAAGTGCCGGCGGGTGGGTGGTGCCGCGAGTTCCCCGGGGAGGAGGCCTCCGTACCGGCGGCTCGGTCCTGGGCGCGCGAGCTGCTGGCCACGCGGATCGCCTCTACGGCGCTGGACGACCTTCTGCTCCTGCTGAGCGAGGTGATCACGAACGCGGTGACCCATTCGGAGTCCGGGCGCACGGAGGAAGGGCAGGTGACGGTGCGCGTTGCCAGGGTTTCCCACGCTGTCCACGTGGAGGTGACCGACGCGGGATCGGCCACGCGCGCACCGGTCGCCCGGGTGGCGGAGGCCGACAGCGACGGCGGGCGGGGACTGTGGCTGGTGAACCTCATCGCGACCGCGTGGGGCTCGTCCTGCCACGACGGCGAGGCGGGCAGGTCCGTCTGGTTCCAGGTGGCGGAGTAACCGTCAGGCGGAGTGTCGGCGTCCCTGCAGCGGTGGGGCATGCGGACCGGGTCGTGGGCGGGGGCCCGGTGACGCACCGGGCCCCCGCCCTGCCGTCACTGGACGGTGATCTTGTCTACTTCGATGGTGATGCCCTTGACCTCCGGGGTCGAGGTGGCCGTGGTGACCGACCCGACGCCTGAGGTGACGCCCTTCACCTTCATGGTGTAGGTGAGCTTTCCACCGGGGGCGCCCGGAGTGCTGCTCACGCGGTACTCCTGGGTCGGCGGCCCGGAGATCTGGCTGCCGGCCGTGCCCTCGGAGTTCTCCGCGCCGACCGTCAGCCCGAAGGAGGCCCCAGGGTCACCGGGGAGGTTGGACGGGTCGTAGGCGTAGGTGATGTCCTCGGTGCCGTCGACACCGATCCACTGCTGGAACACCTTCAGCCCGGTCTGGCCGTACAGGTGGACGCGCCATTCCAGGACGAGCCAGGTGGAGACGCCGTCGGTGAGCGAGCCGGCGTAGACGCCGGGCGCTCCGGTGCCGTCCAGGTCCGTCCAGTAGCTGGCCAGCACGTTGTTCGGCGGTGCGGCGTTCGGCAGGGTCTGCGGAGCGTACGAGACGTCCGCCGTCCCCGAGGTGCCGCCCACGACGCTGTAGCCGTCGGAGACGACGCCGATCCGGCTGTAGCTCTTCCCGGCGTAGGTGAAGGGGCGAACGTTGAAGTTGATCGACTCCTCGTCGCCGATCGGGGTCGGCGCGATGCCGAACGTGTCCAGCGGGAGGTAGCCCGCCGGGCCCGTGCCCGGGGCGATGCCCGGCTTGTCGGGCTGGCGTGCCTTCAGGGTCGCCTTGGCCGTCGCGATCTGGGTGCCGACCTTGGTGGCCCCGGTCACGCTGTTGAGCCGCAGCTTGCTGTCGAGCGTGCTCAGCGCGGTGACGTCGGTGTCCTTGAGCGTGGTGTTCTCGGCCGTGACCGTGCAGGTGGACTCGCCGGTGTTCTTGGCGATCGTGCTGGGGGTGCAGGTCTGGTCGATCGGGACAGGGCCTTCCTTGCGGAAGAACGCCACCGGCAGGTGCAGGTTACGGCTGCCGCCGCTCTGCTTCAGGTTGACCTGGCCGAAGTACTGCCCGTCGGGCAGGTCCGCCGCGGTGATCACGATCGTCAGCTTGACGGTCTTCCCCGGCTGGACGCTGAACGACGGCGGCAGCACCGAGACGCTGGCGCCGCTCGGAGCGGTGCCGGAGGCGGTGTAGGTGAGCGTCTTGCTGGTGACGTTGGTGAACGTACGCTTGGCCGTGATCAGGCCGGGCATGGTCGGCGCGTTCACCGACGGCACGTTCAGGTCGATCCGGTTCAGCGGGTCGGCCGCGGAGGCGGCGTAGTTGGCCGCGGTCTCGTCCAGCGTCAGGCCGGGGTCGCCGGCCTTGCTCAGGTCGATGCGGCCGCCGCCGTAGTCGAACGGGTCGGCGGGGGTGACCCGGTCCTGCTTGGTGACCGAGGTCTTGGCCGTGGTCTCCAGGGCAGACTTGACCTGGCCCGGCGTCCAGTCCGGATGCAGCGCGAACAGCAGGGCGCCTGCCCCGGCCACGTGGGGTGAGGACATCGAGGTGCCGGCGATCACCTGGTAGAGGTTGCCAGGAGGGCCTTCCGCGGGAGACTCCGGCGTCGGGGTCTGCCCCGCCAGGATGTGCAGGCCGGGCGCGGTGACGTCCGGCTTGAGGAAGTCGCCGCCCGGTCCCCGCGAGGAGAACGTGGTCATGGCGTCGCCCTGCCAGGTCGTCTTGGTGCCCTGGGTGAACTTCGCGGTCGCCCCCGGGTTGGCCGCCAGGAAGTTCAGCAGCGTCGTGCTGTCCGGCTGGTCGATGTGGACCGCCGGGAGCCAGTGGTTGTCGGTCATCACGTCGAGCGGCGTCGCGTTGTACAGGAGCATTCCCGCCGCGCCGCCCTGCTTGACGTTGTAGCCCTTCATCACGCGGTTGGCGCCGCGCTGGCAGACGACGATCTTGCCGGTGAACAGCCCCGGGGGGGCGGGGTTCACACAGAGCGGGTCGGAGTACGGCGGGGCTGCGGCCGACACCACAGGCAGCGGCGAGGCGATGCCCGCCGTGATCGAGGCGCCGGAGACGGTGGCCGTGGCCCCGCCGGTCCCGGTCAGCGTCACGGTCGACCTGAAGGTGCGGGTCTGCGTGGACGCGGCGACGGTCGTCACCCACGGGCTGCGGTGGTCGGTGGTGTTCGCGCCGGGACCGGAGTTGCCCGCCGAGGCCGAGACGAACACGCCGGCCGCGTACGCGTCGAGGAACGCCAGTTCCACCGGGTCGCTGTACGGGTCGCTGCCGCCCGAGATCGAGAAGTTGATCGCCCGGACGCCGTCGAGGATGGCCCGTCCGACGGCCGCGGCCGAGTCGGAGGAGAAGCAGCCCTGGGCGCCGCAGACCTTGTAGACCGACACGGCCGCGGCGGGCGCGATGCCGTGGATCGGTCCCCGACTGATGCCGAGCGGGTTGGCGTCGGCCACCGGGCTGCCCGCGGACGTGGAGGCGGTGTGCGTGCCGTGCCCGTTGGAGTCACGCGCGCTGGCGGCGTACACATCGCCGCCGATGACGGCGTTGTAGGTGTCCAGGAACGGCCGGCCGCCGATGAGCTTGTGGTTGCAGACGAACGTGTCGCTCGCGGGCGTCAGCGGGTTGTCCCCGAAGTTGCAGACCCGGGGGGTGCCGTCCTTGGTCGGCGGGGGAGCGGGCAGGTTGCCCGGGTCCGCGAAGGACGGGTGCTCCGGCCAGACGCCGGTGTCGAGGCTGCCGTAGACCACGCCCTTGCCGGAGGACGAGCTCCCGCCCAGCTGGTTGTAGATCGTGGGAGCGCCGAGGAAGTCGGGGCTCGAGTCGCTGAGAGGCTGCAGGAGCTTGTCCTCCTGCACGGCGGCCACGCCGGGCAGCTTCAGCAGCTCCGCCGCCTTGTTGGCGGGAAGGGTCAGGGCGATGCCGCCGTAGACCGTGCGGAGCTTCTGGCCCGCCCTGGCGCCGGGGACGCGCTTGGCCAGCTCGCCGAGGAAGGTGTTCTCGACGCCCTCGATGTGCTTCTCGTACTGCTTGGCGGGCGCGCTGTTGACGTCGAGGCTCTTGCCTGTCACCTGCGGGCTCGTGCCGGGGAGGCCCTTCAGGCCGCCCTTGTACGATGCGAGCGAGTCGTAGTCGAGCTTGACGACCACGCTGATCGGCTTGGCCGACGTCGCCTTGAAAAGTGTTTCATCGCTCTTCGCCAGCTTGCCGGTCGGGGACTTGGCTCCCTGGACGCGGTCCGCGAGGGTGAGCGGGGTGGCCTTCCACTTGCTGGTCGAACCTGTAGCCGGGCTGGGCGTCGGATCCGCGGAGGCCGGGACGGCGGGGCTCATCACGGCGACGACCGCGAGACTCGCACCGACCGCCGCGATACGGCGCGCTCGGGATAAGAGGGTGGGCAGGGGCTTGCTTGGCACGAGACCTCCTGGAGAACCACTGGGACTCGCCGCCCAGCAGGCATGGAGGAGCCGCGTCACCCGTCGAGGAACACGGGCAGGACCCCCCACCCTCCCCGTTGGGCGACAAGTGGATGACCACCCGTGCCCGGGTGACCAAACACAGACGGAGTCTAGAGGTCCCCCAGATATCCGCCTAGATCAATGCGGTCACCGATCAGCGGCAATATCTGACCAAATATGAACATGAATCGGTTAAGTGGTGTGGTTGCCGCAGTTAGGAGAACGTTCCAATCGGCGGGACGTACAATCGCGGGCGTGAAGCTGAAGCTGGATCTCCACGACATCTACAACAGGGGCGGCGAGATCGACCGCGCGCTGCGCGGGATCATCCAGGAGGCGGTGCAGAAGAAGGCCACCGAGGTCGAGATCATCCCTGGCAAGGGCTCGGGCCAGCTGAAGAAGAAGGTGCTGCGCTTCCTCGACCAGAAGGAGATCAAGGCCCTTTACCACCGCATCGACAAGGACGCCAAGAACCACGGGCGCCTCTTCGTGTACTTCAGGTGGAAGTGACGGCGCGTGCTCGTGACCTGCGCTGCAACGACAACCAACCTGATGACCTGGCGTTGGTCATCTCGGTGGTTCTCGACGTTTCGCATGTGATCACGGAGTCATGTGCCCCCGTTGGTACGGCAGGTCGGGGCCGAAGTTACGCGCTTGCGACGGCGGGGGTGGCTGTTTAGCGGCGTATTGCCCTGGTCTCAATATGCTGATCGGGCGAGGGGGGTGCTTCGCGATGCCTGATGTCGTGGAACGGCTGACCAGTGCGTTGAACACGCATGATCTCGACGCGGCGATGCGGTGCTACCGGCCGGACGCGGTGGCGGTAACGCCGGAGATGGAGTTGGGGGACCTCGACGAGATCGGCTCCTTCTTCGCGCAGCTATGGCAGGGGTTCCCCGACATCCACTACACGGTGTGGGAGAAGATCGTCAGCGGGGACGCGATCGCGACCGAGATGGTGGGAGTCGGCACGCACACTGGGCCGTGGTTGGTCGTTGGGGGCGAGGTGCTGGAGGCGACGGGCCGCCCCATCACGGTGCGCTCCTCCTGGTTCTGGTGCCTGGAGGACGGTCTGATCGCCAGCCAGCGTGTCTACTACGATCAGTTGCAGATATACGCGCAGCTCGGGATGCGCCTCCCCCTCGACTTCGAGCCGTCCCGCTAGCCGCCGCACCATCCCGTCTGCCGTCGACCCCACCGTGGAGCGGCAGCGGGCCGGCGACGGAGGTGCAAGCCCTGCTTGACGTGTCCCTTCGCCTGTGCATCTTTCAGGGTGATTGGATGCCAACGGTTACAGCCGGGGTCGCGGCGAGCGGCCGTATCAGGTGCCGTCGGGGGTCGTCGTCACCTCCGGACCACACCCCCCCGGCCCCGATAGCTGCGATAGTGCGCGACTGCCGGCCGGGCCGGGCGCCGCGCATAATCGGCAGCTCGGGGCAGGGAGGGTGCGCCTTGCACCTTCCACGGTTGACACGGCAGGTTCTAACCTTGAAGTGGCTGTGGCAGGTTGGTCGCGGCGTCCTGCTGGTCAAGACCACGTCAACTAAGCTGGGTGACGGTCGTGATCACGTGACGTGAGGAGCTGCGGTGGCCGGGGACGTGGAGATCACTTCCAAGGCCGAGCTGCGTGAGCTGCTCGGCGAGCCGATGCCGAGGGCGGTCGCCAAGGAGCGGGTGGCGCTGCACGAGCGCGACAGGGAGTGGCTCGCGGCTTCCCCCTTCTGCCTGATCGCCACGGCCGGCGCGGACGGCACCTGCGATGTATCGCCCAAGGGCGATCCGCCCGGATTCACGCATGTCCTGGATGACGTCACGATCGCGGTCCCCGACCGCCCCGGCAACCGCCGGATGGACGGCTTCGAGAACGTCCTGGAGAACCCCCACGTCGGCCTGGTCTACCTGGTGCCCGGCCGCACCGAGACGCTGCGCCTCAACGGCCGGGCCCGGCTGGTGCGGGAGGCGCCGTTCTTCGACCAGATGATCGTCAAGGGCCACCGGCCCGTCCTGGCGCTGGTCGTGGAGATCGAGCAGATCTTCTTCCACTGCGGGAAGGCGTTCCTTCGCTCCTCGCTGTGGAACCCGGAGACGTGGAACCCCGACGATCTGCCGAGCCACGCCCGCATCGTCAAGAGCGTCCAGCAGACCGAGGAGACCATCGAGGAGCTGGAGCACTACTACGGCCCGGGATACGCCACGCGCCTCTACGGCTCCTAGACGCGTACCTCACCGGCTGACAGCCGTCGTCGAGAGAAGTCGCGCCGGTCCGCCCGGTGAGGAACCGTCTCGTAGGACACAATGATCCCATCGTGACCGCATCCCTTCCTCACGCCGTCACCCACCCAACCTTGCCTGCGGTGGAGCTCTGGCGCTGCCCGCGAACAGGGGAGCACTACCTGATCGCGATGTCCGTACGCCTCACCTCCGCCGATCTCGTCGATCTGGGGGAGTGGCTGGCCGAGCAGGGGCGGGGGGAGACGCCGCTCTGAGGTCCACCCGGTCACACCCACGGGCACGATGGCCATGCGGGTCGTTCCAGGCGTGACGTCGGCGGTCACATCTCGGCGAGGATCTTCGCCTTCGCCAGCTCGAACTCGGCGGGCGACAGCGTGCCCGCGTCGAGCAGCTCGCGAAGCCTCTGGAGCCGGACGATCGGATCCTGAGCGTCCGTGGGCCCGCCAGGCGTCCGTCCAGGGGTGAACGCCTGCCCGGAGGTGGGCGCCTGCCCAGGGGTGAACATCTGCCCTGAGTCGGGCACCTGCCCGCGGGTGAAGACTTGGCCCCTCGCCACGACCACCCGGCCGTCGAAGAGACCGGCCGGGTCGAACGGCGCCGGGGCCGCGCTCTTGAGGGGTGCCTTCGGCGCGGGCCCGAAGCCCTTGAACGTGCCCAGGAACAAGCTGAGCAGCCCGCCGATGATCGCCCCTGGCAGCACCCAGGCCCACTTCTCCGTGCCCGGCGGGCACTGGCGCACGGAGACGTAGTTTCCGCCGGACGCGCAGCTACCACCGCGGATCAGCTGATACAGCGCGTAGAACGCGAACCCCAGGCACACCAAGGAGATCAGCGAACCGATGCAGACACGGATTCGGTACATCACAGCGGGAACCGTACAGGAGTATCGCAAGTTCCGTGTTTACCAGGCCGAAGGCTTGCCCTTCTGGAAGAGCCACACGTCGAAGAAGCTTCTCAGATCCATGCCAGACACCTTCTGCGCCTCACGGACGAAGTCGGCCGTGCTCACGTTGCCGTAGCGGTGCTTGGCGGCCCACTCCTTGAGCAGCCGGAAGAACGCGGCATCGCCGATCTTGCCCCGCAGGGCGTGCAGCGTCATGGCGCCGCGGTCGTACGGCACGTTGCCGAACATGTCCACCGGTCCCGGATCGGTCGTGACGGTCTGCCAGAACGCCGAGGTCGCCGCGCGGCCGTAGTTGCCCGCGCTGTCGAACGTCTGCTGCGCCGTGGCGCCGCCGTTGTGCTCCGTCCATATCCACTCGGCGTAGGTCGCGAACCCCTCGTTGAGCCAGATGTCGGACCACCGTCCGAGCGACACGCTGTCCCCGTACCACTGGTGCGCGATCTCGTGCGCCATCGTGCTGAGGTCGGGGGCGCTGGAGAAGATCGGCTTGGTCTGGCTCTCGAGGGCGTAGCCGACGTCCGGCGCGCGGTCGATGATCGCCCCCGCCGAGGCGAAGGGGTACGGGCCGAAGATCGAGCTGAAGTACTCGATGATGTCCGGGATCCTGGCGACGGTGGCCGCCGACCTGCTTGCCAGCTGCGGGTCGACGGCGGTGTAGATCGGGATCCCGCTGCGTGTCGCCGACTGGGCCACCTGGAACTTCCCGATGGTCACCGTGGCGAGGTAGGTCGCCATCGGCTCGGTCGAGTCCCACACGAACGTCGTCCGGCCGTTACTGGTCCTCTGCGACAGCAGCTGGCCGTTGCCGACCGCGGTGAGAGCCTCGGGCACGGTCGCGTGGAAGGTGAACGTCGCCTTGTCCGTCGGATGGTCGCTGCCGGGGTACCACGCCGGGGACCCCTGCGGCTCTCCCGGCACGAAGGCCCCGTCTTCGGTCGGCACCCAGCCCTCGATGGAGTCGTCCGGATCGGTGATGACGGGAGGTGTCCCCGCGTACTTGACGATCACCGTGAAGCTCGTCCCGGCCTTGAGCTTCGGGCGCGGCGTGACGATGAGCTCCTGCCCCTCCCGCCGGAACGCCGCCGGGTGCCTGTCGATGGTCAGGGATGAGATGTCCGGTCCCCGGAAGTCGAGGTCGAACTGGTCCAGGTCCTGGGTCGCGACGGCGGTGATCGTCGTGGTGGCGTCCATGCGCTTGGCGGCCGGGTCATAGCTGAACGCGATGTCGTAATGCCGCACATCGAACCCGCCGTTGCCCTCGTCGGGAAAGTACGGGTCCCCGACACTGGGGGCACCCGCCGAGTAGCGCGGCTTGCCGTGATCCACGGGAGCGGCGAGCGCGGGCTGGGCACTCGTCAGCACACATAGCCCAGCAGCGACAGCCGCACCACGCAAAGTACGAGATCTCATGCGATTCCTTCCAGCAGGTTCCGGCCGGAACCCGCTCGACGCAGGAGCGGGCGCAGGGCCGTGGGGTGTCATCACCGATCAGCCCGCGAGCAACGGACACGTGTGGGGGCCGGCATGACGACTCCTCAGGGGGTAAGGAGGAGCCCACCCTCGGCAGAGAAAGGGACGTCCTCCAGAACGACGCCGGGTTGAGGCGCCGGAGGAAGATGATCCGGATCGTACAAAGCCACATGAAACCGGTCAAGATCACCTTAACTGTCCAAATCCCCTAACTTCACCCGCCGACGCCTGTGAGCATCAGTCGGGCGCCGCACAGACGCCGAGAGCTGAGCTGTCCCTCCTGCAAAGGCACGTAGGTCCATTCGTGTCGGTGTGGTTTGACACGATGGCACTCGCCCGGTTTGTCCGGGTCTGATGGTGGCGGCGTCCGCCTTGTCGTGACGGAGGTGTGGGTGTTCGCTTCGCTGCCGGGGGCGGCCAAGGCGCTGTTGTGGGTTCGGATTCTCAATCAGGTGGGCGCTTATGCGCTCGCCTTTCTCGCGGTGTTCGCCGGTCCTGCCGTCGCGGTGGCCGCCTTGGTCATCTTCGGAGTCGCGGCGCTGGTTTCGCGCTGGGCTGGTGCCTTCATTCTCGGCTGGCTGCCACCTGGCATCGTGGTGTCCCTCGGCCTGGGTGCGACGGGTCTGTCGTTGATCGCGTTGTCGGCTTCGGGAACGCCCCTGCAGGTGTTGATCTCTGTCGCTCTGGTGGGGCTGGCGTTTGAGATCTATGAACCGGCATCCCAGGAGCTGGTCGCCCAGGTCACGGAAGGTGATCAGCGCCAGGAGATGTATGGGCTGTTGGGTAGCTCGCTGGTGGCCGCGGGTGCGATCGCCGGGCTGATCGCCGCGGCGCTGCTGCCGCTGGGGGTGCGGTGGCTGGTGGTCGTCGACGCTGTCACCTGCCTGGCGGCTGCGGCGGTGGCGCTGTTGTTCCTGCCTCGCGAGGACCGGGAACGACCGGTGGCCGGGAAGAACGGCAAGCGCTGGAGGCCACCCGTGCTGCTGTTGCGGTTCACACTGGCCAATACCGCCTTCGCGGTCGGCTATCTGGCGGTGGTGATGTTCATGCCGCTGGTGCTCCTGCAGCGCGGCGCGCCCGCATGGGTTCCGGGGATCGCTCTCGCCGGAGCGGCCGTCCTTGCCCCTCTGGCGCTGTGGGGGGCACGGCGATCGCTGACCGGACGTCCTCATGGTCTGGTGCTGGCCGGCGGGGCCATCGTGCTCGGACTCCTGTCGTTGGCGATGGCCCGCGCGGAGAACGTCGCACTCACCATCTGTGTCTATATGGCATGGACGGCCGTGAACGGGGTGTTGCTGGGCCGCTGGCAGGCTCTGGTCGCAGACGCGGCTCCCGAACCTGAACGTCCTCGCTGGTTCGCTTTCCAAGGCTCGTCGAGGGGAGTTGCTCAGCCCGCGGTGCCTGGCGTGGTCGCGCTGGTGGGCGGTGTTGGCGGTGCCGTCGGTCCGGCGGCGTTCCTCACTGCCGGCGTCGCATTCTTGGTGGTGCCGTTGGTGTTGAAGGCTCGCCGGGTCTGAGGCTGGGTCGTAGGCCAAAGGCAGGGGTGGGGTGGTTAGTCCTTCCTGCTCCCGGGCCTCCTTAAAAGCGAACACGAACCGGACCGGCGTGATCAACTCAGCGGCGCGGCAGCGAGGGTCAGCCGGTCTGCATCGCGAAGCCTGCTCGCCGTGGATCGTGCCCGTTGTTCAATTCCTGAACAAGGCGTTGCGGTTCGTCTCGCGAGGACGCAGGATCGCCACTGACCGGAGCGACGTCCCTGCTCGGGCCGGAAGCCGATCGATGCCGTTCGCCTGCCCCGGCGCAGGCGTCTGAGGGGCGAACGAGAGGATGCGGCATGACAATGCAGTTGGACCACATCGCCGCTCAGGTGCGGGCGAACTGCGGTCAGCAGGGCGACGAACATACCGAGTCGATGCTCGCCCGGCAGCTGCAGTTCGCCGCGGACGCCTCACATGAGCTGCGGACGCCCCTGGCCGGCCTGAGGGTTCAACTGGAAGAAGCTCTCCTGCATCCGGACGAGACCGAGCTCCCCGAGTTGCTCCATGCCTTGCTGCGCGATGTCGACAGGATCGAGGGGATCACCGCGGACCTGCTCCTGCTGACGCGGGTGGCGGCGGGGGCGGCCGCGGCCGAGTGCGAGGCGGTCGACCTGGCAGAGACGGTGCGGGCCGAGGTCTCCGGGAGGGCGAGCGGCCTGGAGGTGCGGTTGCGGCTCGAGCCCGGAGTGATCGTCGACGCTGTCCGCAGCCAGATCGGCCGGTTGCTGGCCAACCTGCTCGACAACGCCCAGCGGCACGCCAGGCGCGGCATCGAGGTCCGAGTGCGCCGCGACGGCGGCGGCGGCGAGCTGACCGTCATCGACGACGGAGCGGGGATCGCCGTTGCGGACCGGGAACGGATCTTCGGGCCGTTCAGCCGGCTCGACGCCGCCCGTGGCCGCGAGTGTGGAGGCACCGGCCTAGGCCTCGCGATCGCCCGCGACATCGCGCATGCTCACAAAGGCACCCTCCGGGTCGAAGACGCCACCGGCGGCGGCGCGTCCTTCGTGCTGCGGCTCCCTCTCATGGACCCTCCTGACCCGTGTGGCGCGGCGTGGGACCGTCGAAAGCAGAACCCGGTGGCCGGTCGGCAGCCGCGCTGAAGGAACAGCGAGGCCGGCTAGGATCCGCCGAGCGGGTGGTAGCGCCGCAGCTTCTGGTAGAGGGTGCCCCTCGAGATGCCGAGCCGTGCCGCCGCCGCGGATTTGTTGCCCTCGCACTCGGCGAGCACATTGCAGACGATCTCCGCCTCGGCGCGCTCGATCGGGCTGAGCCCCGGCGGATGCGGGTCGGCCGCCGCACCGGCGCGTACGACCTCACCGTGCCGGCCGTTGGAGGGCTTGGCGGTCAGCAGTACGAGCACGACTCCGTCGCTCAGCCTTCCCGGCGTCACCGGATACATGCGGGCGGTCACGGCGCCGCTGAGGCGGATCACCGTCGCCCACGGCCCGGCTTCCCGGACCGCTGCCCAAAGGCCGCTCTGCTCCAGGTTGAGCGCCGTAGCCGCCTCGTCGGCGATCATGATGTGATCGTAGAGGGTGATGACCGGCCTCGTCGTCGCGGCGCGGTAGCTGACGAACGCGTCGAGGAGGCGCCGCTGTTTGGCGGTGGAGGCCGAGTACAACGCCGACCGGACCTCGTCGGCCAGCAGGCGTACCGCCATCCGCAGCAGCTGGTTCGCGTCGGCCGCCCGGCAGGTCACGTTGACGGCGCCGCAGGCCCGGCGGGTGATGGGATGAATGACGGGCGCGGCGGCACAGGCCCAGCCGTGAAGTGCCTCCTTGTAGTGTTCCCTGCCGACGACCATCGCGAGGTGGCCGCTCTGGAGGGAGCTTCCAAGACCGTTGGTCCCGATGTGCTCCTCGCCGAAGCGGGCGCCCTTGTCGAACTGGAAACGGTCGAGCGTGCGGCCGAGGGACGGTTCGGAGACCCAGCGCCAGCTCAGGTTGCCGCTGAGGTCGGCCAGTGCCAGGCATGTCGAGCTGCCTGTGAGGACGTCGGCCATGTGCGACAGCACCGGTGCGGCGGTCCGCACGAACGCGGACTCGGGGTCGACCTCGGCATGACGCACCTCGAGCCCCCCGGGGTCCACGCCGTTCCACTGGGAGCGGCGCCAGGACTTGACGATCTCCGCTTGCACACCGGTCGGGTCTCCGCCGGACTGGAAGACTTCCCACGCGTCCCGATCCCGCGCCATGGTGCCTCCCCCGAACGTCACTGTTGACCTGGCCTGTCCACTCTGTCTACCTTCTCGCTAACTTCTTTGGACATAGGAGGGACAGGAGAATTAGCACTATTTGCCCAACTCTTGAAGTGATGCTCGAGGTCGAGATCTCAGCGCAGGGCACGACGGCCTGCGGCGAGAACGAGTTCAATTGAGCACATGAAGAAAACGAGGACCCCGAGGAGCGCACGTTTATGAGCAGGACGGCGACCAGGAGCGCGCGGCCGTGGAATCGCTCCGGGGGCACCCGCTGTTGTGTAAAGGTGAGGTCGACTGTGAACCGGCTTTCACATTCACCGTAGGCTGGCGGTCTGACCGGCAACACCTCGTACGGATGACAGGAGGGCCCCCTGGTGCTCGTTGACTCCTTCGGGCGGGTGGCGGCGGACCTGAGGGTCTCGCTGACGGACAAGTGCAACCTTCGCTGCACCTACTGCATGCCGCCGGAGGGCCTCGACTGGCTGCCAAAGCCCGCCTTGCTCACCGCCGATGAGATCTCCCGCTTGGTGGCGATCGCCGTCGAGCGGCTCGGCATCACCGAGGTCCGCTACACCGGCGGGGAGCCCCTGCTCCGCCGCGAGGTCGTCGAGATCGTCGCGCGGACGGCGGCCCTGCGGCCCCGGCCGCAGGTGTCGATCACCTCCAACGGCATCGGGCTGGCCCGCCTCGCCGCGCCCTTGGCCGCCGCGGGCCTCGACCGGGTCAACATCTCGCTCGACACCCTCGACGGCGAGACCTTCGTCAAGCTCTCCCACCGCGACCGGCTCGCCGACGTCCTGTCGGGCCTCGCCGCCGCAGACGCCGCGGGCCTTCGCCCGGTGAAGGTCAACGCGGTCCTCATGCGGGGCGTCAACGAGCACGAGGCGGTACGGCTGCTGCGCTTCTGCTTGGAACAGGGCTATGAGCTGCGGTTCATCGAGCAGATGCCACTGGACGCCCAGCACGGCTGGCGCCGGGAGGACATGGTCACCGCCGACGAGATCCTCTCCATACTGACCCCCGAGTTCGGGCTCGTCCCCGACGACCCGGGGGAGCGGGGCAGCGCCCCCGCCGAGATCTTCCTCGTGGACGGCGGTCCCGGGAGGGTCGGCGTCATCGGCTCGGTGACCCGGCCGTTCTGCGGTGCCTGTGACCGGGTACGGCTGACCGCCGACGGCCAGATCCGCAACTGCCTGTTCGCGACCGAGGAGTCCGACCTGCGCGAGGCCATGCGCACGGGGGCCTCCGATGACGAGCTCGCGCGGCGGTGGGTCGCCGCCGTGCGGGGCAAGCGTGCCGGGCACGGCATCGACGATCCGAGCTTCCTGCAGCCGGCGCGCCCCATGTCGGCCATCGGCGGCTGAGGTGGCGCGCGCCGGCCCGCCGAGCCTGCCGTACGACGCGGTGGTGCTGGCGGGGGGCGGCGCGCGCAGGCTCGGCGGGGGGGACAAGCCAGGCGTCAGTGTGGGCGGCCTGACGCTGATCCAGCGCGTCGTGGCCGCGGTCCCGGACGCCGCCCGGCTCGTCGTGGTGGGCCCGGCGCGCCCCGGCCTGCCGGGCGCCGAGTTCGTCCGCGAGGACCCGCCCGGGGGCGGCCCGGTGCCCGCGTTGCGTACAGGGCTCGCGGCGGCGTCGTCACCGTGGGTGGCGCTGCTGGCAGCCGATCTCCCCTTCCTCCTGCCCGGGCACGTCGCGGCGCTGCTCGATGCCGCCGGGCGGCGGCCCGGGGCCGTGCTCGTCGACGATGGTGGCCGGGAACAGTGGCTCACCGGCGTCTGGCGCGTGGACGTGCTCGCCCGCGCCCTTGCCGCCTATGAGGGCCGGTCCCTGTATGGGCTGCTCGGCGCCCTCGATCCGGTGAGGCTCAGCCTGCCGGTGAGCGACGACGGCCGCGTTCCGTGGTTCGATTGCGACACGGTCGACGATGTGAGAGACGCGAGGAAGCGGATCCCGCACGCGACCGGCGAACGTTGATTCACCGGCGGAAGCCGCTTTATCACTCACCAACAATTAACGACGAAAGGGACGCCATGAACGTGCTGGCCGAGTGGACGGCGCTGGTCTGCAACGAGCTGGGCATCGACCCGGAGAAGGTGGACCGCGACGCGGTTCTCGACCTGACCAGGGACGTCGCGCACGGGGTGGCCCGCCCGGCGGCGCCGCTCACGGCGTACCTGCTCGGTCTCGCGCAGGGGGCGGGCACCGCGTCGCCCGAGGCGCTGGAGCGGCTGACGACCCTGGCGCGCAACTGGGGACAGGCAACGGTGGAGACGCTCGGCGACCATTGAGTAATCCGAAATAGCCTATTCGGATTGGTTTTATGGAGAGATGGGCGACGCCGGGTGGTTACGGGGGCAAACCACCCGGCGTCGCTTCATCGGCGTTCCGACGGGGGCCCGGAACGCCGGCACCAAGCGCTCCGACGGGGGACCAGAGCGCTTGTCTAAAGCGTACACCTACAACCCATGGGGTGCGTCAAGACTTTGTCACGACCCGATCTCGCGTCGGTGCAGTGGTATCTCGGTTTGGTCAGGTGATTCCGCGTCAAAGGTCGAGCTCGCGCCACGGGTCGGCTCGTTCGCCCCGATGACGGCAACGTACGGCAAAAAGATCGCACCGGCGACGAACAGCGCTCTGATCGGCCAGGGTACGTTCACGACGACGGCCAGGATGAGGCACAGCGTGCGGATCCCCATCTGGATGAAGTACCGCTTCTCGCGGCGTCCGATGTCGGCGGTGAGCGAGGGCCTCGCGTCGGTGACCTGATGTACGACCCTGCGGCCGTGCCATACCTTCACGAAGTCCACGCTAGACCCAGGGGTGCCAGGGCGTGACGGCGGCCGTGAGCGTGAGCGGCCGTCATACGATCAAGGCCGACGGTAAGGAGAGTTGGATGAGCGATCGTACCTACCGCGTGACCGAGATCGTCGGCACGTCGGCCGAGAGCATGGACCAGGCGATCCGGAACGGGATACGCCGCGCCTCCGAGACCCTGCGGCACCTCGACTGGTTCGAGGTCACCGAGGTCCGGGGCCATATCCAGGACGGCGAGGTCGGCCACTTCCAGGTCGGCATGAAGGTGGGCTTCCGCCTGGAGGACTCCTGACCCCTGGGCGACCCGAGACCCTTCCCGGCAAGCCCCTGGCCGGTGCCGGGAGAGCCCCGGCACCGGTGCTAGGGAATCAGCTGGCCTGGCTGACCGTCGACATGTTGAAGTCCGGCACCCGGACGGCGGGCATGATCGTGCGGGTGAAGTAGTCGTTCCACTCGCGGGGGAGCGTCTGGTCCTCGCGGCCGATCTCGGTGAGCCGGCCGAGCAGGTCGACCGGGCTCTCGTTGAACCGGAAGTTGTTGACCTCGCCGACCACCTCGCCGTTCTCCACGAGGTAGACCCCGTCACGGGTGAGGCCGGTCAGCAGCAGCGACTGTGGGTCGACCTCGCGGATGTACCACAGGCAGGTGAGCAGCAGGCCGCGCTCGGTCGAGGCCACCATCTCCTCCAGCGAGCGGCCGCCCTCGGGCCCCGACATGATCAGGTTGTCGATCTGCGGGGTCGCGGCGAGCCCGGTCAGCTCCGAGGAGTAGCGGGTCTGCAGCAGCGCCGCCAGCGAGCCGTCGCGCACCCAGTCGGTGGGCGACAGCGCCAGGCCGTTGTCGAAGACCGAGCTCTCGCGGCTGCCAGCGTGGGCGATCACGAACGGGGCGCACTCGATGCCCGGGGCGGCCGCGTCGCTGTGGAGCCGGACCGGGGAGGCCGACAGCGACTCGCCGACCCGGGTGCCGCCGCCGGGCTTGGAGAAGACCGTGCGGCCGTCCGCGGCGTCCCTGGCCCCCGCCGACCAGTACAGGTAGATCATCAGGTCGGCGACGGCCGTGGGCGGGATCAGCGTCTCGTACCGGCCGGCGGGCAGGTCGACGCGGCGCTTGGCCCAGTCGAGACGGCGCGCGAGCGTGGCGTCCAGCGAGGCGACGTCGACGTCGGTGAAGTCGCTGGTGGCCACGCCGGTCCAGGCCGAGCGGCTCATGTCGGGCGACTTGGCGTTGAGCTCCAAGCGGCCCGTCGGCTGGTCGTGCCGTAGCCGCAGCCCGGTGGAGGACCCGAGGAACGTCGAGGTCACGATGTGCTCGGCGAAGCCGTACAGCTTGCGGTTGGCGGTCTCGGCCACGGCGAACGCCTCGCCGAGCGCGGGCGCGAACTCGCCGAACACGCCGATCGAGGTCGACTCGGCGGGACGGTCCCAGTCGGGTGACTGCGCCGCCGCGACGAGCGGCCGGGCGTCCTCGGCGGGCGGCGCCTCATGCGAGGCGAGATCGGCCGCCGTGACGATGTCGGGAAGCTGGTCGGGGCGCACGGCCGAGCGCGAGACGACCCCGACGCCCCGGCCGGTCACCGAGATCACGGTGAGGCGTGAGGAGCGCGCCACGCCGTTGGTGGTCAGGGTGTTGCCGGCGAAGCGGAGGTTCGCGGTGGACCCCTCGTCGACGATCACGACGCAGTCGTCGGCCTTGCTGAGGGCAAGGGCACGCTCGACGGTCTCCTGAGGAGTCACTTTCCACCCTCCTGAACGGTGTTGAGGATCTTGACCCCGCGGAAGAGCGCGGAGGGGGCGCCGTGGCTGACCGGCGCGACCTGGCCCGGCTGGCCCTTGCCGCAGTTGAAGGCGCCGCCGAGGACGTACGTGCCGGGGCCGCCGACCGCCTCCATGGACCGCCAGAAGTCGGTCGTGATGGCCTGGTAGGCGACGTCGCGCACCTGGCCGGTGAGGCGGCCGTCCTGGATGCGGTAGAACCGCTGCCCGGTGAACTGGAAGTTGTATCTCTGCATGTCGATGGACCAGCTCTTGTCGCCCATGACGTACAGGCCTCGCTCCACGCGGGAGATCAGCTCGTCGGTCGACGGGCCGTCGAGTGCGGGCTGGAGGGAGACGTTGGCCATCCGCTGGATCGCGACGTGCCCCGGCGAGTCGGCGAACGCGCACCCGTTGGAGGGGCCGAGCCCCTTCAGCAGCGCCATGCGGCGGTCGAGCTGGTAGCCGACCAGCGTCCCCTCACGCACGATGTCGAACTGGCGCGTCGACACGCCCTCGTCGTCGTAGCCGACCGAGGCGAGGCCGTGCTCGGCGGTGCGGTCGCCGGTGACGTTCATCACCGGCGAGCCGTACTGGAGGGTTCCGAGCTTGTCGAAGGTCGCGAAGCTCGTGCCGGCGTACGCCGCCTCGTAGCCGAGCGCCCGGTCGAGCTCGGTGGCGTGGCCGATCGACTCGTGGACGGTCAGCCACAAGTTGGACGGGTGGACCACCAGGTCGTAGGTGCCCGCCTCGACCGAGGGCGCCTTGAGCTTCTCCTCCAGCAGCTCCGGCAGGGTCGCCAGTTCGGCGGGGAAGTCCCAGCCGGTGCCGGAGAGGTATTCGTAGCCTCGGCCGACGGGCGGGGCCAGCGTGCGCATGTCGTCGAAGCGGCCGTCGGCCGCCCGCATCACGGTGAGGACCGGGTGGATCCTGACCCGCTGCTGGGTGGCGTCGGTGCCGGCGGTGTCGGCGTAGAACTTCTGCTCCTTGACCTGCATGAGCGAGGCCGAGACGTGGTCGACGCGCGGGTCCTTCAGCAGGCCGGTGGACCAGTCGGTCAGCAGGTCGACCTTGTCCTTCAAAGCCACGGAAAAGGGGTCGACGTCGTAGGACGACACCCACGTGACGCCCGCGTGGACCGGCTCGGGGGCCAGCTCGACGGGCTCGCGGTTCACGGCTGCGGCGACCTGGGCGACCTCCACGGCCTGTGCGGCGACCGCCGCCGCGGCCTCGGGGGTCAGCTCGATGCCCGCCGCGAAGCCCCAGGTGCCGCCGACGATGACACGCACGGCGTAGCCGAGGTCGTCGGCGTCCATGGAACCTTCGAGCCGGGAGTCGAAGAGACTCAGGGTCTCGCCGCGCACCCGCTCCAGGCGGAAGTCGGCGTGCTCGGCGCCCAGGTCACGGGCTCGTTGCAGGGCCGCGTCCGCCAGTTGCCGCAATGGCAGGACGAGAAAGTCGGGATCGATCTGGCGCATGTCCACGATCCTAACCCTGTGATCTTGTACGGCGCGGATAAGGGTTTACCTGTCAGTAGGCGATAGCGTCTAGGCCATGGCTCGATCAGTACTCGTAACCGGTGGCAATCGCGGGATCGGCCTTTCGATCGCCCGCGAGCTGGCCGCGGCCGGTGACGCCGTCGCCGTCACCTACCGCTCGGGTGAGCCCCCTGAGGGGCTCTTCGGCGTGAAGTGCGACGTCACCAGCTCAGAAGACGTGGACGTCGCCTTCTCCAAGGCGGAGGCCGAGCACGGGCCCGTCGAGGTCGTCGTGGCCAACGCCGGCATCACCAGGGACACGCTGCTGCCGCTGATGAAGGAAGAGACCTTCACCGACGTCATCGACACCAACCTGACCGGCGCCTACCGCGTCGCCAAGCGGGCGAGCAGGGGCATGCTCAAGATGAGGCGTGGCCGCATCATCCTCATCTCCTCCGTGGTCGCCATGCTGGGGTCCGCCGGCCAGACCAACTACGCCGCCTCCAAGGCCGGGATGATCGGCTTCGCCCGGTCGCTGGCACGCGAGCTGGGGTCGCGCGGCATCACCGTCAACGTGGTCGCCCCGGGCTTTGTCCAGACCGACATGACGGCCGCGCTGGAGGCCGAGCAGCAGCAGGCCATACTCAAGAACATCCCGCTCGGGCGGGCCGCTAGCGGGGCCGACATCGCCCGGGTGGTCAAGTTCCTGGCGAGCGACGACGCCGCATACATCACCGGGGCGGTCGTCCCGGTCGACGGCGGCCTTGGAATGGGGCACTGACATGGGAATCCTCGACGGCAAACGGCTTCTGGTCAGCGGCGTGCTCACCGATGCCTCCATCGCCTTCACCGTGGCCAAGCTGGCACAGCAGGAGGGCGCCCAGGTCGTGCTCACCGGCTTCGGCCGGCTCAGCCTGGTTGAGCGCATCGCCAAGCGGCTCCCCGAGCCGCCGCCGGTGATCGAGCTCGACGTGCAGAACACCGACCAGCTCGACTCTCTCGCCGACCGCGTCGGGGAGCATCTCGACGGTCTCGACGGGGTCGTCCACGCCATCGCCTTCGCGCCGCAGACCGCGCTCGGCGGCAACTTCCTCAACACCACCTGGGAGGACGTCGCCACGGCCGTCCAGGTCTCGACGTTCTCGTTCAAGTCGCTGGCGGTCGCCTGCCTGCCGCTGATGAAGGAGGGCGGCGCCGTCGTCGGGCTCGACTTCGACGCCACCAAGGCCTGGCCCGTCTACGACTGGATGGGCGTGGCCAAGGCGGGCCTCGAGTCCTGCTCGCGCTACCTCGCCCGCGATCTCGGCAAGCACGGCATCCGTGTCAACCTGGTGGCGGCCGGCCCGGTCCGCACCATGGCTGCCAGGAGCATCCCCGGCTTCAAGGAGTTCGAGGAGAGCTGGCCGGCCAAGGCGCCCCTCGGATGGGACCTCGGCGACCCGGGGCCCGCCGCGAAGGCGTGCGTGGCGCTGCTGTCCGACTGGTTCCCTGCCACGACCGGCGAGATCGTCCACGTCGACGGCGGCGTGCACGCCATGGGCGCCTGACGCGCCTCACGCGGCCGTCAGGCCAGGCGGTGCCGCCCGGCGTCGGGGCGGCGCAGGCCCTCGAACGGCATTGACTGCGGTTCGTCCTCGTTCCTGCGGGCCTGCACGATGCGCGCCGCCAGGATCGCCGACGCCAGCAGCACCGCGGTCAGCGTGGTGCCCGCGGCGTCGTACGGCCTGCTCGGCGCGATCTTGCGGGCCTCGAGGCGGCCGGCCAGCACCGGGACGGGCTGTCCGGGCCACAGCCAGGTGAGCGGCGGCGTCTCGACATCGGCCCGGGGCGGCGCCGTGGGCTGGGTGGATGTGATGGCACGCTCCACGCCTCCGCCGGGCCCCGCACCCCCCGTGAGCGTGTCCTCCTGGGCGGGAGGTACGGCCGGTGGCCGGGAGGCCGCTTCGCGGGGAGCCGGAGTCTTGGGGGCCGGGGCCGGATTGGAACGGTCCCGCCCGGAGGGCCCCCGGGGAGCCGGCGAAGTCCCCGCCCCCCCGCAGTCCGGGGCCAACAAAGGCAGGCATGAGGTGTCGAGGGGCAACCCCAGCAGGTCGGCGCCGCCGTCTCCGTGGCCGGACGCCTCACTGGGCGGGCCCGGCGAGGTCTTGGGGGCGCTTCCCGCGGCGAGATCGGTGGCCGGCGGCTGGCTCGCCCCCCCGAGGACCTGGTGGGCGGTCGTGTCGACCGTGTCGGTGACCGGCTTCAGGCTGTCGCCGGTGATGTGGTCCACCGCGTCGGTGACCCCGCCCAACAGGTCGCAGGCTCCGCCGGTGAGGCTGGACAGGAGCCTGCCGTCCCTGCTGCAGTCGGCCACACGCGCCGGGGACGCGGCGGCGGGCGTCGCCACCAGCAGTGTGGTCCCTCCGCCCAGCGCCAGCGCCAGCGCTCCCGCCGAGATGGCGGTCGTGCCTTTACGCATGGTTCCCCTCCATCGTCTTCCACACGCACAGCGGAGACGCCGGCTCCCCTCCCGTCGCCTCCGAGACCATCGTGTGCCAACACGCCGGTCTTTCCATGAAAAGTTGCGATTCGGTACCGACTAGTGATACGCGAGGGAGATTCCTGTTCGGTGGCGCGCGAGGTTGGCTAGTCGACGGCGGACACGTCGTCGAGGGCCTCGCGGATCTCCACGGGCAGGGTCAGCTCCTCCGCCTGGAGCACTCCCTTGAGCTGGGTGTGGGTGCGCGCCCCGACGATGGCCGAGGCCACGCCCGGCTGGTCGCGCACCCAGGACAGCGCGACCGCGAGAGGGGAGACTCCGAGCCCCTCGGCGGCCGTGGTGACCGACTCCACGACGCGGCGGCAGCGCTCGTCGAGATACGGCTTGACGAAGTCGGCGAAGTGCGGCGTCGCGGCACGCGAGTCGGCGGGGATGCCCACGCGGTACTTGCCGGTCAGTACTCCCCGCCCGAGCGGCGACCAGGCCAGCACACCGGCGCCGACGTGCTCGGCGGCGGCCAGGATCTCGCGCTCGGCGTCCCTGGCCAGCAGGGAGTACTCCACCTGGGCGGACACGATGGGTGCCCTCCCGGGCGCCGTACGCTGCCAGACGCCCGCCGCCGCGAGCTGCCAGCCGGCGTAGTTGCACACCCCGGCGTACATCGTGCGGCCGGAGGAGACGGCGGTGTCGACGGCGGCCAGGGTCTCCTCCAGGGGCACCTCGGGATCGAAGGCGTGCAGCTGCCACAGGTCGACCTCCTCGACCCCCAGACGGGCGAGGGAGGCGTCGAGCGCGGAGATCAGGCTCCTGCGGGAGGCGTTCCTCGAGCGCGGCCCCCTGGGCGTCAGGACGGCCTTCGTCGCGACGACCATCTCGGAACGCGGCACCGACTCCCGCAGCAGGCGGCCGAGCAGCCGCTCGGCGTCGCCGCCGGCGTAGACGTCGGCGGTGTCGACCAGGGTGCCCCCTGCTTCGGCGAAGGCGACGAGCTGCGCGGCCGCCTCGTCCGCGCCGGTGTCACGCCCCCAGGTCATGGTGCCCAGCCCCACCCGTGACACCGAAAGACCGCTACGCCCGACCAATCGCTGATCCATGATCCGGCCAGGTTACCGCGTTGCAACGTCTCACTTCCCGCGATGCCGCAGGACGCGCCCCGCCCGGCGGTTCGGCACCATGCTTTCACTTCTTCTTCACCTGCCCGTCACTTTTTCACGGGTTCCTACGCCGGGTACCGACCCGCCGTGCTGACCACGGCGCCGGTGCTGCCCTAGGCTGGCGCGCACTATGGACGCACTGCAAGCCATCGTGCTCGGCATCGTGCAGGGGCTGACCGAGTTCCTGCCGATCTCCAGCTCAGCTCATCTGCTCATCGTTCCCAGGCTGTTCGGCTGGTCCGACCCGGGAGCCGCCTTCACGGCGGTGATCCAGCTCGGCACCATGCTGGCCGTGGTCATCTACTTCTGGCGCGACATCGTGCGCATCGTCTGGACCTGGCTGCGCAGCCTGTGGACCCCGGAGCTACGCGACGACATGGACGCCCGCATGGGCTGGTACATCGGCCTCGGCACGATCCCGCTGGGCCTGCTCGGCGTGGTGTTCAAGAGCGTGATCGAGGGACCGGCGCGCAACCTGTGGATCAACGCCACCGTTCTGATCGTCTTCGGCCTGCTCCTCCTCCTGGCGGAACAGGTGGGCCGGCAAAGAAGCGCCATCGGCGAGCTGACGCTGAAGGACGGCCTCATCATCGGGGGCTTCCAGGCGCTCGCCCTGGTGCCCGGCGCGTCGCGGTCCGGGTCGACCATCACGGGCGGGCTGTTCCTCGGGTTCACCCGCGAGGCGGCGGCGCGCTACTCGTTCCTGCTTTCCATCCCAGCCGTGGTGCTCTCGGGCCTGTTCGAGCTGCGCGGCGTCGGCGCGGGGGGCGGGCCCGACCTGGTGCCGACCCTGATCGCCACGGTGGTGGCCTTCGTCGTGGGGTACGCCTCGATCGCGTGGTTGCTTCGCTACATCACGAAGCACTCGATGATGGTTTTCGTCACCTATCGGGTCTTCATCGGCGCCTTCCTGTTGACACTGTTGTCTCTAGGGGTGATCACGGCCCAATAAGCTTGCCTTTGTGACCACTTTGCTTCTGGTGCGGCACGGTCTGACAGACATGACCGGGCCGGTGCTCGCCGGCTGGACCCCCGGGGTCCACCTGAGCGAGCGCGGCCTAGCCCAGGCCGAGGCCCTCGCGGCCCGGCTGGCACCCCTGCGCCTCGACGCGATCGTGTCCAGCCCCCTCGAGCGATGCCAGGAGACCGCCCGCGCGGTGCTCGGCGGGCGTGAGGGCGTCACGATCGAGAGCGACGAGCGGTTCGGCGAGTGCGGATACGGCGACTGGACCGGCCGCCCGCTGAAGGAGCTCGCGGAGGAGCCCCTGTGGCGGGTGGTGCAGCAGCATCCGAGCGCGGTGGTCTTCCCCGGAGGCGAGTCGCTGGCGGGGGTGCAGCGCCGCGCGGTCGCGGCCGTACGGCACTGGAACGCCAAGCTGGGCGACGACGCGGTCTACATGGTGTGCAGCCACGGAGACGTCATCAAGGCGATCGTGGCGGACGCGCTCGGGGTTCACCTCGACCAGTTCCAGCGCATAACGGCCGATCCCGCCTCCGTCACGGTGATCCGCTACACCACGCTGCGGCCTTTCGTCCTCAGGGTCAACGACGTAGGCGGCGGGGTAGAAAATCTCATACCCCCGCCGCCCCGGCCTGAGGGTTCGGAGCAGCGAGACGGGGGAGAAAATTTCACCGAGAGCGACGCCGCTGTCGGCGGCGGAGCCGGAACCACGTAAGGTCGGGCTATGCCGGTCTTCGACTACGATCCGCCAGACAGGTTCGTGGCCGGTGCCGTTGGGCAACCGGGATCACGCGCCTTCTTTCTGCAAGCCCGTGGTCAGGGCCGCCTGACGACCGTGGGCTTGGAGAAGTTCCAGGTCGCGGTGCTGGCCGATCGGCTCGACGAGCTGCTCGACGAGGTCCTGCGGCGCAGCGGAGGCACGGCCCCGGTGCCCGCCATGGCACCGGTGGAGCTCGCCGACAAGGCCCCCCTCGACCTTCCCCTCGACGAGGACTTCCGGGTCGGCACCATGGCCCTCGCCTGGGATCCGGACACCTCGCAGGTGGTCATCGAGGCCCAGGAGGTCACCGGCGATGACGAGGAGGAGGAGCCGATCATCGACGAGATCGAGCGGCCCGAGTCCGCCGTCCTGCGGGTTCACATCACCGCGGCCGCGGCCCGCGCGTTCACCCAGCGGGCCCTCGAGATCGTCGCGGCAGGGCGGCCGCCCTGCCCGCTCTGCGGGCAGCCACTCGACGCGGAGGGACACATCTGCGTTCGCCTGAACGGCCACCGGGGGGACAGTACGTGAGTGCAGAGAGCGACCCCCGGCTCAGCAGCATCCCTGGTACGTCCGGCCTCGACGACGTCACTGCCCTGCGCCTGCTCCGTGAGGGCACCATCGAGGTCGCCGGCCGTCTGGTCGAGGCGACCAACATGACGCTCTACTGCTCGGTCCGCCTCGACGGCGTCGTCGCCGAGTGCGTCTACAAACCGGTCAGGGGAGAGCGCCCGCTGTGGGACTTCCCGGACGGCACGCTCGCCTCGCGGGAGGTGGCCGCCTTCGAGGTGTCGGCGGCCACCGGCTGGCACATCGTGCCGCCGAGCGTCTACCGCGACGGCCCCTACGGTCCCGGCATGTGCCAGTTGTGGATCGACACCGATCCCGAGGCCGACCTCATGGCCCTGATCCGCAGCCGCGACCCCGTGTTGCGCCGCATGGCGATCTTCGACGCCGTGGTGAACAACGCCGACCGCAAGGGCGGCCACCTTCTGCCCCTTCCCGACGGGCACATCTACGGCGTGGACCACGGTGTCTGCTTCTCCGCCGAGGACAAGCTGCGCACCGTGTTGTGGCAGTGGCGGGGCAAGCCGCTTCCTCGCGAGGCGGTGAACGTCCTGGCCCGGCTGGAGCGCGAGATCGAGCGTGGCAGGCTCGGCCGGCGACTGCGCGAGCTGCTGACGCTCCCGGAGGTCGAGGCCACCTGGGACCGGGTGCGCCGCCTGCTCAGCACCGGCATCCACCCGTATCCCTCCGAGGACTGGCCCGCGATCCCCTGGCCGCCGATCTGACCTCCTGGGCGCGCTCTCCACGGCCAGGCGTACCCTGCGAGGGGTCTGCCATCTCTACCGGCCTTGGAGGGAACGGGCATGTGCACGGTCATCGTGGGTTTCGAGCCCGGCGCGGAGACGCCGGTCGTCCTCGCCGGGGTGCGCGACGAGTTCGCGGCCCGGCCCTGGGAGCCGCCCGCGGCGCACTGGCCGGAGTTCCCCCGCCTGGTGGGCGGGCGCGACCTGTCGGCGGGCGGCACCTGGCTGGCCGCCGATCCCGGCGCCCCTCGGGTCGCCGCGTTGCTGAACGGGTGCGGCCTGATGGCCGGGGAGCGGATCCGCAGGTCCCGCGGCGACCTGCCGCTCCGGGCGGCGGCTTCCGGACAGCTCCCTGAGGTGGACCTGTCCTGTTACGACCCGTTCCACCTGATCATCGCGGAGCCCGGCGGCGTGCGGCTGTGGAGCTGGGACGGCGAGGGCGTGACCGAGGACAAGCTTCCTCCGGGCGTGCAGGTCGTGGTCAACAGCGGGTGGGAGCGGGGCGACGGCAACCCCCGGGCCGCCTTCTTCCGCCCGCGCTTCGCCGCCGCGGGCCGCCCCTCCGCGCATGACGCCGGTGACGGCTCGTGGGAGGCATGGCGCGGGCTCGCCTCAGGGGCGGGGCTGCCCGTCTCCGATCCGAGGGCGCTGGTGGTCCGCGAGGAGCTGCCAGACGGGCGCGTGTGGGGCACCTCCTCGATCACGCTGCTGGCCCTCGGCGCGGACGCCCTGCGCTACGACTTCTGCGCGCGTCCCGCCGACCCGGCCGCCTGGTACGGAGTCCTGCGCCCGCCGACCACCGGCTGAACCCAGGCCACGCCCGGTCAGCAGAGCACCCCGCCCCTCCGCGGGCTTCGGCCACAGCGGCCGGGAGCTCAACGGGATGGGTCCCTCGTATGAGGGCGCCGCCGGTGGAGGCGCGGGGCTCTCGCGCCGTGAGTATGGTTTTGTGTCATTGGCCACGATCAGCGCTCATGCCCCAAAACGGACACCCCGGGGTGATCGCACCACGCCGCCGCATGGATAGGCTCATGGCATGCGATCGTGGTCTGCTCCCAAGATCTCCTCTCTCCCCGGCGCCGGCCTCCCTCTCCGGCTCTACGACACCTCGGCTCGGGAGGCCAGGGAGACGTCCCCGGGGGCCACGGCACGGATCTACGTCTGCGGCATCACGCCCTACGACGCGACCCATCTCGGGCACGCCAACACCTACCTGGCCTTCGACCTGGTGAACCGCGTGTGGCTGGACGCCGGGCACGATGTGCACTTCACGCAGAACGCCACCGACGTCGACGATCCCCTGCTGGAACGTGCCGAGCAGATCGGGATCGACTGGCGTGACCTCGCCGAGAGGGAGATCGAGCTCTTCCGCACCGACATGGAGGCGCTGCGCGTCCTTCCCCCGCGGAACTACGTCGGCGTCACCGAGGTCGTCGGCCAGGTCGCCGAGCTGATCGGCCGGCTGAAGGACAAGGGCGCCACCTACGAGGTGGACGACGACGTCTACTTCTCGGTCGCCGCTTCACCGAAGTTCGGCGCCGTCTCGGGATACTCCGAGGAGCGGATGCTGGAGCTGTTCGCCGAGCGCGGCGGCGACCCCGGGCGCGAGGGGAAGCGCCACCCGCTCGACTGGCTGCTGTGGCGCGCCGAGCGTCCCGGCGAGCCGGCCTGGCCCTCGGCTTTCGGCCCCGGCCGGCCCGGCTGGCACGTCGAGTGCACCACGATCGCGCTGAGCTGTCTCGGCAGCGGGTTCGACGTGTCGGGCGGCGGCTCGGACCTGATCTTCCCGCACCACGAGATGGGCGCCAGCGAGGGGCACGTCGCGACGGGGGAGTGGCCCTTCGCCAAGGCCTACGTCCACGCCGGTATGGTCGGCCTCGACGGCGAGAAGATGTCGAAGTCCCGGGGCAACCTGGTGTTCGTCTCCCGGCTTCGCGGCGATCACGACCCGATGGCGGTGCGGCTGGCGCTGCTCGCCCACCACTACCGCTCCGACTGGGAGTGGACCGGCGACCAGATCGCCTCGGCCGCCGACCGGCTGGCGCGCTGGCGATCGGCGGTGGAGCTGCCGGCCGGCCCCGACGGGCGGGCCGTGCTCCAGCAGGTCAGGGAGCGCCTGGCCGACGACCTGGACGCGCCCGGCGCCCTCGCGGCCGTCGACGCCTGGGCCGCCCGCGCGGCGGGCGGGGAGGCCACAGACCCGGACGCCCCCGCCCTGGTCCGCGCCGCCGCCGACGCCCTTCTCGGGGTCGCCCTGTAGCAGCGGTGTCTCAGTCGCTCGGCAGGAGCGTGCCGAGCGGCCCGAGGTCGAGGTTCAGGTCGGACGGCGACAGGTCGAAACGCTCGCACAGGTCCGTCATGGCCTCCTCCAGGCGCATCAGCGTCAGCCCCAGTGTCTCGACCTGGTCGTCGGACAGATCGCCCTGGTCCATCCGATGCACGCACTGGCGCTCCACGAGCTGGCGGACGAGCTCGACCAGGGTGAGGACCAGACGGGTCAGGTCGCGCTCGACCGTCTCGGGATCGGTCTCCAGGTGCCAGCGCCCCGACCCTTCAGAGCTGGGACGGCTCATGCCGGACTCCCGTCTCGAGCGGTTCGGAAGCGCGGACGGACATGATGAGCGCTCGCAGCGATATGCGCACCAGGTCGATGTCGGAGATGGACAGGACGATATCGCCGGTGATCACGACGCCTCCCGCCAGCAGCCGGTCCAGCAGGTCCACCAGGGCGACGCGCTCGGCGGGCAGCCTTCCCTCGGCCGCCAGTCGGGCGCCCCTCGGCGCGACGTCACGGGCCATCGTGCGCCTCCGTGCCGGGGCCTCCGCCGGACTCAAGGGCGCTGAAGGAGTACGGCGCCCACGGGCCGGTCAGCTCTATCTCCACTCCGGGCTCGCGAAGCGCGTCCAGCGTGGCCGCGAACTCCTCGCGGCGGTCCTCGCCGACGAGGTAGGCGCCGTTCAGCAGCATCACGTCGTCGCGGCCGGACAGCTGCGGGTCCTGGGGCCGATGGCGCGTGCTCGCCACCGCGACGTCCCCCAGGGCGGCGTGGATGCGCTCGGCGCGCGCGGCCGCGTCGCGCCAGGCGTCGTCCCGGGTGCGCAGGCTCGCCTTGCGGCGTCTGAGGTACTCCGTGCCGGGTCTTGTGGTCGCGGGTTCGCCGCGGTCCTGTTCCCGCTCGGCGGCGGGCGGCGCGGCGTACGCCTTCACCCCCCACTCCCGCCGTCCGGCGACCTGCGACAGGATCGCGGTGAAGTCTTCGCACCGCCGGTCCAGCATGTCGCGGACCTGGTCGTCGCCGCTGTACACGGTGACCAGCCGCACCGGCGCGGTCGCGGCCGCCTCCGCCACGGCCTCCACGACGCTGTGGTGCGCGCGGGCCGTCGCGCCGACCCAGTCCAGGTCCTCCAGGGAGCGCCGCAGCGGTTCCTCCCCGAACTCCTCCAGCGGCACGGTGCTCACGTACGCCACCAGACCGGCGTGCGCGACCGTACGGACCGGCGCTCCCGCCACGCCAGCCACGCCTTCCAGAGCGGCCGGGCCGGGGCGGTCCTCCTCGCGGGTGACCGCGTACAGATAGGTTCCCCTGTCAGCCACCGTGGTCCTCCCGGTCGGCGGACCGGTACGCGGCCCCGCGCTCGCGCGTCCCGGTCCTTCGCGGTCGTTCGATCTCCCTCGGCTCCGGCTCTTCCTCACCCTCCACGGCGGCGAGACGGCGGCGGAGACGGCGGTTCTCCTCGATCAGGTCCTGGTCCTTGGAGCTGAGCCACGGGTCGTGCTCCCACCAGTCGATGCCCAGCTCCCGCGCCGTGTCCACCGAGGCGATGAGCAACCTCAGCTTGATGGTGAGCAGTTCGATGTCCAGGAGGTTCACCCGGATGTCGCCCACGATCACGACGCCCCTGTCGAGCACCCTCTCCAGGATGTCGCCGAGATTGCCGCCGGAGTCGCGTGCCGCGGGGGCCCGCGAGCCGTAGGACGGGGACGACGACACCACGCGGGCGGACCTCGTCGGGTCGGACATGTCAGGACACCCCGCCCGTGTCGCCCTTGGCGCGCTTGTAGCTCCGCACCCGCCGGTACGACACCAGGTCGCCCTCGGAGTCCAGCTCGACGGCGTAGATCGCCAGGGTGTCACCCGAGGACGGGACACGGTGGTCCTCCACGACCTCGACCTCGACGGTCCAGCCGTCGCCGGCCGGCTTGACCATCGTGACGCCCTCGACCTCCCTGCCGGTCAGCTCGGTGATGTAGCGCAGCCCGGCACGGCCGGCGGTGACGGCCGTCAGCCGCCGAGACGGTCTCGCCCTCGCCGGGCGGCGCGGCGGCTCCTCGTCCTCGTCGAGGAAATCCTCGTCCACGGCGTCGTCGCCTGCCGCGTCGTACTCGTGGGAGTCGTCCGGAACGTATCCGCCGGTGGCGCGCTCCCCCCGGACTCTGCGACTCGCGGGCACGCCATCACTTCCTTTCGCCGCTTCCCGGGTACGGGCGCCGCTAGGAGATCATCCGCTGGAGGATCTCCTCCGTGGCGCGGTCCTCTTCCTCCTCGGAGATCAGGCCGGCGGCCCTCGCCTCCTCCACCTCCTCGAGCTGGCGCCGGACCGACGCCGGGTCGTGGAGTTGCGTCTCCACCTGTTCCTCTATCAGCTCGCCGAGCCGGATCAGCACGTGAACCGGCGCGAGCGGCCAGCCGAAGAGCAGTTTGAACAAACCCATGTCACTCACGACCTCTACATCTGTGTCATGACGAAGTCGTACGGTGCCTGGGGGCCGAGCAGGCGCAGCGTGACGCGGTCTGCCCACCGGCGGCCGAACTCGTCCAGGGCCTCCTCGAAGTCGTCCTGCCGGTCGGTCTCCACCAGGACGGCCAGATGCGCGGCGTCCTCCTCGTGGGTCGGCTCGCGGATGACGATCGCGACGGCGTGCGGGGCCAGGCCCTCGGCCAGCGCCTGGGTGTCGGCGTCCCGCTTCGCCTCGATCGACTGGTTGACGATCTCCCCGAGCCGGATCCGCGCGTCCCACGTCGCGTCCTCGGGGAGGTCGCGGATCTCCTCGCGCAGGCGGGAGGCCTCCGGCTGCTCCTGGAGCACCTCCCTGAGCACGGTCCCTTCCTCGTAGCGCGCCTTGACGACGTACTGGGCGCGTCCTTCGAGCTCATCGAGGGCGGTGCGGAACTCGTCGTGGTGGGGTGCCAGCAGCTCGCGGACGATCGCCTCCGGGCTCTCCATGACCGCTCCGAAACGCAGCGGCAGCACGGGAACCTCGCTCGCGACGTCGTCCAGCAGTTGCTGGTGCGCCATCAGGTCCTTGGGCTTGCCGAGGGGCCGGTTCAGCCGGAGGTCGCTGATCAGGGCGGCGATGTCGTCGTGCCGCACCAGCCTGATCTCGCCGGGCGGGTCTCCCACCCCGCGCACCTCAGGGGTCAGCTCGACGTCCCCCGGCAGGATGCCGTAGATGTACGACGCGGTGGCCTGCTCGCCGGGGACACCGGCGGCACCGGCCGCCTCGCCCGCCTGCCCGGGATGGGGGGCGCCGGCCCCCTGGCGGGGCTCCGGCGCCGGGGCGTCCTCGGGTACCTTGGCCACCTGCCGGGTGTCGCGGCCCTCATGAGCGTTCCGCTCGGATCCGGGCGCCGCGGGGCTTGGGGTGGAGCGGCCCATATCAGTCCTCCTCTCGCATGCGCCTGCGACGCGGCGCCGGCTCCTCGGCGGGCTCGCTGATGAAGTCGCGGAGCTTCTCGCCCGCCGCCTCCAGCGCCCCCTGCGCGATGCCCTTCGTCTTCGACTTGGCCACGCCCTGCGTCATGTCCTGCATCAGCTCGGGAAGCCCCTTCTGGCCTTCCGCGAGGTCCAGCCGGTTGACCGCCTGCGCGAAGCGCAGGTAGGTGTCCACGCTGGCGACGACGACGCGCGCGTTGATCGTCAGCAGTTCGATCCCCACGAGGGCGACGCTGACGTAGACGTCGATGACCAGGCCCTTGTCCAGAATCGTGTCGATGACGTCGGCCAGACCGCCGCCCGACGAGGACGGCCGACCGGCCGCCCCGCCCCCTGAGGGCTGCACGATGGTCATACAATGCACTCCTTTGTGTTGGTGTCTGCGGGGTCGCGGGTCATCTCATCTGCCCCTTCCCCGGGGTTCGGCTTCGCGGCGGGAGCGGCGGGGAGCCGGCTCCTCGGTGGTCTCGGGCCGCCGCCGCGCCCGCGGTTCATCGGGCTCGCCGCGTGGTCGGCGCCGCCGCGTCGGTTCTTCGGACTCGCTGCCCGGCCTGCGCCGTCGTGGCTCCTCGTCGCCTGCGCCCTCGGGCCGGCGCCGCCGGACCGGCGGTGCCTCTTCCTCCGCCTCCCCCGGCCCTGACGTCTCCGGGCGCTCGCCGCCCCGCCTGCCCCAGGGACGGCGCCGCCGTGCCCCGGCCTCCTCGCCGGGCTCCTCCTCAGGCTCGGCCTCGCCCTCGGCTCCTTCGGCCTCGGGTCCGGCCTCCTCCTCGCCCTCTCCGGGCTCCGCGCGGCCCTCCTCGGCCTCTTCCTCTTCGTACTGGCCTTCCTCGGGCTCCTCGCCACGCTCGCGCTCCTCGCGCTCCTCCTCCTCGCGAAGGGCGGTCTCGTGGTCCTTGACGACCTCGCCCTCGTGGATGACGCCGCGCCAGCCCTGGACCTCCTCGGGGTGGGGCAGCACCTGCGTCATGATGTGGCGCCGGATGTGCTTGAACTCAAGGCGCGCGCGGCGTCCCTGTGCCCGCCACAGGTTGCCGATGTGCTCTATCAGGCCCTTGGGGTGGTACTCGAGGACCATCAGGACCCGCGTCATGTCGTCGGTGACCGCGTGGAAGGTCACCGCCCCGTCGACGTAGCCCTTCGCGGCCTTGGACCGCCAGATGATCTTCTCGTCGGGGACCTGTTCCATGATCGTGGACTCCCAGGTCCGGCGCGGGATGAAGATCTTCACCTGCCAGGTGAGCTTCTCGTCGCTGTCCTGGACCACCTTCTCGATCTTCTTGGTGAAGGTCGGCCAGTCCTCGAACTGCGTCCACACGTCGTAGACCAGGCGGACCGGGGCTCCGAAGTCGAGCGACTCGACGATGTTGGTGAGCTTGAGCTTCTTCTTGCCCGCCGCCCCGCCGAACCCGAGCTTCTGCTTCAGGCCGCCCCAGGCCATCTTGGCGAGGCCCTTGACCCTGCCCATGCGGCCTTCCGACCCGGCCAGCTGGCCGAGGGTGTGGAGCCCGTCGCCGTCGGCGATGCCGTTCAGCGTCTTGGTGGTCTGCTCCACCTTGCGCCTCAGCGCGCCCAGGGCCATCTTCCCGGCGATGCCCGCCAGGCCGCGCAGCTGCTTCTTGATCGGGTTCCGCAGCCCTTCGGCCACTCCACCCCTGTCCTTGTCCGCCATGGGTCACTCCCGCGTCCGGCGAATCGGCCGGGAGCCTGCGGGCGGCTGGTCACGGACCACCCGGCCGCGCGGGGCCGGCTCCTCGTCCTCGGGCTCCTCTTCCCCGTCGTCCAGGGGTTCGCGTGCTCCACGCCCGGACGGCCGTCCCCGGCTCTCCGAAGGCCCGCGGCGCGGACGCGGCTCCTCCTCGTACTCCTCGTCCACTTCCTCGTACTGGTCGTACTCGTCCTCGTACGGCTCTTCCTCTTCTTCCTTGACGGGTGGGCGCACCCGCGACCTGGCTGCCCGGACTCCTCCGGTCGCTCTGTCGCGCAGACCTCTGACCCCGCCTCGTGCCGTCTTCGTGACGCCCTCTGTGGCGCCCGCGGCGGTGCCCGCGGCGGCGCCCGCGACCGTGTCCTCCAGGCCCGCGGCGACGTTGGCCGCGTGCTGCAGGGCCTCCGCCCGGTCCTGGAGCTTGGTGCTGAGCGAGCTGACCTGCCTGCTCGCCGCCGCCTTGGTCGCGGCCTTCCCGGCCTCGAACAGCTCGCCCCGGACGCTGTTGACGATCTTTTCCAGTTCCGGAGAGGAGCTGACGAGCTTCATCCCCTGCTCCAGCAGGTTTCCCCGGGCTCCGCCGAGCCTGCCGGTGGCTCCCGCCACGGCCAGCGCTATCGCGAGCTTGAACCTGCGATGCCGGCCGAGGAAGTAGCCGAGGGCAACGGCTACGGCTACCTTCAGTCCGCCTGTCACGACTGCCTCCTTCTCCGGCCGCTCCGGCCACCCGATCGACGGTTGCCCTACCCCGTCATATAGCCCAAGAACGCTCATTTCCCGAAAAATCGGACATAACACACACAGAAGCAAGGTGCGTCGATGTCCGGCGCCGGTCGCGGAGGCGACGCCCCGCCCGATGGGCGAAACGAGAGCTAAGACGGCCTGCGGGTCGCCCTACGCCATGGCGGACAGGAAGCGCTCGCGCTCCTCGGCGGGAAGCCGGTCGCTGAAGAGGATGCCGTCCAGGTGGTCCACCTCGTGCTGGAGAACCCTGGCCAGCATGCCGAGCGCCCGCAGGGTGACCGGCTTGCCGTGCATGTCACGCCCCCGGGCGACGACCGAGTAGGAACGCTGCAGGGGCCACCACGCGCTGGGGGCGGACAGGCACGCCTCGTCGGCCACGATCGTGCGCTCAGACGGCTCAAGGCGGGGGTTCACCAGGTGGCCCGACCTGCCGTCCACCTCGAAGACCAGGACGCGCAGCGGCACGCCGATCTGCGGCGCCGCGAGCCCCGCGCGCCCGGAGCCCGCGCGGGTGGTGACCTGGAGCGACTTGACCAGCTCGCGCAGGGAGCGGTCGAACGAGATGACCGGGCTCGCCACGGTGCGGAGCACCGGGTCGGAGAAGAGCCTGATCGGCTGGACGCTGGTCATGCCCGCCCCCCGGGGGGTGTCGGTAACTCCGTTGGAAGGTTCCCCAGTCCGATTCCCGTCCGGCCGCGAAGGCAACCTTTGTTAAATCCATGTTGCTTTCGTGATGCCTGTAGATCACAGGTTTCGACCGTGCGTCAGACGTAACGCCGATATCTGACAACCGTCGTCAGGGCGTGTGATCTTTTCGGATACCTTCAGACCTCCCGATTCGCAGCAAAATAGGAGGAACCGTGACGGTGGCGGAGGTCACTCGGACCGCGTCGGCGAAAAGCCGCTGGATAACCGATTGGAACCCCGACGACCCGGACTTCTGGGAGAGCCGAGGCAAGGGGGTCGCCCGCAGAAACCTGGTCTTCTCGATCCTGGCCGAGCACCTCGGCTTCACCTTGTGGACGGTCTGGAGCATCGTCGCCGTCAAGCTCGGCGCCTACAGGTTCTCCACCGACCAGCTCTTCTGGCTGGTGTCGCTGCCCAACCTGGTCGGGTCGGCGCTGCGCCTGCCCTACACCTTCGCGCCCGCTAGGTTCGGCGGCCGGAACTGGACCGTGGTGAGCGCGCTGCTGCTGCTCGTGCCGGCCGCGCTGCTCGCCGTGGCGGTGAGCGACCCCACCACGCCGTACTGGGCCTTCCTGCTCATCGCCGCCACGGCGGGTCTCGGCGGCGGGAACTTCGCCTCCAGCATGGCCAACATCACCTACTTCTACCCCGAGAGGAAGCAGGGCTGGGCGCTCGGCCTGAACGCCGCGGGCGGCAACATCGGCGTCAGCTCCGTGCAGCTCCTCATGCCACTGGTGATCACAGGGTTCGGGCTGGCGGCGGCCGGGCTGTTCTGGGTCCCGTTCATCGTGCTCGCGGCGGCGGGCGCGTTCTTCTTCATGGACAACCTCACCTCCGCCAAGGCGAGCGCCAGGGAACAGCTCAAGATCGCCGGCAGGGCACAGACGTGGATCATGTCGTTCCTGTACATCGGCACGTTCGGCTCGTTCATCGGCTACACCACCGCGTTCCCCCTGCTCATCAAGAGCCAGTTCCCCGATCACGCCTCCACGGTCACGTGGGCCTTCCTCGGGGCCCTCGTCGGCTCGCTGGTCAGGCCGCTCGGCGGCCGGCTGTCCGACCGGCTCGGCGGGGCGCGGGTCACGCTGTGGAACTTCGCCGCGATGGGCGTCGCCACCGCGCTGGTCGGGCTCGGGCTGGGCACGCGTGGCTTCGGCCTGTTCTTCGGGGCGTACCTGCTGCTCGTGGCGCTGACCGGGGTGGGCAACGGCTCGACGTACCGGATGATCCCCGCCATCTTCAAGGCCAAGGCGGTCGAGGGCGTCGTCCCGGGTGACGAGGCGGCGCACGAGGCCGCCGTCACGGCGGGCAGGCGTGACAGCTCGGCGGCCATCGGGATCATCTCGGCCGTGGGCGCCTTCGGAGGGTTCTTCATCAACCGGGGCTTCGGCACCTCGATCGCCGCGACCGGCGGCGCGGGTGCGGCGCTCGTCGCCTTCGCCTCGTTCTACGCCGCCTGCGCGGTGCTGACATGGTTCTGCTACCTGCGCACCGTCGGCGCGCGGCTCGCGCCCAGCCTCGCCTCGGCCCGCGTCTGAGCGTCCGGCTCACGGAGGGGGCGCCGCGATGTGCGCACAGGCGACCCGCTCCGGATGTGAACACGGTTGGCTGCTTGTAGCACAGAGGTAACAGGAGGGACCCAACGGTGAAACGGCCTGAAAGCACCATCGGATCCATGCCGATCTCACTTTTCCCGCAGGCGCCTGTGATGTCGCCGGCGCGTCTGGGAGAGGCCACGCACTGCCCGTACTGCGCGTTGCAGTGCGGCATGTACGTCAACGGGGACATATCGGACGGCACGCTGACCATCACCCCGCGGCACGACATCCCGGCGAACGCCGGGGGGCTGCTCTGCCAGAAGGGCTGGACGGCGGGTGAGCTGCTGACCGGCGGCGCGCGCCTCACCACCCCGCTCGCCCGCGCCGGCCACACGAGCCCACTTTCGCCCGTGAGCTGGGAAGACGCGCTCGACCGCGTCGCGGGAGCCGTACGCGAGATCCAGGCGGAGCACGGCGACGACGCGGTGGCCGTGTTCGGAGGCGGCGGCCTGACCAACGAGAAGGCCTACCAGCTCGGCAAATTCGCCCGGGTGGCGCTGCGCACGAGCCAGATCGACTACAACGGCCGGTTCTGCATGTCCTCGGCCGCCGCCGCGTCGAACCGCGCGTTCGGCATGGACCGGGGACTGCCGTTCCCGATCACCGACGTGGCCGGGGCCGGCGCGGTCATGATGGTCGGGGGCAACGTCGCCGACACCATGCCGCCGTTCATGCGGCATCTGAGGAACACCCTGATCGTCGTCGATCCGAGGGAGACCAGGACGGCGAGGCAGGCCACCCTGCACCTTCGGGTCACGCCCGGCACCGACCTGGCCCTGGCGCTCGGTCTGCTGCACATCGCCATCACCGAGGGGTACGCCGACGAGGACTACATCGCCGCCCGCACGACCGGCTTCCAGGAGGTGCGCGCATCGGTCGCGTCGTGGTGGCCCGAGCGCGCGGAGCGGGTCACCGGCGTGCCCGTCGCCCAGATGCGCGAGGCCGTCCACCTTCTCGGGAGCGCGCGCACGGCCATGATCCTCACCGGCCGGGGCGCGGAGCAGCACTCCAAGGGCGTCGACACGGTGACCGCGTTCATCAACCTGGCGCTCACGCTCGGCCTGCCTGGACGCGCGGGCTCCGGCTACGGCTGTGTGACCGGCCAGGGCAACGGCCAGGGGGGACGCGAGCACGGTCAGAAGGCCGACCAGCTCCCCGGCTACCGCAGGATCGACGACCCGGCCGCCCGCGCGCACGTCGCCGGGGTCTGGGGCGTCGATCCGGACGCGCTTCCCGGGCCAGGGCGCTCGGCCTACGAGCTGCTCGACTCCCTCGGCACCCCCGGCGGGCCGCGCGGCCTGCTGGTGTTCGGCTCCAACCCGGTGATCTCGGCCCCGCGATCGAGCCACGTGACCGAGCGGCTCGCCGCGCTGGACCTTCTCGTGGTCTCCGACTTCGTGCTGTCGGAGACCGCCGCGATGGCCGACGTCGTGCTTCCCACCACCCAGTGGGCGGAGGAGCACGGCACGATGACCAACCTGGAAGGAAGGGTCCTGCTGCGCCGCCAGGCCGTCGCTCCGCCCTCGGGGGTGCGGAGCGACCTGGCGATCCTTTCCGGGCTGGCCGCGCGGCTCGGCCTGGCGGACGGCTTCTCGGCCGATCCCGGCACGGTGTTCGACGAGCTTCGCCGGGCGAGCGCGGGCGGCGTCGCCGACTACTCCGGCATCACCTACGAGCGGATCGCCTCCGAGACCGGCGTGTTCTGGCCCGCTCCGTCGGAGGACCATCCCGGCACCCCGCGCCCGTTCCTCGACCGCTTCGCGACGCCGGACGGGCGGGCGAGGTTGGTGCCCGTCGACCACCGGCCGGTGGCAGAGGAGGTCGACGACCACTACCCGTACTACCTGACCACGGGCCGCGTCCTCGCGCACTACCAGAGCGGCGCGCAGACCCGGCGGATCCCCGCGCTGAACGAGGCCGCGCCCGAGACGTACCTGGAGATCCCCCCCGACCTCGCCGAACGCCTCAACGTGACCTCCGGCGACATGCTGACGGTGACCAGCCGCAGGGGATCCACCGAGGCCGCCGCCAGGGTCAGCCGCGCCATCCGCCACGACACGGTATTCATGCCCTTCCACTGGGAGGGCGCCAACCGCCTGACCAACCCCGCCCTGGATCCGGTGTCCCGGATGCCGGAGTTCAAGGTGTGCGCCGTACGGATCGAGCGGCGGGACGCGGCTCCGAGCGGCGAGCGGCGGCTGGGCGCGTGAGGCTCGTCGTCGTCGGCAACGGCATGGCCGGCACCCGGCTGGCCAGCGAGGTACGGGCACGCGACAAGGACATCCAGGTCACGGTGTTCGGCGCCGAGACCCGCAGGCCGTACAACCGGGTGCTGCTGTCCAACGTGCTCGCCGGCACCGCGACCCCCGAGCAGGTCCGCCTTCCCTCGCAGACCGGAGAAGGCGTCACCGCCCGCCTCGGCGTCACGGTCACCGCAATCGACCGCGACTCCCGCACGATCCGCACCGCCGACGGCGGGCGCGAGCCGTACGACGTCCTCGTGCTGGCCACGGGAAGCGAGCCGGTGGTGCCGCCGATCCCCGGCGCCACCCGGGCCATCACGTTCCGCACCATGGACGACTGCGACCGGATCCTCGGCGCGGCGGCGACGGCGACCGGCGCTGTGGTGATCGGCGGCGGCCTGCTGGGCGTCGAGGCGGCCCGGGGCCTCGCGGGGCGCGGCATGCCGGTGACCCTGCTGCACCTCGGCGGGCACCTGATGGAACGCCAGCTGGACGCCGAGGCCGGGCTGGTGCTCGGCGAGGCACTGGCCGGCCTCGGGGTGTCCGTCAGGACCGGTGTCCAGGTCGCGGCGATCCACTCCCACGGCGTCGAACTGGCCACGGGCGAGGTGCTCGCCTTGGAGCTGGTGGTCCTCGCCTGCGGGGTACGCCCGGTGGTCGGCCTGGCCAGGGACGCCGGACTGGAGGTGGGCCACGGCGTCGTCGTGGACGACCGGCTGCGCACCCGCGACCCGGCGATCTACGCCATCGGGGAGTGCGCGCAGCACGACGGCACGGTGTACGGCCTGGTGGCGCCGGCCTGGGAGCAGGCCGCCGTGGTGGCCGACCTGATCACCGGGGCCGACAAGGCCGCGAGGTACCGCGGCTCGCGCCTGGTCACCCGCCTGAAGGCCAGGAGCGTCGAGCTGGCGGCGATGGGGGAGACCCAGCTCACCGACGACTCGGCGGCCGCCGTCGAGGTCGTCCGCTTCACCCACCGGGCCAGGGGCATCTACCGCAAGCTCATCATCAGGAACGACCGCCTGGTGGGCGCGATCCTGCTCGGCGAGGCCCCCACGGTCGGAACGCTCACCCAGCTCTACGACCGTGGCGGGCCGCTGCCCGGCGACCCGGCCGGGCTGCTGTTCCCCGGCTTCGACGGCGCCATGCTCGCCGACAGCCCGGTCCGCATGCCGGACTCGGCGCGGGTGTGCGAGTGCAACAACGTCACCAAGGGGAGGATCCGCGCCTGCTGGGAGGCGGGCGCCCGTGACACCGCGGCCGTCGCGGCCGCCACCAGGGCCACGACCGGATGCGGGAGCTGCCGCTCCGCGGTGGAGGGGCTCATCGGCTGGCTGTCGGAGCAGGAGGAGGTTCGCGCGTGAGGATCGTGGTGGCGGGGTACGGCCCCGCGGCTCACCGGCTCGTCGAGACCCTCGCGGACAGGGGGTTCGACGGCACGATCACGGTTCTCGGGGAGGAGCCGAGGGCCGCCTACGACCGCGTGGCGCTGACCTCCTACCTGTCCGGGCCGCCCGGCACGGGCGGCGAGGCGCTGGCCTACCCGGCCCCGTCCGGGCCGGTGGCGGTCAGGCTGGGCGACAGGGTCGCCTCGATCGACCGCGCCCGCCGCACGGTCACCACGGAGGCCGGCCACGACGAGCCGTACGACGTCCTGGTCCTCGCCACGGGATCCGCGCCGTTCGTGCCGCCGGTGCCCGGAGCCGGAAGGGCCTTCGTCTACCGCACGATCGAGGACCTGGACGCCATCCGCGAGGCGTCCGCGCACGCGACCTCAGGGGTGGTCGTCGGAGGCGGGCTGCTCGGGCTGGAGGCGGCCGACGCGCTCCGGGGACTCGGCCTGTCGACGCACGTCGTCGAGATGGGCGGCTGGCTGATGCCCCGGCAGGTCGACGAGGGCGGCGGGGCGGTGCTCAGGGGACATGTCGAAAGGCTGGGCCTCGTCGTGCACACCGGGACGGGGCTCGACCGGATCGAGGACGACCGGGTGATCCTCGCCGACGGCACGGTCATCGACGCGGGGGTCGTGGTCTTCTCCGCCGGGGTCCGGCCGCGTGACGAGCTGGCCCGCCGCGCCGGTCTCCCGGTGGGCGAGCGGGGAGGCGTCGTCGTCGACGAGGGGATGCGCACCGCCGACCCCGCGATCTACGCCGTGGGGGAGTGCGCCTTGGTGGGAGGCATGGTCTACGGCCTGGTGGGCCCCTGCTTCACCATGGCGGAGGTGGCCGCCGACCGCATGCTCGGCGGCTCGGCGCAGTTCACGGGCGCGGACCTGTCGGCGAAGCTCAAGCTGCTCGGCGTGGACGTCGCCAGCTTCGGGCAGCTCTCCGGCGCGCTCGACGTGACGTACATGGACCCGGTGGGCGGCGTCTACAAGAAGCTGTTCATCAGCGACGACGCCCGCACCCTGCTCGGCGGCATCTGCGTCGGCGACGCCACTCCGTACAGCCTGCTGCGCCCGCTGGTCGGCAGGGAGCTCACCGCCCAGCCGAGTGAGCTGTTGTTCGCCGGGACGGGGTCGGCGGCTGTCGCGGGGGCGGACTTCCCCGACGACGCGCAGGTCTGCTCCTGCAACAACGTCACCAAGGGCCGGATCAGTGCCGCCATCGCCGAGCTTGGGCTGACCGACGTGGCGGGGGTCAAGAAGTGCACCCGGGCGGGGACGAGCTGCGGGAGCTGCGTGCCGGCCCTGGTCTCGATCCTCGCCTCCGAGGGGGTCGCGCCGGGCAAGGCGCCGTGCGAGCACTTCGACCACAGCAGGGCCGAGTTGTTCGACATCGTCCGCGTGCGCGGGATCACGACGTTCTCACGGCTCGTCGGCGAGCATGGCAGGGGGCGCGGCTGCGACGTCTGCAAGCCTGTCGTGGCCTCGATCCTGGCGTCGCTGAACGGCGGCCACGTCCTCGAGGGCGAGCGCGCGGCGCTGCAGGACACCAACGACCACTTCCTCGCCAACATCCAGAAGAACGGCACGTATTCGGTGGTGCCGCGCATCCCCGGCGGGGAGATCACCCCGGAGAAGCTCATCGTGATCGGGGAGGTGGCCCGCGACTTCGGCCTCTACACCAAGATCACCGGCGGCCAGCGGATCGACCTGTTCGGGGCCCGGGTCGAGGAGCTCCCCAAGATCTGGAAGCGGCTGGTCGACGCGGGCTTCGAGTCCGGGCACGCGTACGGCAAGGCGCTGCGCACGGTGAAGTCCTGTGTGGGGTCCACCTGGTGCAGGTACGGCGTCCAGGACGCGGTCGGCATGGCCATCGCCCTGGAGCTCCGCTACCGGGGGCTGCGCTCGCCGCACAAGATCAAGGCCGCCGTCTCCGGCTGCGCCCGCGAGTGCGCCGAGGCCCGGAGCAAGGACTTCGGCCTCATCGCGACCGAGAACGGCTGGAACCTTTACGTCGGGGGCAACGGCGGCTTCAGACCGCGTCACGCCGACCTGCTGGCGAGCGACCTGTCCGACGACGAACTGATCCGCGCGGTAGACCGCTTCCTGATGTTCTACATCCGTACGGCCGACCGGCTCCAGCGCACGGCCGCCTGGGTCCAGGACATCGGCCTCGACTACCTCCGCGACGTGATCGTCGGCGACTCGCTCGGGATCTGCGCCGACCTGGACGCGGGGATGGAGCGGCACGTCGGCGGCTACTTCGACGAGTGGCGCGCCACCGTCGAGGACCCCGAGAAGCTGCGCCGGTTCGTCAGCTTCGTCAACGCGCCCGGCACCCCCGACCCCTCCATCGTCTTCGAGACCGAGCGCGACCAGATCAAGCCCGTACTCATGGAGGTGACACGCCGATGACCACCGTCCAGAAGGCTCAGGTGACACCGGGGAACGCCGGGGAGAAGTGGGTCCCCATCTGTCCCTACGACGACCTGATCCCCGAGCGCGGAGCCGCCGCGCTGGTCCGGGGCCGCCAGGTCGCGCTGTTCCGGGCCTTCGACGGACGCCTGTTCGCCGTCGGGAACCGTGACCCGTTCAGCGGCGCGTACGTGATCTCCCGCGGCATCACCGGCACCCGGGGCGACGAGCCTGTGGTCGCCACGCCCATGCACAAGCAGGTCTTCTCCCTGGTCACCGGCGTCTGCCTGGACGATCCGGCGACAGCAGTACCGACATATCCAATTCGTGTCACCAACGGCACCGTGGAGGTGAGCGTGGAATGACAGCTGCGCTTCTGGACAATCCCCTGACCACCCCCGAGACGGCGCCGGACGCACTCGCCGGGTTCACCATCGGGGTGACCGCGACCCGCCGGCGAGAGGAGTTCGCGGCCCTCCTGGAGCGGCGGGGCGGGCGGGTCGTACAGGCCCCGGCGATCCGGCTGGTCCCGCTCGCCGAGGACTCAGACCTGCTGGCCGCCACCCGCGAGTGCCTGGACGGACCGGTCCACGACGTGGTGGTCACCACGGGCGTGGGATTTCGCGGGTGGGTGGCCGCCGCCGAGGGCTGGGGGCTCTCCGCCGACCTGGCCGACCACCTGGCGGCGGCACGGCTCCTGCCCCGGGGGCCGAAGGCCCGTGGCGCGGTGCGCGCCGCCGGGCTGAACGACCACTGGACTCCGCTGACGGAGTCCTGCGACGAGATCAAGCAGTATCTCCTCGCCCAGGACCTGCGCGGGCGCCGCATCGTGGTGCAACTGCACGGCGAGCCGCTCACCGGGTTCGTGGCGGCCCTGCGCGCGGCGGGCGCCACGGTGATCGAGGTGCCGGTCTACCGCTGGCTGCCGTACCGCGACACCTCGCCGCTGCGCCGCCTGATCACGCAGGCCATCTCCGGGTCGGTGGACGCCGTGGCCTTCACCAGCGCCCCGGCCGTGCTCGCGATGCTCAACGCGGCCAGGGCGGAAAACCTGGAGGACTCGCTGGTCGCGGCCTTCAAGGGCCCGGTGGTGGCGGCTTGCGTCGGCCCGGTGACGGCGGCGCCGCTGCTGGCCAAGGGCGTGCCCGTGATCCAGCCGGAGCGCTCCCGCCTCGGCGCGCTGGCCCGCACCCTCGCCCGGCACCTCCCGGAGCACAGTGTCACCCGGGTCAGCGCGGGCGCCCACGAGCTGGAGATCCGAGGGCACGCGGTCGCCGTCGACGGAGATCTCAAGCCGCTCCCGCCCGCACCGATGGCGGTGCTCAAGCGCCTCGCCGAGCGTCCCGGTCACGTGGTGCCCCGCTCGGAGCTGCGCGTGGTGCTGCCCGGCGGCCCGTCGAGGGACTCCGCCGAGCACGCGGTCGAGATGGCGGTCACCCGGCTCCGGCGCGCCCTCGGCCCCTCCGGCATCGTGGAGACCGTCGTGAAGCGCGGCTACCGGCTGGCCTGCGACAGGATGGACACCAGATGACGCCACCGGACGCCGAGGCGCGCGACCGGGGGAATGTCACGTGAGAAACCGGGGGGTCGTCCTGCGGGGGAGCGGTGCCAGAGGCAAGCCCCCATCGGCAGGGGCCGCCGGGACGCTGGTGCTGGTCGCTCATGGCACGCGCAGCGTGGCGGGCGAGGCCACGCTGTCCGCGCTGGCGGAACGGGTGCGCCGGTCGCGGCCGGGTCACCGGGTCGAGCTGGGCTACCTGGAGATCAGTTCGCCTTCGCTCGCCGGCGTCCTCGCGGGCGTGCCAGGTCCGGTCGTCGTGGTCCCGCTCCTTCTGGCGGGCGGCTACCACGTCCACATCGACCTTCCGGCGGTCGTCACGAGGGCGAGGCCGGACGCGCTGGTCGCAGCCCGGCTGGGCCCCCACCCGCTGATCACCTCCGTGCTGACCCGGCGGCTGGTGTCGGCGGGCCTGCGCTCCACCGACGCCGTGATCCTCGGCGCCGCGGGCTCCTCCGACCCCGCGGCCCTCGCCGACGTGCGCTCCGCAGCCCGGCTGCTGTCGGTACGGCTGGCGCGCCCGGTCACCGCGGCGTTCGCCTCGGCGGGCAGCCCGTCGATCGACGCCGCCATGGACAGGCTGCGCTCGGGTCCGGCGCCCCGGGTCGCCCTCGCGTCCTACCTGCTGGCTCCGGGGTTCTTCCAGGAACGGCTGGAGTCCAGCGGGGCCGACCTGGTGAGCCGCCCGCTCGGCGCCGAGGACGACCTCGCCACCCTGGCCTGGCGAAGGTTCGACGAGGCCGCCGCCACCGTGGGCCAGGGCGGACCCGAGCCGCCCGCCGGGCCCGGCGGGAATGCCGCGGGAGCGCTCAGGACAGCGCCGGCGTCCGGGGCGTGACGACCTCCAGCCGCAGCTCCCGCACGATCTCCACCGCGCCGTCGTCGCGGGACAGACCGGAGCCCGCGCCGATGAACATCTCGTAGTAGGCGTGCCGGAAGCACCCGGCGAGCAGGAGGCGGGCGCTCGCCTCGGGGGTGACGTCCGGCGACACCCGCCCGAGCCCGCGCTCGGCCGCGATGTACCGCGCGAGAGGGGCGATCTCGGAGGAGGGGCCGAGGTCGGTCTCGCGTAGCGCCTCGCGGAAGCGCACCGTGATCGAGGGAGAGATGAACGCGGGCATCGCCGCGGCCTGCACCTCGGCGTAGTAGTCGATGCCGGCCCGCGCCACCGGGAGCAGGTTGTCGTTCACCCGTCCCTTGCCGGCCATGTGCATCAGGTCGTCGAGGCCGTGCAGCCAGACCGGCAGGCGGTCCTGGAGAAGGGCGAGGAACATCCCGACGGCCTGGGCCGGGGTCGCGCCGCGCAGCTGGGGATAGGCGGCGCCTTCCTCGGGACGGGCGGGTGCGCCGCCGGGGTTCGCGGACGAGTCTCCGCCCACCTGTTTCATGAAAACGGCCATTTCAAGAACGCGTCGCCGCGTCTCCTGTGCTCTCTTGTGCGGATCGGGATATGGAGTCGCCATGGGGGTCCCAAGGTGCGCAGTCACATGTGGGGGTTCACGCGGAGGGCGTCAAACACGATGTCCGCGGAGTCGTATTTTCTGTCCGTTATCGAATCGTTGCGGCGTGTGGTGCCGCCCAGGTGCAATGGTGCGAAACGGCGAGCGGCCAATTATTGCCCGAAACACAGAAGCCGCGTGGCGAATAACGAGAACTACGCGATTCGCGTTTTCACGGCACCGTTATGGTGATCGCTCCGAAGTGACGCCGGCGGGCGACCGGACCTTTCAGCCGTCGCCGTCGGTGTCGCGCCTCCGCAGGTAGCGCTCGAACTCGGCCGCGATCGCGTCGCCGCTCGCCTCGGGCAGCTCGGCGGCGTCCTTGCGCTCCTCGAGCTCGCGGACGTACTCCGCCACCTCGGAGTCCTGGGCGGCGAGCTCGTCCACTCCGTGCTCCCACGCCTCCGCCTCCTCGGGCAGCTCGCCCACGGGCATGGGGATGTCGAGCAGGTCCTCCATGCGGCGGAGCAGCGCCAGCGTGGCCTTCGGGTTGGGCGGCTGGGCGACGTAGTGGGGCACCGAGGCCCACAGCGAGATGGTCTTGGTGCCGGCCGCGCCGAGGGAGTGCTGCAGGACCCCGACGATCCCCGTAGGGCCTTCGTAGCGGGTCAGCTCCAGGTTGAGGGAGCGCGCGAGGCCCGGATCGCTCACGGAGCCGACGATCGGCACCGGACGGGTGTGGGGCGAGTCGTTGAGCAGGGCGCCGAGCAGCACCGCGGTCTCCACGCCGAGCTCCAGGGAGATGCCGACGATCTCGGAACAGAAGGTGCGCCAGCGCATGTTGGGCTCGATGCCGCGCAGCAGGACCACATCGCGCTCGCTGCCCGGCGGCCGTGCGACGAGCAGGCGGCTGGTCGGCCACACGATGGAACGCGTCACGCCGTCGCCCAGCTCGACGACCGGGCGGGTCACCTGGAAGTCGTAGTAGTCCTCGGGGTCGAGCTCCACGAGCGGGGTGGCCTTCCACTCCGACTCAAGGTGGGCCAGAGCGCCGCTCGACGCCTCCCCCGCATCGTTCCAGCCCTCGAACGCGGCGATCAGCACCGGGTCGACGAGCTCGGGAAGTCCTTCGAGCTCGATCACGCGCCGCCTCCTCCTCGCCTGGCCGAGGCCGTCCGCGTCGCGGGAGCGCCCTCTGGGCCGCCGGCGGCGGCCTTGTTCCTAACTAAGCCTATTCGTTGAGGGGCGTTCAGTGTCACCGAGAGGGGATAGCCGGGTGTGAGAGGAGGTCACGGAGCCGCCGGTTGCGACCTGGATTCGTCTGGTACACGAAGTCGTCGCCGCTTGCGTGATTCATCGGCTTCGCCGTGAGCGATGGGAGGCGGTGTTCAATCGCCCTTCGAACAGGCACATGACGCCTCCCGCTAGGCTTGGCCCATGAACAGCAGAGCGTCCTTCAGACATGCCCTGGCCGATCGGGTGATCGTGGCGGATGGGGCCATGGGGACCATGCTGCAGGCCTACGACATCACGCTCGACGACGTGCAGGGCCACGAGGGCTGCCCCGAGGTGCTCAACGTCACGCGTCCCGACATCGTGCAGGCCGTGCACGACGCCTACTTCGAGGTGGGCGTCGACTGCGTGGAGACCAACACCTTCGGCGCCAACTTCGCGGCCCTCGGCGAATACGGCATACCTGAGAAGATCTATGAGTACTCCGAGGCCGGCGCGCGGCTGGCCCGCGAGCGTGCCGACCACTGGTCGACGCCCGAGCAGCCGCGTTTCGTGCTCGGCTCGATGGGGCCGGGCACCAAGCTGCCCACCCTCGGCCACCTTCCGTACGCCACGCTGCGCGACTCCTACCGCGACAACGCGGCGGGGTTGATCGCGGGGGGCGCGGACGCGTTGATCGTGGAGACCTGTCAGGACCTGTTGCAGGTCAAGGCGGCGGTGATCGGGGCCAAGCGGGCGATCGAGGCGGCCGGGCGTGATGTGCTGGTGATCGCGCAGGTGACGATCG
>JAOPYI010000057.1 GCA_025964675.1 Sphaerisporangium sp. | reverse complement strand
CTGCGGCAAGCCCGTGGTGAGCGCAGCATGGCCGAGGTCGCCGCGGCCGCGGGGATCTCCGCCGAGACCCTGCGGAAGATCGAGACGGGCCGGATTCCGACGCCCGCCTTCTTCACCGTCTCGGCCCTGGCCGAGTCCCTCGGCATCTCCCTGGACACCCTTGCAGCCGTCTGCGCCGAGCACACCACGCCGTACGGCCCGGGCGGCAGGCTGGCGGGATGAGCGCTTGCCTGCGGGCGGTCCACACCGGCGCGTAAATCCGTTTGCCGGGGTGGCGCGTGTGTGGAAGTCTCGGCGGGGCGCACGCCGGAGCGCGGTGGCGGCGCCGTGGAAACCGTCAACCTTGGAGTGAGATGGCGACGGCCGACGATCTCGGCATATCGGGACCGCTTGCCGAGTCCCTGTCCCGACACCGCCCGCTGAGCGCCGTGGAGGCGGCAGACCTGCAGCGAACCCGCTCGCTGACGGCCTCCGGCGACCCGTGGCACCGCTCGGAGCCCCTGCACGTGACCGCGTCGGCGATGATCGTCCATCCGCCGACCCGGCGGGTGCTCCTGCGGTGGCACGCGCGCCACCAGGCGTGGCTCCAGGTCGGCGGGCACGCCGATCCGGGCGAGGCCGATCCCCTGGCAGTCGCGCTTCGCGAGGGCGAGGAGGAGACGGGGCTGACGGATCTCGTGCCCTGGCCCGGCGTCGCGATCACCCACGTCGTCGTCGTCCCGGTGCCCGCGTCCGCGCACGAGCCCGCCCACGAGCACGCCGACCTGCGGTACGTCCTTGCGACCGGAACGCCGGACGCGGTCCGGCCGGAGAACCCCACGGCGCTCCTGCGGTGGCTTTCCGTGGAGGAGGCGTACGAGTCGACGACTGAGGACAACGTCCGCGAGACCCTTACGCGGGTGAGCCGCCTCCTCGGCCACCCCACCCCCTGACCCCTGGGCGGGGGGTGCGGGCCGCTTCATCCGGCGTGGCCGTGGCCCCGGCGGTGCTCCGAGCGTGGGGTCAGGTCGCGAGGATGGCGGCGCGGGCCTCGTCGGCGGTGGGATAGGTGGAGAACGCCTGGTCCAGCCCGGTGAGGCGGAAGATCCTCTCGATGCGCTGGTTGAGGCCGGCGAGCGTGACGTTCCCCTGGCTCGAGGCCAGGGCGCGGCGGGCGCCGAGGAAGACGCTGATGCCGGTGGAGTCGCAGAAGCCTAGGCCGGTGACGTCGATGATCAGGTGACGGCACCGTTCGGCGTAAGCATCCTCAAGAGCGCGCTGCAGCTGCGGAGCGCTGCGGTGATCGAGTTCCCCGGTGAGCACCAGAGTGCGTACCGCGAGGGGGCGGCCATCCGCGGACCCGGCGTCGACGTGCACGGTGAAGTTCATAGGTGACCTATTCACGAGGCGGGCACTGGTCCAGCGGAGGGTGCGGAGGGTGCGGGGGGCGGGCCGCACGGCTGGGGAGCCGCGCGGTGAGGAGCCGTACGCTGAAGGACCGTGCCGTCTCGCCTGTGCTGTCGAGGGGTTTCATTGCGGTGGTTCAGCCCGGCATGGGGCTGTCGCCGAGTGCCTGCCGCAACCGCACCGCCGAGCCGCCCGTGTCCCTGGTGATCATGACCTCGTCACACAGCTGCCGCATGAGCCAGAGCCCCCGGCCACGCAAGGTGCCCACGCCCGGATCCCCGGCGTCGGCATGGGAGGGCACCAGCTCGCCGAGGCGGTCGCGCACCTCCACCGTGACGAACCGGTCGTCGTGCCAAGCCTGGACATGGCCCTCGCCGAGGGCGTGGTCGAGCACGTTGGCGGCGGCCTCGTTCACCGCCAGCACCAGATCCTGCAAGCGGACCCCGGCCAGCCCGGCCCGCCGGCCATAGCTCTGCACCAGTCCCCGCAACGCACTCAGATCATCGGTGATCGGCCAGTACGCGAACGTACGCCCACTGCCATACACCGGCATCCTCCCACCCCGGCAAGACACTGCCACCGCGATGACCATAACGCCTGCGAGGCATCGGTCATGCCCTGGCCACCCGATCCATCCCTATCCATTGCCGGAGGCGTGCCTTCCCCAGGCTGGCGTGTGGCCTCGGGGAGGGCCAGCCGCGGCCCCCGGAGAGTCTGACGCGCGCCTCAGCCGGCGGGCAGCAGCCTGACCTCGTGGGTTCCGGCGCCGGCGGCGGCGAACCTGAGCAGCCGGGCGCCTTCCTCCGCGAGCGCCTCCGCTTCGGGCGCGGGCAGCCGGGTGTAGGGGCGGATGGTGAGCGTGGCCGCGTCCCTCTGCCGGTCGATCTTCCAGTCACCCCGGGTGAACCCGTCGACGAGCACGAGCTGGGGGATCGGGCCGTACGGGTCGTACCCCTGACGGTGGTAGTCGCCCGTGACGACCCGGCTGCGGTCGGCGTGGGACAGCAGCAGGTTGTCGAAGTCGTAGAGGAACCTCGGCGGCGCGGGGGTGGCGGGGTCGGGACGCGGGGCGTCCGGAAGGTCGAAGAGCTCGCGTCCCTCGTCGTCGCGGAAGGTGACCAGCTCAGGCCGGAGCTGGTCGACCACCTCACGCAGCCGGGTCAGCCCCGACCAGGTCTGGATGTCCTTGACCGTGGCGGGCCCGAACGCGGCCAGATAGCGCACCACCATCCGCGAGGGCGACGGCTCGCGTGTGATGCCGGCGCCGAGCCACGACTCGGCGCTGGTGTGGGCGATCGGCCCGCTGCGGCCCCAGACACCACGGGGGGGCACCTGCACCAGCGGAGCCCAGGCGCGCATGGCCTGGGCGAGCGAGCCGGGGTGACGGCCCGGCCACCGCTCGGCGAGCAGCGTTCCGAGCGCACCGAACGTCAGCGGGCGCTCCTCGACCAGCGCCCGGCCCGCCGCGACCAGCTCTTCCCGGTCGACTCCCAGCAGGTTCCTGCCGAAGTTGCCGTTCAGCCCGCGCTCCATGACAGGCTGCACCACGGGACGGAGCTCCAGGCAGTCGGCCGCGCTCACCAGGTGGATCGTCGAGCGCATCATCGCGATGCGCACCAGACGGCGGCCGGTGAGCAGGTCGCCGGCGTGCTCGGGCCGGAACCCGGCGAGGCGGCTCCACAGGCCGACGTACCACGTGTGGGGGGTCTGCGCCTGCATGCCGACCAGATGCTCGACGGCCTCGGTCACCGGCATGGCCGACCGGCCGAGAAGCAGCTGCCGCTCCAGCGTGGCCCGGTTGAGCGCCCGCCGGCCGAGCACCGGAGCCGCGACGGGCGTGTTCTGCGCGGCGCGGGGCCGGGTCTGGGGGTCTGCCATGTCCCTCACCCTAGACATCCATCAGGACGGTTTCCGTCCTAAATGGCCCGTCGCATGGTCAGGGCCTCCAGACCCGGAGGCCATCCGGTTCGTGCCGCCGGACTGGCGCGACGGCGCGGTGGTACGGCGAGGCGTGGAGGACCCGCGGGCGGTCAGGCGTCGTGGCGGGGGATGCCGGACACCTCGTGGTCGGCGTGGAAGAGCGCTTCTGCGATCAGACGGCGGACATGGGCGTCGCGAGCGCGATAAAGGACGCGGCGACCGTGCCTGCGAGTGTCGACCAGCCCGGCCAGACGCAGCTTGGCAAGGTGCTGGGACACCGACGGCCGTGCCACATCGATGGCCTCGGCCAGCGAGGACACGTCGTACTCGCCGGAGGCGAGCGCCCACATCAGGCGCAGCCGCGTCCCGTCGCTGAGCATGCGGAAGGCTTCGACGGCCTTGTCCACCTGGGCGGCAGTGGGTTGCTCCTGCGAGGGATGCGCACCTGATCCGTTGTCGCGTGCGTACATAACTACATATACTCCCGCCCAAGGGTCGACGTCCGCAAGCGAGGAACCCATGTCTGACCAGCAGCGGTCCGCTTCTCCATCCCCCGCCGATCCCCACCGGCAGGTCCACGATGAGCAGGACAAGCTGGGCCCCATGCACGAGCAGGTCTCCGGAGCCCGCCACGGCTCCGGAGACAAGGAGGATCACGTGCACGAGCCGGCTCCAGAGGACCGCGCCGGACACGGCCACGGCGCCGAACACGGCCACGGGCATGGTCACGGGAAGGAGGGCAGGCCTGGCAAGGCCGGGGGCCTGATCGCGCGGGCGGCGCACGCCTTCACCCCGCACAGCCATGACAGTGCCGCCAAGACCGACGCCGCGCTGGAGTCCAGTAGCCGCGGCATGCGGGTCCTCGGCCTGTCCTTCGCGGTGCTGATCGTCACCGCCGTGGCGCAGGCGGTGGTCGTGACCTTCTCCGGGTCGGTAGCCCTGCTGGGCGACACCCTGCACAACTTCGCCGACGCCCTCACGGCGGTCCCGCTGGCCATCGCGTTCTGGCTCGGGCGGCGTGCGGCGAACCGCCGTTTCACCTACGGCTACGGCAAGGCGGAGGACCTGGCCGGGCTGCTCATCCTGGGCATCATCACGGCCTCCGCGGCCCTGGCCGGATACCAGGCGGTCGAACGGCTGATCACCCCGAAGGACGTCCACGCGCTGGGATGGGTGGCCGCCGCCGGCCTCATCGGCTTCCTCGGCAACGAATGGGTGGCCCGTTACCGCATCAGGGTCGGCCGCGAGATCGGCTCGGCCGCGCTGGTGGCCGACGGGCTGCACGCTCGCACCGACGGCTTCACCTCCCTGGCCGTGCTGTTCGGCGCGGGCGGGGCGGCTCTCGGCTTCCCGGCGGCGGACCCGATCGTCGGGCTGCTGATCACCGTGGCGATCTGCCTGGTGCTGCGGGACGCGGCCCGGGAGATCTACCACCGGCTGATGGACGCCGTCGATCCCGACCTGCTGGACCACGCCGAAGAGGTCATCGCCGCCACCCCGGGCGTTCGGCGGGTGGGTGCCGTACGGATGCGCTGGGTCGGTCACGCCCTGCGCGCGGAGGTGGACATCGCGGTGGACCACCGCATGTCGCTCATCGAGGCGCACGCGGTCGCCGTGGAAGCCGAGCACCGGCTCATCCACGAGGTGGCCCGCCTGCGCGCGGCCACCGTGCACGCCGACCCCGATGGCCCCCGTGACGCCGACCATCACGCCCCATTGACCGACCACCGCGAGCCGGATACAGCTTGACCGGAAAGCCCCATCCTTTTCACATGCATCGTTCGTCGTGAGCGACGGTGCGGTCAGCCGGTTTGGGGTCGCCAGGGGGCGAGCAGGGCGCCGAGCTCGCGGCGGAGCCAGGTCTCCAGTGGCGCCTCGCGGTGGACGGCCCAGGTGATCAGCGCGCCGTTGTAGGTCGTCTGCACGGAGGCGGCGAGCTGGGCGACGTCGACGGGACGCAGCTCACCGGCCGCCACGGCCCTGCCGAGCAGCGCCTGAATCTCCTCGCGCATGGCCCGCGCGTGCGCCCGTGCCTGCGCGTGGAACTCCGGGTCGCTGAGATCCTGATGGAGGAGGGCGAGGTGGTTCGAGAACGCCACCGGGTCGGCCACCGGCTCGGACAGCGCGACCAGGCCGGCGACCAGCGCTTCTAGTACCGGGCCCTGCTCGCCGGCGGACGCCCGCAGCCGGTCTCGCACGAGCTGGGCGTCACCCTGGTGAAGACCGAGCAGGAGGGCGCGTTTGGAGCCGAAGCGCTGCACCAGCGTCGCCGGGGCGATGCCCGCCTCCTCGGCCACCGCCGCCAGCGTGAGCCTGGCCGGGCCGGTCCTGCCGACGACGCGCGTGACCGCCGCGAGGATCTCCTCGTCGCTGATCGTTCGTGGGCGTGGCATCGAGCAGCATGCTAGCAATATAAACGAGCAGACGGTTACTAATGATTGATCATGCCCGATGCTTGAACCGGTGAGCTCAGTTCACCTGCTATGAGGAACAGCCGCGGCACCATAGACCGAGAGGCTGCGGACGCTGTCGTGGCCGGACAGGTTCATGAGCATGGGGGCGGACCAGCCGTCCTCGCCGAGGTGGGTCAGCCGGGAGTGGCGGAGCTGGTGCAGGGTGTAGCCGTGCCCTTCGCGGTCGAGGTCCTTGGTGGCCTGCTTGAACAGGTACTCGGCCCGTTCGTAGGACAGCCGGCCTCGGCCGGTCTCCGGGCACAGGTCACCGGTCGCGAGGGTGCGCGCCGGACCGGGCCTCCGGTCGGCCAGGAACAGCGGTCCGCGGCGGCGCCCGGCGATGACGCCGGGGAGGAGCCGGGCGCTGCCAGACTGCCAGTACACCCAGCGGGTCTTGGCGGTCACCTTCCCGCGCATGCCGGCGAGGTCGAGGTCCTCGACGTCGAGGGACAGCACCCAGTCGGCCCTGGCCGCGCTCTCGTAGAGCAACAGCCACAGCGCGCGCTCGCGCGGCGCGACGTCGCGCCGCTCCCACAGGGCCTCGATGCACGGCCGCTCGATGGGCTGGGTGCGCGCACGACTCTCGGGCCGCCGGTCGAGCCGGTCGGCCAGATCGCCGGTGATCCAGCCACGGTCCTGCCCGGCCGCCCACGAGACGAACGACCGGATGGCCGCGCGGTGCCGGTTCCAGGTCGCGGGCGCCGCTTGGCCCCACGCGGTGGCGAAGACCTCGGAGACCTGACAGGCGGTCACGTCCGGCAGCGCGGTGTCGTCGCCGAGGTGGCGGCGCAACCGCCCCATGGTATGGCCGTAGGAGCGTATGGTCCCGGCGTCCAGATCCCCTCGGGTGAGGAAGGCGCTGACGGCTTCGGCGAGGGTGACGGCGGCCCGCGGGGTCGTCGCCCGCCGCTGGGTCGCCTCCTCGCAGGCCGCCGCGCGTTTCAGGAGGATCGTGCGTTCGGGGGTGTTGCCGGTGAGGGACGCCGCCCGTTCGAATTCCGCCTGGGCCTCGCCGTGACGGCCGAGCTTGGCGAGGAGGTCGCCGCGCACGCTCGGCAGAAGGTGGTAGCCCTTCAGCGCCGGCTCGGAGGTCAGCGTGTCCGCAAGGGCCAGGCCCGCCTCCGGCCCGTACGCCATCGCGAGCGCAACTGCGCGGTTGAGCTGGACGACCGGCGTGGGCAGCACCCGTACCAAGGATTCGTAGAGGGCGGCGATCCGGGTCCAGTCGGTCTCCTGCGCCGTACGGGCCCGGGCGTGGCACACGGCGACGGCGGCCTGCAGGACGTACGGGCCGAGGGGGCCACCGGCCTCCCTGGCGCGCAGCAGCGCCGCGAAGCCGCGGTGGATGAGGAGTTGGTCCCAGCGCCCGCGGTTCTGGTCGAGGAGCGGGATGGGCTCTCCGGACGGACCGGTACGCGTGGCCGAACGTGACGCCTGGAGCTCCATCAACGCGACAAGGCCGTGCACCTCGGCTTCGTCCGGCGCGAGTTCGGCTAGGACGCGGCCGAGACGCAGCGCCTCGAAGCAGAGGGACGGGCGCATCCACTCGTCGCCCGCGGTGGCCGCGTATCCCTCGTTGAACACCAGATAGATGACTTCGAGCACCGATGACAGGCGGGCCGCGCGCTCCGGCTCGGAGGGGACCTCGAAGGGGATCCGCATGGCGGCGAGGGCGCGCTTGGCCCGCACGATCCGCTGGGCGACGGCCGGCTCGGAGACGAGGAACGCGCGCGCGATCTCGTCGGTCCGCAGGCCGCCGAGGAGCCGCAGCGTCAGCGCCACCCGTGACTCGGTGGAGAGGGCGGGGTGGCAGGAGATGAACATCAGGCGCAGGACGTCGTCGCCCACCTCGTCATCAAGGTCCGCGTCCATGTCGGGCTCGGACGTGTCCTGCTGGGTCGCGAGCTCGTGGGCGAGTTGCTCGTGCCTGCGGTCCAGCCGCTCGCCGCGCCGCAGGTGGTCGATGGCGCGGCGCTTGGCGACGGCCATGAGCCAGGCGCCCGGGTTGTCCGGGACGCCCGACTCGGGCCACTGCTCGAGCGCGGCGAGGAGCGCGTCCTGCGCGAGCTCCTCGGCCAGCCCGACATCGCTCACCATACGGACGAGCCCGGCGATGATCCTCGCGGACTCGAGCTTCCAGACCGCGTCGATCGCGCGATGGGCGTCCCAAGACGTCACGCGCTCGATCAGAGCACCACCCGGCCCGGTGCGCAAGCCCGCGCGTGCCGGCTAGTCGGTGGCGCTCTCCGGGCCGAACACCTGGCGAATGTCGCCCTCGCCGTCACCGACGATCTTCCAGAAGCGCCGGGACATCTCGATCGCCTCCTCCTTCGAACGCACGTCGATGAGCGCGAAGCTGACGATCGCCTCCTTCGCCTCGGCGAAGGGCCCGTCGGTGACGGTGACCTGGCCGCCGGAGGACGTGATGCGGCTTCCCGCCGGGTCCAGGCCTCCGGCCGCCAGCAGCACGCCGGCCTTGGTCATCTCTTCCATGAACTTGCCCATCTCGGCCATCAGCGCCTCGTCCGGTGGCGCCATGCCACCCTTGGTCGTCATAAGGAACCGCATCGTCGTATCTCCTCTTCTGGTCGCGTGTGCCAGGGCGGGCTTCCCGGATGGATCTTCGCCGGTCCGCCTGCTGCTACCTACGCATCGAACGGACGACGCCGAAATCGACACGCCCGCCCGGCGCCGCCACGCCCCTGGTCACCGACGGTATGTGACAGATAATGCGCAGACCTGGCATGTGACAGGGAACGCGGTCGCGGTGGTGGCCACGAGCAAGCATGGCGCGACCATCCACTGACAGGGGCGGTGTCCGGCGCGACCAAGAGTTGGGCACATGAGATTAAAGGCGCTATTTCCTACGTATTGAGTAGGTATAATTTCCGGTGATGTCGTCTGCGTCGAGGAGATCGGATGCCTCTACCGGATTTCCTGGTGATCGGAGCGCCCAAGACAGGGAGCACCGCCCTGCACGCGGCGCTCGCGCGACACCCCGCGCTTTTCATGTCCGCCGTCAAGGAGCCCAAATTCTTCCTGACGGAGGGGCCGCCACCGGCGAGGGGCGGTCCAGGGGACGCGCAGACCTTCAGGGAGCATGTCTGGCACCGGCCGGACTACGAGGCGCTGTTCGCCCCGGCTCCGGCGGGCACGCTCAAGGGTGAGTCCACGCCGTTCTACCTTTACGACCGAAAGGCCCAGCGCCGCATCCACGCGCTGATCCCGCAGGCCAAGCTGATAGTCATCCTGCGGGACCCGGTGGAACGGGCCCACTCGAACTGGACGCACCTTTGGTCGGCCGGGCTGGAGCCCGTCGGCGACGTCCTTCGTGCCTGTGCCGAGGAGGACCGCCGCGTCGCCGCCGGATGGTCGGCCTTCTGGCACTACGTCGGGCTCGGCCGGTACGGCGAGCAGCTCGAGCACCTGTTCGAGCTGTTCCCCAAGGACAACGTGCTGCTGTTCCGCTACCGCGAGCTGGTCGACGACCCCGTGGCGACGCTGGACCGCATCTGCGGGTTCCTGGGCGTCGAGCGGGGCGTGATCACCGAGGTGCCTCGGGAGAACGTCACCGCCCACCCCGATCCGACCCTGCGCCACCGGGCGCTGTCGCGCGTGCTGCGGGCGGGGGTGACGGTGGGCCGCCACCTGCCGGGCCCGCTGGCGGCGCGCCTCACAGAACCCCTGGAAGTGGCGCTGCAGGACAGGGGCCGCCCGCGCCGCCCGCTGAGCTGGGACGAGCGCCAGGCGCTCATCCCGCGCTTCGAGGACGACATCGCGCTGCTGGAGCGGGTGACGGGCGAGGAGTTCGGCGACTGGCTGGGGCCCCGCGACCGGTCGGGCGGACTGATGGGGGACAGGCCTCGCGGCCAGCGCCAGGCACGGAACGGGCGCCCGAGCCTCCCCTGAGCCTCAGGGGCACGGCCGGCGGTCATGTCCCGCCTGGACCGCCGCCGACCGGCTCTCGAAAAGGCGCCGGCCGGGCTTCTACGGCTCGTACCGAATGGTCAGCGCAGCTCGGTGCGCAGCTCGTGGCCGCCGTCCTTCCTGGTGAGCTCGTAGTAGACGCGGTGGCGGCCGTCCGGGAGCGGAAGGACGTCAAGGTAGCGCAGCCCGCCGTAGGGGGACTCGGCGATCGGCTCGGTTCCGAGGGGAGTCAGGCTGGAGTGGTCGGTCCCTGTGGCGAGCCCCGTGCGCTCCTCGTAGTTCTCGGCGGCGGTGGCCCGGCCGTCGTACGTCGCGAGGATCGTGTCGCCGGCGCGGACCACCGAGGTGACCCGGGCGCCGCGTGAGTCCCAGCAGCCATGGCGGCCGGTCAGGGCAGTGCCGTGCCAGGTCCACTCGAGGCCGTCGGCGCTGGTGGCGTAGTCGGTGACCATCTGGTCCTCCTCACCGGGCTCCGCGAGGGAATGGCAGGACGCCCACAGGTGCCAGACGCCGTCGTGATGCACGATCACGGGGTCCTTCACACCGGTCTTGGGATCGCCGGGCAGCACGACCCGGCGCCGCGTGGCGTCGAACCGGGAAGGGTCGTCGGCCTCGAGCAGCTCTACCCGCCAGTGCTTGGAGTTGTACGTCGCACAGCTGATGTAGAGCCGCCACGTGCCCTCGGGGGTGCGCACCAGAGCGGGCCGCTCCAGGGACTCGGTGCCGACCTCTTCGCGGCCGAGCGTGTAGACCGTCTCGAACCGCTCGCCGTCGAGGGAGCGCGCCACGACGACGGCGTAGCCGCGCCCCTGGCCGATGGGGCGGCGAAGGCGGTAGGCGAGGTAGATCGCGCCGTCACTCAGCACGGTGCTCGGCGCCCCTGCCCAGTAGCCCGGCCCGTCTTCCGGAGGCGCCACGACGAGCACCGAGCGGTCAAGCTGGAGCGGCGGCATGGATGCCTGGAAGTCGTTCTCTTTCATGGGCACGTCGAAACAATAGACAACATTCGCACCGATGTGGAAAGACCTGCCGGTCGGGGGCGTGATCCAACCCCTAACGCCTCTCGCGTCGCCCCTGGGTAAGGCCATACCGCGGACACTCAGTCTTGCGGGGCGAGACGGCGGGCGAGGGCCTGCAGGGCGGCGACCGCGTGCCCGAGCTGCTGAGGGTCGTCGGTGCCGAGCGCGTCGGCGAGCGCGTCGTCCACGGGCGTCGGGGCCATCCGCGCCGCCCGGTCGGGGACGCCGGGCGCGGCACGCACGAGCGTGCGGCGGCGGTCCTTGGGATCCACCGTGGTCACCAGGGCGCCTCCGTCGCGAAGCCTGGCGATGGAGGCCGACACGTGGCTCTGCGGGAAGCCCGTGCGCGTGGTGATCTGGCTCACCGAGCTGTCCGGGTGCTCGATGACGTCGATGAGAACCGATCGCACGCTGGTGGGTAGCTGCGTGACCCCCGAGCGGTGGATGGCATTCTCCCCGATCTTCATCAGCCTCCGCCCTAGGAGGAACAGCTCCAGCCCGTCCATCCATGATGCATCACCGCAGATGCGTACCGCCCCGGTCTCCGGGGGCGGGGGCCGGGTCAGGAGATCGCCGCGCCGACGAGGTGGCCGATGCCGTACGTGACGGCGGCGGCCGCCGCGCCGAGCAGGAGCTGTCTGGCGCCGCCGAACACGGGGGACCGGCGGGTGAGCCGCGCGACGAGCGCTCCGGTCACGAACAGCCCGGCCGCCGTGAGCACGACCGCAGCCACCACCGAGCCGAAGCCGAACAGGAACGGCAGCAATGGGACGAGCGCCCCGAGCGTGAACGCCAGGAACGACGACGCGGCCGCCACCCACGGTGAGGGCAGGTCGTCGGGGTCGACGCCGAGCTCCTCGCGGGCGTGCACCCGCCACGCGACCTCATCCTGCTCGTGGAGCTGGCGGGCGACCTCCCTGGCCAGCTCGGGCGTGAGGCCACGGGACTGGTACAGCGCCGCCAGCTCCCGCTCCTCTGCCTCGGGGTTCCTGGCGATCTCGAGGCGCTCGACGGCGATCTCGGCGAGGGTCATCTCGGTCTGCGAGCGCACCGAGGTGTACTCCCCGGTGGCCATCGAGAAGGCTCCGGCGGCCAGCCCCGCCAGCCCCGCGATCATGACGGTGTGCGTGCTCGCACCGCTGCCCACCACTCCGGCGATGAGCGACGCGTTGGACACCAGCCCGTCCATGACGCCGAAGACCGCCGGGCGCAGCCAGCCGCCTGTCACGTCCCTGTGGTGATGGTGCAGCTCGGCGGTGTGCACGGAAACGGAGGTCATCGAGGGTTCCTTTCAAAGCCGGGCGGCCATGCCGGCGCGGGTTGTCACTGCGGCGATGACGAGGCCGGCCGGGGTCAGGACCGCCTGACGTCCACGACGACGCCGATGACGAAGAAGCCGACCAGGAGCACCCCGCCGAGCACGGCCGTAGCCGTGCCGCCGAGCCCCGCGAGCAGTGCGATGAGCACCACTGCCAGCGCCGACACCACCGCGACCGCGATCTTCCAGTCATCCCCGATGATAAAGTCATACCAAAACCGTACAAATCCCTTGAGGAACCTCATAGGGCGACCTCCGGCTTGAGACGGGGAAGCGCGTGGACGAGCAGGCGTGAGGTGGCCAGCCAGCAGGCGATCAGGACCAGGATGGCCCAGTCGCCGCCGGGCCAGGACAGGCTCCGGCCACCGGTGAACACCCCGAGTCCCTCCACGGCCCAGTACGTGCCGAAGCTGGCGAGCAGCAGGCCCACGCCGTATTTCAGGGTGTTCTCGGGGATCATCGCCAGCGGCCGATGCAGGGCGATCCCGGCGATCAGCACCAGCACCCCGGCGACGGCCGAGCCGACGATCGCGGCACCCATGTTCGCGGCGCTTAGCCCGAAGGTGATCACGATGAACACGACTTCGACGCCCTCAAGGAAGACCCCCTTGAAGGACACCACGAAGGCGAAGGTGTCCAGGCCGAAGCGGCTGCCGGCGGCCACCCGCCGGGCGGCGGCGGTCTGGGAGGCGAACTCCTCGGTCTCATCGTGCATGGCCTTCAGTCCCGCTGAGCGCAGGACGGCCTTGCGCAGCCACTGGAGGCCGAAGATGAGCAGCAGGGTGCCGACGACGAGCTGGAGCAGCGCCGCGGGAAGCCAGGTGCTCAGGGCGTATCCGGCCGCGGCGGTGAACGCGACGAGCGCCAGGACGGCGGCGGCGGTGCCGGCCAGTGCCGACCGCCATCCACGGGTGACGCCCATGGCCAGGACGATGGTGAGCGCCTCGACGAACTCAACGAACGAGGCGGTGAAGGTGGAGGCCATCAGGCCCCACGTCGCACCATGCACCCGGACTCCTCAGATGTAGCAGCTGTTTTCTATAGCAAATGTTTCTCGGCTCACGCTAATCACGCAAATGGGATGTGTCAAAGCCGCAAAGCTCAGGACACGGCGGCCCGCCTGGCCTCCTGTCCGGGTCGCCTCGCCAGGTGGCGACAGAGCCAGAACACAGGGAACGTAAGCTCTCGGCGGGCCGCGACAGGGGCGTGGTGATCCCGTGGGTTGTGCAGGTGGCAGCAGGTTATAGGTGATGACTTCAGGAAAGCCCTGCCACGCTTTCAACGCCGAAAAGCGACATCACAGGACGCCGGCTGCTTGGGGCTCCGTGGAGGCGGGCCGCCGAACCACCACCCCGGCACCCAGCAGCACCGCGGCCATGAGCACGGTCACCACGGCGAACGAGACCGACAGGTTGCTGATGGCGGCGACACCGCCGATCGCGCTCGGCGCGACGAACCCCGAGCTGTAACTGATCATGCCCACCGCCGCCACGCCTTCGCTGGGCGTCGGCGTGGCGTTGCCGGCCGCCGTGAAGACCAGCGGCACCACCACGGCCACCCCGAGCCCGATGAGCATGAAACCGGCGATCGCCGGTAGGGGAGTGCGCGCGACCACGACCAGGACACCGCCGAGCACGCCCAGCGTCCCGCTGATCCGGACGGTACGTACGGCGCCCAGGCGGCGTACGACCATGTCACCACAGAGCCGCCCGGTGGCCATGGTGAACGCGAACGCGGTGTAGCTCGCCGCCGCCACACCGGGGGAGCTCCCGGTGATCTGCTTCAGGTAGATGGCGCACCAGTCCTGGGCGGACGCCTCGCTGAACACCGCGCAGAAGCCGATGACGCCGAGGACGGACACGTGCCGGGACGGCAGCACGAACCTCGGAGGAGCCGCCTCACCATCCTCCGCCCTTATGTCCAGCAGCAGCGGCGCGATGGCGGCGCCCACCGCGAGCAGCACCACCGCCATGACACCCAGGTGGACACGGGCGTCGATCTCGAGATGCGCCGCGAGGACACCGGCCGCGCCGCCAGCGAGACCGCCGAGGCTCCACATCCCGTGCAACCCCGACATGATCGAACGGCCGATCCGCTGCTCGATCAGCACTCCCTGGGCGTTCGTGGCGACGTCGGACATGCCCCCCACCGCCCCGTACACCAGGAGCGTGACCCACAGGACGGCGACGTTCGGCGCGAGCGCGGGCAAGGCGAGCATGCCGCACCACATCGCGAGGAGCCACCAGGTGGCCTTCCGCCCGCCGAACCGGTGGATGACGCGCCCGGCCATCGGCATCGCGACCAGCGACCCGACCGCCGGCGCCAGCAGGACCAGACCCAGCTCGCCCGGCCCCGCGTGCAGGTGCTCCTGGAGCCAGGGAATCCGGGTGGCGAAGCTGCCCGTCACCGCCCCGTGCACCGCGAAGGTCGCCGCCACGGCCACACGGGCCCGTCTCACCAAGCGGGAATCCACCGGCAAAAACTAACAGATAGGTTTTCATCCGCCCCAGCTTGATCGCCGCCACACCCACACCCATTCCACCGGCCGCCCGTGACGCGGGACCTGGCCCGACCGTGGGAGCCCGCCCGCGTGAGCATCGTGGACGCGGTGGAGGTCGTGCTGCCGCTGGGTCGCCATGCCGGAACTTCGCGTCACCTTGACGAGCAATATCGCCGCTGAAAGTGTTGCGGAATGCTGGATGTGGCGGTGATCGAGGACCCGGCCGAGGTCTCGCTGGACCCTATCCGGTCCCGGCTGCTGTCGGAGCTGGCAGGCACGGTGTCCGCCCTGGTCGGCAAGTACCACGACGGCACAAGGCGGCGCGACCACCGCGTCATCGCCGCCGTCCACCCGAGCGTGAACAAACCGATCGAGACGGGCACGAGCGAGACCCCGGCTAAGGAGCTGTGACATGCGGCACGAATTCGAGGTGCGAGAAGAGATCGCACTTGAGGCGACCCCCGAGCAGGTGTGGGAGGCGATCTCCACCGGCCCGGGAATCGACTCCTGGTTCATGGGGAGCAACGAGGTCGAGCCCCGGGACGGCGGCACGGTCCGGCACAGCATGATGGGCCACACCCAGACGTCCACCGTGACCGCGTGGGAGCCCGCCAAGCGGTTCTCCCACCAGAGCGCGCAGAACCCCGACGGGACGTTCATGGCGTTCGAGTACCTCATCGAGGGACGTGAGGGGGGCAGCACCGTGCTCCGGCTGGTGCACAACGGCTTCCTGGGCGACGACTGGGAGGCGGAGTACGACGCCCTGAAGAAGGGCGACGGGATGTACCTGCGGAAGCTGGCGGCGTACCTCAAGCACTTCCCCGGCCGCACCTCGACGTTCAACATGCTCGTCCCCGGCCCTCAGGTGCCCGACCAGCAGCGGGTGTGGGAGACGTTCAAGAGCGCGCTCGGACTGACCGGCACGGTGACCGAAGGCGACAGGGTGCGGCTCACGGTGCCCGGGCTCCCCTCGGCCGAGGGGGTCGTGGAGCGCACCGACTACCCGAGCTTCCCGAGCGTGTGCACGGGTGACGCCCTGTACATGTTCATGCACGGGTACCGCGACACGGTGGTCGTCGAGCAGCACAGCTTCACGAGCGACGTGGACGGGCCCGCCACCGAGCAGGCCTGGAAGGACTGGCTCGCCCAGGCGTTCGCCTAGGAGGTCCCCGCACCCGTCCAGACCAGGCATGACGCGTCGTCGTGGCGCTGCGGCGGCGCCACCGGCGGAATGTATGCTTCTGGCGCGGCCGGGCACGTCGAAGCGGTGAGGTGGGCATGGGGGACCACCGGTGAGGGCACTTCTGGTCGGCTGGTTCAGCTTCCTGCACGGCGAGGCCACCGCGGGCGACGTGCTCAGCATGCAGGCGGTCGAGGCTTGCCTGACCTCCGCCGGCATCGCACACGACGTCGCCTGGAGCCCGGTGATGTGCCCGAGCGGCGGCCTTCGCCTGGACGACGCCCTTCCCGGTGGTTACACCCATCTGGTGTTCGTCTGCGGGCCTGTGCACGGGCCGGCCGTCCGCGAGCTGCACGAGCGGTTCGCCCGCTGCCGCCGCGTCGCGGTCGGGGTCTCCGTGGTGGACCCCGACGATCCCTCGATGACGGGGTTCCACGACGTGCTGCCGCGTGACGCCCTGGACGGCGCCGCGCGGCCGGACCTTTCCGCCGGGCCGGTCACGCGGGCGGTCCCGGTCGTCGGCGTCCTGCTCGCCCACGCGCAGCCCGAGTACGGCGACCGCCAGCGTCACCGTGATGTCACCGGGTTCGTGTCCTCCTGGCTGGGCGGCCTGGAGTGCGCCCCGCTGCCGCTGGACAGCCGGCTCGACCCTCGCGACTGGCGGCTGAGCTCGACGCCCGCCCAGTTCGAGTCGGTGCTGCGCAGGCTCGACGCGGTGGTCACCACCCGGCTGCACGGGTTGGTGCTGGCGCTGAAGAACGGCGTGCCCGCGCTCGCGGTCGACCCCGTCGCGGGCGGCGGGAAGGTGACGGCCCAGGCGGCGGCCTGGGGCTGGCCGGCCACGGTGCCCGCCGAGGGCCTCCACCGGCGGACGCTGGACCGGCATCTCGCGTGGTGCCTGTCGGACACTGGGCGCGGGGCGGCCCGTGGCGCGGGCGGGCCGGCGCGGGAGTCCGTCGACGCCCTGATGCGCGCACTCCTGCCCCTCCTGCGGTGACCGGCACGTACTCCGGGTCGGGACACGCGGTGCCCGGCCCGGTCTCGGCGAGGCCGCGCCGTCATGCCGGAGCGGTGGTCTCCGCCAGCCGCCGGGCCAGATACCGGCGCTCGGCGTCGCCGGCCACCAGCTCGAGCGCCTCGCGATAGGCGGCGGCGGCCTCGTCGGTGCGGCCGAGGCGGCGGAGCAGGTCGGCGCGCGTGGCGGGCAGCAGGTGGTAGCCGCCCAGCTTCCCCGATGCCACCAGGGCCTCCACCAGGACCAGTCCCTCGGCGGGCCCGCCGGCCATGGCCACCGCCACCGCCCGGTTGAGCTCGACCACCGGCGACGGCATCAGCCGCGCGAGCTCACCGTAGAGCACGGCGATCTCGGCCCAGTCGGTGTCGGCGGCCACGGTGGCGGTGGCGTGGCAGGCGGCGATGGCCGCCTGCACCTGGTAGGGGCCGGGACTGCCGCGCCGCAGCGCCGCGTCGAGCAGGGCGAGGCCTTCGGCGATCTCACCGCCGTCCCAGCGCGCGCGGTCCTGGTGCTCCAGGGTCACCAGGTCACCCGCGTCGTCGACCCGGGTCGCGCGCCGGGCGTCGTGCAGGAGCATGAGCGCGAGCAGTCCTGCGGCCTCCGGCTCGTCCGGCATGAGCCGTACCAGGACGCGGGACAGGCGGATGGCCTCGGCGCCGAGGCCCTGGCGCACGAGATCGGCCCCGGTGGTGGCGGCGTACCCCTCGTTGAACAGCAGGTACAGCACCCCCAGCACCGCTGTCGTCCGTTCCGGCAACAGGTGCGCCGGGGGCACGCGGTACGGGATCCCGGCGTTACGGATCTTGCTCTTGGCCCGTACGAGACGCTTGGACATCGTCTGCTCCGGGACCAGGAACGCGCGGCCGATCTCCGCCGTGGTCAGCCCGGCCAGGGTGCGCAACGTCAGCGCGACCTGGGCCTCCAGTGCCAGCGCAGGGTGACAGCACGTGAAGATCAGCCGCAGCCGGTCGTCCCGCACGCCGCTGACAACCACTTCGCCGCCGGGCTCGTCCGGAAAGGATGACATCGCGACCTCCCGCATCTTGGCAGCGCCGACCGCCACACGGCGCATCCGGTCGACGGCGCGGTTGCGCGCCGTCGTGGTCAGCCACGCGCCGGGCTTGCGCGGGACGCCGTCCCTGGGCCAGCGCTGAAGCGCCAGCGCGAAGGCGTCCTGCGCGGACTCCTCCGCGAGGTCCCAGTCGCCCGTGATCCGGATCAAGGTCGCGACGATCTGCCCCCACTCCTGGTGGAACGCCGTGGCGACCGCTTCGCCGACCTCCGGTGTCACCCCTCCCAGACCGGCCTGACCTCGATCATCCCGAACCTCGCCATGGGATGCCTCGAGGCCACGTCGACGGCCTCGTCGAGGTCCGCGCACTCGATCACGCCGAACCCGCCGATCTGGTCCTTGGTCTCGGCGAAGGGCCCGTCGGTCAGCAGCACCTCATGGCCGCGCACCCTGACCGTCGTGGCGTCGCCGCTCGCCCGCATGCCGATCACGTCGCGCAGGACCCCGCGGCGCCGCATCTCCTCGGCCCAGGCCACGCACTCGGGAATCGCGTCGTCCTGCGGGGGGATCGGCGCGTCGGACTCCTCGCCGCAGATCATCAAAACGTATTTCACGGTTCCTCCTCGTGGCCGGCCCACCAGTACGACGAATGGGAGCCCCCCGTACGGACAGCCGCCTGCTTTTCAACGGGAGACTATCGCCGGGCCCGCGGAGGAACCGCCGATCGGCCGGCCGGCGCCGTCCCGCTCGTGTCCCGCATTCCCTGGACGAATCAGTACAGCCCCTCGTTGAGAACGCCGAGGAAGCGGGGCGACGAGTCGGCGATGGCCGCAAGGGGGCTCAGATCCGCCCGCCGGCCCAGGTGGTGTGCTGTGCGGCAGGCAGGGTGAGCGGGAGGTGGACGACCGCCTGCGGCCGGCCGGTCAGGTTGAGCGCGTCGAGCACCAGCAGTTCCGATCGCTCGAGAGCGGCGTTCTGCGCGAGGACCAGGAGCCAGCCGTCGCCCTCGGCGACGCCGCGAGGGACGAAGACGGGATCGCCCGCGCGCCAGCCCGGCCCGAGTTCACGTACCTGGGTGCTTCCGGCCGCGAGGTCGTGGCCGGCGAGCGCCCGCCCGTCGGGGGTGGAGCCGAATATGAGCTGGTGCCTGCGACCGGCCCGCCGGGAGTCCACCGTCGCCCGCGCGTGCGCGCCGGTCAGCGCTCGCTCCGAGGTGGTGTCACCGGCCAGGTCGAGCGTCCACCGGTGCACCCGGGCCGAGCTGGCGCCCGGGCTCCATGACGGGGTGTCGAAGGCCCGGCCGTGGCGCACCGCGTCCACGACGACGCGGTCGCCGTCGTCGTAGGCGTTCACCGTGCCGGACACGAAACAGGGGGCGATCGGGAACCAGCGGGGCTCCGCCCAGCCGCCCGGCCGCCGTGACAGCAGTCCGATGCGCGCCGGCCGGTCGTGCCGCCAGCGGTAGGGGGAGCCGGTGCCCAGCATGGCCGCCGCCCGCCGGTACGTCACCGGCAGGTCGAACACCACGACGAACCGCTCGGTCAGCGCGACCGCCCGCATGAGCGGCGCGCCGTCGAGCGCGAACGGCTGGGCGTCGCGGACGCGCCCGTCCGGGCCGATGATCAGGTGCTCCGCGATGTCCAGACCGGGATAGGTGGCGATCGTGTGCCAGTCGCCCGTGGCGCCGTGCCGCACCGGGAGCGCGACGCTCGCGCGGTACGGCGCGTCCGGCGGGGGATCGGCGGGCCCGACAGGCCGGAGCCAGATCGCGGAGCCGGGCGCCTCGCCCAGAGGGCGGGCGTCGAACTCCTCGGCGGCCGACCTGTGCCACCCGGCGGTGCCGCCGCCGAACCGGATGCCGGAGAGCAGGGCCTGCCCGTACGGCCGCGCAGGGCCGCAGGGATGCGAGCCCGCCTGCACGAAGACGCCCTCGAGGCCGAAAGGCACGACGCCGTCGACCGGCAGCGACTCGTCGTGCGGCACGTGGCCGGACGTGGCTGCCGTGATCGGGTCGATGTGCTCTGTGAGGGTCATTTCGAGCACCTCCTCGTGAGGCGTGACGAGCTGACATAACAGCGTTATGAAAAAAATAACGGTGTTATGCCATACTGTCAAGGTGAGTCCACGCCGATCGAACCCGCAGACGCGCTCCGCCCTCGTCGACATCGCGGCACGGCTGCTCTCCGACGAGGGCCCCCAGGCGCTGTCGGCCCGCCGTGTCGCCGCGGAGGCGGGTAGCTCGACGATGGCCGTCTACACCAACTTCGGAGGCATGAGCGGGCTGGTGCACGACATGGTGTACGAAGGGTTCGCACGCCTGGAGACCTACTTCTCGCACGTCGGCCGCACCGCCGACCCCGTGGCCGACATGGTGCTCTTCGGGCGGGCCTACCGGCACAACGCCCTGACCAATCCCCATCTGTACGCGGTGATGTTCGGCGGGGCGTCGCTGGCCGGCTTCTCGCTCACCGCCGAGGACCGCCAGTACGGCCGCTACACCCTGACCAACGTGGTCGAGTGCGCGACCCGGTGCATCGAGGCGGGCCGGTTCCGTACGGGCGACGCCGAGCTCGTCGCGCACCAGATGTGGACCGCGATCCACGGCCTGGTCACCCTCGAGCTCGGTCACTACCTCATCGACCCCTGCAACGCCGACGTGGTCTTCGAGGCCCAGCTCACCGGCCTGGTGGTCGGCGTCGGCGACACCTTGGAGGCAGCCACCCGGTCGGTCAAGGCGTCCCGCAGGCGGCTGAAGAAGGAAGTCCAGAGCACAAGGCCCGGTCCGTCGGTGGAGGAAGAGCCCGCGAGCGCCCGCCGCAGCTGATCACACGGATCCCGTGAGCGCCCCAGCATCGGATCGACGCCGCCGGTGCCGGGCGGCGGCCTGCCCGCCGCTAGCGCCTCCGCCCGTACGCTCTGCCCGGAGACGCCCGCTCCCTGGATGACCAGATCGAGAGCCCCTGCCGCGACGTCGGGGACGGTGTCCAGGATACATCGCTGATCGTGCTCCGAGGTGTTCGATAGGGCAGGGATGAATGTGCAAGGTCCCCTCATGACTGGGATGCGCAAGGATGTCTTGATCGACGCGACGATCGCCGCCGGTGTGTGTGCCGCGACCGTGCTGCCGCTCCTCGGTGACCGATGGTGGGTCCTCGTATTCGCCGTGCTGGCCTCGGTGCCGGTGTTCTGGCGGCGCCGGGCCCCTCTGGCGGTGATGGCCGTGGTAGGTTCCGCGACCACGGTGCTGGCGCTGGCCCAGGGCATACCGCGCCTGCCCTACGGAGCCCTGGTGGGTGCGTACACGCTGACGATGCTCAGCTCGCCGGTGCTGCTGAGGCCGGCCATCGTGATCACTTCCGCCGCGGTGGTACTTTCCTTCGTCATCCCTCAGGAGCGGATTTCCGATTTCGCTTTCGTTGGCATGGCCTACGTCACGGCGGTCGCATTGGGCATGGGCGCCCGGGCGCGCCACGCGCAGGTCGTGGCGCTGGAGGAGCAGGCGCGCACACGCGGGGAGGAAGCCGCCGCCCGCGAACGCGTCGCCATCGCCCGTGACATGCATGACATCCTGACGCATTCGGTCGGCATCATGGTCGTCCAGGCCGAGGCGGGCCCGCTGGTGATGCGCACCGACCCCGTACGAGCCGAGGCCGCCTTCGACGCGATCGCCGAGACGGGCAGGGGCGCGATACTCCAGCTGAGGCGCGCTCTTGGCACATTGCGTTCGGAAGACGGCGTCGCCCGGCCGGGCATCGACTCGTTGCGGGACCTCATCGCGCGGACCCGGCAGAGCGGGCTGAAGGTACGCCTCCAGCAGGACGGCCGACGAAGCACAGTGCCCCCCGATGTCGACATCGCGGTTTACCGCATCGTCCAGGAGTCGCTCACGAACACCATCAAACACGCCGCGGCACACGAGGTGCTCGTACGGCTCCATTGGGCGGAGTCCGCGCTCCAGGTGCAGGTGAGCGACGACGGCCGCGGCCCGCGGCCCGGCCCGAAGGAAGGACATGGCATGATCGGCATGCGGGAACGGGTGATGGCCTGCGGCGGGACGTTGCGTACGGGGCCCGGGCCCGCTGGAGCCGGATTCGCCGTGTTCGCCACCCTCCCCATTGGATGATGTTGATTCGCGTACTCATCGCCGACGACCAGGACCTGTTCCGCGGCGGCTTCGCCATGATCCTCGGCGCGCACCCCGACATCACCGTCGTGGGGGAGGCCTGCGACGGTGCGGAGGCCGTCCACGCGGCCGTCGAGCTGAGCCCTGACGTGGTGCTCATGGACATCCAGATGCCCAACATGCACGGCGTGGCGGCCACGGCGCAGATCTGCGCGCAGACGAGCGCCAAGGTACTGGTTCTCACCATGTTCGACCTCGACGAATACGTCTACGGCGCCCTGCGTGCCGGGGCCAGCGGCTTCCTGCTCAAGGACGCCCGCCGTGACGAACTCGTCGACGCCGTCCGGGTGATCGCCGCGGGTGAGGCGTTGCTCGCTCCCACTGTGACGCGGCGGCTGATCGAGAACCTGGTCGGCAGAGGACATCCAGCACCGCTACCCCGCCTGGCGGCCCGGCTGACCGAGCTGACCCCTCGGGAGCTCGACACGCTCCGGCTCGTCGCCCGGGGACTGTCGAACGCCGAGGTCGCCGCGGAACTTGTCGTCAGCCAACACACCATCAAGACCCATGTCAGCAACATTCTGGCCAAGCTGGGCATGCGCGACCGCGTGCAAGCCGTCGTCTTCGCCTACGAGTCAGGTCTGGTCGTCGCCGGGGCCGGCTAGTCCCCAGGAGGGAAGCGAGGTTCACCCTGCGCGGCGATCCGCAGGGTGGGGCGCGTGTTCGAACATCGGGGCAGTCGATACGAGGAGACTGACCATGTTGGCTATGTCACGCGCCACCGCAGTTGTGTCACTGGCATTGGTGATCGGTGGTTGCACCATGGCGCCATCCGCGCGAGCGGCCGAATCCGCCCGTACGGCCTGCGCCACGACCACCTCGCTTGGCGTCGTCGAAGGGATCGCCGAAGGAAACCTGTGCGCCTTCCGCGGCATCCCGTACGCCGCCCCGCCGATCGGGGCGCTGCGGTTCCGCCCGCCACAGCCGGTCGGCGCCTGGCAGGGCGGCTTGGAAGCGACCGACGGGACGCGAGTGTGCCCGCAGCTCCGGGACCAGCAGTCCGAGGACTACCCCGACGGCAGAAGCCCGTACGCCGACGAGGACTGCCTGTATCTGAACATCTGGACCCCCGGGTCCGACCATCGGAAGCGCCCCGTGATGGTGTTCATCCACGGCGGCGCGGCCACGTTCGGTACGGGCAACGAGGCCAGGTACGACGGGACGACACTGGCCGGCAGCGGGAACGCGGTGGTCATCAACCTGAACTACCGGCTCGGCGTGCTCGGCTGGACAGAGCTCGGCGGCGTCGACCCCGCCTATCGCGGCTCGGGCAACAACGGCCTGCGTGACCAGATCGCCGCGCTGACATGGATACGTCAGCACGTCGCCGAGTTCGGCGGCGACCCTCAGAACATCACCGCGATCGGACAGTCCGAGGGGGCCTTCTCCATCGGCGCCATGCTCGCCACCGACCACCCGAACCACCTGTTCCGCCGGGTCATCCTGGAGAGTGGCACCGGATACATGGCGCACCTGCCCGCACTCCAGGCCAAGCTCACCCCGCCACACCTCGATCTCGCCGCGCTGCGGGCGATGAGTACGGAGGAGATCCTTCAGCTACAGCAGCAGTTGCTGCAGGCCCTGCCCGGCGCGGCGGCGAGGGCGGTGTACTTCGGCCCGTACATCGACGGCAAGCTCGTTCGTGGACCGGCCCTTCAGCGGGTCAGAGCGGGCAAGGCCAAAGGGGTCGACATCGTGGTCGGCTCCAACCGTGATGAGATGCGGTACTTCGCGCAGTTCGATCCGGCGGTGCTGAAGATGACCCAGGCGGACTACAGCGCGTTCTTCCCGCGGCGGCTCGACGGGCGGCGGCAACGCATGGTCGCGGCCTACCGGGCAGGACGGCCGGGCGCCTCGGAGAGCGACATCGCGCTGGCCATGCTGACCGACCAGGGGCTGAGAGTGCCCGCCACCCGGCTCGCCGAGGCGCAGAGCCGGTGGGCGCGAACCTATGTGTACCAGTTCGACTGGGAGCCGAACAACAAGGAGAGCCTCGGTGCGATCCACACCGCCGAGCTCCCGTTCGTGTTCGGCACACTGCGCTTCACCGGCATCCCGGGCGGCGAGGACGCGCTGCGCACCGGCCGGGCCCGCATGACCAGGCTGTCGGAACAGATGGTGGACGCCTGGACCTCCTTCGCCAGGACCGGTGACCCAAACGCCGGCCGTACCGCCGCCAGGCCCAGGTGGCCGCTCTACACCTCGGCCACGCGCGAGACGATGATCTGGAACACCCGGTCGAAGGTCGTCAGCGCGCCACGAGAGACCGAGCGTGCGCTCTGGAATGCCTTCGACTTCAACGGCCTGGATCTCAACTTTTGATTCCAGGAAATCTCTCATGACCGCTCAGACGCGTCCCGTGCGAGGTTTGTTCGGCTCACCAGGGTAGTGCTCGAAGCCGGTTCGGGGTCCCGCGCACCTCGATGAGCTCGGTACCTCACGGCATCCGGTCCGCGAAGCCGTGAGGCCGAGTTCGTGCTAGATGCGGTCGGTTCCCGCGGAGCTGTCGCCGTAGGACCAGTCCAGCCAGCTCGGGCGCCAGCCGGGCAACTCGTGGAAACGGCGCAGTTCGGCGATGCCGGCGAGCATGCCGCTCCATGCGGCGTAGGGCGGCCGCCGGGTGTCGAACCCGCTCTGCACCATGGTGAGCCGTGTTCGGCCGTTGGAGCCCTCCAGTTCCCAGGTGGTGACGCCGGAGTCCCCCCAGTCGACGGACATCCTGCGGCCGGGTTCCACCTCCAGGAGCTTTGCCGGGCTGGGATCGGCCTCCAGGCCTCCCATGGCGAAGCGCCCTCCGATGCGCGGCTCGATCTCGATGGGCATGCCGAACCACCGGCTGACCTTCTCCGAGTCGATGAGCGAGTCGAACACCTCCTCAGGAGAGGCGTCGATGAGGACCTGCGCGCGTAGTCCAAGGGAGGTCAGGTCGCATTTGGGGGTGAGCTCGCGGCCTTCCAGGTGGTCGACCAGGTTCGCGAGGGACAGTGCCCAGAAGGTGTTGAGCAGACCCCGGACGCTCTTGCCGGTGATCGCGTCCTGGAAGTCGAAGTGCGACTGGGACAGCGCGATGATCGTCGAGTCGGGGCCCTCCTCCTCCAGGCGGAACTCCACCGTGGTCTCCTCGCCGTCCAGCAGCCAGGCGAAGCGCAGCGTGTGGTCGTCCACATGCGGCAGGCGCTGGTGGGGCGTGTCTCCCTCGGGGATGTAGCGGCCCCAGAACTCGTACCGGTGCGGCAGGTCGACCTCGGCGTATTCGGCCAGCCAGGTACGCAGCGCCGCGGCGTCGGTCAGGGCGTGATGGACTTCTTTGATCGGCGCTGACACGCGCACGCGCCGGGTCATTGGCTCAGTCAATGGTCTTTCCTTTGGGGTAGCAGGCCACGGCCAGCTTGAAGGCGTCGCCGTCGGCGCCGCCGTATCGGGTGAAAAGGTCCTGCAACACGCTCTGCAGGTCGTTCAGGAACTCCTGGCGGCGCTCCGGGGGCACGCGGATCTCACCGGACACCCCGACCGAAGGCAGCTCCGGCGCCGCCCGGTCCAGCCCGGCGATGTCCGCCTGGACCTCCTCCATCAGATCCAGCAGGTAACCAAGGCTCAGCTCGTCCTGCGCCCTGCGCAGCCCGATCCGGCCCACCAGCCGCGGCGACAGCCAGTACGACCGCGCGCTGGCCTGGTAGATCCCCTCATGGATCCCGCGCACCCTGCGCTCGGACACCTGATCGGCCAGCCCCGCCTCCACCAGCCGCTTGACGTGGTAATACACCCGCTGCGGGCTCTGCTCCAGCCGCGCCGCCACCTCAGTGCATGTACGCGGCTCGGCCAGCTGCCGCAGCACCTCGATGCGCTGCGGCTTGAGCAAGGCCTCGGCCTTCTCGATCTGTTCTAAGTACAGGACGTCTCTCATTAAGAAAACATGTTTGTACGTACAGTAGAATTTTGTCAATAGCCCGGGAGGAGTTGAAGGCCGCGTCCTATCCGAGTTCGCTAGAACTCGTGGCGGAAGTACAGGCCCAGGTCGCGCAACGAGGGGAACGGCTTCATCATCGCGGCGACGATCTTGTACGCCAGAGGCATCGCGGCTGTCGCGGGTGCATACAACGGTGGCGCCGTCGATCAGCCGACCGGCATGTCGCGGCGTCGCAGGCCGAGCAGGCCGAGCAGGCTGAGCACTATGAGCGCCGCCGCGATCGACGTCAGCACAACCAGCGGCAGCACCTTCAGCTCACCGCCGGGAAGCTGCGGGACATGGGCGAACACCGACAGGTCGATCACCCACCGGCTCAGTTTGAGCTCCTCGCCGACCCAGCCGAGCAGCAGGCTCGCCAGAACTACGGCGAACGCGCCGGCGGCGAGACGGGGCACGGGTCTGAGAAACATCGGAACCAGATCGTGCGCTAAGCATTTGTCCTTGGCCCTTGCAGCAGATCGCCCGCGGGCGCATCGCCGCTCGCACCCGGCGTTTCGGGGGCGCCGTCCCGTCCGGGCCACCGGCCCTTACGCCCCGGTGGGTTTCCGTTCCGTCGGGAGCGCGAAGTTTTGGGGGAGGGCCTGGCGGAGCCGGTGGATACCTTCCTCCAACTGTGCGGTGCCGGGGGTGCCGACGTAGCTCAGCCGCAAGTGGGGGGCGGGTGCCTCGGCGGTGAAGTAGGAGCCGCCGGCGGTGACCGCCACGCCGCGGCGCAGGGCGCTCGCGGTGATGGCAGGCTCGTCGGCCCCGTCGGGCAGCCGCAGCCACAGATGGTATCCACCGCGTGGTGGCTGGTGCGGAAGGAGAGTGGGCAGCGCGCTGCTCAGCGCGGTTAGCAGGGTGGTTCGGCGGTCGCGCAAAGCACTGGCGAGCGCCCGCAGATGGCTGGTCCAGGCGGGGGAGCCGACCAGTTCGAGGGCGGTCTCCTGCAGCGGGCGGGCGACGAAGAAGCTGTCGACGACCTGGATCGCGCGCAGCCGCTCAAGTACCGGGCCGCGGGCGGACAGGGCCCCGATCCGCAGGCTCGGGGAGGCCGCCTTGGTCAGCGAGCGCACGTGGACGACGACACCGTCCGGATCGTCGGCTGCCAGCGGAAGCGGCAGTGGCGGGGAGTCGGCGTGCGCCAGGCGGCGGGCGAAGTCGTCCTCGACGACGAAGGCACCCGCTGCCCGGGCGATGCCGAGCACGGCGGTGCGCCGCTGCGGGGACAGGACAGTGCCGGTGGGGTTGTGGAACAGCGGCTGGCAGACGAACACCCGGGCCCGGGTGGCCTCGAACGCCTCGGCCAACAGGTCGGTGCGCACACCGTCGGCGTCGACCGGTACCGGGACGGGCCGCAGCCCGGCGGCGCGGGCGACGGCGAGCATGCCGGGATAGGTGGGGGATTCGACCAGGACTGGGGAGCCGGGCGCGGCCAGGGCCCGCAGGGCGGTGGTGAGCGCGCTCTGGCCCCCGGCGGTGATCAGGACGTCCGAGGCGTTGAGCGAGCCGCCCGGGCCGCCGATGTCGCGGGCGAACCAGTCCCGCAGCTCAGCCAGGCCCTCCACCGGGGGGCGGGACCAGGTGCCGGGCCTGCGGCCGGCCCGGGCCAGGGCGGCGGCCAGGGCCCGCTCCGGCTGGAGCACCGCGTGCAGGTAGCCGCCGTTGAGGTCGATGACCTCGAGCGGCGGGGTGGTGAGGATGGCCAGGACCGCAGCAGCGCCCGCGCCGCGGGTGCCCGCGTCGACGGCTCCGAACGGCGGATCCGCGCTCAGGGCCACCTCCTGCCAGGAGACGTCGCCGAGAGCGCCCGCGACACGGCGGGCGGTGGCCTTGAACACACCGGCACCAGGGCGGGAGGTGACGAGTCCTTCGGCGGCGAGGGTGGCGATCGCCCGGGAGACCGTCACCGGACTGACCTGGTGTCGCGCCACCAGCACCCTGCTGGAGGGAAGCTTCTCTCCTTCTGGGTAGCGGCTCAACTCGTTCCGCAAGGTCGCGGCCAATTGAGTCACACTGCTACTGTCGTTCATGACAGTACAAGATAGCGCTTCTCCATCTTCGGTGATAGCGGTCCGCAGCGGCACCGGTACCCTCCTGGCCGCACTCGGCGTGGTGTCCTTCTCCTTCAGCTTCCCGGCCACCGTGTGGGCCCTGGACGGCTTCGGCCCGTGGACGGCGACCGGCGTGCGAGGTCTACTGGCGGGCCTGCTCGCCGCGGCCTGCTTGTTCGGGGCCCGGGTGCCGGTGCCCGGGCGGCAGCACTGGCCAGGCCTGCTCACGGTGGCCGGCGGCTGCGTCATCGGCTTCCCGCTGCTGACCACGCTCGCCCTGCAGACCTCCACCACCGCGCACTCGGCCGTTGTCATCGGCATGCTGCCGCTGGCCACCGCCACCATCTCGGCCGCCCTGACCGGCCGGTGTCCTTCGCGCGCGTTCTGGACGGCCGCGATCCTCGGCGCCCTGGCCGTGGCCGCCTTCACCCTCCAGCAGAGCCACGGCCTGCCGACCCTCGGCGATGTGTACCTCTTCGGCGCCCTGCTGGTGTGCGCCGCCGGGTACGCCCAGGGCGGCCGACTCGCCTCCCACATGCCCGGCTGGCAGGTCATCGCCTGGGGCGTCGTCGCCGCTCTGCCGGTGTCCGCCTTCGTCACGGCTCTCGCCCTGTCCTGGGAGCCGGTGCATGTGACCGCCAAGGCGGTCGTCGGCATGGCCTACGTCGCCGCCGTGTCCCAGTTCGGCGGGTTCGTCGTGTGGTATCGCGGTATGGCCGCCATCGGGGTGCCCAAGGCGAGCCAGATCCAGCTCGCCCAGCCCCTGATCACCCTCGTGTGGTCGGTCCTGCTCATGGGGGAACAGCTATCTCCCCTCGCCCCCGTCACCGCCGTGATCGTCCTCGGCTGCATCGCGGCTACCCAGCGCGCCCGCGGCTGACTGCACCTCAGTCCCGCACCCACACGGCAGGAGAAGCACGGACGACAGCACATCGCGCTGTCTCCCGCAGGTGCACCTCCCGACGTGTGATCGGCCGGTCGATGGCCATCTTCGAGCGGGCCGGAGTGTCAGAGTCCGGCACTGAGGCGCGGGGCGGCGTGGGTCCCTTACCACCGTGGACAGGCGCCTGCCCGTGCAGGCCCTTCGACAGCGTGAACCGGAGTGCGCCACCCGATCCCGTGCTCAGCCCGGTCGGCGGACAGGTGGACCTTGCTGGTCAGGCCACCTCGGGAGCGGCCCAGCTTGGCCCTTGGCAGCCTGATCCGGCGCCATCGTCGTAACCGTCGGCGTCCGTCTTCCTCTTCGCCGTCTTGGGGGTTTTGCCCCTTTGGCGCAGCCCCTTTTCCTTCTCACAGGCTTCCTGAAGCGCTTTGATGAGTTCGCCGTCCAGGACCATTCCGGCGGCGTGGTGGTGGGCGCGGGCCGTGGTGGAGTCCACGCTGACCATGTCCAGGTCGGCCTGCCCGCGGGCAGCGGCCTCGGCGATCATGGCCTGCATCAGCTGCTCGAAGACGTCGGCCGTGGCCCATAACCGGAACCTGTCATAAACGGTGGACCAGGGGCCGTACTCAGCAGGCAAATCCCGCCACGGACTGCCGGTACGAAACCGCCACATCACGCCGTTGAACTGCTGTCGCAGGTCCGGGATCGGGCCTCGCTCACCCAGGGGCAGGTGAGGCTCGATCAGGGACCGTTCGTCATCGGTGAGGTCTCCGCGCGCCATGGCGACGGCCTACCAGGACCGGAATCACAGCGCAGCGAATCCCCCACTTTGTACAAGCCCTCGTTCGAGCTTTCGGCGTCTCGGTCGGCGGGACGTCATCCCCTGCTTTGGGAGGCGCGGCTCCTAGTGGATGACGTCCCGCCGGGCTCACCAGGTCTTGCCGGCCTGTTCCCGGATCGTCCGGTTGATCCGGTTGAAGAAGTTGGTCAGCGCGATCTCTAGGTTGATCGCGGACAGCTGCCCCTCGTCGAAGTGGGCGGCGGCGGCGTCCCAGATCTCGTCGGTCACACCTGGCGCGCCGTCCTGGATGCGGGTGGCGGCCTCGGTCAGCGCGAGCGCGGCCCGCTCCGCCTCGGTGAAGAAGGGCGTCTCGCGCCAGGCGACCACGTTGTGCAGCCGCTCGTCGGTCTCCCCGTGTTTCTTGGCCGCCGCTACCCCGGCAAAGACGCACGGGCTGCAGCCGTTGATCTGGCTGGCCCGCAGGTGGACCAGCCCGAGCACGAGCGGGTCGACGCCGCTGGCGTGAATCGCCTTGTAAAGGTGCTGGATCGCCGTCATCACGTCGGGATTCGCCTGGCTCTTCATGCGTGCTTCCATCGGTCTTGCTCCTTCATCGGTTACCTGGGCCCCTCTGGGCCCGTCATTACCCATGACGGAGCAGATCCGAGGAAGGTAACAACATGTCCGATACCAGCCCGGCGGACCCGGTCGGCGAGGCGTTCGAGACCCAGCGCGACCGGCTGCGCGCGGTCGCCTACCGCATGCTCGGATCGCACGCCGACGCCGAGGACGTGGTCCAGGAGGCCTGGCTGCGCCTGGCCCGCCAGGACGCCGCGACCATCCACAACCTCGCGGGCTGGCTGACCACGGTGGTCGGCCGGATCAGCCTCGACGTCCTGCGGTCGCGCCAGACGCGTCCTGAGGCGTCCTACGACGACCGGCTGCCCGAACTCGTCGTGATGGCCGACGACGGCCCTGCGCCAGAGGACGACGTGGCGCTCGCGGACTCGGTCGGGCTTGCGCTCCTGGTCGTCCTGGATTCGCTCGGGCCGAGAGAGCGGCTGGCGTTCGTGCTGCACGACCTATTCGGGGTGCCGTTCGACGAGATCGGCCAGATCCTCGGTAGGTCCGCCGACGCCGCCAAGATGCTCGCCAGCCGCGCCCGCAGGAAGGTGCGGGCGACCGAGCGGCCGACGGCCGCCGGTCGGGAGCAGCGCGAGGTGGTCCAGGCCTTCCTGGCGGCGGCTCGCCGCGGCGACTTCGAGGGGTTGCTGCGCGTGCTTGACCCCGAGGTGAGGTTGACCGTCGACACCCCCAACGGTGTGGTCGTCATCCTCGGCGCCACCAAGGTCGCCGAAGGTGCATCCGCGCGAGTCGCCGCCGGCGCAGCCGCGAGAGGGCGAGCAGTGCTCGTCAACGGCCTTCCCGGGTTCGTCTCCTGGCGCGAGGATGGAACTCCGCTCTCGGTCATGGCGTTCACCGTCGTCGACGGCCGGATCGTCGCCATCGCGACCGTGATTGCCCCGGCCAGGCTCGCGTCGATGAACCTGCCGGATCCGGGGTGAGTCACTGCCGAGCATGAGATTGCGGCAATGCAAGCTGCTCGGCCTTCATCTATGCGAAGCCATCTTGTAGATCCGAAACCCTCAACCCGTTTGAACATCCGAAGTCCGTACAGGCCCTAGTAGTGCTTTGTTAGGTGGTTAGGGCGGCTGTAGGTGGCAGGTCGGACATTGCCCTGTCCAGGTGGACAGCAGGACTTGTAGCTCTTTGAGGATCATGTAGAGCGTCAGGCCGCCCCAGCCGCTTTTGGGCTGCTCAAGCGCAGCTCGGTGCAGAACAGGTGAGCGGCGCTGACCAGCGTGACGTGGCGATGCCACCCCGCCCA
>JAOPYI010000002.1 GCA_025964675.1 Sphaerisporangium sp. | reverse complement strand
CTCTGGAACACCGCGTCGAAGGCGGCTACGAACTTGCTGTCCCGATCGCGGATGAGAAACTTGATCAGCTCAGCATGCCCGTCGAGGTCCATCAGGAGATTCCGTGCCTGCTGGGTCACCCACGCCGTGGGAGTAACCGGGAAGATCTCCCGCCACCGGTGTCGGGGTATCAGGTTAGACAGTGCCGCCAGCCGGAATCGGTCCGCCAGTTGGTAGTGGACCGGGCCGGCGATCTGACGGCGCAGGACCGCGTTCTCGTGCCGCAGCACGAGTAACTCCGCATCCTTCACGGCCTCGCTGCGCAGCAGCACCCCCGGGACGGACAGCAGCCTGCGGACCTTGTACACCTGTGAGACGATCACGCGGACATGCTGCCAGCCGAGACCGAATCGCTGCCGCCACCTGCAGCGACGACTTTCCGAGCCCGACACGGTCGCGGGCAACCTGCTGGCCGGCAGCCTGCTGGGCGCCTGGGCGGGCGCGTCCTGGGCGGTGCGCATGCTCAAATCGGTGGCTGTCGCACCCATCTTCCATGCCTCAGCCAGCGTCACCGCGACGGGCGTACAGATCCTGCCGGGCAACCGGACGCCCCGCCGCGCGGCCATGGCGCGGCGGGGTTCGGTACGGCAGGCTGACGGTGCTGCCGGAGCTGGGGTACGAGGCGAGCGCCGCGATCGTGCCGCGTGGTGCAAGCGGCAGGGGGGTACAGGCCGGGGGGAGTAAAGACGGGCTACCGGACCAGAGCCTGCCAGGAGGGCGGCATGTTGCGGCTGACCTCGATACCCGAGAAGACCGACGGCTCCTGCGGCCCGTGCTTCTTCGCCCAGGCGGCCATCTGCGTCAGTCCCTCGGCCAGCGGCACCGAGTCCGCGCCCACCCCCAGGATCTCCCTGGCCTTGTCATGCGCGGAGAAGGCGTGCACCACCTCGTGCCTGGCCTCGAGATGCCGCACCCGCAGCGGTGCGTCCATAGCCTCCGCCACCGCCAGGGCTAGCTCGTTCACGGTGTACGGCGTGTCGCCGCCGATGTTGAAGACCTCTCCGTAGGCGCGCGGGTTGGCGATCGAGCGGGCGATCGGCAGAGCCACGTCGTCGATGTGGCTGAATGCTCGGGTCTGCTCGCCATCACCGAAGATGGTGCATTCCTCGTTCCGCAGGATCTGGTTCATGAAGATCCCGATGACGTTGCGGTAGCGGTCGCCGATGTTCTGCCGTTCGCCGTAGACGTTGTGCGGTCGGAAGATGATGTACGGCAGCCCGAACATCTCTTGGCTGACCTTCAGCTCCTGCTCGACGGCGTACTTCGCGATCCCGTACGGGTCTACGGGCGACGGCGTGAGGTCCTCGGTCATGGGCGGGCTGGCGTGGCCGTAGACGGCGATGGAGGAGGTGAAGACGAAGCACCGCACGGCCCCGGAGTTGACCGAGGCGTTGATCAGGTTCACGCTGCCGATCACGTTGTTGGTGTAGTTGTAGCGCTTGATGAAGTGGCTGAGCCCTTCGGCGGCGTACGCGGCCAGGTGGAAGACGTAGTCGAAGCGATAGGTGCCGAACAGTCCGTCCACCGTCTCCGGATCGCACACGCTGCCCTCGTGGAAGACGGCGCCGTCGGGCACGTTGGCGGCGTCCCCTCCCGACAGGTCGTCGAGCACCACGACCTGATGCCCGACACGTAGCAGGTCGGCCGCCACGTGGGAGCCGATGAACCCGGCGCCCCCGGTGACGAGTGAGGTGGAGGTCATGAAAGTCGGTCCTTTCCGCTGGTGGCGATGGTGTGGTGTGGCGCGGGCCCGGAGGCGGTCCCGGCGGGGTGGAAGAGCTTGAGCATGCGCAGCGCGGGCACGGCCATGACGGTGGTGACCAGCGCCATCACCACGAGCATGGAGAAGGCGCCGTCGCTGATGATGCCGGCGCTCAGTCCGGTGCTGAGCACGACGATCTCGGTGACCCCGCGGGCGTTCATGAGTACGCCGAGACCGAGCGCGAGCCGGCCGGGCATGCCTCCGGCGAGCGCGACCGCGGAGGCGGTGCCCAGCTTGCCGAGCACGGCGACCACGAGCAGCACCACCCCGCCGATCAGCACGGACGGATGGCCGAGAGCCAGCCGGATGTCGGTCTGCAGCCCGATCGAGGCGAAGAACACCGGCAGCAGCATGACCCGGTTGAGCGTCCCGAGGCGCTCGGGCACGGTGCCGAGCGCGGCGGTGCCGCGTGGCAGCACGATCCCGGCCAGAAAGGCCCCGAAGATCGCGTGTACGCCGATGGCGTCCGTGGCCGCCGCCAACGCGAAGATCAGCCCGAGTACGAGTGCCAGACCGGCGGGCGTGGGCAGCCCGGTTCTCCCATGGCGGGCGGCGAGGGCGCGCAGTGCCGGCCGTACGACGAACAACAGGACCAGCACGAGCCCGGCGGTCAGCGCGACCGCGGTCAACACCCCGGCCGGGCTGCGCGCCTGGGTGATAGCCAGCACCACGGCCAGCGCGCACCAGGCCAGTACGTCCGCCACACCCGCGCAGACCATGGCGAGCGAGCCCAGCCTGGTGCCGGACAGCCCCGACTCCTGCACGATCCTGGCGAGCACCGGGAAGGCGGTCACGCTGAGCGCGGTGCCGATGAACAACACGTACGCGGTGGTCCCGGCCGACGGCCCGGCCATCGTGGCGGTGAAGGGGATCGCCGCGACGGCGCCGAGCGCGAACGGCACTGCCATCATGGCCAGGCTGGCCGCGCCGATCACACTCCGCTGGCGGCCGAGTACCTGCGGGTCGAACTCCATGCCCACGGTGAACATGAAGATCGCCAAGGCGGCCTGGGAGATCAGGTTCAGGTCGGGCGCGACCCAAGCTGGTGTGATCAGCTCTATCGCGCCGGGCGCCAGCGCACCCAGGGCGGACGGGCCGAGCAGCAGTCCGGCCACCATCTGACCCACCACGGTCGGCTGGCCGATCCGGCGGGCCAGCACGCCGCCGAGCGAGGCCAACCCGCTGATCAGGCCTACCGCGACGAACAGCCGCAGTGCGAATTCGGCCGGCGTCACCTGTTCGCCGCCCGCGTGCGCCGTCGTCTGCTGCGAGCCGTCCACGCCGCCGCCGAAGACGAGCAGGGTCAGCGCCGCGGCGGCACCGGTCAGCACGAGGGCGAGGATCAGGCCGCGCGCGGGCGAGGGCAGCAGTCGCTGCTCGGTTTCCCTGAGCGGATCGGTTTCCTTGTGCGGGTCGGTTTCCTTGTGCGGGTCGGTTTCCTTGTACGGGTCGTTATTCTCGGGCGGGTCGGTTTTCTCACAGGAATTCTCGGCACCCATCTTCACACCCCCATGAGTTGACGGGATCGCGGTCGCAGCCAGCGCAGGATCGCCCCGGCGTGGATCAGTTCACCGAACGCGATCAGGGCCACCGCCCCGAGCGCGCCCGCCCAGGGCACGACGACCAGGGCCAGCGCCCCGACCACCGCCAGCGCCACGGCCGCTCCGGCGGCGGTCGCGTTGAGTGCCTGGCGGGTGGCGTTCTCCATCAGGTAGTTGGCGCTGCCGACGGCGAAGATGACCGGGACGCAGGCGACGTAGAGGATGACGACCCCCACGTCCCCGTACGGCCGCAGCACGGCCAGCGTGAACGCGAGTGCGACCAGCACGTACGGCGTGCCGGTCAGCATGAGCAGCCGCAGCCAGTGCGACATCCGCTCATAGGCCGTGGTCAGGTCCCGCTGGTACAGCGCCCTGGACACGTCGGGCTGCAGGATGCGCAGCAGGTAGGAGAAGGCGTTGAGCAGGATCGAGGAGGCGGTGGCCGCCATGTAGAGCCCGGTGCTCTCCGCCTGCGCGCCTGCCACGGACAGCGCCAGGAACATCAGGCTCATCGTCAGCCCGCCGGCCAGGTCGGGCACGGCCATCCGCAGCGACGTGCCGACGGTGACCCTCGTGAGGGTGCCGCGACGCAGCCCGCGGAAGTCGGGCCGCAGCCCGGCCAGCAGCGCCAGGTTCAGCGCGGCCAGCGTGCCGGCGTACAACGCCAGAAACGTCACCGGCGTGATTTCCAGCAGCAGCGCCGCCCCCGTCCAGCAGGCCAGCGCTGCCGACAGCACGAGGTGGTTGGCCACGTCGCGGCCCGGCTTGCCGATGGCCCTGGCCAGGCCGACGAGCACTTGGTTGAGCCCCAGGCAGATGTTGCTCAGCCCGGCGAGCGCGACCAGCGGCCACGGCCCGCTGCGTCCGAGCGTCAGCATGCCGCCCAGGACGGCGAGCGCCACCACGAGCAGCGCTCCGGCGAGCGCCACGTAGATGCCGACCAGCATGGGCACGGTGTAACGCAGCCGGGGGATCAGCTTGAGCGCGCACTTCTCGATCCCGGTGGCGGCGATCGAGGACAGGACGGCCGCGCTGCCCATGGCCTGCGCGTATCCTGCGTACCCCGGCTGCCCCCAGGCGGCCAGCAACACCAGGTTGGCCAGCAGCAGCGTCCCACGGAATGCCGCCCGACCACCGACCAGCGCTGCCAGTCGCTTGACTGTGGCCGCCGCGGGACGTCTCATGCGGAGGGCGTGACGAGGTCAGAGGTGACGAACTGCCCCTTGCCGCCCTGGGTGATCCGTACCGACTCCGCCCGCACCACCTCCAGCGGGAACTCCCCGCCCGCCAGCGTGAAAAGCTTCTCGCGTGCGGTCGTGAACACCTGCTCGCTGGCCGCATCGTCGCTCGGCACGATGTGGAGGCGTACCAGGCCGCCGGCCTCCTGGTGGACGAAGCACTCGCTGATGCCCGGATGGGTGGCGGCCAGGTGCAGGAACGCGTCCGGGTAGAGCCGTTCCCCGGAGGGGAGGGTGACGTAGTCGTTGCTGCGTCCGGCGGTCAGGCGCAGGGTGCGGAAGCGGCGTCCGCAGGGGCATCGGCCCGGCTCGATGCGGCCGATGTCGCCCAGGCTGTAGCGCAGCAGCGGCATCGCCCGCTCCAGGAATGAGGTGACCACCACCTGGCCCTGCTCGCCGTCCGGCACCGGCCGGCCACGCTCGTCCACGATCTCGCAGTAGACGCGGTCCTCGCCGAGGTGGGCGCGGCCGTGGCGGCAGTCGTAGGTCACGTTGAGCACCTCGAACGCCGAGTACTCGTCGAAGACCGGCGCCGCGAACTGCGTGGCGAACATGGCGCGTTGCTCGGGCAGCAGCAGCTCCGACTCGGTCATCACGATCCGCAGCGTGCGCCGCAGCCGCGCCAGCTCGCCCCGGGTGAGCTCTCGCAGCAGGGCCCGCAGGTGGACCGGGTAGCCGATCAGCACCTTGGGCCGGTTGGCCAGCAGCTCGGCCTTGATCTCCGCCATGGGACGGTGCGAGAGGATCACATGCCGCCGGAAGAGGCCGAACCGCTCGAACATGCGGGCGGGTGGCGCGAACGGCCGGATGTGGCTGAGCCGGTCGATGGGCAGGTAGCTGTCGGTGGCCAGGAACCTGCGCACGCAGGCGGCCATGTGGTAATCGTGGCTGTCCTGGTCGTGCAGGATCCTGACCCGCCGCCCGGTGCTGCCGCTGGTCTGGAACGACAGGCACTCCTCCGGGTCCACCCCGTCGGCGAGCATACGTTCCAGCGGCTGCTCGCGCAGCACCTGCTTGTCGAGGATTGGCAGCTCGGCCAGGTCGGCCAGGCCGCTGAGCGGTCCCCGCGCGTAACGTGGGTCGTCGCGGTAGTACGGCACCCGGGTGCGGGCCAGCTCCAGCAGCCGGTTGATCCCACGAAGCTGGCGGCGGCGCAGTCCGGCCACGCCGCCATACTGGCGCGCGACGGTGAGCGGCACGTACGCCGCCTCGCGTACCAGCATCGCTACGCGCTCTCCGTCCGCGTCCGCACGAACCGCACCTTGAGCGCGTCCCACCAGCGCTGAGGGCTGAAGAACACCGCCAGCGCCAGCACCACGTGCACCAGGATGAACAGGTACGCCTCGGTCCTGGTGGGCGGGTGCCCGAGGAACACGGTCATGTGCGAGGCCCAGTCCCACACCTCGGGGATGGTGGCGTAGGCCGGGTCGGTGTGGTCGTTGACCGTGAGGAAGGCCAGATCCTCCAGGCCCGACAACATCAGCAGCAACATCCCGTACGACAGCCTGCGCACCACCGACGCCGAGCCGCCACCCACCCGGAAGGCGAGCACCATGGCCATGATGAGGAACGGCGTCACCGTCAGGACGTGGTAGTACAGCCCGTAGAACGCCTTGGCGGTGCCGGACTCCACGCCGCCGAAGAAGAAGATCTTCGGCACGAAGTACAGGAAGTACAGCAGGAACGCGGCCGGCACCAGCACCAGCACCAGCCTGAGCCGTTTGGCCCACTCCACGTCGAGCCTGGCCACGGCCTCGGTGGCGAAGACGAACGGCAGCAGCTTCACCAGGAAGATGCCCAGCGACTCCACCTCCCGATCATGGGGCAGGCCGAACCAGACGAACGCGGCACTGGCGGCCGCCAGCGCCGCGAATATCAGGAAGCCGAGCGGCTTGGGGGGGATCATGTGGAACCTTTCGCATCGGGCTCGATCTCGAATCGGAGAGTGCGCAAGGCCCGGTCGAGCGACTCTTCCAGTTGCTCCCGCGTATCGGCGACCAGGACCAGGTAGCCGAGCTTGTGCCCGGCCTGGGTGTAGGCGCGTACGTGGTCGCCCGGCGCCTTGAACACCTGGACGTCCACCACCTCGGGCATGCGCCGCAGTTCGTCGAGCCCTTCGACGTCCGTGAGCACACCGTCGGCCTCGGCGGTCAGGATGCGCAGCGCGGCGGTGCGCCGAAGGGTGACGTCGATGGTCAGCGGCTCGCCAAGGGCCAGGCGGACGGCCGCCTCGACCGTGTTCAGCCCGAAGGCGTGCCGCACCATCAGCGGCATGCCGTTGCCACCCAGCCTGGCACCCATCTCGATGAAGCACAGGTCGCCGCCGGGCGTGAGCACGAAGTCGAAGTTGACCGGACCCTGCCGGTGGCCGACCTCGGCGCAGATGGCGGTGACCGCCTCGGTCAGCCGCGCGTACACGGACGGGTCGAGAGCGGCGGGCACGATATGGGCCAGGCTGATCATCGCGGGTCGGCCGGTGATGACGCGGTCGGTGACGGCCATGAATGCCAGCCGCCCGTCGGCGAAGAACGACTCCACCGCGCCGTGGCGGCCCTCGATCAGCTCCTCCAGGATCACCTGGCGGGAGAAGGAGTTCTTGCGGGCGTGCTCGATCGCGCCTGGCAGGTCGGCCGGCCCGTCGAGCACGGTGATGCCCTTGCTTCCCGACGAGTCGGCCGGCTTGACGATCAGGGGGTAGCCCAGGTCCGCCGCTGCCCTGGTCAACTCCTCGACGTCGTCGGCCTGCGCGTACCGGTACGCGGGCAGCCCCAGCCGGTCGATCACCTGCCTGAAGTAGCCCTTGTCGACCGTGCATCGCAGCGCGCCGGCGGCGGTCTGGTGCGGGGTGCGGTAGATCCGGCTCAGCTCGGCCACCGCCTCCTGGGCCGCGTCACTGGCCGGAGAGATGACGGCCGCGACGTCGATGGGGCCCAGGGCGCGGGCGATCCCGTCGGGGTCCCTGCTGGTCATGCAGAGGAACTCGTCGGCTTCGGCCTTCCCGAGCGCGTCGGGGCGCTGGTCCACGCCGATCACCCGGTAGCCGAGCCTGCGCCCCTCTCGGTAGGCGGGGATCTGGTCCTCTCCTCCGCCGAGCACGATGAGGTTTCTCAACTGACGTTCTCCCAGACCTCGGCGACTACGTAGGGGGTTTCGTGGCCGTACAGGGCCTCGTCCGCCCGGATCGGGATGTTGGCCTCCCGGATCTGGTAGCGCGGCACGCCGATCGCCTGCACGCGCATCACCCGTACGAGGTAGCGCGCGACCATGGCGAGCAGCATGAGCGTGACCAGGGATGTGACCAGAGCGGCCAGGCCGACCGCGAGCTGGCTGAGCTGCCCGGCCAGCGCCAGCGCGGAGATCACGCCGCCTCCGGCCACCGCGGCGGCGGCCAGGCCGATCAGCCAGGCCAGCGGACGGAACGAGAAGCCGACGAACAGCTCGATGGCGTGCGGGAACAGCTTGCGCAGGTTCCACTTGCCGACGCCGTCCACCCGCGGGTGATGCTCGGTGGGCAGCGTGGTGTAGCGGGCGCCGATCAGCGGGGCGGTGGCGATGAAGTACGGCGTTGACAGCCGGCTGTCCACCACCTTGCGCGCCACGCTGGTCCTGACGATGCGGAACACCGACGCGCCCTGCGGCAGTTCGATGCCGAGCCAGCGCCGGGCGATCGTCTGGTGCGCCCAGGTGCCGAGCTTGCGGTACCAGGGGTCCCGGCGGTTCTCGCGCACGGCGAAGACCACGTCGTAGCCCTCCATCGCCTTGGCCACGAGCCGGTGCATCTCGTGCGGGGGCGACTGCAGGTCCGCGTCGAACTGCACGGTCCACGCCTTGGAGGCGTACTTGAACCCGGCGGAGAAGGCCGCCTCCAGCCCGAAGTTCCTGGCGAAGGAGATGTACTTCACCCGGGGATCGACGGCGGCGAAGCCTTTGATCGCGTCCAAGGTGCCGTCGGTGCTGCCGTCGTCGATGAACAGCAGCTCGACGTCGTCGTACTTGCCCACCTCCGCCTGGATCTCCTGGTAGGCGCGCTCGACGCAGTCGATCTCGTTGTAGCACGGGATCATCGCGGTGATGCCGGGGGGCGGCATGCGGGCGTCCTCCGTGCCCGCATGCGCCCCTGTCTTATGGATGAGGTCGGTCATCTGTCAGTCGAACATCGCGTGCATGGTCTCGTGGCTGGCTTCCTTCTTGGCGTCCGACTCGCTGCCCCAGCAGGTGTTGAGGATGATGCGGGTCTTGTCGGCGTTCAGCGGGATCGTGCGGTGCAGGGTGGTGTCGGAACGCAGGAAGTACAGGTCGCCGGTGGCGTGGCCCCAGGTCTTGATCGGGTGCTGCTGGAGGTACTCCTCAACACGCGGGTCCTGCTTGTTCCAGTCGGTGTGCGGGACGGTCTGGAGCTGGCCGCCGTACTTGGCCTCCGGGGCCTCGATGATCCAGATCACCGTGAAGCTGAAGTCGCCCCAGTGCCATCCGTGCGTGTCGCCCTGCTTGTGCTGGCGGATGGCGATGTACTTCTCCTCGTCCCAGGGGCACTGGACGACCGGCTGCGCCGCCAACCGGCTCAGGAAGCCCATGAGCGCCTCCGACTCGTAGATCGCCGGGATCAGCTCGCTGTCCTTGGCGATCGCCTGCTGGCTGATCGTGCTCATGTAGCGCGGGGAGTTGCCGGTCTCGGCCAGGTGGATGTCGATCCGCTTCTCGTGCAGGTCGAGCAGGCGGTGAACCTCCTGGGAGGTCTCGGTGAACAGCGACTGCGGGACCAGGCCGGGCAGCTTCACGTATCCCTCGCGGCGGTAGTGCTGCGAGAGTTTGCGCACGGCATGATCATCGGTGTAAGTGGTCTTGAGGTGCTCGGTGATGCTCTGGTTGATCGTTTCCTTCAGCGACATGTGATACGTGACCTTCTCTGTTGCGGACGAATCATCGGGAAGCACGCGATCTTCGAGTACTTTGATGATCTTGATCTTTCCGTTGGCTTCTGGGGTGATCCGGGTGGCCGTCCTCACGGTGACGTCCAGGCCGGGCGACCTGTGGCGCAACGCCCGCGCGACGTCGGCGGCCAGCGCGTCGCGGGCGCCCGCAGCAGGGACGATCACCACCTCGACGGCTCCCGGCCGGCGCTGGAGCACCTGCATCCGGGTCACCTCGGGGAAGTCCTGCACGACGTAGGTGAGAAAGTCCCCGTAGTAGCGGCGGCCGTCGTGCCCGGCGATGCGGTCCTGACTGCGGCCCAGCACCTCGCGCACGATGGGCGTGGCGTCCCGTTCGCAGCGGCAGTCGTCCGAGGTGATGTGCACCCGGTCGCCGAGCCGGTAGCGGATGAGCGGCATGGCCCGGCCGCGCAGACGGGTGAGCAGGACCTCACCCCGGCCGTGCTCGACCGAGACCGAGCCGTCCTCGTGCTCGACCTCGACGACCAGGTCGGAAGTGCGCAGGTGCAGGTTGCCCTGCGGGCAGGCACGGGCGATGGTGAACGTCTCGACGCAGGCATACACCTCGTGGTGCCGCGCGCCGAAGTAGTCGAGGACGTGTGCGCGGACGGCCGAGGTGAGCCGCTCGCCGCCGAACAACACCGACCTGACGCCGTCGTACGCGATGCCGCGCCGCGTCAGCTCGTCCACCACGCTGGCGATGACGTTGGGGAATCCGATGAGGAACGTGGGCCTGGCCGCGAGGAATACGGTCACCTGCTCATCCAGCGGCCGGTCGGTGCCGATGTGGAAGTTCCGCAACACTCCCAGGCGTTCGAGCGGGTGGCGCAGGAACGGGTTGACCCGGAAATAGGCGATCCTGTCGGTGGGACGCAGCCCGCTGGCCAGCAGATCCTGCAGATAGGTGGCGCGCAGGTAGCCCAGGTCGCGTTCCGAGCTGCGGATGGTGACCGGGACGCCGGAGGATCCGCTGGTCGTGGCCACACGCGTGTTGGCCTCCTCATATCCGGCCGCGAGCAGGTCGGTGCCGGCGCGGTGCAGGTCCATGCGGTCCAGCACCGGGAAACCGGCCAGGTCGTCCGCGCCGCGCAGCCCCTCGACACGAGCGCGGGCGAACGCGCGCCGGTAGTGGGGGACGTTGGCGTAGGCGTGCCGGACGAGCTCGCGCAGCCGACGGGCCTGGACCCGCCGCTGCTCGGCGTGGCCAAGCCGTTCCCTGCGACGGATCCCGGCCAGGTGATAGGCGACGGGCGCGAGGCTGAAGGTGGATCCGCTCACGAAGCCGCCTGAGAGGTGGTCAGCACGGGGGTGCCGTGCTCGCGGCAGAGCTCCACGGCGAGGTGCGCGCAGCCGGGCACGGAGATGCCCGCCAAGGTCGGCCGGCGCCGCCGCAGCAGAGTGAACAGCGGTCCCGCCGGGGTCTGGCGGACATGGACGCGCCGCCAGTTCAGGTGAATCCGCCGGCAGTCCCGGCGGCGGCCTCCGAGATAACCGAGGAGCCGGTCGTGCACCACATCACCGGGCGCGTCCAGGCCGGTCAGGGGGATGCGCACGAACCGGCGGGTCCGGCCGGGGTGCTCGGGCGACTCGGCGAGCTGATCGGGGTCACCCAGCAGGGCGGGCTCGCGCTCGGCTCGGAAAGCGCGCAGACCGGCTTCGCGCACCTCGGGATCGGCGACCTCGGCGTCCGCGCTGAGCAACACGTGGTAGCGCGCCCTGCCGAGTCGCCGCCAGTCCAGCAGTGCCCTGCGTACCTCGAACAGCGGCCGCTCGCCCCGGTACTCACCGGTCAGCCGCAGGGCGTCCAGCAGTTCGGCCGGCTCACCGATCCAGGCGGGCTCCTCTCGCCGCCGCTCGTAGGGCGCGCCCAGCGGATGCAGCCTGCCCAGCAGCGTCTCCAGCCGCGTCGCCGGCGTCGGCGCCGGCTCCTCTTGCCGCGCGCCCGCCTCGGCCCACATCTCACGGTAGTACGGCACGGTGCCGAACGCCCGCGCAACGGTTGCCCGGTAGTCCCGTTCCCAGGCCCGCTGGGAGAACCCCCGCCCGGTCATGTCAGCAGAAGGTGTTCTGGTCGTGGACGAGCAGCCACCGCTCCTCGGCCCGGGCGAAGTACAAGGTCAGGTAGTAGACCTTCTGGTAGGGCTTGCCCTCCGGGTCCAGGTCGTCGTACACGACAGACAGCAGCGCGAAGGCGCTGTCCCCGGCCGTCTCCACCCGCACAGCCTCGGCCCGCAGCGACCAGTCGGGGTCGGAGAACCAGGCGGTGTGGTACTGGGCGATCTCTTCCGTGCCCCGCAGCAGCTTGCCGTTCGGCAGGATCAGCGTGGCGTCCTGGTGGACGGTCGCCAGGTACCCCTCCAGGTCACGTGCCTCGATCGCCTTCAGGTGCGCGTCGAGCGCCGGTTGAAACTCCACAGTCGTTTGCCTCTCGCAATAGCGGACGGTCACCACGCGGCCAGTACGGCCGTCTGGGGAATCAGGTCGCACCCGAACCGCTGCTTGAGTTCGGCCATCCCCTTGCCGAACTCACAGCCCTCGCGGCCGTGCTCGATCATGTAGTCGACCTCGCGTAGATACAGGTCGAAGTAGAGGTTGCGACGCCCGCCGTCGCGTATCTCCAGCGAGCCGGTCACCGTGGTGACCAGCCGCCTTCCGTCGTCGAAGGCCAGGTCGAAGGAGATCAGCCGGTCCTCGTCCAGGTGGCCGAAGTACCGCACGCCCTCCTCGCCGCCGAGCACGTGGAAGTAGCGCGCGGGCAGGGGCGCGTCGGAGCTCCCGTGCTTGCGCAGGGTGGCCTCGGCCAGCGCGGCGGCCTGCACCGGGTCGATCTCTCCCGCGCCCGCCAGCACCCGCGTGCCCTCGGCGGCCTCCTCGCGGATTCGGCGCAGCCGGCGCCGCCGGTCACGCGGCAGGTCCGCGAAGTACGCCTCCATGTCGGGCCAGCGGTTGCGCAGCAGCGTGTTGGGCGCGGTCCTGATGCGGGGCCGGCTGCGGCGTGCCACCACCGGCACCATGTCGTCAGTCACCTGCCGGTAGACGATGCCCAGGCAACGGCGGCCCAGCCGACGCCGCAGCGCCTTCTCGAACGCGGCCAGCGCGACGGCCCTGGCCCGCTCCGGCAGCTCGGCGGCGAACACGAAACCGCTGGTGAAGCCGATGAGCATGCGGCAGTTGAACCACCCCGCCTGCGGCAACGCGCCAGGCTCGGCATACCTGCCCGTGCGCGGCGGCAGCCCGATCACCTCGCCGCTGAACACGGCCGCCACCTGGCCGCCATCGCGGACGATACCCAGCCGGATCGGCCGGGTGGAGCACCAGGCGACCGCGGTGAGCGCGTCCGCGTGCCAGGCCGCGATCAGGCCCTCCTGCTTGCGGAAGAGCTCCCAGTCCGCGGGCACCGGCTGGGCCGTGGGATCGATGATCTCAACCCGCATCGCCATCACCCGGCCTGAGCTGGGCCAGCACCCGTTCACGCAGAGGGCGCTCGCCGCGGTCGGTGTAGGCGCGCACGGCGGCGACGAGCTCGTCCCGCCCGAAGACCTCCATCAGCCGCCGCAGCGGCGGCCCCGACTCGGTGCCGAACAAGGTCAGGTAGAGGGTCCGATACGAGGCCCGCGCCCACCGCCCCGGCAGGTCACCATCGATCAGCAGGTTTCCCGGCACGTCCTGGACCGTCCTGTCGATCCAGCAGCCGTTGTGGCGGGCCAGCCAGGCGTGGGCGTGCCGGACCCGGTCGCCGGCGGCCGGCCCCAGCAGGGCGATGACGCGGTCCGTGTCGTAGCAGTGCGAGTGGAGCAGCCCCAGCACGCGCCGCATTCCCGGCAGGCGGCCGGTGTCGTCGTCCTCACCGGCGATGAGGTCATGCAGCGCCACGGCCCGCCGCTCGCCCGCCCGCACCCGGGCCAGGAAACGGTCGTAGGCGTCGTAGACGGCGACGAACGGGGCGAAGTCCAGGCTGATCCGAAAGTCGGACAGGCAGTTGGGCCTGCCGTACAGGAAGAGAATCAGCCGCGTCGGCATCACGCGCATGAGGTCCGCGAGCGTCATCCCGCCGCCGCGCGACCCCGACACCTTGCCGGCGTCAGCGGACTGGCGGACCAGGCCGTACGGCACGATCACCGGCTGGTACGCGCGCAGGTACTCGCGGTAGATCGCACGGGTGCGGTCCATCGTGCTGCCCGCGCTGCAGTGGTCCTGACCCGCGGGCTCGCAGTCGATGCGCTCATGCGTGACCCGCAGCGTCCAGTCGAGCGCCCACGCGGGCTTGACGAGTTCGACGCGGCGAGTGGTGGTGAGGGCGCCGCAGGAGTCGCAGGCATAGCGCACCCGGTCGCGGCCGAGCTTGAGCGTACGCGTGCCGCCCCGGCCGCACTGCTCGCAGTAGACGCTGAACAGGTGCTCGGGTGCCTGCCCGAGGAGCTTGCCGAGCTTGCCCGCGCCGCGCAGGTAGCGGCGCTGGAGCGGTACGTAGGTACCGACGAGGTAGCGTTCGTGCTGGTAGTGGGTCTGCCAGTCGGACTCCGCCGGGGTACGCCCGTCGGCGTCGGCCTCCGGCGGGCAGATGCCCATGCGCTTCAACTCCGCGACGTACCGGCGGCAGATCCGCGTGCTGCGCTCGGTGGCGGCGCCCAGCGGGCGTGCGCCGTACCCGGCCAGCTCGAGGTCGCGAGCGGCCTGGCTGGGCCGGATGGGGTCGTAGTCGTCGAAGCTGAGGAGGATCAGCGAGTCCTGGCCCAGGCGGCGCAGCGCCCGATGGACCAAGTACGCGCAGGCGGTGTCGCGGAAGTTGCCGACATGGAACCAGCCGCTGGGCGACATGCTGGTCTGGATCACCACACGCCGCTCCGGCCCGTGCCGTTCGATCAGGCGCTGGGCGTAGTGATAGGCCCAGTGCGGATGGGAGCGGTCCTGTCTGAACAGGTCGGCATAGCCGACTTGGGCAGTCGTGCTCATGCGTGCTTCGTCCTAGGAGCTTGTGCGTGTCAGGTTGCCCGCCGTCCAGAGCTGTGGATGCTCCTGGAACCAGGCGATGGTGTGCCGCAGCCCGTCCTCGATGGGAATCTTGGGCGTCCAGCCCAGGCGGGCCTTGGCGAGCGTGATGTCTGGACGGCGGATCTTGGGATCGTCCTGCGGTCGCGGCACGAACGCGATCTCCGACTCCGAGCCGGTCAGCTCCTTGATCCACTGGGCCAGCGCGAGCATGGAGATCTCATGCGGGTTGCCCAGGTTGATCGGTCCGTCCAGGTCCGAGTTGAGCACCCGGAAGATGCCTTCGACCATGTCGTCCACGTAGCAGATCGACCGGGTCTGCGTACCGTCGCCGGACACGGTGATCGGCTCGCCGAGCAGTGCCTGCCTGATGAACGTCGGGATCGCGCGGCCGTCGAACGGCCGCATCCTGGGACCGAAGGTGTTGAAGATGCGCACGATCGCGGTGTCGACGCCGCACGCCCTTCTGAAAGCCGTGGTCATGGCCTCGGCGAAGCGTTTGGCCTCGTCGTAGACGCCGCGCGGGCCGACCGGGTTCACGTTCCCCCAGTACGTCTCCGGCTGCGGGTGCACCAGAGGGTCGCCGTACGCCTCCGAGGTGGAGGCGAGGACGAACCGGGCGCCCTTCTCCTTGGCCAGTTCCAGGGCGTTGAAGGTGCCGCTGGAGCCGACTCGGAGCGTGTCGATGGGAAGGCGCAGGTAGTCGGTGGGGGAGGCCGGCGAGGCGAAGTGCAGTACGGCGTCCACGACGTCCGGGAGGGTCAGGTGCTGGGACACGTCCGCCCGGATCAGCCGGAAGTGGTCGTCGGCCATCAAGTGCTCGACGTTGGCGACCGCCCCCGTGAGAAAGTTGTCGACGCAGTAAATGTTGTAGCCCTCGGCCAGAAACCGCTCACAAAGATGCGATCCAAGGAATCCGGCGCCGCCTGTAATGGCCACGGCGGGCCATCTCATAAGGTCATCTCGCTTTTAACTGCGCGCTTTACGGCAGCACAAGAAATCGTCACGCACTCCCCCGTTAATCTCTAGAGCACGTCCCCTAAGCGCTCGTGAAGATCGCTTGCTGTGCATCGGCAGGCTACGATGACCGCATCGCCAGCGTCAATCATGATATTCAGCTACATACATGAATATATCGGACATATCATAACTAATGATGCGTAGTTTAATTGTTGACCAGGTAGTCGAACAGTCGTTATGACCTGGTGTTTTGCGGCGGGTCGGCGCGCTGAGGCTGGCGGAGACCGTCGTGGGGCAACGCCTCGGCGCGGACTGGTTCAGCGAGCCTCGGCTCAGCGCGATCGTCCAGGCGCCTTTGGATTCCCTCGACTCCGAAGCCGATGACGAGCGGGATGCGTACCTGCGGGAGCGGCGCGCCCTTCTGGCCGAGGACCCGCAATTGGCGGCGCTGGTCGAGGACCCTGCGCGGGAGAAACTCAGGGCTATGGCGGCATACGTCGCGGAGTTGGTGGGAGATCGGCTACCTGACCAACAATGCCGGGCACCTGCGCTACGACCAAGCGCTCGAGGCGGGATGGCCGATCGCGACCGGGGTGATCGAGGGCGCCAGCCGCCACCTGATCGCCGACAGATTCGACCTCGCCGGCGCCAGGTGGGGGCTGCCCGGGGCCGAGGCGGTGTTGAAACTCCGCGCGCTGACCGCCAACGGTCACCTCGACGCTTACTGGCGCTATCACCTCGCCCGGCAACACGACCGCGTTCAACAGATCCGTTACCAGGAGGGATATGCCCTCAGCACTTGATCACTCCGGTCACTGAACACGAGCTACACCCAATGCGACGTATCACCAGATCTAAAGGCATCGGACTCAATCATCTAGCGACTACTGAACACGAGCTACACCCAATGCGACGTATCACCAGATCTAAAGGCATCGGACTCAATCATCTAGCGACTCACGCCCATCCGTTCGGTGCCGGTGACGCGCAGCATGTCGAGGGCCGAGGCCTCGCGCGTGCCGGCCGCTGCCGAGTAGACGATCATCGACTGGTCGGTGTCCGGCAGCAGCAGGGTGTCGCAGTCCAGGACGAGAGGCCCGAAGTCGGGGTGGTTGATCGTCTTGTGCGTCGACCGCCACACCGTCGAGCGCCCTTCCTCCCACATGCTCCGGAATCGCTCGTTGCCGGCGAGCAGCTCATCGACCAGCGATCGCAGGTCCGGGTCGTGCGGGTACCGGGAGAGTGCGGTGCGCAGCGACCCGACAGCCTGCTGCGCCGTCGCCTCGTCCTCCTTGGGGGAGAGCGCTACGCGAGCGCCACCAGTGCCGAGGAGCCGTTGCCAGATGATGTTGCGCTGCCGCCCGGGCCAGCGACTCAGGTCACCGAGCAGCGCGGCGGCCATCGGGTTCTGCGCCAGCACGTCACTCTTGGCCGACAGCACGAGTGCTGGCAGGTCGGTCAGCCGTTGGAGCAGACGCAGCACGCTCGGCCCGATCGACATCTCGACCCGACCGGCGAGCGGCGGGGCGCTGCCGGCGAGGCGGAAGACCTGGTCGCGTTCGTCGGTCTCGAGCCGAAGCGCCTGGGTCAGAGCCGTCAGCACCTGGGCAGACGGCTGCGGCCCGCGGCCCTGCTCGAGGCGGACGACGTAGTCGACGCTCAGCCCGGCGAGTTGGGCCACCTCCTCGCGACGCAGGCCGACCACCCGCCGTCGCGGGCCGGTCGACAGGCCGACCTCCTCAGGCACGATGCGTGCCCGTGCGGCCTTGAGGACGAGGGCGAGCTCGAGACGGTCCATGCGTCCATTCTCCACCCGTCCCAGCGCGGGCACCCTAGGACGGCCGCTCCCAGTCTCAGGCCTCTCTGGATAGCTCCCGGCCGACGCGGCATCGTCGAGGCATGAGCGAATCACCCAGCACCTCCAGCAGCACGACCACCGCCCTGATCACCGGCGGCAACAAAGGCCTGGGCTACGAGACGGCGCGCCGCCTCGGCGCACTCGGTTGGCGCATCTTCCTCGGGTCGCGCGACGAGGCCCGCGGCCGCGAGGCGAGCGAGCGGCTCGCCGCCGACGGCGCGGACGTGATCTTCGTCCCGTTGGACGTCACCTCCGACGACTCGGTCGCCGCGGCCGTCCAGATCGTGCGCGAGAGCACCGACCAGCTCGACGTCCTGATCAACAACGCCGGGATCACCGGCGAGCTCGTCGGCCCCGGGGAGACCCTGCCGCAGCACCTCATCCCCGTCTTGAGCGTCAACGTGGTCGGCCCGGTCCGCGTGACGCACGCGTTCCTGCCGCTGCTACGCGCCGGGCACGACCCACGAGTCGTGATGGTTTCCAGCGGCGCTGGATCGCTGACGATCACGACAAACCCCGAGCGGAAGGAGTCGACCTTCCCCCACTTGATGTACCCGAGCTCCAAGGCTGCCCTCAACATGATCACCACCCAGTACGCCAAGGCCATCCCGGAGATCCGCTTCAACCTCGCCGACCCCGGCTTCACCGCCACCGACCTCAACGGCCACCAGGGCACCCAGACGGTCAGCGAGGGCACCGACGCCATCATCGAGCTGGCGACCACCTCGCCCGGGCAGACCGGGCAGTACCGCGACCGCGACGGCGCCCTCCCCTGGTGAGGGCGGGGGCCGGGCGCGCCGACCGAGTCCGGGGCGCGCCCGGCCTGGCTCACCTTTCGTCGATGTCTCGTTCCACCGGCCGGAAGAGCGTCACGTTCGGTTGACCTGGATCCCGACCGTACCGACGGCTTCAACACGTTGTTGAGAAGCTCTGAGGTGGGCTTTCCCTCGTAACGTAGAGACATCGCCTTAAAGGGGGAACGGCGATGTCTGGGCTTCCCCTCGTAACGAGGAGATATCGCCTTAAGGAGGACGGCGACGACGGAGCCGAGGAACTGGCTGCCCTCCTAGTGACCGATGGTGCCGGTGTGGTAATCGGGTTCTGCGCCGCCCTGGCGTGGGCGGCGAACGAGCAGGAGCAGCGCGCGGCCGCGTACGGACTGGGACGATCGGACAACCAATCAATGAGAACGTCCGGCTCACAGTCTTCGGCGGCACGGTCGCCGACAAAAGGCAAGCACCGTGAGCGCAGCGAATCTGATCACCGTCGAGGGCAAGGGCGCTGGCCGCCCCGAGGCTGAGAACGATGCGGACCGGTCCGTAGGTGCTGACCAGCGCGGGAGCGGTCGAGGTGACCGCCCCGCGGGTCAACGACAAGCGAATCGACCTGTGCGTGCCGAAAACCTCGTCCACGTCATGCGACATGGGAGTATTCGTGGATGATGCCGCCGAGGCGGTCGCACCGCTGGACTTTGAATTGATCTAGGTTCGCGGGCTCGGGGAGTCGCCTGAGCGGGCTG
>JAOPYI010000052.1 GCA_025964675.1 Sphaerisporangium sp. | reverse complement strand
AATCCCAACTGGTGACAGAACCGTCGAGACACGCCTTCCCATGCCTGACGACGCCCTCGGTGTCATCCGACTGGTAGACCGGTGTAGGCGGAGTCTGCCGGATGTACATGACCAACGAGGTGGCGCTCCGACGAGCGAAAGGAACACCTGTTGCCAAGATGAAGATCATCGTAAGGTGATGGGCCATGGACTGGGTTGAGCGGGTCGCCGACATCCGGCGCTGGACGCGCAATGGGGAACGGGCACCGCACAAGCCGCTCCTGCTGCTCTACGCTCTCGGCCGGTTCCAACGCCACGGCGGTGGGCCGATCCCGTTCAGCGCCGCGGAAGCCGACCTCAAGCGCCTGCTCAAGGAGTTCGGACCGTCACGGGAGACCAGCCCCGGCTACCCGTTCCACCACCTGACCAGCGACGGCCTCTGGCTCGTGGAGACGGTGAACGGGCCAGGAAGCCCCGGCTCAGAGCTCGGTCGCCTTCGCGACTCCCAGGCATCCGGCCGGCTCCACCCTGACCTCCTGCGAGCCCTGTCCCACGACTCCCACTTGGTGGTCCGGCTCGCGCGGTACTTGCTGGAGGCCAATTTCGAACCCTCCCTGCACGCCGACATCTGCCAGCTCACCGGCCTGGACCTGCAAACCCACGGCGCAGCGGACCCGGTGAGAGTCCCGGCGCGCGCGGTGGTCCGGCGAGATACCGCGTTCCGCCAGAACGTCCTGATGGCTTACGAGTACTGCTGTGCGTTCTGCGAGTACGACGGCTTGCTGGACGGCACCGCTGTCGGTCTCGACGCCGCCCACGTCCGCTGGTGGGCGTTCGAAGGACCGGACGACGTCGCCAACGGACTGTGCCTGTGCGCCATCCACCACAAGCTTTTCGACAAGGGCGTCCTCGGCCTGACCCCCGACCGCACGATCACCGTCTCCGCGAAGTTCGTCGGCCGGACGCCGGCGGCCAAGGAAATGGTCCTCTCCCTGGCCGAGCGCCCCGTCCGCCCCCCACAACCAGGCCTCGAACCCATCGACACCGCCAACATCGAATGGCACAGCCGCCAGGTCTTCCGAGCCCCCGCTCGTAGCTCGTAAGCAAACCCGGCACCCCCCGAAGGGCGGCGGGAAGGCGCATCGGTTAACCGTGGTCGATGGGCAGGTGCGACCCGTTCATGCGGTACGGCCGGTCCCTCCAGCGGCGACCAGGGCAGGGTCACCAGCCAGTTCGCGAGGAGCTTGACCAGCCAGCCGATCCCGGCCCCGAAGACGACAAAGACGAGCGCGATCCAGGCCGGTTCAGCGAGCACAGTGGGCTCGTCGCCCTGCGAATTCCGCTCATGTTTCCTATTCACTTCATGCTCCTGTTGCGCGCCACCGGCTGCGGTTGGGCCGCGGTTTCGCTGTCCGCAGCGGCACCGCTTTCGGTCCCGGTCGTTGCTTCGGCCTGGCGCAGCCGGTGGAACGCCCAGGCGAGCAACGCCAGCACGCCGAGCGTCATCACGGTGTTGGCGGCGTACTTGGCGGCGTACGACCGACCCGCCCCAGCCACGGGCGGTCGGCCCGCCGTGGGACACAGGATTCCACCACGGCGATCGGCGCGGCGAAGCTCCAGATCATGTGGCCGCCGACAAAGTTCAGCAGGTTCCGGGCGTCGATCCCGGGGTGAGGAACCGGCGGACAGCCGTTATCGATGAGAACGATCTTGCTAGGGCCCCGAAGGGCAGAAGGAGATACGGGTGGGCTAGTTGCTGGTCAGCGTCCCGCGAGTACCGCGTAGGCGGTGGAGCGGCCGATTTTTAGGGCGCGGGCGGCTTCGGTGATCGAGACGCCGTCGTCGACCAGGCGGCGTAGTGTGGCTAGCTCGGCGGGGCCGATGACGCGCGGCCGGCCGGTCTTCTTCTTGCCGGGCAGCATGGCACCGGTGGCTTCGCGACGCTTGGCGGCGGCGATTCCCTCGGCCTGGCGCTCGGCGCGCAGCTCCAGTTCGTACTCCGCGGCCGCGGCCAGGACCGCGAACATGAATCGGCCCTCCTTGGCGCCCACATCAAAGTTTTCCGTCAGCGACACCACCGTGATGCCGCGGTCGCGCAGCTCGTTGACTGTGGTCAGCACGTGCCCCGCCGAGCGGCCCCACCGGTCGGACTTCCAGAACTTCAGCGTGTCACCCGCCTTGGGCAGCGCCAGGAGCGCCTCCCATGCCGGCCGCGCGACACCGCGCTTGCCCGACTCCTTTTCCATGACCAGCTCGTCGTAACCGCTGGCGGCGAGGGCGTCGAGCTGGAGCTGCGGGTTCTGGTCACGCGTCGAAACTCGTGCGTACGCCCAGACGGTCATCAGCCACCCTCGCGGCAGTGTCCAGAAACATATACCTTTCTGGACACTCTAACGACCAGGCGCGACGCCGTCCAGAAACCTCTATCCAGAAAGTCACAGCGGCGCACCGGCGGAAAGAGACTTGGGCCGGAATCCGACGTTAACGCGGTTCCCGCTGGTCACTAGGCCCTGCTTTGGGGCAGCCAAGAAAGCCCGAAAGGGGCAACCCCCAGGTCATGAGAGGGCCTTGGCTCGTGAGGCTTCGCGGCGTGCGTTCCCGTTTCCATCGCACTGTGACCCCCCGATTCCCGAACTCTGTCACCCAAAGGCGCCTTCCAGGCGGTAGTTCCGGAGAGAGCGTCGTAAGGGAGTGGGAGATGGTGGACGGGTTTGCTTGGTATGTCGAGCAGCGGCATGAGCGGCTGTGCCGTACGGCGTTCCTGCTCACCCGGGACTGGGCGGCGGCGGAAGATGTGGTGCAGACCTCGTTGATCAAGGCGTGGGGGGCCTGGCACAAGATCGCTAGCGACCCGGATCCGTACGTGTACCGGATCATCGTCAACACGCACGCCTCCTGGTGGCGGCGCCGATGGCGCGGTGAAGTGCCCACCGAAGCGATGCCGGAGGGAACCGAGCAGCGGGACATCGCCGGAACGGTGGCCGACCGCGCCGCCCTGTGGACGGCGACCAGCGCCCTCCCGCCTCGGCAGCGAGCGGTCGTCGTCCTGCACTACTTCGCCGATCTGCCGCATGAGCAGATCGCCGACGTCCTCGGATGCTCACTCGGAACGGTAAAGAAGCAGCTCAGCCGGGCGTTAGCACGGCTTCGCGTGGATCCGGCGCTGCGCGAACTGAATGTGGAGGCGAAGCAATGACCCAGTACACCGAAAGTGACCTGCGCGCGGTGTTTGAGGAGTACAGCGCCGAGGGGCCGAGTGGACCCGCACACCTGCAGGAGATCACCCGGCGGGGACGGGCCGCCCGCCTGCGCAGAAGGGGGTCGGCCGGGGCGGCGCTGGCCGGGGCCGCCGCGGCGGCCATCGGTGTCGTCGCGGCCTTCGGATCGTACGGCGGCGGGTCCGCGCCGGGCCCCGCCTCCGCGGCGCGGGTGACGAACGGCGTCGATCTGCCCGGGACAGCCGTCGGCATGAACGGAGACACACTGGAGTTGATCCACTCCGAGAACCACTCGACGGTCGGCGAGGGGGTGAAGGTGACCTTCCAGCCGACCACCTACAACACCGGCTACTCCATCCGCTGCGCCGATCCCAACATCTGGGTGCTGGTGAGGCAGGGCAACGAAACGAGCTTCGGCCGGTGCGGGGATCGTCGTGGAGACGGTCTCGACGCCCAGTACGACTGGCAGTCCGCCGGCCCGGGATGGCTGGGCAAACCTCAAAACCTGGAGATCTGGATCTTCCCTTCCGATGCCCCACTCGGCCGGAAAATCGAGGACGGCAGCGGCACCTATGACATGGACACGATCGTCACGACGCCGGAACGCCTTGCCAAGGTAGTGAACCAGCGTCCCAGCGAGTGGACGATCGGCGTCTATGACAAGCCAGCTCAACAGTCGCCAACGTCACTCATGGCCACTAATCACTCATAACGCGCGTGTGAGGAAGGCTTCGACCCGGCCGGTGACCGGCGCGACGACCGCTGCGCCCAAGATCACCGTACGGATCCCCTGCGGGGTTTACACGCCGTCCTCGGCCACGACCGCCGAAGACGCGTCCTGGGGTAGCACCGCCGCTCCGAGCGGCCGCAGGCCCTTGTCCGGGGCCGAGGAAGCGATCGCGTAGCGGCCCAGGCAGTTGAGGTGGGCGTGGCCCAGCGGGGATAGCCGAGCCACATCCTCGTCCTTGACCGGCACCCCCTGGGCGCGCAACTGGTCCACGATCGCCGACAAATACTTCGAATTCCACAACACCACGGCATTGAGAACCAGCCCTAACGCCGCTAACTGATCTTCCTGGCCCTCCCGATAGGCCTGCCGGATCTTCCCGCCATTGCCGTGGCAGATCTTGCGGGCCAGGTGGTGCCGGGACTCCTGGACCGACAACTGCTTACCCAAGGTGCGACGGTAGCTGGAATCGATCGGGTCCAGCATGCTGAGCAGGTGCATCGTCTTGTCGATCCGACCGTATTCGGCGAACGCCTGCCCCAGTGGAGTCGGATTGCCGTTGCGGGCGAACATGCGCAGCAGGTCGTAGGCGCGCACCTGGTTGGTGACCAGCGACCCGGCGACCCGCACCATGTCCGGCCACTGGGTGATCACCTTCTTGGTGTTCACCTTGTTCCGGGCGATCGCCTCCAGCACCCCGTACTGGCCGGTGCTGCCGTCGGGCAGGTCGGTGCGCCAGAACCGCTGGTCGCCCAGGTCGGCGAAGCGGGGCGCGAACCGGTAGCCGAGCATGGAGAAGATCCCGAGCACCATGTCGCTGTCGCTGGCCTGGTCCGTCGTGACCACCTCGGGTTTCGGCCCGGCGTCCAGGTTGATCAGGCAGTCCAGAATGTAGAGGGAACGTTGGCCGCGGCGTGCGTCTCGCCGCGCACATAGTTCTGGTCCACGTGGGAGAGCCGGCCACGGGTCAGCGCCTCGTCCCCGGCCTTGATCACGGGCGTCAGACCCACGTTGCAGGCCTCACTGATCAGCAGCGCCACCAGTGAGGTGGGCAGGTCGTTCATGCGGGTGGAGATGTCGGCCAGGTGCACGTAGGCGTCCAGGAACCCGGTCCAGGCGTGTACCTCCAGCAGCAGCTCGGGCAGGTCGATGCGGGGCAGCATGGTCTGGCAGGTGGCCCGCAGCCACGCCAGCGACTCGCTCTCGCCGAGCGCGCCGAGTTTCTCCACCGACAGCCGGGCCCGCCCGCCTCCGGCCGGGGTCACCACCGTCACCAGGGCGCTTCTGCCAGGCGGGCGGCCATCTGCTTCCACGCCGCGTCAAGGGCCCGGACCTTGTCGTTGAGATGCTCCTGCACGGGGTCGGTGAGCGACAGCGAGGCCAGCACATCCTCGGCGATCGCCTCCCACTGCGCCCCGGTCAGCAGGTGCGCGCGCGGGTCGGCCCAGCGCAGCCACGGCGAGGCGAACACATCTCTGATCGTCAGGGCCCGCATCAGGTGCTCCAGCACGCACACGACGTACGCGTCCCGATCCACCGCCCCCTGCGGCAGGTCCGGGTTGGCATACACCGCCCGTTTCCACGACGCGGTCACCAGCGCGGCGTCGATCTCCTTCGCCGTCAGCGGCTTCTTGGCCACCTGACGGCGCGCCAGCTCCGGCAGCCGATGCACCGCGGCCAGCACGCGCCGTCCGCCCGGCGCCGCCGCCAGCGCCTTCGACTCGCCCAGCAGCCGCAGGAACGGGCGCACGGTGTTGTACTTCTCCACCAGCGCGGCTCGCATCGTCGCCTCGGCCGCGCCGTCGTCCTCCGGCACCAGGTCCTCCACCACCTGCAGTGCCGCGCGGACCTGCTCCTTGCTGGCGCCGGCGATCTCGGCGACTGCGGCCCACATCGCCGCCACATCAAGGTCGGCCCCCTCGTGGTCGACCAGGTCGAGCTGGTCGACCAGCACGCGGCCGGCCTTGGCCACCAGCTTGGAGGCGCGCTCCAGGCGGGGCAGCATCCGCAGGCGTTCATCGGCGGACTTGCGGCGGGCCGGGCTGATCAACCGGGTGGCCATCAGCAACGCGAACAGATCCAAAGCGTCGTCGATCGCCTCGGCCTCCAGACTCCGGGTGACCGCCAGCAACGTCGCCGTCCGGCGCGGCTCGACCAGCCGGTCCAGCGCCGGCGCCTTGCTGCCCGCCCCGTACTTGGCCAGCGTCTTCATCCGCCGCACCGGGACCTTCGACACCGCGACCTGGCCCAGCCCGAAGGCGGCCAGGTTGTCCACCCGCTGCAGCGCCCGCACCATCTCCCGTCCCTGACGTGCGCTTGGGCGCCTGCCGCAGCTTCTCCAGCTCCGAGATGCGCGATCCCTCCGGCACTGCCAGCAGATCCGACAACGCCCCCGGCAGGCGCGGATCGGCACGGCGGACCTGCTTGGCCACCACCGTGTACATGCGGACATCGGCCCGTTCCCGCACGCTGCCCACCAGCCGCTCCAACACGGTCACCCCCGGCAGCAGCAACCGATGCCGCCGCAGCCATGCCACCGACTGCTCGAACAGCGCCACCGGCCCCTCGGCATGCGTCCACGCCCGGCTATGCAGGAAGGTCCGGAACTGGCGGGTCAGCTGCCGCCCCTCCCAGCTGTCCCGGTCGTCGAAGGTGTGGTAGCCGTAGGCATCCCGGATCATCCACGCATGGTCGTAGGCCGTCTGCGCACGCACAGCGTACTTCTTGACCTGCGACGAATTACCGACCCCCAGCTGCTCGGCCAGATAGTCCACCACCGGCCACGGCACCGCCGGCGGATCCTCCAGGAACAACCTTTTGTACCGGAGCGTCCCGATCTGGACGGCAACCCCCAACCGATGAGAATCGGCCCTCGATTGGGCGATCACATTCCGGTCGAAGGCGTCCAGGAAGAAGAACTTCTCCAGATCCGACAGCGACGGCATCTCGGCGAACGATGCGTAGGCCGCCCTCTGCTCAGCAGACAGGAATTCCGCAGGCATGGCAGCAAAGTAGGACCAGAGCACCCGGGATCAACCCACAGCAATCGATCCGTTACAAAGCGAACGCTCCAAGTTTCACACGCGCCATGATCGTTCTCATCGATAACGGCTGTCCGCCGGTTCCTCAACCCCGGGTTCACTGGAGGACGAAACGTGCTCCACGCCATGTCGCTCATCTGCCGCGCGGGCGAGGATGTTGCACGAACAGTCACCCCGCCTGTCGGAGCTGGGTGTGCTCGCCCCGCGAGAGTGTCGTAGCCGGGCGGCACACTGGTTCCCGGCGTGGGAGGTGGGGTCTTGGCGAAGGGCTTCGGCCGGGAGAGGGTCCGGAAGCTGCTCGGGCTCGCCGTCTGGGAGGTCGAGCTCGCTGTGGAGACCGGTCTGCTCAGACGTCTCCCCGATCGCACCTTCGACCCCGTCTCCATCAACACTGCACAAGCCGACCTGGAGCTCTTCCGACGACTTCTCGCCGCCGAGCGTCGCTGCAACACCAGTGAGGCGGCGGCCAGGCTCGGGGTCTCCACTGACGCTTTCAAACGCATCGCCGCTGTCACCGGCCTGGCGCCCGTGGTCACTGAGGAGATCAGGAAATACGGCCGGACCCTGACCGTCGGCTACTACCGCGCGGCAGATGTCGATGCCTTGGCCGACCACGCCCGCGCCGACACCGAGCTTCGCGCCGTCGCCCGGACAGTCTCCCGTTCGGAGGCCGCCAAGAAAGCCGCCCGGACGCGCAAGCTGAACCTCGCGCGGGCCGCAGCGGCCCGCGCGGAAATCGGGGTACTGAAGCCGGTCCCCGACGCGGAACCGGTTCAGGTCCTCCTCTGGACCGCAGCGCTGATGGCGACCGCCGGCATCTGGCCTGGACCGCTCCAGCCCCTCCGCCGCATGTCGGATCGGCGCATCGATCCACTGATCGCGACTTTGCGCGAGGCCCGCCTTCCCCGTGCGGAGCTGGAGGGGATGCTTGCTGAGCTCGCCGAGAGATCGACTGAGCTGATCGGTCTCCTGGTCCCGCCTGAGGTTGCGGAGCGAGAGCTGGGTGTCCCGGTCGCCACGCTGCCGGCTGATCTGCCCAGGCTCGGCGATCACCTGTTGGCGCCTGTCCTCCATGAGGTGGTCTCCTCGCCACCGTCGTGGCTGCTGCGGGCGCGATCGGATCGGGAGTTGGAGCGGGCCGCTCACGCGGAGGCCCAGCGCGCCGCCGAAGAGGTCTCCCGACGGCGGCAAACCGAGCAAGCTGTGGTCGACGAGGTCGTCCGAGCGGTCTCCAGGCTGTCCGACGAGTCCGTGGCGGAGATCTTCGGCCTGTCTGTCGACGTGATCCGGCTTCTCCGTCCGAACAGCGGTCACTGGTCGGCAGAGTTCGTCGCAGGGTTGTCCCGGCGTACTCCGCCGTGGCTGCAGGATGAGACCGCAGCCCGTACGGAGGCCGATCGCCGCCGTCGCGCCACCGCCACCCGTGCTCGGCGGCTCGCAGCCCGTCGACTCTCCTGGCGCCGGCACTGGGCCGAGGCGTTGGGCGTTCCCCTCGAATACGTCCCCGAAGCGATTGGACGACCCACCCCCGAAGCCATCGAGGCCGCCAGGCGAGACCCGCCCCGCTGGGCGCGCGGGGCGGCGCCCGGTTGAAGCTCATAGACAGTGAAGTCGGAGGTGGCGGGTTCGGGGTCGCCGGTCGACGATCTCGCACCTATCTGGGGATGGGCGAGCTGAAGCAGGCCCTTGACTCCGCGCGAGCCGCGATCCCGATGACGAAGGCACTCAGTTCCGCTCGTTCGGTAGAGCGCCTCGGTGACTTCGCGGGGCAGCTTGAGCCGTACGGCACGAGCATGATGGTCCAAGAGTTCCGCGACCACCTGAACCGTGAACTCGCCGCCTGACCGTGTGCCTCGATTGGTCGACGTGCCTGAGGGGCGCATGCCGGAATCGTCAAGGGTGGGTGTTATGTCGTCGATTTCGCGACTGAGGTTGGTCAGGCGGAAAGCCCGCTGATTGTAGGTAAAAATCGGCTGTTTTCAGCCCCAAGGCGTTCGAGCACACCGTCGGCGTGTATGTGGACACGGTCGTCGGGACGGTGGTCACTGCATGACAAATGCGGATCATCGGCCGCTATGGGCGAAAGGCGTCTCGGCGGTGTTTGATGGTCTGAATCGTCACGGTGTGTTTGTCTTCATCGATGCGGTAGACCACGCGGTAGGTCCCGCGACGGGCGACATGTAGGCCTTCGTGCGGCTCCTGGAGAGGCTTGCCGACACGCCATGGCTCCCGGGCGATCGCACCGGTGATCAATTCCCAGGCCGCTGCCGCCACCGTCTCGGGGAGTCCGGACTCGAGGGCGCGGCGAGCGGGCGGGTCGAGGAGGATGGTGTATCGGTCGCTCACGCGCTCGCCCTGCCGAGGCGAGCGGCCATGACGGCGGCCATCTCCTCCTCGGTGGTCACGTCGCCTCCCGCTTCGGCGGCAGCGGCCTCGACCAGGTCGGCTCGCATCTCCGGATCGGCGAGGATCTCCAGGGTCTCCTGCAAGGACTCCCACTCGGCCACGGACAGGATCACGGCATGAGGCCGCCCGTTCCGGGTCAAGGTGAAGTGGTCATGCTCGCGAGCGGCCCGGTCGGCCAGCTCGGTCAGCCGATCCTTCGCCTCGCTGATCGGAATGAGTTCCATGAGGTAATGATACCTCTCTGGCTGGAATATCGGCCAAAGCTTCGGCCAGAGGTCTCCGGATGAGATGCGGATCTACGTCAGATGCCAGCTGCTTGGGGTCTTGAAGTAGTACGTCACCGAACCGTTCGGTGGCCCGGCTGCCGCCTGCATGCTGGGACCTCGGAGGATATCGGCAGGGATGAAATGGTAAGCCGCGAGCTGCTCGGCCTGCTGCCGCCGCTCAGCCCCGGACATGGATCCGCAGGTAGCGCCGGGATGAGGACGTGGGTCCCGCGGCTCGCCGACACCCCATCAGTGCATGTTCACCTTGCCTGTCACCAGAGCTGGGTCGCGGACAGTTTCAACCGGCGCGCCAGTGTCTTGTCCGCGCTCCGGACGGTGTCCTCATCGATGTGGTACAGACCCGGCGACCTCGTTGTAGTGGCCACGGTCTCCGGCCCGGTAGCCGATCATGCGGTCGATCGCGGCCGCGATCGCCTTCGGTGGGTGCGACTGGAGCACTGCGGCCTGGTCGGGGATGCGGTTCCAGGCGGTGAGCATCCGCAGGAGGAGTGGCAGCCCGCAGTAGGGCAGAGAGTGCTTCCAGATCAACCATTCCAGTGGATCGAGGCCGCGTGGGGTGGCGAGGTCCTGGGTGCTACGCCCAATGCCCTTCATGACCATCCAGTGCGGGTGGAATCTGCGGCCGGGTTCGTGGATGTTGGGCAGCAGTTCCTCGGCCAGAGCGGTACGCCCGTCCAACCGCCAGGTGATCTGGTATCCGTAGAGGTAATCGCCGCTCTTGACCTGGCCGCTCACAGCCTCAGGCTGTTCTGGTCGAGATGGGCATGCGGTCGCCGTGTGGCGCATGGGAGCGGTCTTCATCCCAAGGAGGGTGGCGGGGCCACGCGCGCCGTACAGCCGGAACAGGGTGGCGGCCGGGGAGTCCGGCAGGAGCAGCCTGCTGAGGGCGAGGCTTCCCCGGGCGGCCGCGGTCCAGAATTCGTCGGCGAGTTTCTCCCCCGCCTTGGACATGGCGTGGGCTTTGACCTTGGGCGGGAGAACCTGCTGCTTGGTAGCGGGTTCTCCCGCGGGCGCGGTCCTGGCCG
>JAOPYI010000026.1 GCA_025964675.1 Sphaerisporangium sp. | reverse complement strand
TGACGCTGGAGTCGCTCGACCCCGACCGGGACATCAGCATCTACATCAACTCGCCCGGCGGCTCGTTCACCGCGATGACGGCGATCTACGACACGATGCAGTTCGTCCGCCCGGAGATCCAGACGGTCTGCCTCGGCCAGGCGGCGTCCGCCGCGGCCGTGCTGCTGGCCGGCGGCACCCAGGGCAAGCGCTTCGCGCTGCCGAACGCCCGTGTCCTGATCCACCAGCCGTCCACCGAGGGTGGCGGCCAGGGCAGCGACATCGAGATCCAGGCGCGCGAGATCCTGCGGATGCGCTCGCTCCTGGAGGAGATCGTCGCCAGGCACTCGGGCAAGTCGCAGGAGGATGTCCGTCGCGACATCGAGCGCGACAAGATCCTCAACGCTGATGAAGCCAAGGACTACGGCTTGATCGACGACATCATCCCCTCACGGAAGAAACGCGCCCAAGCCGTGGCTTCCTGAGGATGCGGATCGCACCGGAACGGTGCCCAATTGGGCACGTTCCGGTGCGACTCACCGCTAGGGGGCGCACTGAGGGCCCGGGAGACGGTAACGTCGAAACCTGAGCGGGATGACTTTTCGGACCGAGTCCGCAAGATTCGGATCGCGGAGCAGGCGGTCCCACGCAAAGGAGTATCTGGGGTGGCACGCATCGGCGACGGCGGAGACCTGCTGAAGTGCTCGTTCTGCGGGAAGAGCCAGAAGCAAGTCAAGAAGCTCATCGCCGGACCAGGCGTCTACATCTGCGATGAGTGCATCGATCTCTGCAACGAGATCATCGAGGAGGAGCTCTCCGAGTCCTCCGAACTCAAGTGGGACAGTCTCCCGAAGCCGAGAGAGATCTACGAGTTCCTGGACGCCTATGTCATCGGTCAGGACCAGGCGAAAAAGGCCCTCTCGGTCGCGGTGTACAACCACTACAAGCGGGTGCAGTCCGGCGAACGCGGCCGAGACGACGGCCTGGAGCTGGCGAAGTCCAACATCCTCTTGCTCGGCCCAACCGGCTCGGGCAAGACCCTGCTCGCGCAGACTCTCGCGAAGATGCTCAACGTCCCCTTCGCCATCGCGGACGCCACGGCGCTCACCGAGGCGGGTTACGTCGGCGAGGATGTCGAGAACATCCTCCTGAAGCTGATTCAGGCCGCTGACTACGACGTCAAGAAGGCCGAGACGGGCATCATCTACATCGACGAGGTCGACAAGATAGCCCGCAAGAGCGAGAACCCCTCGATCACCCGCGACGTCTCGGGTGAGGGCGTGCAGCAGGCCCTGCTGAAGATCCTCGAAGGCACGACCGCCTCCGTCCCGCCGCAGGGCGGCCGCAAGCACCCCCATCAGGAGTTCATCCAGATCGACACCACCAACGTGCTGTTCATCTGCGGTGGCGCCTTCGCGGGCCTCGAGAAGATCATCGAGTCGCGCATCGGCAAGAAGGGCATCGGCTTCAACGCGATCATCCATTCGAAGGCCGAGATCGACGCCGCCGACATCTTCGCCGACGTCATGCCCGAGGACCTGCTGAAGTTCGGCATGATCCCCGAGTTCGTCGGCCGTCTCCCGGTCATCACCAGCGTTCACAACCTCGACCGCGAGGCGCTCATCCAGATCCTCACCGAGCCGAGGAACGCCCTGGTCAAGCAGTACCGCCGGTTGTTCGAGCTCGACAACGTCGAGCTGGAGTTCACCGACGACGCCCTTGAGGCCATCGCCGACCAGGCGATCCTGCGTGGCACCGGAGCCCGAGGGCTGCGCGCCATCATGGAGGAGGTCCTCCTCTCGGTGATGTACGAAGTGCCGTCCCGCCAGGATGTCGCGCGTGTCGTCATCACCAGGGAGTCGGTGCTGGAGAACGTCAACCCCACACTGGTGCCTCGCGACCAGCTCAGTGCCAAGCAGCAGCGCACCCCCAGGGAGAAGTCCGCCTGACCGGGCGCTCTCCCTTCCGCGACGCTGACGCCATCGTGATCATGTGATCACGATGGCGTCGCATTTCTCTGTCAGCACGGCGTCGGCCGGGGCTGGACCTCCGGAGGCGTACCTGGAGCGTCACAGAACGTAATGCCACCCGACTTATAGCCCCACCCAATGTGGTTTTTTGGTAGCGCGCGACCTTATACCGGATAAGGGGCAGGGAGCGTTAGGACACGGGCAAGGTCTCGGCGTCCCTACAATTGGGCACTGTGACAACGCCTGAGCTGCCAACCCAGTACGCACCCGCTGACGTCGAAACCCGGAGCTACGAGCGCTGGGTAGCGGAGGGTTACTTCACGGCGGACGTAGGCAGCCGGCGAGAGCCGCACACCATCGTGCTACCGCCTCCCAACGTCACCGGTGTTCTCCATATCGGTCATGCCCTTGACCACTCCATCCAGGACGCCCTCAGCAGGCGCGCGCGCATGCGCGGCTTCGAGACGCTGTGGCTCCCCGGCATGGACCACGCAGGCATCGCCACGCAGAACGTCGTCGAGCGCGAGCTGGCCAAGGAGGGGCTCTCACGGCACGACCTCGGCCGCGAGGCGTTCGTCGAGCGGGTCTGGCAGTGGAAGGAAGAGTCCGGTGGCCGGATCCTCGGCCAGATGACGAAGCTCGGCGACAGCGTCGACTGGTCGCGCGAGCGGTTCACCATGGACGAGGGGCTGTCCCGGGCAGTCCAGACCATCTTCAAGCGGCTCTTCGACGACGGCTTGATCTACCGCGCCGAGCGCATCATCAACTGGTGCCCACGCTGCCTCACCGCCCTCTCCGACATCGAGGTCGACCACACCGAGGACGAAGGCGAGCTGGTCTCCATCCGGTACGGCCAGGGGGAGGCGTCCATCGTGGTCGCCACCACCCGGGCCGAGACGATGCTGGGAGACACGGCCGTGGCCGTCCACCCCGCCGACGAGCGCTATGCCCATCTGGTGGGTACGTCCGTGGAGGTGCCGCTCACCGGGCGGCTGATCCCCATCGTGGCGGACGAGCATGTCGACCCCGCTTTCGGCACGGGCGCGGTCAAGGTCACCCCGGCGCATGACCCCAACGACTTCGAGATCGGGCGGCGTCACGGCCTGCCGTCCCTCGCGATCATGGATGAGCGCGGCGTCATCACCGCCCACGGCCCCTTCCTGGGGCTCGACCGCTTCGAGGCCAGGCCGGCCGTGGTCGCGGCACTGCGGGCGGAAGGGCGCGTCGTCGCGGAGAAGCGTCCGTACCTCCACGCCGTCGGCCACTGCTCCCGCTGCAAGACCGTGGTGGAGCCCCGGCTGTCCCTGCAGTGGTTCGTGAACGTCCAGCCGCTGGCGAAGGCCGCGGGCGACGCCGTGCGTGACGGCCGCACCCGCATCCACCCGCCGGAGCTGGCCAAGCGCTACTTCGACTGGGTCGACGACATGCATGACTGGTGCATCTCCCGCCAGCTGTGGTGGGGCCACCGAATCCCGGTCTGGTACGGCCCGGAGGGCGAGGTGCTGTGCGTGGGCCCCGACGAGCAGGCCCCCGCCGGCTATGTCCAGGACCCTGACGTGCTCGACACCTGGTTCTCCTCGGGGCTGTGGCCGTTCTCAACGCTCGGCTGGCCGGAGCAGACGCGAGAGCTGGAGCGCTTCTACCCCACGACGGTCCTGGTGACGGGGTACGACATCCTGTTCTTCTGGGTCGCCCGCATGATGATGTTCGGGCTCTACGCCATGGACGGCACGCCGCCGTTCCAGACGGTGGCCCTCCATGGCATGGTCCGCGACCAGTTCGGCAAGAAGATGTCGAAGTCGTTCGGCAACGTCGTCGACCCCCTCGACTGGATCTCCCGGTACGGCGCGGACGCGACCCGCTTCACCCTTCTGCGAGGCGCCGGCCCCGGGTCCGACGTCGCGATCAGCGAGGACTGGGCCGCGGGCTCCCGCAACTTCTGCAACAAGATCTGGAACGCCACGCGGTTCGCGCTGATGAACGGCGCGACGGTCTCGGCCGCCCTGCCGGACCCGGCTGAGCTTACGGTGGCCGACCGGTGGATCCTGTCCCGCCTTCAGTCGGTCGCCGGCGCGGTCGACGCCGCTTACGACGACTTCGAGTTCGCCAAGATCTCCGATCAGCTCTACCACTTCGCGTGGGACGAGGTCTGCGACTGGTACGTCGAGCTGGCGAAGATCCAGATCGCGCCTGGCGGCGAGGTCGCCGACCGCACGCGGCTGGTGCTGGGGCACGTGTTCGACGCCTTGCTCCGGCTGCTGCACCCGCTCATGCCGTTCGTCAGCGAGGAGCTCTGGCGCGCGTTGACCGGAGGGCCCTCCATCGTGGTCGCCTCCTGGCCTGCCGCCGCCCAGGAGTACGCCGACCGGGCGGCCGAGGACGAGATCCTGGCCTTGCAGGAGCTCATCACCGAGGTCCGCCGGTTCAGGTCGGACCAAGGCCTGAAGCCCGGCCAGCGGGTCGCAGCCAGGCTCACGCTCGACAGCACGGCTCTCGTCGCCCACGAGACCGCCATCCGGGCGTTGCTGCGGCTGGACGACGCGTCGGATTCGTTCGCGGCCACGGCCCGGCTGGCCGTGGGCTCGGCCGTTGTCGAGATCGACACGGCGGGAGCCATCGACGTCGCCGCCGAGCGGAGGCGCATGGACAAGGACCTCGCCGCGGCCCGCAAGGAAGCCGCCCAGGCGGCCGCCAAGCTGGCGAACGAGCAGTTCATGTCCAAGGCGCCGGACGACGTCGTAGCCAAGGTCCGTGCCAGGGCAGCCCAGGCCGATGCCGACATCGCGCGGCTGGAGGCCCAGCTGGCAGCCCTGCCGGCCGGCTGAGACACCCGCTCCAGGAGCCCGCGGCCGCCACGGTCGCGGGCTCCTCGTGGTGGGGCTCCGAAGCTGCCGCAATCTCGAAGGTTTGGGCGTCGGCGACCCGGGAATAACGACCGGCTGACCCAAGTTGTTCATGTCACGGTCGTGCCGGTGCTAGAGTTCTGTCTCGCAGGGCGACGCCGCTCCGCTCGATCCGGGCGGAGACTCCGGGAATCATCTGGTTCCCAGAGGTGTTAAGCTCCCCTGTACTCCCGTGAGACTTACTCGCACTTGGATTGCCGCGTCAGAGGTTGACACGATCTTCCTACTCTGGTAAGTTAGTGGAGTTGCCCTGGAAACGGGGTGGTCTGAATGCTAGTGGGTTCGGCTGGTCGGAAGTCAAGTGCTGGTAACGGCGCGGTTTGCTCCTGGTCAAGCGGACGCGGTAGGATGAGGGCATACGAGATGGAAGCCCCGGAGTTCAAGCCTTCTGGTTTGGGTGATGGTGTACGCGTCCGTTTCTTGAGAACTCAACAGTGTGTTAAAAGCCAGTGCATGAATATGCATTTATCTCCGTCTTTTCATCGTGCCTTTCGGGGTGTGGTGGGGATGGTTTCCTTTGGTTGGCATC
>JAOPYI010000289.1 GCA_025964675.1 Sphaerisporangium sp. | reverse complement strand
TTAAGCTTTCCAGCGCCGATGGTACTGCACCGGGGACGGTGTGGGAGAGTAGGACGCCGCCGGACAATCATTCGCATGATGGTTATGCAGGAAAAGCCACCCAGGCTCTGGGTGGCTTTTCTGCGTTGTAGGGGTCTTTTCGTCCCCGCTGGGTTCGCCGGAGCGGTTGCCACGCGGGCAGGTTGTCAGGGCAGGATCAGGAGGGCGTCGCCGACGCCGCGTTCAGTGCCGTCGGAGGGGTGGTTCACCACCTTGCCGTTGACGACCATGGCGCTTGAGCCGCCGCCGTCCAGGTTGACGGCCTGACGGGCGCCGAGCCAGAGCATCAGTTGCGCGGCCTCGATCATGGAGGCTCCGACCGTGAGCCCTGGCTTGCGGCCGTCGACGGTGGCAAGGATCAGCTTGCCCGACTTGGTGACCCCCGCCAGCGTGCGAGGGTGCCGGCGCAGGATCATGTTGACACTGGCCTGCCCGTCGGCCTTGGCGGTGATTCGTTCGTGGCCGTCACGGACCAGGCCGACCGCGCCGCCGATGATGCTGGTCTCGGGGGTGAGCGGGATGGTCTTGCCGGAGCGCAGGTCCGTCACCTTGCTCGTGATCTTCATGCTCGCCTGCTCCCAGGCGTGGGACCAGATCCAGTCGGACATGATGCCGCTGCCGTGCAGGACGCGGGTGCCGGGTGCGATCGTCCCGCCTGGCGCGCGAAGCTCCAGCACCTGGCCACCGTCGTCCAGGACGGCCTCGGCTCCGTCGTCGGAGGGGGTCTTCGCGCCGTACTCGTCGGTGTAGAGGACCAGCTCGTCCGGTTGGGCGACGCGGTTGACGCCATCGATGGTCGTTCTCTCATCGTCGGGGGCGGTCGCGGTGATGGTGGTCTTCACCTCGGTGATGCGCGCGGTACGGCCCTTGAGGATCAGCGCGCTGCGGCCGACGACAGCTTCGCTCAGCAGGCGCCCGTCCACCACCGAGATGCCTACCGGCTCGCCTCTGAGGTTCTTGTCCGTGTGGATGTTGAAGAATCCGCCGTTGACCGCGGCCACCGCGCCCGCTCGCTTGGCCATCGAGGACGTCGTCTCGCGCTTGGCGACGTTCACTCCGATGCTGGAGTGGAAGGAGCCGGGGAAGGCCTTGGGGTCGATGGTGAGCACCCGCATGTCCCAGGGACCGGTCGTCTGCGTCCCATCATCGCCAAGGAAATCCACTTTTGCCCTGATATCAGACTCTTTAAGCGTCTTAACTACCTTTTCTGCCTCAGTGCGCTGTTCGAGCGTCCAAAGGCCTACACGCACCATGTAGCCGACCGCTTCGGGATAGTCCGCCACGCCAGGGCGGGTGAACTGCTGCACGCTTGCCGGGAATCCAGCGGCCTGTACCGTTTGCGCCGCAGCCTCCGCGGCGGACTGCGAACCGGCGTCCTTGCCATCCATCAGCACCGACACCGTATATCCGTCGGTCGGCGTTCCGTGGAGCACGGTGAACAAGTCGATCCCGGCCGAGACCGCTTTCTCCGTCTGGGCGGCGATCCCCGGCTGCCCCAGTGGAAAGTCCGTCGTCGGGAGCCCCGCGCGATCCGGACTGGCCGTGGATTCAGCGGATGCCGAGGCGAACGTCAAGGACGGCGCGGTGGCCGCGAGAAAGGAAAAGGCGGTAAGACCGGCGACGAGGCGACGTGGCATCAAGGGCTCCCATGGGTGATTTAATCCTTGATGCACCATGGTGTTGGTAGCGCCACGCCACCGCCCGCGAACACGCGAACGTCTATGAGAATGTAACCGGTTCCCGGCGCCGAAACGAACGCCTGCGGATGTAATCCGCCCAGTTCGCGGACCCTCATAAGGTCACAGAAGACGAGCGGCGGACCCTATCGAGGTCAGAGACGCTGGGTGGCGCAGACTCGCGAAGTCGCAGCGACAGGCGGTGGACCCTCACAAGGGCCGGCGTACCAGTGAGGCGAGGAGCTTCCCGTCGAGGCCGTGGACGGTGACGTCGTCGGCGCCGGTCATGGTCTCCCCGGCCACCAGGGCGTTGACGATCGCCTCCTCCGTCGCCTCGATCACGGCGTAGAAGAGCGGGTCGATGTGGTCGTCCGCCAGCACCGTGACGTCGAACGTGCGCGGCGGGTCGGCGTCGAGCGCGTTGGCCGGCAGGTTGCGGTTGGCGGTGGAGAAGCACAGGAATCCGTCCCCGCTGGAGTTCTCGCCCGCGCCACCCGTGCGAGCGACGCCCAGACCGGCCCGCTGGGCGAGCCGGCGGCACTGGTGGGGGAGCAGAGGCGCGTCGGTGGCCACGATGCCGATTATCGACCCGGCGCCCTCGAGCCGGGGCGGGGTGGGGCGCGGCACGTCGTCGAGGCTCCGGCCGACGGGGACGCCGTTGACGGTCAGGCGATCGCGCGTGCCGTGGTTGGCCTGCACCAGCACGCCGACCGTGTAGCCGCCGTGCTCCTCGCGCAGAACGCGGGAGGCGGTGCCGATGCCGCCCTTGAAGCCGTGACAGATCATGCCCGTGCCGCCGCCCACCCCACCCTCGGCCACAGGGCCACTCGCCGCGGCGTGGTACGCGGCCTTGACGTGCTCGGCCTTCACATGCCGGCCGTCGATGTCGTTGAGCGTGCCGTCCCAGGTCTCGCCGACGACCGGGAGCGACCAGGCCTGCCGGCCCTTGCCGAGCGAGCCGACCTCGATTTCCACGATGGTGTCGCGGACCACCCCCACGGAGGCGGTGTTCGTGAGCCCGATGGGTGAACCGAGCATGCCGAACTCGTCGAGGAAGGCCATGCCGGTGATCTCGCCGTTGCCGTTCAGCCAGTGGTAGCCCGCGTACACCGGCTCGTCGAAGGCGGAACCGCCGTGGGGCAGCACCACCGTCACCCCCGTGCGTACCGGACCCACGCCGACCACGCGCGGACCGTCGCCGTCGATGAGGGTGGTATGGCCGACCCTGACGTCCGCGACATCGGTGATCGCGTTGTACGGGCCGGGTGTGCCGGTGCCTGTGACGATGCCGTGGTCACGCGCCCGTACGGCGGCTACGTCGCCGAGGGTCAACGGACCTCCCTTCGGAACGACTCCAGCGCGAGCAGGGCGACGTGGAGTGACAGACACGACTCGACGTCGTCGAGGTCGGTGTCGAGGATGCGCTCGAGGCGGCGGAGCCTGTCATAGAACGCGGGCCGCGACAGGTGGGCACGCTGGGCGGCGACGGCCTTGTTGCGCCCGGCGTCCAGGTAGGTGCGCAGGATGCCGGTCAGGTCGCCGCCTCGGTGGGCGTCGTGGGCGAGCAGTGGCCCGAGCTCGCGCTCGGCGAAGGTCTGCAGCCTGGCGTCGTCCCGCAGCAGGTGGAGCAGGCCGCGGAGCCGCAGGTCGGGCAGCCGGTAGAACGGGCGCCGGTCGGGCTGGCGCGCGGCGGCCTCGGCGACCTGCTCGGCTTCGAGGAAGCTACGCCGTGCGTCCCGGACGGACTCTACGACGGAACCGGCGGCGAGGACGAAGGGCGCCGCGAAAGCCGTACGGAGCCGGTCGGCGAGGGCGGTGAGCGCGGCCTCGGCGAGGGTGCGGGGCGGCAGGGGGAGCAGGACCCCGACGCGGTTCTGGTCGAGGGCGCCGACGAGGGCGGGCAGCTTGGCGTCGCGGCAGGCGGCCGCCGTGGCCTCGGCCAGCTCGCCGAGCCGGGCCTGGAGGTTGAGCGCGGTATCGGTCGTGTCGGTGAGGCGGAGCACGACGCTGATGAGATTGCGGCCGGTGAGCGGGACGCCGACCGCCCGCGCACGGGCCGCGGCCTCGTCGGGGTCGGAGTAGGTGTGGGTCAGGATGCCGGTGATGATCGTGCCGTGTGCCTGGCGTTCCAGGCTCTCCTGGTGGCGCTCCAGCAGCCGGCCGAGGGCCAGCGTCGTCGCCGCCCGCTCGGCGAGGACGATGTCGCGAGGGCCCGGCGCCGCCTCGCAGAGGAGGATCAGCCGCCCCCAGTCGTGGCCGCGCGCGCCCACCATGGTCACCAGCCAGCCGGACGCCGGGTCGTACGCCGTGCGCTCCCTGGGGGCCACGGCACGGGAGCGCGTCTCCCAGTTGCCGAGGAGCGTGCCGGTGTCGCGCCCGGCGGTCTCGCAGGCGAGCACCTGGTGGGCGAGGTTCTCCAGAAGCGCGGGGCGGGACGACAGGCGTGAGACCTGGGCCAGCACCTCGGCGGGCGACGCCCCCTCGACCGACAGCTCGGTGAACACCTCGTGGAGCTGCTCGGAGGCGCGGAGCTCCTCGAGCTGGATGTCGATGATGCGGGCGTGCACCGACTCGGTGATCTGCACGAACGGCGTCTCGCGCGCGAGTGTGACAAGCGGGAGGCCGTGAATCTCCGCCGACTCGACCACGGCGCGGGGCAGCTCGCCGATGAACCTGCGGCCCAGCTCGACGATCAGGCCTGAGGCGCCCACGGTGGCCAGATCGGCGATGTAGTCGGCCAGCTTGCCGGAGTCGTCGGGCAGGGCGACGCCGGTCGTGAGTACGAGCTCGCCGCCGCGAAGCAGGTGGGCGATGTCGCTGACCTCGCCGACGTGCACCCAGCGCACGCGCGTGTCCAGCCGGTCGGCGCCCGCCACCACGCGGGGGTTGCCTCGGCGGACGGCGTCCAATGCGAGGACGTCGGCGAGGGTCGGTAGCATATGCCCGAGCCTAGCCGATCACGATGTAAGACTGATTATTCACTGCTTGACACACTGTCCACTCTAATATCGCGACATAGCCGCGAAATGTCAGCGACATGTTCAGCGCTGGCGGAGGCGAGCCTCCAGGCCGTCGAGCAGGGCGACCAGGCCGAAGTCGAAGGCCAGGTGCCGGGCTCTGGTGATGTCGATCTGCTCGAAGTCCTGGTAGCGGGCCAGCAGCTCGGGATAGTCCGCGGCGGCGACATCCATCTGGGGGCGCATGGCCTTCATCCACTGCTCGGCGTCGGCACTCGACCGGCCGATCGTGTTCAGCCAGCTCACCTCCGGCATCGTGGCGCCCAGGGTGTACGAGATGACGGCGGAGACGGCGTAGTCGAGGGCCCTCCCGGTGAAGCCGGCGAGCTCGAAGGCGTTCATCAGCGTCGTCCCGGCGGTCAGGGCGTTCGGCCCCAGACTCGGCAGGGCTCCGATGAGCGTGACCGACCACGGGTGATCGAGGATCGCCCTGCGCAGGCCGTACGAGAACACCGCGGCGGCGTCCCGCCAGCCGGTCACGGCCGGGTCGGGAACGTGCGCCTGGCCGTAGACCTCGTCGAGCACGAGCTCGAGCAGCTCCTCCTTGTTGGCCACGTACCAGTAGATGCTGGTCGCCCCTGCTCCGAGCCTGGCTCCGAGCTTGCGCATGCTGAGCGCGTCCATGCCTTCGGCGTCGAGCAGCTCCATCGCCGCCCGGACGATCTGGTCGCGGCTGAGCGCCGGCTGCTCCCGGGTCCGTTTGGGAGCGGGTTCGCGGGTCCAGACCGAGGTGAACCGCGGTTTGCTTGCCACGTGTGGGTCTCCTTCGTTACTCAAGGATAAATCCACTCGCACACTGTCCAGTCTTATCGTACGCTGTGCGAGTGAACTCGAACGCTGTACGAGAAGAGCGCGACGACGCGCCGCCGAAGGACCCGAGGCGCTGGTGGATCCTCGGCGTGCTGTGCGTGAGCCTGCTGGTGCTCGTCGTGGACAACACGGTGCTGAACCTCGCGATCCCGTCGCTGATCCGCGACCTGGGCGCCGGTCCTGCGGACATCCAATGGATCATCGACGCCTACATCCTGGTCTTCGCCGGCCTGCTGCTCACCGCCGGAAGCCTGTCGGACCGGTACGGCCGGCGCCGCTTCCTGGTCGTCGGGCTGGCCGTGTTCGGCGGGGCGTCGGTGGTGGCGATGCTGGCCCAGGAGCCTTGGCAGCTGATCGGCGCGCGTGCGCTCATGGGCGTGGGCGGGTCGTTCCTGATGCCGAGCACTCTTTCGATCCTGATCACGGTCTTCGACGACTCCGAGCGCCGTAAGGCCTTCGCCGCCTGGAGCGCGGTCGCCATGGTGGGAGTGATCGCCGGACCGACCCTGGGCGGTTTCCTGCTGGAGCACTACTGGTGGGGCTCGGTGTTCCTGCTGAACGTGCCGATCGCCGCGGTCGCCATCGTCGCCGCGCTGGTGCTGATGCCGGAGTCCCGTGCACCTGCCCGCCGTACGGACCCCCTCGGCGCGCTGCTGTCCACGGTGGGCATGACGGCCCTTGTGTACGTGGTGATCGCGGCGCCTCGCGACGGGTGGACCTCGACCCGCACTCTGGTGGGCATGGCCGTCGCCGTGCTGGCCCTTGGGAGCTTCGTGCTCTGGGAGCGGAGGTCCGACCATCCGATGCTGCCGCTCTCGCTGTTCCGCGACCGCAACTTCAGCGGCTCATCGTTCTCCATCGTGCTGATGTCGTTCGGCACCGGGGCGCTCCTGCTGATGCTCACCCAGTATCTCCAGTTCGTGCTGGCCTACGGGCCGATGAAGGCGGGTCTCGCGCTCCTGCCGTACGCGGTCGCCGCCGCCGCCTTCAACGGGGTCGGCGCCGCGCTCGGGCAGCGGGTGAGCAACCGTGTGCTGATCTCCTTGGGCATGCTCGTGATGGCCGGAGGGTTCGCGGTGCTGGCGATCATCGGCCCGTCCGACGGGTACGGCAGGCTCATCACGGGGCTGATGATCATGGGGATCGGCGGCGGTCTCGCGGGTCCCGCCGCGTACGCCACGCTGATGGGCGCGGTCCCCCACGAGCACGCGGGGGTCGGCTCAGCGCTCAACGACACCGTGCAGCAGATCGGCATGGCGCTCAGCGTCGCCATCCTCGGCAGCGTGCTGGCCGGGGTCTACACCGCCCAGATGCCCGAGAGCGCCCCGGCCCCGGCCAGGGACTCGATCGGCGCGGCACTGGCGATGGGTGAGCCTGGACTGGCGAGGACGGCCAAGGACGCGTTCGTGTCCGCGATGTCCTTCGGCTCGTGGGTCGGCGTCGCGTTCGCCGTCGCCTCCGCCGCGCTCGCGTTCGCGGTGCTGCGCCCTCGTACGGTGCCCGTGGCCGAGCCCCAGCCCGAGCCGGTGGCCTGACCTGGAGGCGCGCGGGGGGCGAGAGTAGCAGCCTGTAAGGTGAATTCGCGGTCCGCCGACACCTTGGAGGTGGGAGCGATGGCTATAAATAGACATAATCGGACTATGTCCGACCTTCTTCCGCGCCATCGTGCGGTCATGCCGAACTGGTTGTCCCTCTACTACGACGAGCCCATCGAGATCGTGCGAGGGAAGGGCAACCGCGTCGTCGACGCGGAGGGCCGTAGCTACCTCGACTTCTTCGCCGGCATCCTGACCAACATGATCGGGTACGACGTGCCCGAGGTCCGTGAGGCGGTCGAGCGCCAACTCGCCACCGGGGTCGTGCACACCAGCACCGTCTACCTGCTCCGCGCCCAGGTCGAGCTGGCGGAGAAGATCGCCAGGCTGTCGGGCATCGAGGACGCGAAGGTCTTCTTCACCAACTCAGGCACCGAGGCCAACGAGACGGCCCTGCTGCTCGCCACGTACGCGCGCAAGTCCGACCAGGTGCTCGCCATGCGGCAGAGCTACCACGGCCGCAGCTTCGGCGCGCTGGCGGTCACGAGCAACCGCAGCTGGAAGAACAACTCGCTGTCGCCGCTGAACGTGCATTTCCTGCACGGCGCCGACCGGCATCTTCCGCAGTTCAGGGGAATGTCCGACGCCGACTACATCGGTGCCTGCGTCGAGGACCTGCGTCACGTGCTCGCCACCGCGGTGTCCAACGACGTCGCCGCGCTGATCGCCGAGCCGATCCAGGGTGTCGGCGGCTTCACCATGGCACCCGACGGGTTGTTCGGGGCGTACAAGGAGGTTCTGGACGAGGAGGGCATCCTCTTCATCTCCGACGAGGTCCAGACCGGATGGGGTCGTACGGGCTCGGCGTTCTTCGGCATCCAGAACCACGGCATGACGCCCGACATGATGACCTTCGCCAAGGGCCTCGGTAACGGGTTCGCGGTCGGAGGCGTGGTCGCCAGAGGTGACCTGATGGACGCTCCGCACGCCATCGGTCTCGCCACCTTCGGCGGCAACCCGATCTCCATGGCCGCCGCCAACGCGACCCTCGACTACGTGCTCGACAACGACCTCCAGGCCCGCGCCGCCATCACCGGTGCGATCCTCATCGACGGGCTGCGCGAGGCGCGGGGCCGGCTGCCGGTCCTGGGCGACGTCCGGGGCAAGGGCCTGATGTTCGCCGTGGAGCTGGTCGACCCCGCGACCGGCGCTCCGTCTCCGGCGCTGGCGTCACGCTTCATGGAGGAGACCAAGAAGCTCGGCCTGCTGGCGGGCAAGGGCGGCCTGTACGGCAACGTGCTGCGGATGGCTCCGCCCCTGACGCTCACCGACGACGAGGCGCGCGAGGGGCTCGGCATCATCCTCGCCGCGCTCGAGACGATCAACCAGGAGACGGGCCAGTGAAGCGGGTCACGCACTGGATCGACGGCGCCGAGGCGGACGGGCGTTCAGGTCGGCAGGCGGAGATCTTCAACCCGGCGACCGGCGAGGTCGGCGGGCATGTGGATCTGGCCGGTCCCGAGGACGTCGACGCGGCGGTGGCCGCCGCCACGGCGGCCTTCCCGGCGTGGCGCGACGCTTCGCTGATGAAGCGGGCCCAGGTGCTGTTCCGGTTCCGCGAGCTGATGTACGGCCACCGCGACGAGCTGGCCGCGCTGATCAGCGCCGAGCACGGCAAGGTGCACTCCGACGCGCTGGGCGAGGTGGCGCGGGGGCTGGAGGTCGTGGAGTTCGCCTGCGGCATCCCGCACCTGCTGAAGGGGGGCTTCTCCGAGAACGTCTCGACGAATGTGGACTCGTTCTCGATCCGGCAGCCGCTCGGGGTCGTCGCGGGGATCACGCCGTTCAACTTCCCGGCGATGGTCCCGATGTGGATGTATCCCATCGCCATCGCCTGCGGAAACACCTTCATCCTCAAGCCGTCCGAGCGTGACCCTTCGGCCTCGCTGCTGATGGCGTCTCTGTGGAAGCAGTCCGGTCTGCCCGACGGCGTGTTCAACGTCGTGCAGGGTGACAAGGTCGCCGTCGACCGCCTGCTGCGGCACCCCGGCGTGCGCGCGGTCTCCTTCGTCGGCTCCACGCCGATCGCCCGATACGTGTACGAGACGGGCACCCGGCACGGCAAGCGGGTGCAGGCGCTCGGCGGCGCGAAGAACCACATGCTCGTGCTGCCCGACGCCGATCTCGACCTGGTGGCGGACGCCGCGGTGAACGCCGGCTTCGGCTCGGCGGGTGAGCGGTGCATGGCGATCTCGGTCGTGCTGGCGGTCGATCCGGTCGGTGACGAGCTGGTCGACAAGATCGTCCAGCGGGTGGCCGGGCTCACGATCGGCCCTGGCGACGACCCGGAGTCCCAGATGGGCCCGCTCGTCACCGAGGCCCACCGCGACAAGGTGGTGTCCTACCTCGACACGGCGCTCGCCGAGGGCGCCAAGCTGGTGGTGGACGGGCGTGAGACCCCGGTCAAGGGCGGCACGACCGCCGCCGAGACCCCTGGCTTCTGGCTCGGGCCCACGGTGATCGACCAGGTCACGCCAGGTTCGGCCGTCCACCGTGACGAGATCTTCGGCCCGGTGCTTTCGGTGATCCGGGTCTCCTCCTACGAGGAGGGGCTCACGATCATCAACGACGTCGAGTACGGCAACGGCACCGCCATCTTCACCAACGACGGGGGCGCCGCGCGGCGCTTCCAGAACGAGGTGGAGGTCGGGATGATCGGCATCAACGTGCCGATCCCCGTGCCGATGGCCTTCTACAGCTTCGGCGGCTGGAAGTCCTCGCTCTTCGGCGACACGCATGTCCACGGCACCGAGGGCGTTCACTTCTACACGCGGGGCAAGGTCGTCACCTCGCGCTGGCTCGACCCGAGCCACGGCGGCGTGAACCTCGGATTCCCCACCAACAAGTAGTCGCGGCTCTGCCCTCCGGGAGGCTCCTCCTCTCGGAGGGTCTTTCCCTGCCTCGTCCTCGTGGCGTGTAATGGCGCGGGCGCGTACCCGCCGGTGACGCGGCCCGGTGTCGCGCAGGCGGAAGGCCCGATGTCGGCGCAGGCGGATAGGCTGCCCGGAGAAAGGCCGAGACGAGGGGGCGGCGTGGCCAGGGTGAGACGAGGTCGTTCCGGGCTCGCGGCGGTCCTCGCGTCGGCCACAGTGGCGCTCGCCGGGTGTGGAGCGCCGAGCGGCGCCTCCCAGTCGGTCGCGTTCACCTCCGCGCGTACGACGCCCAGCGCCACCGCAGCTCCCACAGGAGCCAAGCCCGAGACCGCCACAGGGGCGGGCGGCGTGACGGCCACGGGGAGTCCGTCTGTCGTGTCTCCCAGTCCCACCGCCATTCCCACGCCGTCCCCCAAAGCGCTGGGGCCGGGGGAGGGTTCGGTCACCGTGGTGACCTATCGCGGCTATGCCGAGTACGGCGGGAGCGATCCGAACTTCAAGTGGGTGGGGTCGTTCGAGAGGCGTACGGGGTGCCGGGTGAACCTCCGCTTCCCGCAGACGAGCGACCAGATGGACAAGCTCCTCGCCCAGACCGCGTACGACGTCGTGTCGGCGCCTCCCGACATCGGGGGGCGGCTGATCGCGGAGAAGAAGGTCGTCCCCATCACCACCTCACTCGTGCCTCACTACGACGAGATTCCCCAGTGGCTGCGGTCCCAGCGCTCCGTCACCGCCGGCTCCCGGGTGTACGGCGTGCCGTACCTCTGGGGGTGGTACGAGACGCTCTACGACGGCACCGTGCCGCGTCAGGCCAAGGGGGGCACCGTCTACTCGGATCGTGGCCCCGTCATGTTGAAAGACAGTCCGCTGTCCATCGCGGACGCCGCTCTCGCGCTGAAGAAGCTGCGTCCGGGGCTGGGCGTCAAGGATCCGTTCGAGCTGACCCCGCCCCAGCTCGACGCGGCGATGGCGCTCCTCACCGAGCGGCAAGGCGATCAGCGCTCCTACTGGAAGGAGCCGATCGAGGCGCTGCAGGGTTTCGCTGACGGGTCCGTGCGGATGGGGCGCGCCCTGCCGTACCACCTGGACATGCTGCGGCAGGCGGGTCGGCCGGTGAAGGCCGCCGGAGGCGAGCCGACCACCGGCTGGGTGGACTCCTGGATGGTCTCGGCGCAGGCGGTCGCGCCGAACTGCGCGTACAGATGGCTCGACTACATCAGCTCCGGAGAGGCGCAACAGCAGGCGGCCGTGTGGAACGGGCTCGCCCCCGCCAACCCCGTCGCGTGCACCCGTTCCGTCACGGGTGACAAGTACAAGCTGGCACAGCGGGCCAAGCGCATATGCGACGACTACCGGGTGAAGGACGAGGCGTGGATCAAAAAGATCAGCTTTGCCGTTCGCCCGGCAAGGGATTGCGGTGGCGGAGACGGGGAATGCACTGACTATGCCGAGTGGGCTACCCGATGGCAGCAGCTTGTGCGCTAGACGGGGTGATCTTTACACTACGTGAAAGGCCGCGGGCGCGCCCGTCCCCCCGCTGGGCGTCGCCTGCCAGAGGCGCTCCGGATGCTCCCCCCGCCTCCGGAGCGCCTCAACTCTTCCCGACCCGGTCCCGTTCCTGTACCTGCTGAACGAGTACGCCTCGCCCACGGGCGTCCGCCAGCGGTGACGGTCAGGGGAGGGCGGCTCTTCTCGGGGATGACTTCTGCCGTGGCGCGGGGGTGGCGGGAAGCAGCGCCTCCGCGCATTCCTCGCAAGCCATGACGGGGGCGTCGTCCGGTAGCCTGCCGACGCGGACCCGAGGCCGAGGCCACTTCTTGTGGCAGACCACGCAGGCGTCTCCGTCGCGCTGCGGGCCGGTGAGATCTTCTGGGTCGAACGTCAGGTTGAGCCGTGGCGCTCCGGTCGGATCCCAGCTCATCACGCTCCCGTTGGTCGAGTGTCTCGTACCCGAACCGTTATAGCCCCATTACCGCCTGTGATCGACTAGGGCGATGTCAAGGACGGGTTAAATTGCAGGCATCGGCCTGACCGTATAACAACAAAAGGGACACCCCGCAGCAAGCCGGGTGCCCCTTTTGTTGTGTTCCTAAACGGATGAGATGGCCTTCTCGAGAATGGACAGGCCTTCCTCGAGGAGGTTGTCGGAGATCGAGAGCGGCGGAAGGAAGCGCAGCACGTTACCGTAGGTGCCCGCCGTCAGCACCACCAGGCCTTCGGCATGGCAGCGCCTGACGATCTCTCCGGTGACGGCCGGGTCAGGCTCCTTGGAACCTGGCACGATCAGCTCGATCGCGATCATGGCACCACGCCCACGGATGTCGCCGATGAGGTCGAAGCGCTCGGCCAGCGCGCGCAGCCGGGGCAGCATGAGGGCGCCGATCTGCCGGGCCCGCTCGACGAGGTTCTCGGCCTCGATGGTGTCGAGCACGGCGAGCGCCGCCTCGCAGGCGAGCGGGTTGCCGCCGTAGGTGCCGCCGAGGCCGCCGACGTGGACGGCGTCGAGCAGCTCGGCCCTGCCGGTGACGGCCGCGAGCGGCAGGCCGCCCGCGATGCCCTTCGCCGTGCAGATGATGTCGGGCACGATTCCCTCGTCCTCGCAGGCGAACAGGTGGCCGGTACGGGCGAAGCCCGTCTGCACCTCGTCGGCGATGAAGACGATGCCGTTTGCCCTGGAGTACTCCACCAGCGCGGGAAGGAAGCCCCGGGCCGGCTCGATGAAGCCTCCTTCGCCCTGGATCGGCTCGATCACGATCGCCGCGACGTTCTCCGCGCCGATCTGCTTGTTGATCATGTCGATGGCCTGTGCCGCGGCCTCCTCGGCGCAGTTCTCCGGCCCGGTGGGCCACCGGAACGGGTAGGCCATCGGCACGCGGTACACCTCGGGGGCGTACGGGCCGAACCGGTGCTTGTACGGCATGTTCTTTGCCGTCAAGGTCATGGTCAGCAGCGTGCGGCCGTGGTAGCCGTGGTCGAAGACGACGACGGCCTGGCGGCCGGTCGCGTGCCTGGCGACCTTGACGGCGTTCTCCACTGCCTCGGCGCCGGAGTTGACCAGGAACGAGCGCTTCTCGTGGTCACCCGGGGTGAGTGCGTTGAGCTTCTCGCATACCTCGACGTACGACTCGTACGGCGTGACCATGAAGCAGGTGTGGGTGAAGTCGGCGACCTGCTTCTGGACCCGCTCGACCACGCGCGGCGCGGCGTTGCCCACCGAGGTCACCGCGATGCCGGAGCCGAAGTCGATGAGCGAGTTGCCGTCCGCGTCCACGACCACGCCGCCGCCCGCGTGGGTCACGAAGACCGGCAGGGTGGTGCCGATGCCCGGCGGGATGGCGGACTGCTTGCGCGCGAACATCTCCCGCGACCTCGGGCCGGGGATCTCGGTGACCAGGCGGCGCTCCTGCGGAAGCGAGGGGCCGCCTCGGGTGATGGGCGGGCGTCCCGGCTGCTCGTGTACGTCACGCTCGATGCTCATGTCCCCGACGGTACGACCCCCTCGCCAAGCTGCCGACCTGGCGACATGGCACAATATTGCCGTTCTGCTTGTCCAGGTTGTACAAGTCCGTTCCTGGGGGCTGGGTGGCTCCGACCTTACGGCGTGTGGCGGCGATGGCGCCGCTGCGCCTGCGGGTGCGCGCGGGGCAGGGCGCGATGGACCGTCCGGTGCGCTGGGTGGCGGTCAGCGAGCTCGAGGACCCCACACCCTTCCTCGAGGGTGACGAGCTGGTGCTGACCACCGGGATGCGCCTCGGCCCGCAAGACGCTTATCCGTATATTTCCCGGCTTGTTGCCCGAGGGGTGGCCGGGCTGGGGTTCGGCGTCGGGCTGAGCCATGAGGGCGTTCCAAGCGAGTTGACCGAGGCCGCCGACCGCGCCGGGCTTCCGCTGGTCGAGGTGCCGAGGGAGACGCCGTTCATCGCGATCGGCAAGGCCGTCAGCGAGCTGCTCGCCGCCGAGCGGTACGACGAGCTGAGCAACGCCTTCGCCGCGCAGGGACGCCTGACCCGCGCCGCGCTCCAGGCCGGTGGCATGGGGGCGGTCATCGAGCGGCTGGCCAAGGAGATCCACGGCTGGGCCGTGCTGCTGGACGAGACGGAAGCCGTGCTGCACGCGGCAGGCGACGGCGCCGTCAAGGGCACCCATCTGGTCCAGAGCGAGCTCGGGCGGCTGCGCGCCCCCGGTGCCCCCGCCAGCCTCGCGCTCTCCGGGCCGTACGAGCACGTCATCGTGCAGCCGCTCGGCGACCATCGGCGCGTCAGGGGCTTCTTCGCGGTCGGGTCGGAACGGCCGTTCTCGCCCGTGGGGCACACCGTCGTCAACACCGCGAACTCGCTGCTCACCCTCTCCCTGGAGCAGGGCAGGGACCAGCTCGCCGCGGTGCGCCGCGTACGCTCGGCCGTACTCCGCCTGCTGCTCGCCGGAGACCGGCAGGCCGCGGGGGAGATCCTGGAGGCGGTCGGCGGCGGGTTGCCCACCGGCCCGCTGGTGGTGCTGGCGTGCGAGCCGCGCGACGCGGAGGCGCTTCAGGACACGCTGCCGGGCTTCACCGCACCCTGGGGCACGCTCGTGGTGGCACTCGTCCCGGTGGAGGAGGCCGGTCCTCTCGTCGAGACGGCCGCGGAGGCCGGACGGGTGGGGGTGAGCGGGCCGGTAGAGCCGTCGGAGCTGGCGACCGGTCTCGACCAGGCGCAGCGCGCCCTCGCCTCCGCCGCCCCGGTCATGCGCTTTCCCGATCTCGCCGGTCAGAGGTTGCTGTCCCTGGTGGATCCGGGTGTCCTGTCGAGCTTCGCCACCTCGCTGCTGGCCCCGCTCCAGGAGTACGGCTCGCGCGCCGACCTGGTCGAGTCCCTGCGCGCGTACCTCGCGTGCAACGGCCACTGGGACGCCGCCGCGCGGCGGCTCGGCATCCACCGGCACACCCTGCGATACCGCATACGGCGGGTGGGCGAGTTGCTCGGCCGTGACCTGGACGACCCCGCGGCGCGCGCCGAGCTGTGGATCGCGCTCTCCGCCACGCCGAGGGGCGGTGGACGCTAGAAGGTCACCGGCAGGGAGTCCTTGTGGACCAGGTAGCGGCTGATGGCGGCGGTGGTGACCGACGCGTAGACGCGGTCGTCCCTGAGATGTCCTGCGCGCTCCAGGCTGATGGCTCCCTGGGCCGCCGCCCACAGGCAGTCGGCGATCTTGCGGGGCTGGGTGGGGACGAGGTAGCCGGCGGAGATGCAGTCGGCTACCGCCCGGTCGAGGATGTTGACCGCGGCCCTTCCGAGGGTGCGTGCCCGCTCGCTGGGCTCGAAGCCGGGGATCGCCTTCTCGAACATCACGCTGTAGTAGCCAGGCTCGGCCAGGCAGGCCTCGCGGTAGGCGGGGCCGAGCGAGGTGAGGTACTCAAGGGGATCGGGATGGCGCGGGACCGCCGCGAGCCGGCGGCGGAATCGCTCGAAGCCCTCGAGGTAGAGCGCCTCGGCGAGGCCCTCCTTGTTGCCGAACATCGTGTAGACGACCGTGGTCGAGCACGAGGCCTCGGTGGCGATGCGCCGCACCGTGAGGCTGTCGGCCCCGTGGGTGAGCAGGAGATCGCCCGCCACGGCGATGAGGCGGCTGCGCAGCTCGTCCTGGGAGGTCTGGCTGCCCATCGCATACGCCCCTTGGAGACCAAGCGGCGCCGGCGAACCCATGAGCTTCCCAGCCCCTTCTCCCAAGGATCCCGCGTGGACCCGCATGGTGACTTAACCACGTGCCGAGACGTTCAAACCGTCATGCAACAGAAAACATTCGGAAATCGCGGCATGTCCGTTACAAAAGTGGGGAAAATAGTGCTCTTGTGCGGAACGTAGAGGTCTGTGCGGCCGCTTGTCCGTACTGGAGTAGCGCCCTCGGCGACGCCGTGGCATACGGTCGATGACATGGACGTACGCCCCTTCTGGCTCGCCGGATCGCCCGCCATGGGCGAGGACGAGCTCACGGTGACCAACCCTCATGACGGCCGTGTCGTCGGCGTCGGCTCCGTGCCGACCCCCGATCAGGTCGAGCAGGCCGTGGGCGCCGCGCACGCGGTGCGCAAGGAGGCCGCCGCGCTGCCGATCCATGTACGCGCCGAGGCGCTGGACCATGTCTCGCGCCGGCTGTCCGAGCGCGCCGAGGAGATCGCCCAGCTCATCAGCGCCGAGAACGGCAAGCCCATCTTCTGGGCACGCGGCGAGGTCGGCCGGGCCGTCGCGACGTTCCGCTTCGCCGCCGAGGAGACCCGGCGCTTCAGCGGCGGCGTGCAGCGGCTCGACACCGAGGCCGCCGCGGCCGGCCGCCTCGCGTACGTGTCGCGCCAGCCGTACGGGCCGGTGCTGGCCGTCACGCCCTTCAACTTCCCGCTGAACCTCGTGGCACACAAGGTGGCCCCGGCCATCGCGGTCGGCGCGCCGGTGATCGTGAAGCCCGCACCCGCGACCCCGCTCTCGTCGCTGGTGCTCGGCGAGATCCTCGCCGAGACGGGCCTGCCGGCGGGCATGTTCTCGGTGCTGCCGGTGCCCAACGACCGCGCGGGCGCGCTGGTGGAGGACCCGCGCCTGCCGGTGGTGTCGTTCACCGGCTCCGGTCCCGTCGGGTACGCCATCAAGGACCAGGTGCCGCGCAAGCACGTCACGCTGGAGCTCGGCGGCAACGCCGCGGCGGTCGTGCTGGCCGACGCCGACCTCGACTGGGCGGCCACCCGCATCGCGCTGTTCTCGAACTACCAGGCAGGGCAGAGCTGCATCGCCGTCCAGCGGGTGATCGTCGAGGAGCCCGTGGTGGAGGCGTTCACCTCCAAGCTGGTCGCCGCCGTGGAGAACCTCGTCGTGGGCGACCCCGCCGACGACAAGACGCAGGTCGGGCCGCTGGTGTCGGTCGAGGCGGCCGAGCGGGTCGAGCAGTGGGTGGCGGAGGCCGTCGCCGGAGGCGCCCGCGTGCTCGCCGGCGGCGGCCGGGACGGGGCGACCATCGCGCCTACCGTGCTGGCCGGAGTCCCGGACGACGCCAAGGTCATCCGGGAGGAGGTGTTCGGCCCGGTGCTGGTCCTCCAGCCGGTCGCCTCGGTGGACGAGGCCTTCGCCGCCGTCAACGACTCGAAGTACGGCCTGCAGGCCGGGGTCTTCACCCGCAGCGTCGAGGTGGCCTTCCGCGCCAACAAGGAGCTGGAGGTCGGCGGGGTCATCATCGGGGACGTGCCGTCGTACCGCGCCGACCAGATGCCCTACGGCGGCGTCAAGGAGTCGGGCTCCGGCCGCGAGGGCCTGCGCTCGGCCATGGAGGACTTCACCTACGAGAAGGTCATGGTCCTCACCGGCCTCACCCTGTAGACCCGCGCGAGGGGCTCCAGGCGGTCACGCCAGGCCGCCTTGGAGCCCTTGGGTCACGCGCGCTCCGCCGCCTCGAACAACCGCCGGGCCTGGTCGCCGAAGTACGGGCCGTACATCGTGCCCGCGTCGTCGCTGTACTTGAAACTGCTGACGGACGTCACGACCCCCTGCCCGGTCGCGGGGTCGAACGAGCTGAGCCACGGGCCGCCGCTCGACCCCGCCGTGAGGTCGCACCGCATGCCCTGGTCGTGGGTCTGGTCGTGCGGGTCGCCGTGGACGCCGCCCGAGCAGTAGACCAGGTGTTCACCGTCGTAGGGCGGGTCTGCCGGAAAGCCGAACCCGAAGGCCCGCATGCCGCGCGCCACGTTGAACCCGATGTCCTGCCCGCCGACCGCTTCGGTCAGGTGGCGACGCCCGGAGGGATTGACAGCGATCATGCCGAGGTCGTAGCTGTCGTCGCCGTGCTCCGACCACGGCTCTGGGACGAACATCCGCCGCGCCGTGTAGACGCCGTACGGCTGGCGCCCCGTCTCGTAGCCCGGCACGAACGTCCAGTTCTCGGCCCAGGCGCCCGCGCCGTCCTTGACGCAGTGGCCTGCCGTGACGACGACGTCCATGTTGTGGCTCTTCACGGCGCCCGCCGAGCAGACGTAGTCGACGCCGCGAAGCGTCAGGAACACCCGGCCTGTGGTGCGCGTGACCGCGCCTCCGGCCGCCCACCGGGCGCCGATCGTGCTCACCTCCGGAGCCCTCGCGACCTGGGACGCCGTGGCGCGAGATGGGGACACGGGGGCGGCCGGCCGCTCGCGGGGCGGCGCGGCGGGCCGGGCGGTGCTCGACTCAGCGGGCGGCGCGGCCGTGAGGCGCAGGGGCAGCGTGCTCGAGGCCAGCTTGCCGATCTTCGCGACGGAGCCGAGCACCCCGGCGGGCAGCGCGCGTGCCATCCGCCGGGGGGTCCAGTAGCCGAGCACGCGATGCCGCTCGGCTTGGGTGCTCGCGGCCACGTGCTGGACGACGCCTGTCAGCGAGCCGGCCGAGGAGAGGGACGTCCTTTCGTTCCTCATGAGGGCTTGGCCGTCTTCGCGCGTGGCCATCTGGCCGGCGGGCAGGACACCCACGAGCCCGGCGACGAGCGGCACGGCGGCGATCAGGGGGAGGGTCGGGGTCATGGCTCCCGAGTTTGGACTACCGATCGTGCCCTTGCGGATACTTTCGGTAAATCAGGTGGCGTCCTGGTTCTGTGCCGCCGTGTAGACCGCCTCGGCGTCCGAGCCGAAGTACGGGCCGAACATCCAGTAGGGCGCGAAGTTGTACTTGAAGCTGTTCACCGAGTTCAGCGTGCCCGCTCCCGTGCTCTGGTTGAAGTACGCGAACCATCCGCCTCCGCTGGAGCCGCCGGTCATGTCGCAGGTGAGCCCCTGGTCGGTCGAGACCAGGTAGTCGTCGAACACCCTGCCGCCGCAGTAGATGAGCTTGGAGCCGTCGTATGGGCTCGCGGCGGGGTAACCGAACGCGTACATCTGCCGCCCGCGCGCCTGGTTGAAGGCCACGCCCTGGCCGCCGACGACGTCGACGAGGCGCTCGCCGTTCAGCGGCGCGACGACGGCCGCCGCCACGTCGTAGTTCATGTCCTCGCTCGCGTTCCACTGAGGTGTGGTGAGCAGGTTGGTGGCCACCCAGGTCCCGTACGGGCGGCTGCCGCCGGCGTAGCCGGGGACGAACACCCAGTTGGTGTGGAAGCTGCCGCCGAGCTTGACGCAGTGCCCCGCGGTGATGACGACGCTCTTGTTCGCGCTGGTGACCGCCGTGCCCGAGCAGGAGGCGTTGCGTCCCTGGTAGGTGAAGAAGACCCGTCCCTCGGTCTTCACGATGGCGCCGCCCGCCGTCCAGGCGGCTCCCGAGGAGCGGGCGGCGAGCGCCGGCGCCGGGGCGATGGGGGAGGCCGAGACGCTCGGGGAGGGCGAGACGCTGGGGGAGGCCGACGGGGTCACGGGCGGGGGCGGCGTGGTTGGCGCGGCCGGGGTGTCGGCGCGGTTCACGGAGTGGGCGCCCGGGCCCACCGGCTTGACCGCCACGCCGCTGCCGCCGCCGCTCGGTGTGGTGGTCGTACGCCCGCCGCGCGATCTGACGAGGTCCAGGGGCTTGGCGGCGGCCATCTTCGCCGGGGTCCAGAACTGCTTGACGACGCGCTGCTCGGACTTGCTGTCGGCCGCGTCGTGGACGATGGGCCGCCGGGGCGCGGACGGCTTGGCGGCCTCGGCGGTAGGGGCGGTCAGCAGGATGCCCGCCGCCGCCAGGGGCGATATCGCGAGGATGGGGATGAGACGTCGTGCCGTGCGATGCATGCGGTCCTCCGTGCTGTGGGCGCGCTCGCCGGGTACGCGCGGCGGGCCGCTCGCCTGCCCGCTGGGTGCTGCTCGTGCCCGGCTCCCGCTGAGATCGGGTGCCATGTCCTGACGCGGGAAGGTAGTGCGGGCGAATGCCGCATTTCTCGCGATTCACTGAGACGGGTATGGCGGGATTCGGGCATTCAGCTGCTGCTTTCTCACCTGTCGCTCTGGTGACGGCGACCAGGCCTCGCGGCGCGTGGGGAAGGGCAAGAGCGGGCGGCCGCGATAATGGGGGCATGCAGACCCCTCTCGCAGACCCGGCCGATCTCGCGGGGGCCGCCGGTTCGGCGGGCCCCGCCGGTCTCGCGGGCCCGGCGGAGCTCCCCGGCCCGGCCGAGCCCCGGTCGATCGTCGTGCTCGGCTCCACAGGATCGGTGGGCACCCAGGCGCTCGACGTCATCGACCGCGATCCGGCGCGCTTCCGGGTCGCCGCGCTCGTGGCGGGCGGCGGCCAGGTCGACCTGCTCGCCCGTCAGGTCGAGAGGTTCCGCCCGGAGGTGGTCGCCGTCGCCGACGAGCGGGCCGTGCCGGCGCTGCGCGAGGCGATCGGTTCCGTGCCGATCCTGGCCGGTCCCGAGGGGGTCGCCGAGGCCGCCGCCTGGCCCTGCGACATCGTGCTCAACGGCATCACCGGAGCGGTCGGGCTCACCTCGACCCTCGCCGCCCTGGGGGCGGGGCGGGTGCTGGCGCTCGCCAACAAGGAGTCACTGATCATCGGCGGCCCGCTGGTGAAGCGGCTGGCCCGTCCCGGGCAGATCCTGCCGGTCGACTCCGAGCACTCCGCGCTCGCGCAGTGCCTGTGGGCGGCCGGCCCGTCCGGGTACGACCCGGAGGCGGTGCGGCGGCTCGTCGTCACGGCGAGCGGCGGGCCGTTCCGCGGCCGGAAGCGCGCCGAGCTGACGGAGGTCACCCCCGAGCAGGCGCTGAAGCACCCCACCTGGGATATGGGCACCGTGATCACGCTGAACTCGGCGACGCTGGTCAACAAGGGCCTGGAGGTCATCGAGGCCAGCCTGCTGTTCGACATCCCCTTCGACCGGATCGTCGTGGTCGTCCACCCGCAGTCCGTCATCCACTCGATGGTGGAGTTCGTGGACGGCTCGACCATCGCGCAGGCCAGCCCGCCGGACATGCGGCTGCCGATCTCGCTCACCCTCGGGTGGCCGGCCCGGGTTCCCGACGCGGCGAAGGCCGTCGACTGGACCAAGGCCCACACCTGGACCTTCGAGCCTCTCGACGAGGAGGCGTTCCCAGCCGTGGCGCTCGCCCGGCACGTCGGCTCCGAGGGCGGCACCGCTCCCGCCGTCTACAACGCGGCCAACGAGGTCTGCGTGGACGCCTTCCTCGCCGGGCGGCTGCCGTTCCCCGGCATCGTCGACACCATCGCGGCCGTCGTCGGCGAGCACGCGGTCTCGCCCGCGGGGTCGGTGGGCGAGGTGCTCGACGCGGACGCCTGGGCGCGCGCCAGGGCCCGAGAGCTGACGGCCGGGTAGGGCGGGGGCTCCAGGGCCTGGGCCGCGTGGCCCGGGTCCGGATCCGGACCCCTCGAGGCCGGTGACCATTCACCGATCGGTATCCCTGTGGTCCGCCGGGTTACCTAGACTGGGTGGGTCTGAGCGTGTCGCCGAACACCAAGGTGCTGGAAAAATGACATCTGTTGAGCTGGGGATTCCCTCGGTACGAAGCAAGCCGATCGCCGAGCGGCGGGTGTCGCGGCAGATCATGGTGGGTTCCGTCCCGGTCGGCGGTGACGCGCCGGTCTCGGTGCAGTCCATGACCACGACACTGACGGCCGATGTCAACGCGACGCTTCAGCAGATCGCCGAGCTCACCGCGTCGGGCTGCCAGATCGTCCGCGTGGCGGTGCCCTCGCAGGACGACGCGGACGCGTTGCCGATGATCGCGCGAAAGTCGCAGATCCCGGTGATCGCCGACATCCACTTTCAGCCCAAGTACGTCTTCGCGGCCATCGAGGCGGGGTGCGCGGCGGTCCGCGTGAACCCCGGCAACATCAAGAAGTTCGACGACAAGGTCGGCGAGATCGCCAGGGCCGCCATCGACACGGGCACCCCCATCCGCATCGGCGTGAACGCCGGCTCGCTGGACCCCCGCCTGCTGGCCAAGTACGGCAAGGCGACGCCCGAGGCGCTGGTGGAGTCGGCGCTGTGGGAATGCTCGCTGTTCGAGGAGCACGGCTTCCGCGACATCAAGATCTCGGTGAAGCACCACGACCCGGTCGTGATGATCCAGGCGTACCGCCAGCTCGCCGCGCGATGCGACTATCCCCTGCACCTGGGCGTGACCGAGGCCGGTCCGGCGTTCCAGGGCACCATCAAGTCGGCGGTGGCGTTCGGCGCGCTGCTGGCCGAGGGCATCGGCGACACGATCCGGGTCTCGCTGTCGGCCCCTCCGGTCGAGGAGGTCAAGGTCGGCATCGGCATCCTGGAGTCCATGAACCTCCGGGAGCGCGGGCTGGAGATCGTGTCCTGCCCCTCGTGCGGGCGCGCCCAGGTCGACGTGTACACCCTGGCCGAGCAGGTTCACGCCGGGCTCGACGGGCTGAAGGTCCCCCTGCGGGTGGCCGTTATGGGATGCGTCGTCAACGGCCCCGGTGAGGCGCGCGAGGCCGACCTCGGTGTGGCCTCGGGCAACGGCAAGGGCCAGATCTTCGTCAAGGGCGAGGTCGTCAAGACCGTTCCCGAGTCCCAGATCGTGGAGACCCTCATCGAGGAGGCCCTGCGCCTGGCCGAGGAGATGGGCGTGGACCTCGACCTCGACGACGAGGACGCCCCCGGCCCGGAGATCGTCGTCCGCTGACCGGCCCGTGAGGCCCGCTGGTTCGGTTCTCGCGTGTCGTCGCAGGCGGGGATGCCATGGTGTTCCTCGGCGGGGACGCGGGTGTATGCATGAAGGATGCGACTTCGGCAGTGGCTGTCGGATCCGCACCGGTCGTGGTGGTCGGGCCGCGCGCTGGTGGCGGTCCCGCTCGCGCTGATCGCGGTGATCACCGTGGCCGACCTCATCACCCCGCGGCAGATCCAGCTGAGCCCCCTGCTGGTCACGGCCCCGGCGATCACGGCCTCGTTCTCGGGTCCCCGGTTCACCGCCATGGTCGGCGTCATCGCCGTCCTGGCCCAGGTCGGGATCGACCTGGAGACCCACTCGCTGGGCACGCGCACCATGCAGACGCAGCTCGCCGCTCTGGTCGTCGTCTCGGCGTTCCTCGCGTTGTTCTCCTTCATCCGTGACTGGCACCGCCAGGAGCTGACCAGGGTGCGCTCGGTCTCCGAAGCCGCGCAGCGGGCGCTGCTGCGGCCGCTGCCGGCGACGCTCGGGCGGCTCCGGCTCGCCTGCATGTACCTGGCCGCCGAGGAGGAGGCCCAGATCGGCGGCGACCTGTACGCCGCCGCCCGTACGCCGCTGGGGGCCCGCGTCATCATCGGTGACGTCCGGGGCAAGGGACTTCCCTCGGTCTCCGACGCGGCCCTGCTCCTGGGCGCCTTCCGGGAGGTCGCCCGCCGCGAGGTGAGCCTTCCGGAGGTCGTCCGCTATCTCGACGAGAGCGTGCGGGCGGACCTGAAGGAGCACGCCCAGGACGACGACCAGGCCTGCGAGAACTTCATCACCGCGGCGGTGCTGGACATCCCGGATGACAGGCCGGTGATCGACCTGATCGACTGCGGGCACCCGCCGCCCCTGCTGCTGCGCGACCAGCGGGTCATGACGCTCCAGGTCGCCCAGCCGGCGCCCCCGCTCGGCCTTGGCGAGCTGTCCGAACCGGACTACCAGGTCGACATGTTCGACTTCAAAGAGGGCGACACCGTCCTGCTCTACACCGACGGCGTCATCGAGGCCCGCTCCCCGGACGGGGCGTTCTACCCGCTGGCCGAGCGCGTGCTCGCCTGGCCGGGCGACGGCCCAGAGACGTTGGTCGAGCACGTTCGTGACGACCTGCTCGCCTACGTCGGCGGGCGTCTCGGCGACGACGCCGCCATGGTCGCGATCCAACGCCTGCCCGTGCCAGTGATTACTTGAAGCAATCGAATGACTACAGATCGGTAAACATTGGGCTGGGCGCGCGAAGCCGTACGGTCTCATCCGGAAGCATCACCTCTGCCACAAGAGCAGAGGGAGTGACGGGTGAAGCGGGTTATCGGGGTAGTCGCTGGTGTGACCATGCTGGTCACCGGGCTGACAGGAGGGGCGTGGGGAGAGGCCGCCGCTCCGGGTGACGATGTGGTCTGGGGCAAGTGCCCCGGGCCGAGGACGGTGGTGACGGTCGAGTGCGCGAACGTGCGGGTGCCTCTGGACTACACCCGGCCGGACGGCCAGACCATCGCCTTGGCGCTCAACCGCATCAAGGGCTCGGTGTCGCACGATCACGGTGGTCACGGCGTCATCCTGGTCAACCCCGGCGGCCCGGGAGCATCGGGGGTCAACCTGGCGCGCTACGTCGCCACCGCGCTGCCGAGGGACGTCGCGGCGCGGTACGACGTGATCGGGTTCGACCCGCGTGGCGTCGGAGCGAGCGAGCCGGCGCTGAGCTGCGCCGACCCGAAGAAGCACTTCGCCGCCCCCCGCCTCGACCAGGTGCCGAGGAACGACGCGGCCGAGGCCGCGCTGATCGCGCGGGCCAAGGGGTACGCCGAGGCGTGCACGAGCCGCTGGTCGTGGCTGCTGCCGTACCTCACCACGGAGAACTCCGCGCGTGACATGGACACGATCCGGCAGGCGCTCGGCGAGCAGAAGATCAGCTACCTCGGCTACTCGTACGGCACCTACCTCGGCGCCGTGTACGCGACACTGTTCCCGAGCCGGGTGAAGCGGCTGGTGCTGGACAGCGTGGTGGACCCCGACGGCGTGTGGTACGACGCGAACATCGCCCAGGACTACGCCTTCGACCGGCGCCACCGTGACTTCCTGGCCTGGGTGGCGCGCCACAACGACGTCTACCATCTGGGCCGCACCCAGGCCGACGTCTCGTCCGCGTGGTACTCCATGCGCGAGCGGCTCGCCACTCACCCGGCGGGCGGCCTGGTGGGGCCGAGCGAGCTGGACGACATCTTCACCGTCGGCGGTTACACCAATGCCGTCTGGCCGCAGTTCGCGGGCGCCTTCTCCACGTACGTCAAAAAGGGGCACCCCGACGGACTCGTGGCGGCCTACCGCCAGCATGTGGACCACGACGCGGCGGCCGAGAACAACTACGCGGTCTACCTCGCGGTCCAGTGCCGCGACGCCGAGTGGCCGCGCGACTGGGCGCGCTGGTGGGCGGACACGACCAAGGTGAACGCCAAGGCGCCCTTCATGGCCTGGGCCAACGCCTGGTACAACGCGCCGTGCGCCTTCTGGCCGGAGAAGGGCGGGACACCGGTGCACGTGGGCGACGTCGCCCACCTGCCGCCGATCCTGCTCGTGCAGTCCAGGCAGGACGCCGCCACGCCGTACGCAGGAGCGCTGCGGGTGCGTGGCCGGTTCCCGAGCGCGCGGCTTCTCGTCGAGGCGGGAGGCAACCACGGCGTGTCCCTGGGGGGCAACACCTGCGTCGACCGCAACCTCGCCGCGTACCTGAGGGACGGCAGCCTTCCCGGCGGAGCGGAACAGCGAACCGGACGCCAGCCGGACGCGACCTGCCCGACCGGGCCGGAGCCGAGGCCGATACTTCCGATGTCGCCGAGCCCCGGTCACCTGCGACTCGCGAAGGTCATTCGCGGTCAGTAGGGTCGGTTCGTTCCAAAATCGGGGCGGTCGCGTAGGCTAAGCCCGTGATGCTGCGAACATCGGCGTCGCGCGTGCTCGACGATCAGGACCGCGAAGAGGTGCTCTCGATACTCGACGCGGACCCCGTCGCCAACGTCTTCGTCGCCTCCCGGGTCCGGTCAGTCGGGCTGAGCCCGGCCCGGCTCGGCGGACAGATGTGGGGATTCGGCCCGCGCGGCGGGCTGACCTCACTGTGCTACGCCGGGGCCAACCTGGTGCCGGTCAACGCCGGTCCCGATGCCGTGCAGGCCTTCGCGGACCGCGCCCGCAGGCAGGGCCGTCGCTGCTCGTCGATCGTCGGTCCTGCCGACGCCGTCGAGAAGCTGTGGGAACGGCTGGAGCCCTTCTGGGGCTCCGCGCGGGCCATCCGCTGGGCCCAGCCTGTCATGGCCATCTCCGCGCCCTCGCCGATCCCGCCCGATCCATTGGTACGTCAGGTACGCCCGGATGAATTCGCCACGCTGCTCCCCGCATGCGTGGCGATGTTCACCGAGGAGGTCGGCGTCTCCCCGGACCTCGGGGACGGCGGTGCCCTCTACCGCTCCCGCGTCGCCGAACTGATCCGCATCGGCCGCTCCTACGCCCGCATCGAGGACGGCCGGGTCGTCTTCAAGGCCGAGGTCGGGGCGGTGACGCCCCAGGTCTGCCAGATCCAGGGCGTGTGGGTGCATCCCGAGCTGCGCGGCCGGGGGCACGCCGTGGGGGGCATGGCCGCCGTCGTCGACCAGACCCTGCGGAACTACTCGCCGACGGTGACGTTGTACGTCAACGACTTCAACGTCCCGGCGCGGGCGGCGTACCGCAGGGTCGGGTTCAAAGAGGTCGACACGTTCATGTCCGTGCTGTTCTGACCTCGCGCTTGTCGCCGCGATCGGTGGGTTGCGGCCGGCCCGATCCGGGCGCCTCGTTGGCGTCGGTACCCTTGGCGAGTGCTCGAACAGGTGACTGCGACGCGATACGTGACCCCGCTCCGCGAGGGCGGGTCGCTGCCCGGCGTCGTCGAAGCCGACGACCTCGGCACGTATGTCGTGAAATTTCGTGGTGCGGGGCAGGGGCGGCGGGTGCTCGTCGCCGAGATAATTTGTGCCGAGCTGGCCCGGAGGCTCGACCTGCGCACCCCTGATCTGAGGATCGTCGACCTGGACCCGCAGATCGGGGCCAGGGAGCCCGACCAGGAGATCCAGGACCTCCTCAACGCCAGCGAGGGTCACAACCTCGGGGTGGACTTCCTCCCGGGCGCGCTCGGCTTCGACCCGCTGGCGTGGACGCCCGACGCGGGCTTCGCCTCCCGGGTGCTCTGGTTCGACGCGCTCATCCACAACGTGGACCGGAGCTGGCGCAACCCGAACCTTCTGGTCTGGCACGGCGACATCTGGCTGATCGACCACGGCGCAGCCCTGTGGTTCCACCACAACTGGCGCACGGCCGACCCCCAGCGCGCCTTCGACGCCAGAGAGCACGTTCTCGCGCCGTTCGCGACCCGGATCGAGGAGGCCGACGCCGAGCTGCCCGGCCTGATCACCGAGGATCTGCTCCGCACGGTCGTGGGGCTCGTACCCGACGAGTGGCTGGACGGCGAGCCGGGCTTCGAGGACGCGCGAGCCGTGCGCGAGGCGTATGTAGATCACCTGCTCGTCCGCGCCCACGGCCCGCGCGCCTGGCTCCCGGCGGTGGCGCGATGACCGATCTGCTCATCTACGAGTACGCGGTGATCCAGGTCGTGCCGTGCGTCGTCAGGGGTGAGCTGATCAACGCCGGCGTGATCGTCTACTCGCAGCCGTGTGACTACCTGTGCGCCCGTGCCGAGCTGGACGAGGCCCGGCTGCGCGCGCTGGACGACGGCGTGGACGTCGAGGGCGTCAGGCAGGCGCTCGCCGCCTACGAGCGGGCCTGCACCGACGACTCGGGGCCGCTGCGCGCCGAGTCGCTCGGCAGCCGGTTCCGCTGGCTCACCGCGCCCCGGAGCACGATCGTACGGACCGGCCCCGTGCACGCGGGGCTGGCCGCCGATCCCGCCGCCGAGCTGGAGGATCTGCTCGTCCGGCTCGTCCGCAGGGCCGCACCCGCGCGATGAGCGGCGCGTGACGGTGATCTTCGCCGCTCCTGTTCTTCGGCATGTTCAAGACGGTCCGTCCGGATCGTGCGGGGCGGCCGCGTGGGGTGGGGGCACCCACCACATGTGGCCGCCCGCGATCTCGTGGTAGACGTCGAGCAGGTCCTTGCGGGTGGTCACGCTCCGGGACTCCGCGGCGGCCCAGGTGTAGACGCCGCGCGACATGGTGGACGTCTCCTGCTGCACCCGTAGCGTGTAGACGCGCGCCCGGATCTCGTGGACCTTGTGGTCGTTCGGGTCGGCCTGCGTGGCGAGCTCGGCGAGCTGGCACGCGAGCCGGAGGTCCCCTTCGGCCGCCGCCGTCGCGGCACGCGCGGCGAGTGCCGGAGCGCCTCCGGCGAGGTCGGCCAGAGCCGTGGCGAGAACCTCGTCGGGCGCCGGTTTCAGATGGGCGGGGTTGCCGTCGTGCCAGCCGCCGTAGAGCCGCCAGATGTTGCGCACGACGAACTCCGGCTCGTCGTAGTGGGGCTGGAGGTACGGCCTGTGAGCCAGCGCCTCCGGGGGTCTCACGGCATGGATGATCTCATCGAGGCGGGCGCCGGCATTCATCATCTCCAGCGTCTGCTCGACCAGGCTGTCCAGGTAGTCCGCCGTGTCGGTCAGCGCCTGCCGCACCCTGCCGGCTCCGGCGATGGGCAGCCCGTGGCCGGGAAGCAGCACCTCGGCGTCCATGGCCGCCATCTTCCGCAGCGCCATGGCCCACTCGTCGGGATACCGCTGGGCCTTCTGCGGGTTGCCGGCGTTCGGGGTCACCCAGATGAACAGGTCGCCGGTCAGCAGCACCCCGCGCTCGGGCAGGAAGGCCCAGGTGGCGTCGTCGGTCTCGCCGCGGGCGTGCCGCATCGCGAAGGTCACGTCACCGAGGGACACCCGCATCTGGTCGCGGTAGGTGAGGTCGGGTTGCCGGTAGGCCGTCGGCCAGGTCATCCGGACGAAGCCGAACTGCCGCTGGTTGATCACCGTGTTGTAGCCGGCCGTCCTGGCGTACCGGGTGAACCGGGCGGCGACGTTCTCGTGCGCGATGACGCTCGGGCGCGGGCCGTCCTCGGCGTCGAAGGGTGCCATGCCCGCGACGTGGTCGAAGTGGCCGTGAGAGAAGATCGCGTAGCGGACTGGCTCGTCCGACCAGGCTCTGATGGCCGCGTGCATGTTCTGCGCGTCCACGTTGTTGCCGGTGTCGAACAGAGCCAGGCCGCCATCGCCCCGGATGCCGTAGACGTTTCCGAACCCGGGCCACATGACCACGCCTTCGGCCACCTCCTGCACCCCCCTCGAGCGCAGGTCCCGCAGCGGCACCTCCTGCGGGGTCACCGCCCCTCGCCAGACACTGTCCGCGTGTTCGAGGATCGGCGATGTCATGCGCCAAGCCTGTCGCGCGCGCCCTGCGGACCACAGTAGGGAGGTCCCTACATTTCAGATCTTTACCGTCTCCCGATCCTGGATTGAGCCCGCCGTGCGGGCTCGCACGGTGACGGGCTCCCCGCTGATTTCTGCGGGTCCTTTTCGTGCTGCTGTGGCGGCATCCGCCCGGACCTCTTCTACGACTCCGTCATATCTGTCGTAGCGTGCTTTGCCACGGGCCAACTTGTGGCCGGGGTACGGACGGAGGGTCGTAGTTGGGCACGGGTGACGACGATGTGGTCGTGGCCGCCGCGCGGGCGGGCGACGAGTCCGCGTTCGCGGCGCTCGTAGAGCGTCATCGGACGGAGTTGCGGGTGCACTGCTACCGGATGCTGGGCTCGTTCGACGAGTCGGAGGATCTGGTGCAGGAGACGTTCCTGCGCGCGTGGAAGAACTTCGG
>JAOPYI010000280.1 GCA_025964675.1 Sphaerisporangium sp. | reverse complement strand
CAACCGGCTCCGCGGCCAGATTGCGGCAGGCAACTACCCGGCGGGGAGCCTCCTGCCGTCTGAGTCGACTCTGGCACAGCAGTTCCACGTGGCCAGGACTACCGTGCGGCGGAGCCTGGCCGTTCTGGAGGAGGAAAGCCTGATCGTCACGTTGCCTGGTAAGGGGCGCGTGGTGAAAAGCATGGACGCGCAATCGGAGGTGACGTACCGCTATCAGGAAATCGCGGGCGCACTTCGCGAGCAGATCCAAGCAGGAACCCTCACCGTCGAAACGGCATTGCCCAGCGAGTACGCGCTACGGCGGCAGTATGAAGCATCGCGTAACACCGTCCGCCACGCTCTCGCGGAGTTGGAACGCGAGGGACTGATCACGACAGAACATGGCAAGGGGCGGTTCGTCCGGCCTCTCGAGAATTGAGACGTCCTGGGACGTCTCGCCCGCGACTCTGGATCTGCTCCAGGGGCCGGCGTCTATCGTGAACCTCATGGGACAAGCTGAGTGGGCGCGTGACCTGGCCAAACAACTCCTTGCTAAGCCGCTGCCGCGCCGATGGGCGCACACGCAAGGGGTGGCCGCATGTGCTGAGACGCTGGCGCCGATCCTGGGGGAGGAGTCCGATCTGCTCACCTCGTCGGCCTGGTTGCATGACATCGGCTACTCGCCCGAGCTGGTCGACACCGGATTCCACCCCCTCGACGGCGCCCGCTATCTGCGCGACGTCCACCAGGCCGACGACAATCTCACCCGGCTGGTCGCTCACCACTCCTGCGCGGTCTACGAGGCGACAGAGCGCGGCCTGCTCAACGCGCTGAACGAGGAATTCGACCAGGAAAGTCCCGAGCTGGTGGAGGCGCTGACCTACTGCGACATGACCACCAGCCCGGATGGCCTGCCTCTGGAGGTGCTCGATCGACTAGCGGAGATTCATTCGCGGTACGGCCCCGAGCATCTGGTCAGCCGGTCGATCGCCAACGCGACCCCGTGCATCACCTCGGCCGTGCGGGCCGTACAGGCAGTGCTGCGGCAGGAATAGTCTTCCCCGCCTCTCAGATGGGGGACGACCGGGGTCTACTCGCTCTTGGCGGAGCGGCTGGGAGCCGACATCCCGGTGTTCGAGCTGGAGCGGCTGGGCGATTCCGAGGGTATCAAGTTCGGGCTGGGCGGTTCTGGGGGTCTCGGGCTGGGCGGTTCTGGCGTTCTCACGTCTGGGTTGGGGAGCGGGGCGCGGCGGTATGTCGGGGTGATCCGCCAAGGGCAGCCGCACGAGCCGTACCGGCTGGACGGGTGGTCGTTTGGCGGCGTCCTCGCCTTCGAGATCGCCCGGCAGCTCGGCGCTTTCGTGCTCCACCCCCTCTGACCACCGCTGTTCAGGCTGGTTGTCACTCGTCACTTGTCGCATGACCTGAAGCAGGCGATGGCTGGGACCTGAGTTGTAGCTCTCGGCAACGGCGCACTACCCGATGTACGGCAGCGCCGTATCGCCGAGGAAGTGCCCGATCCGCAACCGCATCGATTGGTCCATCGGCAGCGATTCGACCTCGTCACGAGGCACCCACCGGACTTCGCGCGACTCGTCGCTCGGCGTCGGCTCGCCGGCGACCGGGCGACCGTGCAGCACGATGGAGAACTCTTGGCGGGTCTCATCGTTGGAGGTGTAGAGGATCACGTGCTTGGGGTCGGTGTAGGTGCCGACCAGGCCGGTGATCTCGCAAGTGATCCCGGTCTCCTCCAGCGTTTCCCGGATCGCCGCCTCCGGCAGGGACTCGCCCAGGTCTATGGCTCCTCCGGGGACGGCCCAGTTGTCGTTGTCAGTGCGGTGGATCATCAGGATGTCTCCGGCGTCGTTGGTGACCACGACGTTCACGGAGGGGACGAGGCTGTTGGGCGAGGGGGCCTCGGGATCGTCATAGAAGTCCAGCCGGCGGGCCTTGGGTCAGGACTCTACCGGCGTCGCGCCGTCCCAGACGGCCTCGAAACTGTCGGTGTAGGTCGACACCATGCCACCGCCCAAAACCTTGCGCAGATGCATGACCGGCGCGTTGGCAGCGTGCATGCCGTACACGTGCGTGTTGGCAAGAAGCTGATCGTCCCCACGGTAGATGGAGTTGTACAGGATCGTGCGGTGGAGCCGGACCTCCACGCCTTCGAGCTGCCGCAGCGACCGGTAAAGCACGAGCGACATCCTGATCTGGGCCTCCATGCCTCCGCCAATGCCTTCGTCCTGGCCACGTTGAGCGACCTCGGGGGAGTCCGGGTCTCCGAGCAAGATTCGCACCCGTACACCTGTCCTCGCCTTGTCGGCGAACATGCGCATGATGCCGGTGTCCTGGGAGATGAACGTGCCGCTGTAGACCAGCACCCCGATCTCCCGCTCGGCCGCCGAGAATAGACGTCCCCAGGCGTCCCGGGGGACGGCCCAGCGGTGCGGATAGACGGTGACGATCTCGCTCTCCGACACGGCCGCCGCCTGCTGGGGCGTCAGCGCGTCTGGCCAGAGGTACGCCTCGTCCACTTTGAGGAGCTTCGCGACAGCGAATCGGTGCTTTCGATACGGTGTGCGGCCCTGGGTGATCCAACGCTCCACCGTCTTGGCATCCACCTCTATGGCCTCGGCCAGTGCGTCAATCGTGGTGCCGTGTTCGAGAAGGGCCGCGCGCAACCGCTCGTTCGCCATCTCACCTGCCGGAAGAAGGGACGTCTGGGGACCTGGCAATCGTAGACCGGACGTCCTGAACATGTCCCGTCCTGTAGTGATCACGTCCTACCTCTTCGAAGCACTCTCGATATCGCAAGGCAACACGGATAGCGACCGAGAGGAGAGACACAGTGATCAACTACATCCGGCCGATCGACGAGACCCCCGCCTGCGAGTGCGGCGCGGCCCTGGAGGAGGGACAGTTCCTCTGCCGCAAGTGCCGTGCCCGCGACCGCTGGTTCCGGCATCAGGCGGCCAAGCGCAAGAAAACCAAGCGGCGCGGGGAGACCCGGCGTCCGGCCAACCGCCCGCACGGCATCGCGGAGGCAGGGGTGATCTGGACGTGACCACGATCCCGCTGATCGTCGGCATCGCCCTGGGCGCGGCCGTACTCGTCGGCTACGTGTTCGTCCTGGTCGGAATGCACCAGGAGGACCGGCGGATGCGCCTGGCCGATGTGCCGCCGAGCCGCGCGGCGGGCCTGGCCCGGCGGGTCACCGGCTGCCACGTCCGGGGGTGACGGTGCTACTGGCGTTCGGCCAACGTCGACTCGACCTGTGCGAGTCGCTCCGAGAGGTCGCGCAGCGTGGCTCGGATCTCGGTGAGCTCGTTGGACGGCGGGGCCCCGTCCTCGCGGACGAAGACGCCCTTGCCCTGCTGGCCGATGACCAGCCCTTCGTTCCGTAGAACCCCGACGGCCAGCTTTACCACGCTCAACGAGGCGTCGTACTCGGCCGCGAGTTGCGTCGTGGACGGCAGCGGATCACCGGGCGCGAGAGTCCCGCGCCGGATCTGCTCTCGCAGGTCGTCGGCGATCTGCAGGTAGCCGGGTCGCCCCGTGTTCTTGACCATCCGTCCTCTTCTGTCGCCGGTGCCCTCTAGTTCAGCACAGACACGCGACCAAGCCAACCACGAGAACATTGACAACCAGGTCAACTAGGCTGACTATGTTGACCGAGAGGCACAAGGAGGTTTATCCATGCGCAACATCCCGATCCCCGTCGACACCCACCGGCTCCGCTTCACCTGCGTCAAAGCCCCGCGTCCCCGCCTGCTCAACCAGGACACCGGCCAGATCAAGGTCGACAAGGAAGGCAACACGATATATGAGGCCGTCCTGCTCGCCGAAGACGACTTCGGCCGGATCGAACTGGTCAAGGTCGGAACCTCCGGAGAACCCCCGATCACGCCCGGTCAGGACGTCGTCCCCACCGGCATGATCGGCTACGTCTGGGAGATCCCGCAGAACGGCGCATCCCGCTGGGGGATCAGCTACAAGGCCGCCTCGATCGTCCCCATCTCCGGCAGCCCGGGAGGAGGCGACCTTGTCTGACTCCTTGCGGCTGCTGATCTTCCCCTTGGCCTGCGCGACGGTCATCCTCTGGAGCTGGCGGCGCTTCCACTTCCAGTCCTTCTGGCTGGTGGTCGGCTACTCGCTTACCGCAATCACCGTCCGGGCTACTTGGCGCAAGGTCGCCCTCGGCTGCAGCCTGACCAAGAAGCGGGCGCGCTGGTGGTTCACCCTCACCCCCGGCGCGCTGGTCTCCACCGGCACGGTGAAGGTACGACGGCGCTTCCGCCGAGTCGCGGTCGACACCAAGCCGTGGATGTGGCTGCCCCGGCCAACCCGGCACGGCTGGCGTGTCACGCTTCACCTGTTGGAAGGACAGATACCGGACGACTACGCCCAGGCGGCCGAACGGCTCGCGCACTCCTGGGGTGTGCATGCCGTCCGGGTCTCGTCCCCTCGTCCCGGACGGGTCGTCCTGGCCGCGACCATGCGGGATCCCCTGATCCGGGTCGACCGGCTGCCGCCATCCGACGAGCTGCTCAAGGTCACCGTGGGCCGCCTGGAGACTGGCAAACCCTGGGTGATCGACTTCCGGACCGTCCCGCATTGGCTGAACGCCGGGGCTACGCAGTCCGGCAAGTCCAATCTCGCCAACGTCCTCATCGTCGGACTGGCTCCGCAGCCGGTCGCGATGGTCGGCTTCGACCTCAAGGGCGGAGTCGAGTTCACCCCTTACGCCTGCCGCCTCTCGGCGCTGGCGACCACCCGCGCCGAGTCGGTCGGCCTGCTCGATGATCTGGTGACGCTGATGCTCGACCGGATGGGCCTGTGCCGTACGGCGGGCGCCCGCAACATCTGGCAACTTCCCTCTGCGGTACGTCCGGTGCCCGTCGTGGTCCTGGTCGACGAGCTTGCCGAGCTGTATCTGATGGCGGACCGGTCCGAGAAAGACGAGATCGCCAAGACCTCCACAGCGCTGCTTCGGGTGGCCCAGCTAGGACCGGCCTTCGGCATCTACTTGTTCTGCTGCGGCCAGCGGATCGGCTCTGACCTCGGTCCCGGCGTCACCGCGCTCCGTGCCCAGTGTTCCGGCCGGATCTGCCACCGGGTCAACGATCCGGAGACAGCGACCATGACCCTCGGCGACCTCGACCCGGCGGCCCTGGTCTCCGCACGTGCGATCGCCGCCGAGACACCGGGCGTCGCAATCGTGGCCTCTCAGGACGGCCAGTGGTACCGGGCGCGCTCCTTCCACGTCTCCGAGCAAGCCGCCGAACAGGCTGCGCGGATGTACGCCGACCTCGCCCCGTGCTGGGCCGAGATAACGGCGGGCATCCGTGCGTCGGAGACGAATGAGTCCGACCTGGACGAACTCCTCAACGTCTGATCTATGAAAGGGGGACACGATGCGACGCCTTGCCTGCTGGCTTCTGGACTCCGGGCCGATCCTGGTCTTGGCCGCCATTGCGGGTGCCGGGTCGTTCACCCACATCCGCGACACGGCCACCGAGCACGGACAGTCCGGCTGGATGGCGTGGGCGGTAGCCGTGTGCGTCGACCTCACCTGCGTCATGGCCGCTCGCGAACGCCAGCGGGACAAGAAGACGGGACGCGTCCGGGACGGCCTTGCCTCTTGGCCGACTCTCGTCCTCGTCGCCGGGATCGTCCTGTCCCTGGCCGCCAACCTCAACCAGGCCGATCCGACAGCCTGGGGCTGGATCACCGCCGCCACTCCCGCCGGTGCGTTCCTGATCGCGGTCTCCATGCTGGAACGTCGCGCCTCGGCTCCCCGCCCTGAGCCGTCCCCGGCTCCGTCCTCCGTGCCGGTCCCGAAGCCCACGCTCGTTCCTGTCGTCCAGGACGGCAAGGACGCTCAGGACGGCCCGTCCTCCGAACTCGTCAACTACGCCAGGCGCGTGGCTGAGGAGTACCACCTCAGCCAAGGCAAACCGATCAGTCGCGACACCCTGCGCGCCCGCCTCGGCGTGTCCAACCAGCTTGCTTCCGACCTGCTCCGCACCCTGCGGGCATCCGCCGAACCCGTCTGACGAAAGGAGAAGAACCATGACCGACATCGACAGCCGTGACGCCGTGATCGCTGGGCTCAAGGACTTGGCCACTTTCCTGGAGGCCAACCCCGAGATCCCCGTTCCCCGCCAGGGCGTGACCGCGCTCTACTTCCCCGACCGGACCATCGATGCGGAGATGACCGCCGAGATCGACCAGATCGCACTCCGCCTCGGCTCCTCGATCGACCCCGAAGACGTGTCGTACGGCCAGTACAGGACCGGAATTGACTTCGGCCCGGTCACCTACGAGGCAATCGCGATCCTCGCCGCCTGGCGTGCCCAATACGAGGCCGATAGCAGTTACTACGGCTGCGTCGTCCCAGAGTGCACGAATGCGGCCTGACCTGATTACCACGCATGACACCGAGCAGGAACCGCCGCTGACGATCCCGCCTCACCGGTGGCGGTGCTGCCGCTGTGGCGGCACCGGAGTCGTCAGCTACGGCGACACCTGCGAACTCTGCGACGGCCTCGGCTTCTGCTGAGACGTCGGCGCCCCCGGCCTGGCCGTACATCCGCCAAGACGCCTGCCAGGTCGGGGGCCATCCCCTCACCCGAACGAGTGAAAGGAGGAGACCATCTTGCCCACAACACACCCCAATCCGCACGCGATCGCAGGCATGATCGCTCGGCTAAGCGATCCAAAGTACTCCCGGTGGGCCGCTCAGCTCCGCGCCACTGGCGGCTGCCGTCAGCCCATCCACATGCGGGGGCGTGTGCTACACGTCGATCGCGCCAACGGCCGGCTCCTGCACAGCTACACCACCGCCGTTGAACCCGACGGTGTGCTTCGTCTCCCGTGCAAGACTCGGCGTGCGTCGCGCTGCCCGGCATGTGCCGAGGTCTACCGCGCTGACACCTACCAGCTCATTCGCGCGGGCCTGGTCGGTGGCAAGGGAGTCCCCGACACCGTCACCGCTCACCCCTGCCTGTTCGTCACCCTCACCGCTCCATCCTTCGGGCCG
>JAOPYI010000252.1 GCA_025964675.1 Sphaerisporangium sp. | reverse complement strand
GTGAAAGCATCAGCGTCCGCAGCATGGTCGACTTCCCCGTCTGCGGCGCGCCGACGACGGCGACGTGACCGTCCGCGCCGGAAAGGTCGGCGACCAGCAGTTCACGGACCTGCTCGTAGGGCCGGTCGACCATGCCGATCGGCACGCGCAGGCGGCCGAGTTCGCTCTGGTCCTCGACGGTCATGCCGCGGACCGGGTCGGGCAGGACGCTGGGAAGCAGGGTGTCGAGGCTGGGCGACTCGGCCAGCGGCGGCAGCCAGACCTGGCGCGCGGGCGGGCCGGAACCGGCGAGGCGCTCGATGAGCACGTCCGCCAGGCTCGGCACCTTTTCGTTGGGGGTGGCCGGGTCCGGCTGCTTCTCGGGCTTTTCCGCTTCGACCGGCGCGGGGAGCAGCTCGTGCAGGCTCGGGTGGGCGTGCGTGACGAACGGGACGACCTCCTGGACAGCCACCACCTCGCCACCCGAGTGGCTGTCCGGGGCGACCGTGGCACACGGGCCGGAGACGTAAGCACCCTTGAAGCGCAACAGGTTCGTGGTATCGAGCTTGAGATAACCGTTACCGGGCTCAGAAGGCAGCTCGTATGCCTTCGCGACACCGATGACACTGCGGGACTCCATCGACGAGAACGTGCGCAGCGCGATGCGGTAGGAAAGGTGTCCTTCGACGCGGTGGATCCGGCCTTCGTCGAGCCGCTGGGACGCGAGCAGCAGGTGCACGCCCAGGCTGCGGCCGAGCCGTCCGATCGAGACGAACAGGTCCATGAACTCGGCCTTGCTGCCGAGCAGCTCGGAGAACTCGTCGACGATGACGAACAGGATCGGGAACGGCGCGAGCTGCTCGCCGTTCGCGCGGGCCTTCTCGTAGTCGAAGAGCGAGGCGTAACCGCTGGCACGCAACAGTTCCTGGCGGCGGATCAGCTCACCGTTGATGGAGTCCTGCATCCGGTCGACCAGCGGCAGTTCGTCGGCAAGGTTCGTGATCATCGCCGAGGTGTGCGGCAGCTTGTCCATGCCGATGAAGGTCGCGCCGCCCTTGAAGTCGACGAGCACGAAGTTGAGGATCTCGGACGAGTGGGTGGTGGCCAGCCCGAGCACGAGGGTGCGTACCAGCTCGCTCTTGCCGGAGCCGGTGGCGCCGATGATGAGGCCGTGGGGCCCCATGCCGCCCTGGGCGGACTCCTTGATGTCCAGCTCGACCATCCGGCCGTCGCCGCCGAGCCCGATCGGCACCCGCATGCGGTTACGCGGCGCACGGGGCCGCCACAGCGCCGGGATGTCCAGATGCCGCGGGTCGGCCACACCGAGCAGGTCGGTGAGCGTCATGTTGGCGGCGAGGACGTCCTGGCCGTCGCCGCTCTTGGCCGTGGAGGCGCGCAATGGCGCGAGCTGCCGGGCCAGCCCGTCGGCCTGCAGGAACGACAGCCGGTCCGGCCGGCCGAGGCCGGTGACGATCTCCTTGCCCGCGTGGTCGAGCTGGACCCGGTTGAACCGGTCCTGCAGCACCTCGAGCCGGAGCGTGATGCCTTCCTCGGTGGCCGACGTGAAGCCGCCGAGGTCGATGATGGTGACGCCCTGGATGGCGTCCGCGCCGAGCTGGGAGTCCTGCGGGACGTACCCGCCGTCGACGATCACCACGTGGTACGGCAGGGACTCAAGGGAGGCGCCGGGCCTGAACCTGCCCCGGTCCTTCAGCTCGCCGCCGAGCAGCCGGTCGAGGTCGCGAAGGTCGTCGGCCATGAGGCGTACGGGGCCGGCGGCGTCGGTCTCCTCCGGGTGCAGGGCGTGCGGTAGCCACTTGACCCACTCCCACTGGGCCATCCATTCCTTGCTGGCGCACACCGCCACCCGCATGTCGTCCGGGGAGTGGAACACCGCGAGCTGCCCGACCAGCGCCCGTACGAGGTCGCGGACGGTCCCCGGGTCCCCCGTGGGCAGGATGCGCGCGAAGGAGTGGAGCGCCATGGCGATGGGCAGGTCTTCCACGCTCGAATGCGCGCGGACGAAGCGGCGCAGCGCCCCTGCCGACATGGCGTCGAGGTCTTCGACCGGCTTGGAGTCGGGCGGGATGAGCTGCACGGCGAGCCGCTGGGTGCCCGTACCCACTCGCACCGTGGCGAAGTCGCCGTCACGGGGCCGGCGTTCCCACAGGCGGGGACCCATGACGACCGACCACAGCGAGTCGGGGTCGGGGCCGTTCCAGTGGAGGGCCTCACGCTGCCGGCGGGCCGCCCTGCGCACCTTCTTGCGGGTCTGGGACAGATAGCGGAAGTAGTCGCGCCGCAGGCCGTTGAGCCGCAGCTTGCGCTCTCCGGAGGCCCGGCCGAGCTGGCTCAGGCTCATGCCCACCATGGAGAGGGCGAACATGCCGCTGGCGACGTACATGATGGGGTTGCCACCGCCGCCCGCCGTGAACATCAGGGCCATCGCCGCCCCGCCCGCCACCATGGGCATGAAGGTCAGGACCTGCGTGAAACCTCCGGAGGTGGTCTCGGGGACCTCCGGCGGCGACTCCAGGAGGATCTCCCCGCGCGGTGGTGCCGGAGGCGGCCGGCGCTCGGGTCGCCGGACAACGACTATGCCCACGTCGCTCCATGTTGAGGGGGCCTGTCTCCAGAACCCGCGTACCGACGTGGTTCCGGACGTACCGATCGGCTAACCGTAGCGAACCTCGATCACTCGCCCGGTTGAGTCCCCGGGAAACGCTGAGTCTCCCAGAAAGATGCATATGTCCGCCATGTCACCCCGATACGGTATTCGCGTGATGTCTATGGAGTCGGCGTGACGCTGAACCCTCCCATGCGCGGGCCGGGAGGCCCCGGCGGGCCTGTAGCCGCGCTGGACATGGTGAACGGCTCGCCCAAGGCCGCGGTCCTCCGGGCACCGGGATCCGCGATAGCCATGAGCAGGGTCACGATCGTGACCCCGCGCAAGCGGATCGACCTCGCCGTCCCGTCCGATCTGCCGCTCGCGCACGTACTGCCGAACCTGCTGGCCGCCGCAGGCGAGCACGGCGACGACACCGTGCTGACGACGACCGGATGGGTGCTGCAACGGATCGGGGGCCGTGCCCTCGGCCTGGACGCCAGCATGACCACCCTCGGCATACGCGACGGAGAGGTCCTCTACCTCCTGCCGCGCCCCTCCGAGCTGCCCGAGGCCGTCTTCGACGACGTGGCCGACACCATCGCCACGGGGATCAAGGAGAGATCCGGCCGCTGGCAGCCCAGGCACACGCGGTCGGCAGGCCTCGGCGCGGCGGCGGCGTTCCTGGTCGCGGGCGCCCTGGCGCTCACCGTGGCCGGGCCGCCATGGACGCTCGCCACGATCGTCGCGGGCGCGTTCGCGCTGGTACTGGTCGGCGCCGGCGCCGCGCTGTCCCGCGCCCTCGGGGACGCCGCCGCTGGAGCCGTCATCGGGTACACGGCCCTGCCGTACGCCTTCCTGGCCGGGCTACTGGCGCCCGCGAAGAACGTGGGCCTGCTGTGGTTCGGAGCGCCCAACCTGCTGGCCGGCTTCGCCATGACCGCGCTCGTTGCCACCGTCGCGGGATGGGTCGTCGCCGAAGGCCTGCCGAACTTCTTCGGCGTCATGCTGGCCTCGATGGCCGGCGCGGCCGGCGCGGCGATCGTGATGGTCTGGAACGCCATCCCGTCCGGCGTCGCGGCGCTGGTGGTCGCGGTCGTCCTTTCCTGCACGCCGCTCATCCCGACGCTGTCGTTCCGGCTCGCCCGGCTGCCGCTCCCGGCCGCTCCGAGGAACGCCGAGGAGCTCCGCGGCGACACCCAGGAGCTCGACGGGCCGGACGTGAAGAGGCGCGCCGTCGAGGCTGAGCGGTACGCCACCGGCCTCGCCGCCGGAGCCGCGCTGGTCGCCCTCGGCGCCGAGCTTCTCCTGCTGGGCGCGGCGGGCTGGACCGGCAGGGCCATGGAGATCGTGCTGGCCTTGGCGCTGATGATGCGCGCCCGCGTCTTCCTCGGGGTGGCGCAGCGCGTGTGGCTTCTCACCGCCGGGGTCGCGGGGCTGGTCGCGTTCCTGGTGTCCGTGTCCCTGTCGAGCCCGCTCGCCGCCCTGCTCGCCACCCCGGCACTGCTCGGGATCGCGGCGGTGGGTGCGGGGATGGGCCTTTTCCTCCCCCAGCGGCATCCGACGCCGTTCTGGGGCCGGGCGGGCGACATGGTGGAGTTCGCACTGATCGTCGCGCTGTTCCCCCTGGCCCTTGGAGTGCTCGACGTGTACGCCTGGGTGCGCGGGCTGGCCGGATAGCCGTCCCCCCGGGTTCTACTGGGGTGCGCTCGGGGGCCAGGGGTCGGTCAGGGAGCGGGCGGCGTCTTCGAGCCAGGACTGGATGCCGGCCATGTCCAGCGGAGGTGCCTCCCCGCCCATGGCCGCGCGCAGCAGTTCCTCGTTCTTGCGCTGGGCGTCGTGCTGCGCGGCCCGTACGGCCTCGGTCACGGCCTCGGCGATGGAACGGCTGTCCAGGCGCATGGCCCGTGGGTCTAGCGTGACCTCCCGGATCTGCCCGCCGCCGTCCACGGTGGCGCCGACCAGATCGCCGGCCGCCGCGCCCTCACCGGTGACGGCCCCGAGCTCGTCCAAGACCCCACTGAGGCGCTGGACGGCCTCCTTGCTCTGCTGGGCGACCCGCTCGAAGTCCTCGAGCTGGAAGTTCTCGGGATCGAACACGCGAGCCGCTCCTCTGCTGTGCGTCGGCGATTCACGGGTGGTACGGCTCGGGCCGCCTGCGCTGGGGCTCGCGCCATTCGAAGCCGGCGGACGGCGGCAGAAGCGCGGGACCTCCGCGCTGCGGCGCCGGAGGCTCCTGGAACGGTGGCAGGCCCTTGGTGTCGATCACCGCCTTCTTGAAGTCGACCTTGGCGTCACCGGTGGGCTGCAGGTTGTACATCTGCACGAAGGCCTTGCCGGCGAAGTAGATCGACATGCCGCCCGCCACAGCCGAAACGACCCTTCCGAGCATGCCGGTCGCGGCCGCGATGACGCTGTTGGCCATGAACCCGAGGGCTTGCAGCCGGGCGTACCCGGCGGCGGCATAGGGCGTCGTGAGCATCGCGGCGGCGATGGCGACACCGGAGAGCAGCGCCACCGAGACCCTGGCCAGGGCCAGCCAGTACGCGCGGTACGCGTCACCGAGCTCGTCGACGATGCCGGCGATGTTCTTGACGTACCCCCGCAGCGTCTCCAGGGCCTCCTGGTAGCGCTCGACCGCGTCGACGAACGCGTCGTGGTCGGCCGCGACCCAGCCGTCCTTGCCCTTGTCGCCCAGGTTGCGGACGAAGCTCTTGTTCGCCGTGTCGAGGCGGGAGTGAAGGGACTCCCAGTTGTTGTACGCGTCCGCCATGCCCGGGACGTTGGCGATGGCGGTGGCGGCCATCGCGACGCCCACCGTGAGCGGGCGGGAAAGCATGGCGGCCTTGCGCAGGTCGTTGAGTACCGACGCCGCGCTGCCCCCGGCGGTCGTCAGAGAAGGCCCGTACGGCCCAAGCGGCATGGTTCAGGCTCTCTACGCGTAGACGGCGGTGGACTGTTCTTCGGCGGTACGCCAGTTGCGCCTGGCCGTGTCGAGCTGGTGGTTCCAGACCGACAGCACGGAAACGGCCTCGTCGAATTTCTCTCGCACGTCGTCCTGCATGTTCCGGTATCGCAGGCCGATCAGAAGCTCGCCGATCGCCCCCCACCCGGGAAAGCCGACCACGGTGGTGTCCACCAGGTCACGCCACTCCTTGACGGCGGGGATCACGTCCTCGTTGATCTCCTTGATGATGCTCTCGATGGCCGCCGAGGTGACGTACCTGTCCTGCCCCATGCCGCCTCCGTGATCGATATCCCGATGCATGTCTTACCAGGCCATTCGAGCTGAACGACCTCTCTGCCGCCTTTATTCATCTTGTTGTAGATGATCGGAAAGACGCCGGATGAGCGGCCTTCATGCTCAGTGCCCGCCGCAGGAGTCGCGGTTGTATGGTTCCTCGATGTCGGCTTTGCCGCAGGGCGACGGAGGGTGAAGATCACGTGACCGAGTTCGGCGACTTCGCGAACATCGATCTGGACAAGCTGCTCAACGGAGCGCAGCAGCAGTTCGCCCGCATGGAAGAGCTGCAGCGGCGCATGGGCGAGCTGGTGGGCCGGGCCGAGGACAAGGACAGGCTCGTCACCGTGGAGTACGCCGGGGAGGGCCTGCGCGAATTGGAGCTCAACCCGAGGGCGATGCGCATGGCCTCCGCGGACCTGGCGGACCTCATCAAGACCGTCACCCAGGAGGCCGCGCGCGACCTCCAGGCCAGGACCGACGAGCTCATGGAGGAGGTCTTCGGCAAGGAGGACAACCCCATGAGGCTCATCAACGACCCGGAGGCGGCCATGGCCACGGCCAAGGAGGCCGAGGCGACCTACAACCGGGTGTTCGAGGACGTGATGGGCGAGCTGGACCGGGTCCGCCGCCGCCTCGACCTGTGACCTGGCGCCGCCGCCGGCACTCGTCCCGCCGGCCGCCGCCGCGGGCCGGAGGGCACGTACCGAGCAGAGCCCGTCGGCTCAGGCGAGGCTCCTAGCCGCCGGTGACCTTGGGCACCGCCGGCAGGCCGGGATTGCCGAGGGTCAGCGTGGCCTGGGTGAACATCGGGGAGCCGCCACCCGTGGAGTTCATGCCCTTCTGCTGGAGATCCGTCTGCTTGCCCTGGTTCCACATCTGCACCGCGTAGAAGAGCGCGCCCGCTACGCCCAGAGCCAGCAGCTTCTTCCTCTGGGCCAGTTCGACGACCTTCTGGAGACCTGCGGCGATCGTGCTGGCCGCCGCCTGGGCCGGCCCGGCACCTATCCCGGTCGCCATGGCGGCCAGCACGACGGCCATCAGGGCGGCGAGGATCGACCCCACGGCGCACACGATCACCGCGAAGGCGTAGTACAGCGCGGCCAGGCCGTCCATGCTGTCGCCGACCCCGTTGTGCGTCTCCCCGCTCTTCTTGAGCTCCGTCTTGAAGGCCGCGACGCCGGCCTCGAACGCCTTGCGGTCCTCCGCCGCCCACTTGTCCTCGGGCACGCTGTTGGCGAGGGTGGTGAGCTCGTTGGCGAGACCGTCGAAGTCGGCGGCGACGCTCTTCCACTCGCGTGCCGCCTTGTCCATCTCTCCGGGGTTGGAGACGGAGGCGCCGGCCAGCAGGAAGATCGGCCATCCCCGTGGGTTCACCACCGAGAAGGTGCCGATTCCCGCCAGCCCTATGGTGTAGAGCATGGTGCCGTTCTCGTAGCTCATGAACGGGTCTCCGTCACTTCGTCTTGGGAGTGCTGGCGTCCTCGGCCTCTGACCAGTACTTCGCCGACGTGTGCAGCGATTGTTTCCACTGGGTGAGGGTCTCGCGCCCCTGCTGGAGATACTTGGCGGCGCTGTCGCGTACCTGGGTGTGCGCCCCGGAGATGCCGAGGCCGATCACCCCGAAGCCCGGGAAACCGACGTGGATCTGGCTGGTCTTCTGCTGGGAGCCCTCCATCTTGGCCCCGGCGTTGGTGTCGATGTTGTCGCCGAGGGTGCGGAGGGCGACGGGATCGGCCTTGCGGGTCTGGGTGGGATTCTTGGGGATCGTAGGGTTCGTGGGCACCCACGGCTGCTGGGTTCCCGTACGTGGAACGCTGGGCAGGCC
>JAOPYI010000231.1 GCA_025964675.1 Sphaerisporangium sp. | reverse complement strand
CGCACGCCGTTCCTTCCCGGCTGGATCGCGCCGACCGGCGGGCCGCGCACCATGCTGTGCTTCGAGTTCCGCGCCCCGGCCGAAGTGGACGCCAAGTACGGCGAGTTGGTCGAGGCCGGCTATCGCGGCCTGGCCGAGCCGTTCGAGGCGTTCTGGGGGATGCGCTACGCCACGGTGCTGGACCCGGACGGCAACGGCGTCGACCTGTACGCGACGCTGCCGCCCAGCTGAGGCCCCGGGTAGAAGGACGACAGACAACCACGACAGGCAAGACCGGCAGGCAAGGAGGCGGCCTAGGGTGAAGTACGTGCTGATGTTCGTCGAGACCGAGCAGTTCGCCAAGGAACTGGAGGCGATGGGGGAGCTGGAGCGTGACGCCGCGTATGAGGCGGTGGGCCGCTGGTTCGCCGAGAACTCCGACAAGATCACCCATCACACGCACTTGGCGCCCGTGCACACCGCGACCACCGTGCGACTGCAGCGCGGCGGGGAGCCGGTTGTCACTGACGGGCCGTTCGTGGAGGGCAAGGAGGTGGTCAGCGGGTTCGCCGAGGTCGAGGTGGCCGACCTGGACGAGGCGCTGAAGATGGCCAGGTCCTGGCCGGCGTGCCCGATTGTGGAGATCCGCCCGGCGTCATGACCGAACCTGGGCCCGGGCAGGTGAGCCGCGAGGTGCTGGCCCGTGTGGTGCGCGAGCACGCGGGCCGGCTGGCCGCGTCTCTGATGTCGCTGCTGGGCGACTTCTCCGCGGCCGAGGATCTGGTGCAGGACGCGATCGAGACCGCTTTGCGCCGATGGCCGGTCGAGGGCATCCCCGATCGGCCGGAAGCGTGGTTTTTCACCGTGGCCAGGCGGCGCGGCCTGGACGTGCTGCGGCGGGAGTCGAACCGCCGGGCCAAGCTGGCCCAATTGCAGTGGCCGGCGCCGGCGCAACCGGATGACCGGCTACAGCTGATCTTCACCTGCTGCCACCCCGCGCTGTCGCGGGCCGCGCAGATCGCGCTGACATTGCGCGTAGTGTGCGGGCTGAGCACCGCGCAGATCGCGGCCGCCTTCGTGGTACCGGAAGCCACGGTGGCGCAGCGGCTGACCCGCGCCAAACGGAAGATCACCCAAGCCGGGATCCCCTACCGGATCCCTGCCGCCGACGACCTGCCGCAGCGGCTAGACGGTGTGCTCGCGGTCATCTATCTGTTGTTCAATGAGGGCTATCTGTCCAGTACGGCCGAGCGCGCCCAGGCCCGCGACCTGGTCGACGACGCCGAGTGGCTGGCGGCGCTGCTGGCCGGGTCGATGCCGAACGAGCCGGAAGTGACCGGCCTGCTGGCCCTGATCCGGCTGCAACGGGCCCGAGGTCTGGCCCGGTTCGACGGCGCCGATCACCTGGTACTGCTGGCCGACCAGGACCGCAGCCTGTGGGACCGGGAGGCCATCGGTCAGGCCACCGCGCTGCTCATGCGTGCGGCACGTGCTCATCACCGGCCCGGGCCCTACCAGGTGCAGGCGGCGATCGTGGCCTGTCATGCCGAGGCACAGCGCTTTGACGACACCGACTGGCCGCAGATCCTTGTGTTGTACGACATGCTGCTGTATCTGGCGCCTTCGCCCATCACCCGGTTGAACCGGGCCATCGCCCTGCGCTACGCCAAGGGCCCCGAGGAGGCGCTGATGGAGCTGACGGAGCTCGAGGATCTCCAAGCGGACTTGGAACGCTATCCGCTTTTCCACGCCACCCGCGCTGAGCTGCTGCGTGACGTGGGCCGCCCGGAGGATGCCAGGGCCTACGACGAGCGCGCGCTGTCACTGACCGCGAATCCGGCCCAGCAGGCACTGCTGGCCGAGCGGCTGAACTGGAGGTGAGTCTCAGCAGGTCGGCCCACTGACCAGCACGAGCAGTGCCACCGGGCCGACCCGCAGGCCCACCACGACGGCTACATCACCAACCGGCGAGGGTTCTCTGCGCTGCACCCTCGCGGACGGCAGCGGCAACGCTCCCGAGCTGTTCGCCGCCGGGGAGCCCCGATTCCCTGCGTCGCGGTTTTCCTCGAATGCGGGCATCCTAGAGAGAGCGCGACTGGCGGCAAAAGGATGGAATCGACCATCGGGGAGCTCGTCGTGGAAGCCGACCGCCTGGGCGACCACTCCAAGAGGAGACGTATGTCCAGCACACGCATGCTGCCCGGCGGCCCGGTCGCCGAGAGCGTACTGAACGACGTAGCCGCCCGCGCCGCCGTACTCACCGAAAAGGGCGTCACCCCGTCTCTGGCCACAATCCTCGTCGGCGACGATGACGCCAGCACCGGATATATCCGTATCAAGCAGCGTCAGGCCACCGAGCTCGGCTTCGATTCGCCGCACACGCACCTGCCCGCCAGCGCCACCCAGGCCGACCTGCACGCCGCTATCGCCGCCTACAACGACGACCCGGCGGTTCATGGGCTGCTGGTGCAGTACCCGGTGCCGGGGCACCTCAACTACGACGCCGCGCTGCAGGCCATGGACCCGGATAAGGACGTCGACGGTATGCACCCGCTCAACATGGGCCGCCTGGCCCTCGGCATGCCCGGCCCTGTGCCCTGCACGCCCGCGGGCATCGAGGCCCTGCTCGCGTACTACGACATTCCGGTGTCCGGGCGTGAGGTCGTCATCCTGGGACGCGGCGCCACCCTCGGAAGGCCCCTCGCCATGCTGCTCAGCCAGAAGCGCCCGACCGCCAACGCCGCCGTCACCGTGGTCCACACCGGTGTGCCCGACTGGGCGCGCTACACCCAGCGAGCCGACATCCTCATAGCCGCGGCGGGCGTGCCTGGCATCATCCAACCCGGGCACGTCAAGCCCGGCGCGGTCGTAGTCGGTGGCGGGGTCCGCTACGAGGGCCGCCGCCTGCTGCCGGATGTGGACGAGTCGGTCGAGAGCGTGGCGGGCGCGATCACGCCGCGCGTGGGCGGCGTGGGGCCCACCACGGTCGCGATGCTGTTCCGCAACGCCATCACGGCGGCGGAACGTGCGGTGACGGGCGCCTAGCTATGGCTCTCGCGCTGGGGCATCCGGTCGGCTACGCGGCGATCGGTCAGATTCAGGCCACCAGGCCGTCGACGCCGCGGATGGAGCTGCCGTCGCCGCCGTCGAGGAGGGCGGCGTGGACCCGGAAGTCGGGAGAGATGATGCGCGGTGCCTGAGCGAAATCGCCGTTCCAGAGCCGGAGCCATGCGTCGAGCATCGCCTTCGGTTTCTTCGCGGCCCCCCGGTGGTCTTGGGCGGCGACCGTCTGCTCGGCCACGGTTGTCGGCGAGGTGTCTGCGGCGGCAGTCGTGGTGGTGAAGGCCAGGGCAGCGATCGCCGCAGGGATGAGCAGCCGCGCCCGGTGGCGCCTCGTGGTGGTGTGGGTGGTGGTCATTGCAGTTCCTCGCGTTTCAGATAGGGAAGGGAGCAGAGCGTGCGATCAGCGGCTGCGGAAGGGATGCACTACGGGTTGAGTACGATCTTTCCTGCGATGGTGCCGGATTCGGCCAGCCGCACAGCGTCGGCGACGTGGGTGAGCGGCAGCTGGGCGGCGATCTGGGCGGTGATGTCACCGCGCTGCAGGGCTGCGAAGACCTGGGTGAGGTCGGCGTGCAACCGGGCGCGGAACCGGTTCTTGCTCAGGGCCCGCCCGGCCCAGACGTTGAAGAAGTAGGCGCGGCGGCGGTTGGGCAGCGCGTTCCACAGCCACACCCGGCCGAGCAGCTTGAGCACGGGCCACTGCTTGGACCCCTCGTCGTCCCGGGTGGAGGCGCTGCCGTAGGAGACGAGCGTGCCGCCGGGCGCGAGCAGGCGCCAGGAGTCGACGACGCTGCGGCCACCGACGTGGTCGAAGACGGCGTCCACCCCACCGGGGGCGAGCTCGCGGACGCGCGCGGCGACGTCCTCGGTGCGGTAGTCGACCGGGACGACGCCGCGCTGGCGCAGGGCGTCGTGGTGGCGCGCGGACGCTGTACCGATCACCTTCACGCCCGCGGCCTGCGCCAGCTGGACCAGAACCGAGCCTACGCCGCCGTTGGCGCCGTGCACCAGAATGGCCTGCCCCGCGCGGACCCGTGCCTTGCGGTGCAGCATCTGCCAGGCGGTGATGCCATTGACCACCACGGTTTCCGCCTCCGCCGCGCCGACCCCCTGGGGAACCTCCACCACGTCCGCCGCGTCGACGATCACATGGCTGGCCCAGCCGCCGACCTTGACCAGCGCGGCCACCCGGGTGCCGACCAGGCCGGGCTCGACACCCTCACCGGTCGCCAGCACCGTGCCGACCAGGTCGTAGCCGGGCACGAACGGGAACGCCGGCTGGTCGTAGTACCGGCCGCGGCGCATCTGCTGCTCGGCGAAGGAGACTCCGGTCGCCTCCATCCGGATCACGACCTGGCCCGGGCCGGCGGCGGGGACGGCTCCGTGCCGGATCTCCAGCCCTTCCGGCTCCACCTTGCCCGGCATAACGACCTCGACGAGTCCCTCGGTCTTCATGACGTCCTCCACTGCGTTACGCATCGAGTTATGGACCTTTGCGTTCGTTAGAAGTTGTAACGCGACAAGAAGGGGAGTGTCAATAGGTTTCGTGATAGCCTCTAACTAAATCTTGAAGATGTAGCCGCACAGGTGCGGAAAGGTGGCAGGCCATGGCGGAAACGGGCACGAAGACCCCGCGCGAGCGCTACCGCACTCAGGTGCGCGCGGAGATCAAGGAACGCGCGTGGGAGCAGATCGCCACGGCCGGGCCGTCCGCGCTCTCCCTCAACGCGATCGCCAAGCAGATGGGCATGAGCGGACCCGCGCTCTACCGGTACTTCGCCAGCCGCGACGAGCTGATCACCGAGCTCATCAGGGACGCGTACCGAAGTCTGGCCGACACCTTCCGCGCGACCTCCGGGCCCGGCCCGAACCACGCCGCGCTGGCCCACGCGCTGCGCAGGTGGGCGCTTGACGACCCTCAACGGTACTTCCTCGTCTACGGCACACCCGTCCCCGGCTACCACGCGCCCGACGACGTCACCGCGATCGCGTCCGAGATCATGACGACCTTGCTCGACGCCTGCACCGCGCTGCCCTCGGACAGCCCCGCCACGCCGTTCGAAACGCACCTCGAAGGCCACCGGCAGTGGGCGGACGGCCACCCCGCCCCGCCCGCGGCCCTCCGCCGGGCCCTGACCTTCTGGACCCGGCTGCACGGCGTCCTGTCTCTGGAACTCGCCGGCCATTTCACCGGGATGAGATTCGACCCCGCCCTGCTCTTCACAGCCGAATTGGACGACCTGCTGGCGCACTGACCACGCCGGCCCCCCACCAGGGCGGCCCTGCGTCCGGGCCTTGACGACGCGTGGGCCGCCCCTGTACCGGATCCTGCAGGGGCTGCGCCTCAGCTGGCCTCCGCTCCCCGGTGGAGGAAGGCGAGAGTGCGTGCTTGCTCCTGCGCGTCGCCGACCGGGCTCACCAGGAAGTCTGTCACGCCTGCGTCCGCGTACCGGGCGACCTCCTTCTCGACGGTGCGCTCGTCTCCGGCGATGACCGTCTCGTGGACGCCTGACAAGCCCTGGAGTTCCAGCATGGAGCGGTAGCTGGCGAAGTCGCCGGCGAAACCGAGCCTCGCGCCGATGTCGCCCCGCACCGCGTCCGGGTCGTCCGTGATCGCCACCATGGCGCTGGCGACGATGCGCGGCGAGGGGCGGCCCGCCGCTCGCGCGGCCTCGGTGATGCGGGGCACGATGTGCTCGGCGACGACCTGGGCGCCCGTCCAGACGGTGACCGTGCCGTCGGCCAGCTCTCCAGCGATCCGCAGCATCGTGGGGCCCAGTGCCGCCAGCAGCACGGGCGGCGCGTCGGCACCGGGCACATCGACCTGGCCGGTGACCGACAGTGTCTGGCCGCGATAGTCGACCGCTTCGCCGCGCAGCAGCGGCATCAGCGCGGTGAGGTACTCCCGTACGTGCCGGGCCGGACGCTCGTAGGACAGCCCGAAGGAGCCCTCGATGATCTGCCGATGACTCGGTCCGAGGCCGAGCGTGAAGGTGTTCCCGCTGATCGCCCGCGCCGTGAGCGCCTGTACGGCCAGCGCCAGCGGGTGCCTGGGGTAGGTCTGAACCACGGCGGTGCCCACCTCGATACCCGGCACCTGCCGCCCGGCCAGCGCCGCCACGCTGATCGAGTCCCACGACGTCAACTGGCTGAAGAAGGCGCTGTCGAACCCGGCCTCCCTGGCGGCACGCACCTTGTCCAGCAGGGTGTCCAGGTCCGCGCCGCCGCTGTTGAGGTAGACGCCGATTCTCATTGGCATGCTCCTAACATGAATCGGAAATTCCGCTTCCGGTACGACACGGTACAGTAACCTGAATATCGGATTCCGGTTAGGGGTGGGACATCGTGCGTGCCGACGCGCGGCGCAACCGCGAACGCATCGTGACGGCGGCACTCGACCTGTTTACCGAGCGCGGGCCGGGCGTCTCGATGGACGAGATCGCCCAGGCGGCCGGGCTCGGCGTGGGCACGCTGTACCGCCACTTCCCCGACCGCCGCGCCCTGGTGGACGACCTCGCGACCAGCACGCTCAAAGGACTGCGGGACCACATCCGCGCCCAGACCAGCGAGAACGTCTCCCGCTGGGAAGTGCTGCTACGTGTAGTGCGTTACTGCGCCGGGCAGCCGCTGGCGCTGATCACGTCGCTCGCCGGCTCTCCGCCGGTGCCGCCTTTCCGGGCAGAACTCGTGCGGGAAATCGACGAGCTCCTGGCGGACATCGCCAGGCAGGCAGAGCAGGAGGGCTCGATTCGCCGCGACATCACGCCTGAGCAGGTCGTGGACCTGCTCAACGTGATGGTCTGCCGCCCCGGGGCTCGGTTCGACGACCCGCTCACCACCGTGATGCTCGACGGTCTCAGGGCAGTCCACATCGAAACACCGTAGTCAGCACTGCGCGGTGGTGGCCGGCCGCCGTACCGCAGGAGATTCGTGCCGGGCTGGTCGGCGGGGCCGACGGTGATCCAGCGCATCCCGCCGTATCCGACGTCGTTGCGGACCTCGAAGCCGAGGGTGTCGCGGTAGAAGGCCAGGGATGCGTCCGCGTCGTCATGCGGGAGGAAGGTCCAGTGAATGGTGATGTCCATGGCGCTCAGGCTAATTGCGGCTCGGTGACCGCGCTTCTCGATTCCTGATCGGTCTGGTCACCCGTTTCGCCATGCACTGGTGGCCGTACGGGGGACGAGTCGAAACAGATGAGAGAACTCGTCTCACGGTGTCCGGAGGGCCTCGGTCAGGTGCCGACGTAGGCCGCGAGGTGCTCGCCGGTGAGGGTGGGGCGGGCGGCGACGAGGTCGGCGGGTGTGCCCTCGAAGACGATCCGGCCGCCGTCGTGGCCGGCGCCGGGGCCGAGGTCGATGATCCAGTCGGCGTGCGCCATGACCGCCTGATGGTGCTCGATGACGATGACCGACTTCCCGGAGTCGACGAGCCGGTCGAGCAGGCCGAGCAGCTGCTCGACGTCGGCGAGGTGGAGGCCGGTGGTCGGCTCGTCGAGGACGTAGACGCCGCCCTTCTCGGCCATGTGGGTGGCCAGCTTGAGCCGCTGCCGCTCGCCGCCGGACAGCGT
>JAOPYI010000221.1 GCA_025964675.1 Sphaerisporangium sp. | reverse complement strand
CTGTGGAGGGCAGGTAAGACCAGGCGAGGCAACTCCGACCCTGGCTCCGCCCGAAACCTACGACGCGCAAGCGGCGTAGAAGAAGCAGTAAGAACCCCACGGCGACGTGGGGGAGTCCCCGGCGTTCACGCCGGGGAGGATGTCAATGAAGCTGCAATTAGAGAACGGACGCGCAAAGCGACTCCTCACGAGAGGGATGGGCGTTGGTGAGACGAGTCACGGGCGATGCCGATTGCCACGGTGTCCACTTTCGGTCAATGCCGTCTACTCCGCCGTATGAGAGCTCGGAGTCGTACGCGGGATCGGCGAAGGGGCGTCTCTGCCGAGGTTGCCATGTGCGGGCCAACATGCCAGGTGATCCAGTGGCGGTGGTTGCATCCTTCGGCGTCAACCGAACATGCATCCAGTCAGCCGCATTGCCTGGCTGCGTCCTTCTTTTGGCCGCAGAAAACGAACTCGATGGGCATTCGCAATGTCCGAAGGTGTCCGCTGCTGGTGTAGGTGACGATGAGCGCCGGGCTGAACCCGGTAGTATCGCCGAAATGGGAGACCTGCACCACCAGCTCTGAGAACTGCGGCTTGAGAGAATCAAGCGGCTGGCAGACCTGCGTGACCATCCGAGGTCCTGCTGGGATGCCTTTGCGCTGGAGAGTGATGGGCTCTCCGTCACCGATCCCGTCATTACCGAACGGCCCGTAGAAGGGGCGAAGCGCGAAGCCTTCAAGCCGGATCCCTTCCTGCGGGTTTTCGAACTGGACGTTCTTGACCAGGACCGCACCACGCCGATCGAGACACACCGGCATACCGCCGAAGAGATACGACTGTTGAGGGATGCTCTTCTGCATGCCCGTCCCGTACCCCTTGGTATCACCCAGTTGGATGAGCAGCGGGCTGGTTTGGGTGACGTCCGCACAGCTCGCCACCATAAGCGTAGCGGCACATAAAAGAGCTGTGCGGACGCTTCTCACCTTTGAACACTCCTAATCAATGCGCTCGGAAGGGGCTAGTGCAGTCTGTTGGTAGGTGGCCCTCAGGCCTTGTGCGCCTCGACTCTTGAAGAGTTGATGACGCCCGCTAGCGCTGCCGACAAACCAGGAACCACCCACGACCAGCAACCGCACGACAGCATCATCCCGTCGGGGCTGGAGGATGGCGAGCGACGGCCAGGAAGCCGCCGGGCCAAGCCAGAGCCGGGGTTGAGCGCGCATGCCTTCAAGAAGGCGAGGGCCTGGGTCACGATGCGCTCGGCGTGGTCGGTGGAGACGAACTCCTCGCGGGCGATCCGGTTGGTGAGCCGGCTGAATAGCGACGCGGAGATCAGCTCCCTCATCGCAGTGCCGCTATGTGTCGGGGCCGGCGACATGTCTCCAGTTGGAACAGGTTCAGAACGCCGTCCGGTGCTGGTAGTGGCGGCGGGCGAACTGCACGTCATCCAAGACGATCCAGCAGTCGGGGGAGAACAGCTTGGCCAGGGTGGCAAGGCGGGGGAACCGGTTGGGCTGGTGGATCGCGCACACCCCGCCCGCATCCGGAGGGTCAGAGGTGCAGGAGCCGGCTGTCGAAGCCTGCGGCGAGGAGAGAGTCGTATGCGGCATGCACGTTCTCCGGGACGTTCTGCTCGACGGCGAAGCCGAGCCTCGGATACTCGATCACCCGTTGCAGATCGCCCACCAGCATGTCGACCACCAGGCGCTCGTCGCCGATGCTCTTGAGGTAGTCGTCGAACTCCAGCGGCTGCGAGGCACACACGACCTCGACCTCAGGCCACAGCTTGCGGCAGGTGGCGAAGGCGCGTCGCTCCATGTAGGGCTTGGAGACCAGCAGCACCGAAACGGGTGAGATCCCGGCGCCGGTCAACGTCTGGCGGGAGAAGACGATGTTGTCGCCGGTGTTGCCGGCGTTCGGCTCCAGCAGGATGGCGTGCTCGGGGACGCCGAGTTCCAGCGCGTGCTCGCGGAAGTGGACGGCCTCCCCGCGCGGGAACCGAGCCGCGGTGGTGGGGCTGTTGCCGCCGGTGAACACCACCAGCGGGAACATGCCTGCGCGATACAGCTCGGCGGCGAACGCCGCCACCCCCAGGTCGTGGCTGCCGAGTCCGATGGCGACGTCGCACGGGTGCAGGGGGTGATGCATCTGGTGGTAGTCCCAGACCAGCATCGCCTGCCGCCGCTGCTCATCGGTGATCGCGCGCCGCTTGTCTGTCACTGGTGTCTCCCTGGTCGCCGCAGGCGGAGGCGCTTCGCCTCCTGGACGGTGTCGCGGACGGCCTCGATGCTGCGCAACTGGTGACTCATGCCGTGTCGCACGGCTACCTCGGCGGCGTGTTCGAGGACCGACAGGCCATCATCCACGGTGGCCGGGTCTGACAGCAGATGTGTCCGTGGAGCGGTGTCCAACCGTACCCGCTGCATCGGCGAGTCGCTCGCTGCGGTGGTGCGCGCGACGTCTATTAGGGCCTGTACGGAGTTCGGATCTTCAGGGGGTGTTCACGAGGAGGGCTGGCCTGGGACGCGGCAGCCTCGAGGGCGCTCGCTTCGCTTCGTGCTCTACGCCGTCGCCTCGACGGCCGAGCCCGCCGCGGCCTGCTCCCGCGTGACGCGGTGGCGCCGGGTCGGCAGCCCGAGCGTCGGGTTGGCGACGCTCCAGGCGGCGCCCTTGCAGATCAGCTCCTTGTAGAGGGCGGCGAGCCGTCCGGTCAGGACCGCCTGTACGGCGCGGTCGTCGGCGGTGACGTACTGGATCAAGCCCTCCTTGCGGCCCAGGGAGATGCACTGGTTGAAGTAGCGGATCGGCACGTTCGGGAGCTTCCCGCCGGTCAGGCGCGCCGCGATCGCGTCGGCGGCCTGCCACGCGGTCGGACTTCCCGAGGCGCACGACATCCGCAGCGGCTTGTCCCCGGGGCCCATCACCATGGCCGCGTCGCCGACGGCGTACACGTCCGGGTGCGAGACCGAACGCATGGTCCCGTCGACCACGATCTGGCCGATATCGGTGACCTCCAGGGCGGTCGCCTTCGCGATCGGGTGGACCGCGAAGCCGGTGGTCCACACGGCGACCGCGGCCGGGATGGCCTTGCCGTCGGCGGTGGCGACGCGGTCGGCTTCGACGCCGGTGACGGTGGCGTGCTCATGCGCGGTGATCCCGAGCTTGCCGAAGACCTTCCGCAGGTGCTCGCGGCCCTTAGGCGAGAGCCAGTCGCCGAGGCCGCCGCGGGCGGCGAGGGCGACGTCGAGGTCCGGGCGGGCCTCTGCGATCTCGGTCGCGGCCTCCAGGCCGGTGAGGCCGCCGCCGACGACGACCACGGTCTGCCCGGCGTCGAGGCGGGCCAGGCGCTCGCGCAGCCGGAGTGCTCCGGGGCGGCTGGCGATCTCATAGGCGTGCTCGGCGGTCCCGGGGACGCCTTGGGCGTTCCAGCCGCTGCCGAGGGCGTAGACGAGCGTGTCGTAGGCGAGTTCTTCGGCGCCGTTCGCGTCGATGACGGCGACAGTCTTGCGGTCGACGTCGACGCCGGTGACCTTCGCGAGCCTCAATTCGACGCCGGTGCCCGCGAACATCTCGCTGAATGGCCGAGGCTTGAGGTCCTGGCCGGCCGCCAGCTGATGCATGCGGACGCGTTCGACGAAGTCGGGCTCGGCGTTGACGAGGGTGATGGCGACGTCCTCGCGGCGGAGCCGCTTGGCGAGGCGGCCGGCGGCGATGGCTCCGGTGTATCCGGCTCCGAGGACGACGATGCGGTGCTGCATTTCATTGCTCCTGTCTTGCGCGGGTTTGCCACTTGAACCGGGCGGCCCGCCGTTTCCTGACAGGAACGCGATGTGAAGCACCTCACATAGCGGTTAGAAGGCGTTGAACAGGGGCTTCCCGTGGTCGGCGGCCGCCCAGTGCGCGGTCGCGCGTTCGAGCTTGTCGGGGTTGACCTGGTTGTGGAACGCGGCGATGCCCTCGGCGGTGACCTCCAGGCACATGACGCCGACGACCCGGCCGTCCACGACGGCCACGACGGCGGGGTCGCCGTTGGCGGTCCAGGCGTAGACCTCGGGCGCGCCGCCGGCCAGGGCGCGCTTGGCCTCGCCGGGTTTGAAGAGGCCCCTCAGGAACTTCGCGACCGCGACGGCGCCCTCGACCGCCTTGGCGCGGGCCGGGACCTTCCCGCCGCCGTCACCGATCGAGATGGCGTCCTCGGTGAGCACGCGCACGAGCGGCCCGATCTGGCCGCTGGTGGCGGCCGCCAGGAATTCCTCGACTATCCGCCGGGCGGAGGCCTCGTCGATCTCGGTGCGGGCCTTGCCGTCCGCGACGTGCTTCTTGGCGCGGTGGAAGATCTGCTGGCTGGCGGCCTCGGTGATGTCGAGGATCTCGGCGATCTCCCGGTGCGGGTAGCCGAAGGCCTCCCGCAGCACGTACACCGCCCGCTCGTTGGGGGAGAGGCGCTCCATGAGGGTGAGGACCGCGTACGAGACCGATTCGCGCTGCTCGGCGGTGTCGGCCGGGCCGAGCATCGGGTCCCCGGCGAGCAGCGGCTCGGGAAGCCATTGGCCCACATAGGTCTCGCGGCGCGCCCGCGCGGAGGTGAGCTGGTTGAGGCACAGGTTGGTGAGGACCTTCGTCAGCCAGGCCTCAGGGACCTCGATGCGGTCGATGTCGGCGGCCTGCCAGCGCAGGAACGTCTCCTGCACGGCGTCCTCGGCCTCCCCGGCGGAGCCGAGGAGGCGGTAGGCGATGGCCTCCAGTCGCGGCCTGGAGGCCTCGAACCGGTCGACGTCGTTCTCGGTCAAGGGCATGACGCGATCCTAGATCGCGCGGCGCGAGTCCGCCGCTGCCGCGATGGGGCCCTTCGCCGTTCGACGCGCTATCCGCCGGAAACGGTCGTAGACGGTGGACCACGGGCCGTACTCCGCGGGCACGTCCCGCCAGGGGCTGCCCGTGCGGAACCGCCACATCACCGCGTTGAACTGCCGCCGCAGGTCCGGGATCGGGCCCCGCTCGCCCAAGGGCAAATGGGGCTCGATCACGGACCACTCATCATCAGTGAGGTCACCACGCGCCACGAAGAGATGATCTACCAGTGTCAGCGGCCTCGGCGCAGGTAAGCGTGCAACAGCATGATCTCAACTCCGTACAGGCCCTTAGGGCGTGTTTTGCAAGTCGCGGGCGGCCAGCCATGTGATGAGGTCACTCGTGATGCGGTCAGTGCCGGTCTGGATGGTCACGTGGTGTTCGTGGTGGGTAGTGTCACGGCGGACGATCTCGTAGCCCCCGATCGACGGCGTCTACCGCTCTCTGAAAAACCATCGGGATGGCAACGCTCTTGCTGCCCGCCCGGATGCCGCCGAGGGTGGCCTCGGGTGGAGATCTGCTACTCGTCGTCGGCGGGCTTGATGCCGAGGCGGGCCGAGATGCGGACCAGTTCGGCTGGGTCGGAGATGCCCTGGAAGTCGTCCCTTGGGGTGTACGGAGCCTCCAGCCGAGCGACCTCGTCGGCGGTCAGGTCGACGTCGAGTGAGGCCACCGCGTCGGCGAGGTGCGCCGCTTTCGTGGCGCCGACGATAGGCGCGGACACGACGGGCTTCGACCGCAGCCAGGCGAGGGCGACCTGGGCACGCGAGACGCCGCGTTCGCGGGCGACGGCGCCGACAGCTTCGATGATCGCGCGGTCGCTGGCGGCCTGCGTGTAGAGCAGGTCGGCATATGCGCCGTCGGTGCCCGAGCGGTGCGACTCCTCGCCGGGCGGACGCGTCAGCCGACCGCGTGCGAGCGGGCTCCACGGGATGGTGCCGACGCCCTCGTCGACGCAGAGCGGCAGCATCTCCCGCTCCTCCTCGCGTGCCAGCAGGTTGTAGTGGTCCTGCATCGAGACGTACCTTGCCCAGCCGTTCTGCTTCTGGAGGTGCAGCGCCTTCGCGAACTCCCACGCCTTCATCGACGAGGCCCCGAGGTAGCGGACCTTGCCCGCCTTCACGACGTCGTGCAGCGCCTCGAGCGTCTCCTCCATCGGCGTCGTCGGATCGTGCCGGTGGATTTGGTACAGGTCGACATAGTCGGTGCCGAGCCGCCGCAGGCTGTGGTCGATCTCGGTGAAGATCTCCTTGCGCGACAGGCCCGATCCGTTGGGCCCGGACCGCATGACGTGCCTCAGCTTGGTCGCGATCACAATCTCGTCGCGGTTCGCGAAGTCCTTCAGTGCCCGGCCGGTGATCTCCTCGCTCGACCCTTGCGAGTACATGTTCGCGGTGTCGAAGAAGTTGATTCCGCTCTCCAGGGCCTGCTTGATCATCGGGCGGCTCTGCTCCTCATTCAGCGACCAGATGGGGTGGCCGCGATCCGGCTCGCCGAAGGTCATGCAGCCGAGGGCGATCGGGGAGACGTCGAGGCCGGTTGTGCCGAGTTTGACGTAGTGCATGTGGTGATTCCTCACAGGACCGTGTGCTCAGTTACAATCGGAGAGCTCTCCGAATGACAGTAACGGAGAGCTCTCCGGAACGCAACTTCGCTATCTCGAGCAGTACGGAGGCAGGGATGCCCGACCCGAAGCCGGCCACGATGCGGGTCGATGCGCAGCACAACCGCGCCCGCATTCTGGAAGTTGCTCACGATCTGCTCGCTGCATCGAGTGACGCCTCGTTGAACTCGATCGCCAAAGAAGCAGGCGTCGGGCCGGGGACGCTGTACCGCCACTTCCCTACCCGGGAAGCGCTGGTCCTCGCGGTGTACCGACACGACGTCCAGCGGCTCGTCGACTCCGTACCAGAGCTTCTGAGTCAACAGCCGCCGCTGTCGGCGCTCACACGGTGGTTCGAGGGCCTGTCCTCCCTCATCCGGATCAAGCACGGCCTCGGCGATGCCCTGGACGCCGCCACCAAAGAGGCCATCAACCAGGAGACCTATGGCCCAGTCGTAGGCGCCATCGCGCTCATGCTCACTGCCGGAGAAGCCGACCGAACGATCCGACCCGGACTCGACCCCGCCGACGTCCTGCTCCTCATGAGCTGCCTGTGGCGCACCCCGGACACGATCGACGGGCGTGATCAAAGCCAACGCCTGCTCGACAGCATCTCTCGCGGACTTCAGCCCTGATCCGGCTTCTACCTGACCTACATCTTTGCTATCCACCAGCGGGTGCCGCCTGTGCCTTCGGCTTCACTTCCAGAATCAGTGCCGTTTAGGTTCACAGCCACTGACCGACCTGATCGAGGCGATCAACCGGGGGCGTGCCGCAGGCCTGCGTGTCATCACGCGGCCCGTTGCGCGTACGCGCCTCAGTATTTGGACAGGTAGCACCACGCAGTTCGGGGGCTCAGTAGCTGTAGTCGGGCCAATGCGGGTCCTGTCGGCGGGCGGGCCAGATGAGGCTGAGCAGCCGTACGCGGTGAAGCAGCCACTCGGGCGCGCCATGGGTTCGCAGGCGCCCGGGGGCGT
>JAOPYI010000148.1 GCA_025964675.1 Sphaerisporangium sp. | reverse complement strand
TCGGATCCACCTCGACCGGCACCGGGAAGGTGCGTGGGTCTCGGAACTTGTCGCGGCCGGTGACGGTCTTCGACTCGCGCATGACGAGCATTCGGGTCGGAACCGTGTAGCGGCCCGGCGCACCGGCGGCGCACCATTCGTAGAACCCGCCGGCGAACTCGCCGCCGGACCGTCCGCGGGCGAAGTCGTTCAGGGCGCGTAGCGCGTCCCAGGCTTTCCCTGCCCAGGTACGGGCGAATCCAGGGTAGGCGATGTCCAGGCGGACGGCGAGGGCCTCGGTATCTCCGATCACCACATAGGTCAGCGTCGCGCGGGCCTCGATCAACGCCTCGGCCAGGCTGCCCGGCTGGAAGACCGCTTCGGGTTCGGCAACGCCATAGGTGGGATGACCCAGCTCGGCCATCCTGTGTTCCAGCCAGCGGACTCGCTCGGTCAGCGTTCGAGCGGTGGCGACCGCCTCGGCGTACTCTTCCTGCAGCAGCTCGTAGGCGAACTGCGGAGGCTCCGGGTCGTCCGGCTCCGCCGACGCGGAGGGGCGTGCCGCCACCAGATCACGAAGGCCACTCAGGTGCAGCCCGAGGGTGCGCACCTCGCGCAGCAGCTGCTGACCGGAGTCCAGCCCGGCGGCGAGTCCGAGCGCGGTCTCCAGCTCTTCGCGCATTTCCTTGACCACGAGATCCGCCACCTCGTGCGCAAGACCCGGCGGAGTCTCCTCAGGCACATCCTTGGCAGACACCGCGTCCGGTTCCAATGCCATGCCGACGGGCTCTGTCGTCACCTCGGCAGGGGACACGGGAGCGGGGTCGGTGACCACGACGGGGCGTATGGTCATCGCCATCATCTTGCGCCGCAGTTCCTCGCGCGCCGGGTCGGCCGGCGCTGGGCGTGGCTTCATCGCGGTCACGAGCTCGCTGACGTCGGACCGCCCGGCCAGCACCCGGTAGACCACCGGCATGGCACGCTTGACCTCGTCAGGCAGGTCCACCCCGGCAGCTCGGCCGATCAGACCGTCAGCGATCTTCGCAAGTGCCGTCTCGCCTTCGTCGCGTAGTCTGCCCCGGCTCATCGGCGGGTGCCGGTAGGGACTGAGCTCCGTCGCGGGATCGAACGGGGCCGCGTAGGTGCGGATCGCCCCGCCGTACACGCCCAGCTCCTTACCGACCGCCCGATTGAACAGATCCTCAGTGCGCTTGTCGGCCAGGCGCACCACCAGACCCGCCCCCGCCACCGCGGCTGCCAGCCATTCCGCCCGCGTGGGGCTGCCGATGTCGGGGGCCACCACGGCGATCGGCACCCGACGGCGGGGCTCGGTCAAAATGTGCACGAACTGGGAGACTTCATTCTCGGCTAATGCGATGGGGGCGTCCTCCAGGTGAATGGCGCCGTCCGTTATCCGCTGGGTACGCAGGTAAGCCGGGAGGAACCCCGGAGCATATGCGTCAATGGGCGTACCGCCGGACCGCTCTACCGTGACCACGACCCATCCCGGGATTCGCTCGGTCCCGTCGAGGAAGATCGCCTTGGTGCGCAGCAGGCCGCCGCCTTCGCATGGCTCTTCCAGGGTGTATCGCCCACAGCCGTCACGGCGTTCCATGCTCAGACGAGATTCGGCGATCTGCAGCTCGATCCTTTGCCGCGCGGCGTCGGCGACAGCAAAACCCTTGTTCGTGGTCCACTGCGAGAATGTCCGGTGCAGACGGATCCAGATAGGCCGGGACCCGTCTCGTAAGACCGCCCGGTAAAGCCGTGTCGTCGACTCCACTATCTGCCCTTTCGTCTGCTCGCGAAGGAGAGGTACGGGCGAGTTCCTGTAGGAGTCAGACGCCTGCCGGACCGGACCGGATGTCAGCGACCAGCCGAAGGTTCATGGAGTCGCGGTGCATTCCGGCCATCTCCGTCCAGGGCCGGCAGCTTGAACGCCTGCTGTCGCGTGCGCGGAGATGACGCCCGGGCCGAACATGGTCCGGTAACGAGGGTGGTCGGCATCGTGGGCCGAACCTAGAGTGGATGGGTGGCGGGTGCGCGTGGCCCTCCACCGCGACCGCAGTGAACTCGGCAGCGAGGACGGACCTGTTCGATCCGCAGCCCTCGGCGAGCGGTCCCGTACGAGCTGAGACAACCGGTCGGGCACCATAGGAGGCCGATCAAGATGGCAAAGCTCTTTCTCGTCGCGCTCGCGATCCTTGGCCTGTCGCTGGTCGCCTGCGGACAGCGGGAGGTGGCTGTCCGAGCCGTCACCACGCCACCCGTTCCGGTTACGACGCCTTCGGCACGGCCGCCCGCTGGCTGGGAGATCTATATCAGCCAGTATGGGCAGTTCGCCATCTGGCATCCGCCCGGGTGGGTCGCTCGCGAAGCGCACGGCGATCACCGGTCGATTCATCTGACCCTGACCCCGCCTCGCACCTCCAGTGGATTCGTGCTGGAGCGGAAATTCGCCGCGCTCGACGGCGATCGGCAGGGTCTGCCCAACGTGTACTGCCACAAGGTGCGCCTGAGCGGGTCCTTCACCGGCACGCATTGCGCGGACACCATGTCCGGCGTCGTCGTCACCACGCTCACCGACACCCCGCAGGGCAACTTCACCTTCCAGGCATCGCGGCGATCGGGCGTCTTCAGGCAGTACGAGCAGATCCTGGCGAGCTTCAAGCTCCTGCGGGGGGCGGCATGACCGGCCTGCTCGGCAGGCCCGGTCGCGCCGGTGATCCGCATGGCCGCCGGCAGCCGGCGGTGAAGGCGGTGCGGGCGTCTGGCTGACGCCCGCACCGCGCGGTCACGAGACGGCTATGTCGTCGTACTTCACGGCGGTGCCGTCGCCGTTGTAGTTGTCGTCATGGCTGACCAGGGTGAGGGTGTAGGAGTGCCCGCCGGTGACGGCCGCGGTCTTCTGCTGCCAGGTGCCGGTGTTGGTGCAGGTCTTGGCGAGCACGGTGGTCGTCGTCCCCGCCGTGTTGTCGCGCAGGGTGGCGGTCGCCCAGTCGTAGGTCACCGTATCCGGGCAGGCGATGTTGTACCAGAACGAGAGCGTTCCTGCCGCGCTGGGCGTGAAGGTCTGGGCGATGGAGGAGTCGCCGTTGGTGCCTGCGGGGGTCGCACCGGTTAGGGCGGCGTAGGTCCCGCCGTGCGGGGCCGAGGTGGTCACCGCGGTGGTGCCCGCAGTGGTCCAGCCCGACAGGTTGCCGGCCTCGAAGGTGCCGTTGGCGATCGGGTTCGACGTCCCGGCGGCCAGCGCCACGTCGTCGTACTTCACGGCGGTGCCGTCGCCGCTGTAGTTGTCGTCGTGGCCGGCCAGGGTGAGGGTGTACGAGTGCCCGGCCGTGACCGGCGCGCCGGCCTGGACCCAGGTGTTGTTGTTCGTGCACGTCTTGGGCACAACCGTCGAGGTGGTTCCAGACGTGTTGTCCTTGAGGGTGGCGGTCGCCCAGTCATAGGTGACCGAGTCAGGGCAGGTCACGTTGTACCAGAACGACAACGTGCCCATCCCGGAGGGGACGGTGAAGGTCTGCGCGATCGAGGAGTCGCCGTTGGTGGCTCCTGGGGTCGCGCCGACCAGAGCGGCGTAGGTCCCGCCGTGCGGGCCGGATGTGGTCACCGCGGTGGTCCCCGCGGTGGTCCAGCCCGACAGGTTCCCCGCCTCGAAGGTGCCGTTGACCAGGCCGCCGCCACCCGTCGGGTTGACGGTCAGCGAGAACGACGTGGTATGCGTCGCCGAGGGGGCGGTGCCGGTGATGGTGATCGGGTAGGTGCCCTGCGGGGTGGTGCCCGAGGTGGTGATGGTCATGGTCGAGGAGTTGCCGGCGGTCACCGACGCGGGGTTGAAGGAGGCCGTGGCTCCGGACGGTAGCCCGGTGGCCGACAGGGCCACGCTTTCGGCGGAGCCGGAGAGCACCTGGGTGCTCACGGTCGCGGTGACCGAGCCGCCGGCCGTGACGGTGCCCGAGGTGGGGCTGGCCGCGATGGAGAAGTTGTTCTGCGCTGGCCCGGCGCAGTTGGGCAGCTGGAACGAGGCCAGGCGGGTACGCCAGTTGAAGTTGCCGTTGGCCGGGATGTACTCGTGGGTGTACCAGAACGTGCAGCCGTCGCCGGGGTCGACGCTCATGCTGGAGTAGTCGCCCCAGCGCGAGTAGGTGGTTTGCGACCCGCTGCCGGCCACGATGGTGCCCTCGCCTTGGGTCATCTGCCCGGCGGGATCGGCGGCCAGCCGCCCGGTGAAGCGGATCTCCGGGTGGATCGAGGAGCTGGAGGCGGTGTAGCCGAGCGCGATGTTCCCGACCTTGTCCATGGCGACCGAGCCCGTCCACCGGTAGGTCGCGTCCGGCGAGTAGGTCCCCTGCTGGAAGACCGTCGGGTTGCCGCCCGGCAGGCGCAGCTCGTACCACCGCACCCCGGTCCCCACGCTGTGGTTGACCACGAGCGATTCGTGGTCGCCCATGTTGCGGTAGGCGAGGCGGAACATCAGCCGGTCGCCGATGGAGTCAAGCGTCTGCGTGGTCTGCGACTGCGGCACGCACGTGCCCGAAGTCCCGCACATCGCGCTGTAGCTTGCCACGGCCAGCGTGGTCGGCCCGGTGAAGGTGGTGCTGGCGGGCGTGGTCCAGTCCACGTGGAACTTCCAGTACACCAGCGAGGTCGAGGTGGTGCCGAGCGCGACCAGCGTGTTGGGCTCGCCGGACGGCGGCGCCGCGGTGCCGTCCAGGTCGGCGGGCAGCAGACTGCCGTACGCGGTGGAGGTGGTGAAGCACTGCTGTGTCGCCGTCTGCCCGCTCAGCATCTTGGCCCGGTCCATCGCGCACGCCTCGGTGCCGAGGAACGTGGTGCCGGTGCTGTTGAACAGGTTGTAGGTGACGTAGTAGGCATCCGGCCAGACACTCAGCTTGGGATAGTCAGGGAAGCTGGAGTATTGGAAGGAGTAGCGGTTGTAGGCGCCGGTGGCGTCGGAAGTCTGGCTGACGGCCACGCACTCGTAGTACGGGCCGCTGGCGGAGGTGACGTTGGCGAACTGCGTGACCACCCACCGGCCGGCCAGCGTGTCATAGCGCACGACCGCGTCGCCGTCGTTGGTGGTCTGGCAGCTGCCACCGAACCCGCTCCATAGCGTGTTGGTGTTGGCCGGGCCGTACAGCAGGCCGCCCGTCTTGCTGTAGACGGCCAACGCGGTGTTCACCACCTCGACCACCTGGGTGGCGCCGACCGCGGAGTCGGGGTCGGGGGGTACGCCGGTGATGGCGTAGTTGCCTTGGCCGATGCCGTCGAAGTTGGCGTTCACGGTCGGCACGGCTGCCATTCTTACGGCCTTGGCCTGGACGACGGGGTCGTGCGCGGTCGTCTGCGGGCGCTGCGGCATGGGATGCAGTGGGTACACCCGCCGCGAGGGCCGGGTGGGGGAGGCCGGGGTGATGGAGGCGAGCGGCGCGGACACGTCCTGGTGGTCGGTGTGCTCGACGGTACTGTGCGCGGGAGGCGGTGTCGGAGCTGCGACGGCCTGCGGCGCGACAGCCGCCGTCACGCCGATCGCGGTAACGATGGCGACGATGGGAATGAGTGCGCGGCGTAACAAGGGTGTCATCGGGTCTCCTTCGCGGCCGACAACGGTGCCGGCGAAAAACCGGGACGGAAAATACATTCCGGGCGAAGAATGAACCCTTGATCACTCTGCCGCAAGACCAGTTTTTGCTAAATTTCATGACGGCAGTGTTAATTAAGTGTTCGACGGCAGGCTGACGCCTTGAGTGGTAATCCCGGTACGGTTCTGAAATTCCGTGCCACGAATCCGATGGCTCATCCGATCGTCTGTGGTGGCCACCACAGACGATCGGACAATGCTTCGCGGATCGGGTGTCAGCGCGCCGTCGCCGGCGGGACGTACGGCCTCAGGGGTTGTGTGCTTCCCTGCGGCGCCGGGGCTTGGGCCGCGTTGAAGGCTCCACCGGTGATCGGCAAGCCGCCGGTCGGGGCGTAGGAAGCCTCATCGAAGGTCGAGCCGGTCGGGGGGTTGGCCACCGCGAAGACGGAGTAGGCGTTGGCGCCGGCTCCCACCGAGGTGGAGACGTAGTCGCCGACCATCCGGCCCTGGCTGGTGTTGGCCACCCACGACAGTGTCATGGGCCCCGCGACCTGCAGCGGTGTGCTCCAGGTGGAGCCGCCGTTGATGGAGGAGACGAACTTGACGTTGAGCTGGCAGGTCGCCGCGGTGCAGCTTGCGTTGGGATAGCCGTAGTAGGTGATGCCGATCCGGGCGCTGCCGCCCGAGGTCGAGCGGTCCACCCCGATGCCGGGGATGAAGTGGTCACCGGCGTCGCTGGTGACCCGGGTGACCGCTCCCCAGGTGGTCTCGCTGGTGGACTTGCTCAGCACGATGTCGTTCGCGGGGCAACCCGAGCGGAAACGGCAGTCCTGCCAGACCACGTAGGCCGTGCCGGCCGCATCGATCTCTGCCGAGGGCAGCGCGCTCGTACGCAATCCTCCGGCGACGGTGTGCTCCTGGACGGCCGACACCAGCACGGTGGCCCGCCAGCTGGCGCCACCGTCGGTCGAGCGGAAGGAACGGATCTCGCCCAAGTTGGTCAGGTAGGGCACCAGTACGGTTCCGTTGGGTCGAACGACCGGCTGACCACCCAGACCGGTCGCGCTGGTGCTGACCACGCTCCAGGAGGTTCCGCCGCCGGTCGACCGCGCGATCTTCACCGCGTTGCCGGCGCCGTTGTCGTCGAACTCGGTGTAGCAGTTGCCGTAGAACGGGCTGGTGGCGGTGTTGTCGCACACGATCCAGTTCTTGTCCAGGTTGCCGCCCCCGGCCAGGGCCGTGTTGACCGGATTCTGCCAGGTCAGCCCGCCGTCGGTGGATCGGCTGGTCAGTACGGCCGCGCCGATCACGCCGCTGGTGTCGGTGATCCCGAGCGAGGAGATCATCCAGACGTTGTGCCTGGCGTCGAAGGCCACGACCGGGTCACTCGCCCGGCCGTAGGGGCCTCCGTTCTGGAACTTGGTGATGCCGGGCAGGAAGCCGTGCGTCCACGTCGACCCCCCGTTCGTGGAGGTCGCCCATCCGATGTCGGAGGAGCCGCCGTCGAAGAACCGGCCGGTCTGGAACGCGGCCACGATGGTGCTGCCGAACTGGAAGGTGTCGGGTTCGACCTCGGTGCGGTGCTGGCCGGTGGAGTTGGTGAAGGGATCGGTGCTCACCTGGGTGAGCGCCACGTTGGCCAGTACGGGTACGGGGGTCAGGAGGAGTGCTGCCAGGATGACGACCGGTGTGACGGCCAGGCGGGCGAGCCCGCGGCGACGTGTGGGAGACACATCTACCTCCGGTGGGAGACAGGTTCGCCCGAATCCTAAAGATCGCCCTGGCTTTATTGAAGGCCCAATTAACCCGAAATAGTTACCAAAGTGAACATTGGAGAGTTAGGGGACTTACGTGCCGGACAACTGTGCTTGCTGGCCACATCTGGCCACAGATGTCGGCCAAAAGGGCCAGGCCGACCGAGGCGGTCGATTCCGTCAGTCGAACCGGATGTGTTTGGTGCCTGTCCACGCCCGGCGCAGGCGTATGTGGCCCGGCACCCGGAACGCGTCGGCAAGCTCCTTCTGATCACTCCGAGCACCATGGCCGTCGGCATCGCGGCCACCGGGGAGTCCCGGCTGGAGACCGCGCGGCTCGGCAAGGACGAGCCCTGGTTCGACGCGGCCTTCGCAGCTCTTGAAGCGATCGTGGCCGGCAACGCCACCGACGAGAGCTGGAAGGCCATCGACCCCTTCTTCTACGGCCGATGGGATGCGGCGGCACAAGCCCACCAGGCGGCCCAGGACGGCCATCGGAACGAGGAAGCCTCAGCCGCCTTCGGCGCTGAGGGCGCATTCGACCCGGACGCCACCCGCGCGGCACTCGCCGCATTCAACGCGCCGGTGCTGCTCCTTGCCGGAGAGGTCGACCTGAACACGATTCCAAGCGTCGTGGCCGAATTCGCAGAGCTGTTGCCGAACGCCGAGCTCGTCGTTCAACCAGAAGCAGGCCACTATCCGTGGCTCGATGACGCTGACCGGTTCGTGGCGACGACCGCGACGTTCCTGGGATGAAAGGTGCCTCGCGTCGATCACTGTGCTTCACCACGGCGGACCCGCCTTTTCCTTCGAGGATGAGGAGGGTCCGCCGTTCGCGGTGTACTCCGATATGACTGCTACGGGGTGGTAATACGTGCCCCCAGCTACGCGTTACGCCAGGCGTCGTGTCTGTGAATCGACGAAAGAATTATCGGCCGTTCTCTCGGCAGTACATCGGCGATCGCCCTTGTGCGGGTCCGCTGCTGCTCAAGGCGGTGTGAATGTCCGGGTCGGACAGATCACCGGTAGCCGCCGTAGCCATGGTGGCCGTGATGGCCATGGTGCCAGTGGTGGTGACCATACGGATGACCATGGTGACAGTGGCGGCCGTGGTAGCCGTACGCACCGTGGTGGCAGGGATGGCCTTCGGATACGGATCGGACTTCCTGGTTGGTGGTGGTGGCGCCGGCGGGCTGGGCCGACATCACCGCGGGAACGACGAGGCTGAACGCTGCCAGTGAGCCGGCGGCGAGAGCATGCTTCAGCATGAGATCACTCCGTTTCTGACGGTCGGGCCCGGCGTGATGCCTGGGCCCACGGAGCGCCGAATCGGTTCCCGGGAATATCGAATCGACGTGTACGCCTTGAGACGCTAGTCGAGGAGGATTCGGAAGGTCACCCCGGAGAGGCCAAGCCAGAGTTCGGGATCATTTAGCGTTTCGAGCGACCTATAATCGGGATTTACGGCTATATAAGGTCCCGTGGGTTGGTATTTTCACTGCCAACCTCCGGCTGTGACTTTGGCTCCCGATCGAGGTTCTGACGACCTGTTGAGGCCGGGCACTGACCCTCTTCTGGCATCTGGCCGCCCTGACAGGTATCCGCGGTCGAACAATTTGTGTACGTCCGAGCGGAGCAGCAGTCCGTTGTCGAGGCGGTGCTGGCCGCCGGCTGAGAGGGGACGGATGTGGGCGGCCTGCAGGACGGGCCTGATCTTCTCTCCGATGATCGCGCAACGCCGGTTGTAGGCGCCAAGCGGCGCACGTGGGGAGTAGAGAGCGAACACGGCCTCGGTCCCGCGGACCCAGACCTTCATATCCGTGTCGCCGGAGGAGTCGGCGGAATGGCGGGCGGTGGTCCACCAACGACGGGCTGCCCCGTACTCACCGAGCCGTGAGGACGTTGGCGTGCAA
>JAOPYI010000131.1 GCA_025964675.1 Sphaerisporangium sp. | reverse complement strand
CGCACTTCGTTGATCACCGTGGCGAGGATGTCGATCCCTTCGGTGATAGTGCTCTCGTTGAGTGTGGCATAGCCGAAGATCAGGCCGCCGCCGCCGTCGGAGGAGATGCGGTAGGGCCTGAGGCCGTAGACACCCAGTCCCCGGCGGGCCGCGGCCTCCACCACCGTGGTCTCGTCGAGATCGGACGGCAGCCAGGTGACGAGGTGCAGGCCGGCAGCGACCCCGGCCGGGTCAAGGTCGGGCACTCGCTCCCGCAGGGCGTTCAGGAGTACGTCTCGGCGTCGTCGGTACACCGGCCGCATCCGTCGCAGGTGCCGGTCGAACTCGCCGCGGGACAGGAAGTCGGCGAACGAGAGCTGGTCGAGCACCGGTGAACCGCGATCGGCGGCGATTTTGGCGGCGGAGACGTCGTCGACCAGGTGGGCGGGCAGCACGAGCCAACCGAGCCGGAGCCCGGGCGCGAGGGTCTTGCTCGCAGTGCCGGCGTAGACGACCTGGTCCGGCGCCAGCCCCTGTATGGCCCCGATCGGAGCGCGGTCATAGCGGTACTCCGCGTCATAGTCGTCCTCAATGACCAGCGCTCCCCGCCGTTTCGCCCAGCGGAGCACCGCGACCCGGGATTCGGCCGACAGCACGGCGCCGGTCGGCCACTGGTGTGACGGAGTCAGGATCACGGCGTCGGCGTCGATCCGGTCGAGCACGTCGACACGGATGCCGTCGTGGTCGACCGGGACACCGACCACGTCGAGCCCGGCCGATACGGCGACCGGGCGGGCATCGTCGTCGGCGGAGGGGTCTTCGACGGCGAGCCGCTTCGCCCCGGACTTCGCCAGCACCTGGATGAGCAGATTGATCCCTTGTGCGTACCCGTTACAGATCACGACGTTGTCGGGCTTGGCCGAGGTGCCTCGCACCCGGTTCAGGTATTCGGCGAGTGCCTCGTGCAACTCCGGGACACCGCGGCCGCTGAGATAGCCGAACCGCTCGCTGGGGGCTTCGGTGAGCACTCTATGGACCGAGCGCAGCCACGCGGCCCTGGGGAAGTGGGATACGTCGGCCCGGCCGTAGCCGAAGTCGATCCGCGGCGCCTGTGCCGGAACCGGCCGCGTTGGCGTTGGCGTCGGCGCGGACGCCGGGCCGATGGCGACCTGGGTGTATCCGCCCGTCCGGCTGGTCAGGTATCCCTCGGCGGCGAGCTGCTGGTATGCCTCGACGACGACGCCACGCGAGACCCCGAGGTCGGCGGCGATGGTTCGGGTGGGCGGCAGCGACGTGCCGAGCCTCAGTCGGCCCGACCGGATGCCGTCACGGATGGATGCCTCGATCTGCCGGTGCAACGGGACGCCTACATCACGTCTGAGCTCGACGAGCAGGTCGCCCGCGAGACGGGAATTGGTCCTTAAAGGGGCCATGAAATCGGACCTTATCCTGTGCACCGATTCCTGTCAGGGTCACATCTATGACCACAGCAACGACGAACTGCACGCGTGACGGGCTCGACGGACAGCTGCTCGTACAGGGCTGCGCGGGATACGACGAGGCACGCACGGTCTGGAACGCGATGGTCGATCGGCGACCGCGGATGATCATCCGCTGTGCGAGCGTCGGCGACGTGGTGACAGCAGTGCGCACCGCCCGGGAGCTTGATCTGGAGATCGGCGTGCGATGCGGTGGGCACAGCGCCCTCGGACTGGCCGTCCCCGATGACGGCCTCATGATCGACCTCACCCCCATGGGCGGGGTCCGGGTCGACCCGGTGCGGCGTCGAGCGTGCGTGCAGGGCGGCGCGCTGCTCGGAGCACTGGACCGCGCGTCGCAGCAGCACGGCCTGGCGACGACCGCGGGGAACGTCTCCCACACCGGCGTCGGTGGATTGACCCTCGGCGGCGGGATGGGCTGGCTCGCCCGGCAGTACGGTCTGGCTTGTGACAACGTCGTCTCGTTCGAGATGGTGACCGCGGACGGCGACGTGGTGCGCGCGAGCCGGGCCGAGAACCCGGACCTGTTCTGGGGCCTTCGCGGCGGTGGCGGGAACTTCGGTGTGGTGACCGAGTTCGAGTTCCGGCTCCACCCCGTGGGAACCCGAGCGCTCATTGCCGAGTACACGTTTCCGCTCGAGCAGGCGCTGCCGGTGCTTCTCACATGGCGGGACCTGAACGCCCAAGCGCCTCGGCAGGCCACGTTCACCGCCTCCGTCGGGAGTGAGGATCTGGTCACCGTCGGGTTCGTATGGGTCGGCGATTCGGAACAGGGCCGGCGGCTACTCCCGGCGATGCGTGCGCTCGGGCGCCCGGTAACCGAGCGTGTCTTCGCATCGTCCTATGTCGAGCTCCAGCGTAGAGACGACACCGCCGAACGGCACGCGTTGCGCAGGTACTCCAAGGGGCACTACCTGCGGCAGTTCCCCGACAAGGCGATCGAGGCGTTCCTGATGCGGGGGACCGCGGACGGCCACCACGAGAACCTCCCGAACGTCGGGCTTCAAGCCTACGGCGGGGCGATCAACGACGTGGGCGACCAGGACACGGCGTTCAGCCACCGGGACACGCTGTTCGAATGGGGAACCGGGACCAGTTGGACCGACCCCGCCGAGGATCAGGCCCGGAAGGCAGCCGCCCGGCGCTGCGCCGCGGCACTCGAACCGTTCGCCAGCGGGGTGTACGTCAACGCGCTCAGCGACGAAGGAGCCGAGGGTGTCCGCCGTGCCTACCCGCCCGGCAAACTCACCCGGCTGACGACGCTCAAGAACACCTACGACCCGCTCAACGTGTTCCACCTGAACCACAACATCCAGCCGCTTCGTCCTTAACAACGAGTGGCACACTCAGAACCCGACTCAGCAGGTCACACCGCGACACGCGTCCGACGACTCGACCGCCTGACTCCCCCCCGCATAACCACTCACCATCGGAAGGAACGACATACGCAAGATCATCAACTCGAGGTACATCACACTCGACGGGGTCATCGAGAACCCGCAGGACACGAAGCATGCCGCGTGCCCGAGAGGGAGTCAGCGCGGCGAGTAGGCCTTCGGCAGTCGCATGCCGCGGTCGGCCATGATCTGCCGGACGTGGTTCGGGTAGTTCGTGATGATGCCGTCAACGCCCATGTCCATGAGGGCCTCTACGGTGGCGGGGTCGTCGCAGGTCCACGGGATGACCTTCAGGCCCCGGGCGTGCGCCTCCGAGACCATCGCCTGATCGGGGTAGAAGCGGAAGCCCGGGTCGCCGACCTTCCCGCTCTGCGGGAAGCCGTAGTTAGGAGAGAGGGCCTTGACGCCAGGGATGGCGGCGGCCGCCTTCACGAAGTCGCCTCCATAGTTGTCGACGTCAATGCCACCGAGCCACGGGGAGGCGCCGGGCTTGCCGACCTGCAGGAAGTCGTAGTTCGTCAGCGCCACCAGCGGCCACGTCGGTGCAAGCCGGTGCATTTCCTTCAATGCGCCCCAGTCGAAGGACTGGATGGTGACCTGGTCCTCGATCCCCGAGGCATGGATCTCCTCGAAGACGCGGCGGACGAACAGCTCACGCGGCGCGGTCTGCTCGGGCGCGCCGGCCTCGACCTTGGTCTCGATGTTGAGCTTGATCTGCTTGGCGTTGTAGCTCTTGACGAGGTTGAGGACGTCCTTGAGCTCGACCATCCGGAAGCCCTTGATCTGCTCCTGCTCGGGGAAACCGGGCAGCTGCTGGTACCCGCAGTCCATGGTCTTGATCTGGGCCAGGGTCAGGTCCTTGATGTACTTGCCGACGTACGGGTACGTCGGGTCGCCGGGCGTGACCGGTGCGGTGTCGCGGCACTTCTGGGCGCTGATCTGCCGGTCGTGGTTGACGACGACCTTCTGATCCTTGGTGATGTGGGTGTCCAGCTCCAGGGTGCTGACCCCGAGGCGCATCGCCTTACCGAACCCCTCCAGCGACTCCTCGGTCGTCATGCCGATGCCACCGCGGTGGGCCTGCAGGTCGAAGTGGGTCTTCTGTGGCAGCACACCATCAGGACCATCCGCCGTTGACGCGTGGGCGGCTACTGGCGCGGCCAGCGCGGGCACAAAGGCCAGGCTTGCCAGGACATGGCGCAGGTACATCGGGAGCTCCGCTCCGTTAGGTCTATCTGACCTCACGACGCTAGGTGGCCGGCCGACCCCCGTTGCGGCCATGGCGTGATGGGACCGTGAACGTTCACTGAACGCCCAGGTGCCCGGCACCAAGCCGCGCCAGATATCGAGGTGGAGTACATTCCGTGAGTACCCAAGCCCCTCTGGTAAAAACTGGAGCCTGTTCGCTCACCTGGAGGAACAACGTGAAATGCGTAGTGCTCTACGACTCCGCCCCGGACGTGCTCACCACGGCACCGCTTCACTTCCCAGCGCACAAGGCCCGGCTGGACGACTTCCACTCCCGAGGGGTGCTCCTTATGGTCGGCACCTTCGCCAACCCTGTGGAGGAGGGCTCGATGGCCATCTTCACCACCCGGGAGGCCGCCGAGGAGTTCGTCAAGGATGACCCGTTCGTAGTGAACGGGGTCGTGCGATCGTGGACCATCCGCGAGTGGAACGAGATCCTCACGCCTTGACCTCCTCCGCGGCCTGAAGTGAAGTCCGGGGCGCTGGTCAGCTTGATCTGTGAGGCCCTCTCGGATGATCCGAGGGGCCTTTGCCAGTGCTTGTACGGCTGGAGGTGACGTGTCCGGGCTTCAGCCCGCCGCCCAGTAGCGGGGAACCTTCTTGAAGACCTTCTTTGGGATCTTGCCGTGGACCACCTTGGTGTAGTTGACCGCCTCGGCGATCCCGAAGTCGACGGCGATACTGCACAGCGTGTAGGCATCCGGAGCGCTCAGGCCCATGTTCGCCTGAAGAAAGTTGATGGCCTCCTGCAGGGAGATGGCAAGGGCTGTGTCGAGATCGACGTCGATCCCCATGCTGATGTAGTGGGTGCGGTTCTCCGCCATCGGCCATGGCGCGTGAACTGCCTTGTGGAGGAAGAACTGAACCGTAGTCGTCAGGGACGTCTCGATCGCCGTCCCGTCGACCTCGCCGTCACCTTGGGCGGTATGACCGTCGCCGGTCGAGAACAGCGCGCCGTTGTTGAACACCGGCAGGTACAGAGTGCAGCCGGCGGTGAGCTCACGCAGGTCCATGTTGCCGCCGAACGGGCCAGGCGGTCGAGAGCTGACCTTGCCCAGCTCCGGCGCCGGCGCGGTGCACATGATGCCTTGGAAGGCGTCGATGGGCACATGCACTTCATCGGTCAGCTTGGCCAACTGTTTGTCCAGATCCAACTCGATGACCTTGGTCGACATCTCCTTCAACAGCCCAGGGAGCACGCCGGTGCCCGGCCCCGTCCTGTTGACGCCGTACGGCACGCGGGCGTGGGATTCCAAAACGCGGATCTCGAGCACGTCGCCGGGTTCGGCACCCTCGACATAGATCGGGCCGGTGAGCACATGCGCGCTGAAACCGGGCTCCGGAGACTTCGCCGCATACACGTCGATGGCATCTTTCAGCACGGCACGGCTCGGGATGCCATGCGAACCGAAGAACGTCACCGGATCGGTCCCGTTGATCATGCCCTGGTGGGAGAGCGTGTCGATGGTGACGACGTCTCCGGGATTGACCCGCAGGACCGGGGTGAGTGCCGCGTCCATATAGCCCCAGTGGACCGTCTCGGGCCGTGAGGCGAGATGGATCGGCTTCTTCCCACGCGGCATCGGCACGTCTCTGCGTGCTTCCGCACTGGCCGCGGTCACCGATGCGGAGAGGCCACCAGCGGTCGCACCGATGACGGCGGCCCCGCCGGCCAGCAGTGAACGGCGGCTCAGACGCGGGTATGCGGCGGGAACGGTCTGCCCGGTCAGGGCGCCCTCGGTGGCAGCTACGGCGTCGTCGGAACTACGGGGTTGCATGTGACTCCTTGGCACAAAACGGACATCAGTCTGACCGTAATGCCGCCATGTTTACGTCTTTTTGCCGGTACATGACGCGGGTATTTCCTGGGCACCTCGCCATCGACCGCGACAGGAACGCGCCACGATCCCGCGACCGCCCCGATCGCGGGAAGCTGGGGCCGCCGTTCTTTCTTGACAAACACCGACCCACGTCGCAAGATCATGGATCATATAGGAAGTGTCCGGTTGGTTGCATGCGCCGCGGGGATCGTATTGCGTCCGGTAGTCCCACCCTGACGCGGCGACTGGGTCTGAGCTCGTAGCGCACGACGCCGGTCGCCACGAAGCCCGAGAGGCACCCGTCGATGAGTCATGCCTGGAAAACAAAGCTGATGTCTGTTCTCGCCGCTGCGACGGTGGCCGCATTCGGAGCCGGAGGCCTGGTTGCTGTCGCGCCGGCGGCATCGGCGAGCGTGCAGATCACGCTGTACGCATCTCCGGCGGCGACCGCGACCAGCGGCTGCACCCTGAGCGCACCGTGCAGCCTGGACGGCGCGCAGGCAGTGGTCCGGAGCCTGACCGCGACCATGACCGGCGACATCGTCGTCGATCTGCGCGGAGGCGTGTACCGGCGTTCGACCACCTGGTCCTTCAGCGATGCCGCGCACGACTCCGGTACGAGCGGGCATCGCGTCATCTACCAGGCCTACCCCGGCGAAGCGCCGGAGATCAGCGGCGCCCAGCAGATCACCGGCTGGACGTTGAACGACAGCGCCAAGAACATCTGGAGCGCCTCCGTCGGCACCTCGTTGCACACCCGCGAGCTGTACGTCGACGGGGTCCGAGCCCAGATCGCCCGTGGGCCGTCCAACCCCTCCGGCTGGTCACCGACCTCGACCGGGCTTACCGCGCCGGACTCCAGTATGGCCTCCTGGCCGGACGTGGTCGGAGCCGAAGTGGTCAGCGAGAACACCTGGGTGCACAAGTCCTGCCCGATAACCGCCGCCTCGGGGACGGCGATCACCCTCGCGCAGCCGTGCTACAAGAACGCCGAGCTGCCGTACAACTTCGCCAGCGGAGCCGTGGTCAACCAGTACCCGTACAACGTGTCATGGGTGCAGAACGCGTACGAATTACTCTCCAGCCCTGGCCAGTTCTATCTCAAGTCCAGCACAGGCACGCTCTACTACATCCCGCGCCCAGGTGAGAACCTCGCCAGTGCGGACATCGAGGCGCCGATTGTGCAGACCCTGGTCAGCGGAAGCGGCACCGGCACCTCGCCGTTGTCGAACCTCACCTTCAGCGGTCTCACCTTCGAGCACGCCACCTGGCTGGTACCGAGCACGTCAGAGGGGTACGCCGAAGGGCAAGCCGGCTGGCGCATCACCGGCAGCGGCTTGACCCAGGTGCCGATGAGCGACCTGACCCGCACACCCGGCAACATCACATTCGACCACGACAGCAACCTCATCTTCTCCGGCGACACCTTCACCCATCTGGCCACCGTCGGGCTCGAGCTCGGCCGCGGCAGCAAGAACGACACGGTGATCGGCTCGCGGTTCACCGACATCGGCGGTAACGCGGTGCAGATCGGCAGCGTCGACACACCCGACCGCACGGCGGCCACCAGCGATCAGGTCAGCGGCAACACGGTTACCGACAACGCCATCACGTTCGCCGGACAGGTCTATCGCAGCGCCGTCGGAGTGTTCGTCGGCTACACCACCGGGACCACAATCAGCCACAACGCCATCGGGCAACTGCCCTACACCGCGATCAGCGTCAACCTCGGCTGGGAAGGAACCTCCTACAGCGGAGGGGCGACCGTCACCTACAACGAGATCTTCCAGGACATGCGCGTACTCGACGACGGTGGCGCTCTCTACACGCAGATGCCCATGAGCAGCCCATCCGTCATGAAGTACAACTGGCTGCACGACGAGGATTACACCGGCGGAGCCCCGTTGTACCTCGACTCGACCGCCGGCAACTGGACGGTGCAGTACAACGTGCTGCAGACCGGCTCGGAGGCGTCCCGCAACATCCAGGGCTGCTGTGGCGTGCCGGCCAAGAACAACACCGTGCAGTTCAATTACAGCAACGGCTCCGGCACGCTGCACGGCACGCCCGACCCGTCGAACACCGTGAACAGCAACTACGACAACCTGACCGGCTTCCCGGCGGATGCGCGGACCATCATGGCCGGAGCCGGGCTCGAGCCGGCATACGCCCGATTGCTGACCGGGCGCACTGTCAACGACAACGCCCGCAGCCTGAGCTACAGCGGCCCGGGCTGGGGTTACTCGAACAACCGCGGCTACGGCGACTTCGACGACGATGTGCACTACAGCTACTCCGCCGGCGCGACAGTACAGTTCTCGTTCTACGGCAGCGGAGTCTCCTGGCTGGCCCAGCGCAGCGACAAGACCGGACCGGTCGAGGTCTACGTCGACGGCGTGGACGAGGGCACGGTCACGCCGGTGACCAGTGCGGCGCCGTACCCGACCCAGCAGGTCGACTACCGGATCAGCGGATTAGTGCCGGCATGGCACACCCTGAAGATCGTCAATAACGGCGACAGCCTGGTCACGATCGACGCCTTCACGGCCGAATCAGGGTGGTCGGTCTCCAACGACAGCGCGACCGCGGTGACGTATGCCGGCAGCGGCTGGAGCTACTCCTTCGGACGGGGTTACGGCGACTACGGGGACGATGTCCACTACAGCTACTCGGCAGGCGCATCGGCGAAGTTTTCCTTCACCGGCAGCGGGGTGTCCTGGCTGGCGCAGCGCAGCGATCAGACCGGACCGGTCGAGATCTACGTCGACGGCGTGGACGAAGGCACCGTGACGCCCGTGACGACGGCGGCGCCGTTCCGGAGCCAGCAGGTCGACTACGGCATCTCCGGCCTCGTCCCGGGTACGCACACGCTTCAGGTCGTGAACAACACCGCCAGCCTGCTCACCATCGACGCGTTCGTCGTCGAAGCCGATCGCCAAGTCACCAACGACACCGGCTTGAAGGTCAGCCACACCGGCAGCGGCTGGGCCTATTCCAGCTCGCGAGGCTACGGCGATTACGCCGACGACGTGCACTACACGTCCACGTCTGGATCCGCCGTCAGCTTCGCCTTCACCGGCACGAGTGTCTCCTGGCTGGCGCAGCGCAACTCAAACAGCGGCCCCGTCGAGATCTATGTCGACGGCGTCGACGAGGGCGCCTTGACGCCCCGTACCAGCGGGTCGCCGTATCCGGTCAGGCAGGTGAACTACCAGATCACCGGTCTGGCCGCCGGATACCACACGGTGAAGATCGTGAACAGCAGTGCGGCCCTGCTGGTCGTGGACGCCTTCACCTCACGGTACTGAAGCCGTCACCGTCCGCCTGGCTGCCGTTCACGCACGGCGGCCAGGCCATGGTCACGATCGGTCGCTGGACACGGTGACGTGCCTACGCGCCGCCGGTCGCGTTGAAAACCCCAGCCAGCCGGGCGCGGGATGCGGACAGATGGGCGCTCATCGCCTGGGCGGCGCCGGCCTCGTCTCGCTGGGTGACGGCCGTCAGCACCCGCTCATGCTCACGCATCGTGTCGTCGGTGATGCCGACGGTGTAATACAGGCGGTACAGCTGCGCGTGTGGCCGGAGACGTTCCAGCGTCTCGACCATAAGGCTCACCCCTGTGGCGGAGGCCAGAGCCACGTGAAAGGCCGCATCCTGCGCGGCGAATGCCTTGTAGCTTTCGTAATCGTCTCCGGACTTGGGCTCGCCCATTTCCGCGATCAGATTTCTCATGCCGGTTATCTGGGGAGCGGTGGCGGCCTGAGCCGCCCACGCGGCGCAGGCCGGTTCGAGCAGCAGGCGCATCCGGAACAGTTCGTCAAAGGCACGTGCGTCCATCAGCGGGGCGGCGGTGTAGCCGTGATGGGCACGCTTCGTGACCAGACCGTCGGATTCCAGCCGGGCCAGGGCCTCTCGGATCGGAGTCGGGGAGACCTTGAGGTCGCGCGACAGCCCGTCGATGGACAGCCGGGCACCCGGTTCCACGAGGTGATCCATCAGCTTTGACTTCAGGATTTCGTAGATCTCATCGGCCAGTACTGATCGACGAGGGCCATCGACGCCGCGCCAAGGCGACTCCTGAGCGTTCGTTGCAGGATCGGCCATGCCCTACACCCTATACGAAGTGCGATCTGACAAATCGGATCATCGTCAGCTCGTCGTGCGATGTCCAATATCACAAGCACATTACGCCGTCGTGACGACTCTTGACACAGCCCTGCGCCGAACCCAAACATCATAGATGCTATAGGAAATGCCTGTAGGGGTTGAGGGCGGAGACTGAAGGTGATGTCTGTGGCACGCATGCGTATTGCGATGCAACTCGGGCTGGCTGGGGCGGTGGTCGGTCTGCTCGCTGCGTGCACAACCGTCGATTCCAGTGCGCAAAGCCCATCCGGAACGAAGGCGCCGACGCAGGTGGTCATCGGATTGTCGAATCAGACCATGGCGGTGACGTTCCCCGTCGGCCTGGCCAAGGGGGCGCAGCAGGAGGCTGACAAGCTCGGCGCCAAGCTGATCGTGCTCGACTCCAAGGGCGATGTACAGAAGCAGGGCAGCGACATCCAGGACCTGGTGGCGCAGAAGGTGAACGGCATTTTGATCGTGCCGAACTCCCCCGGCCCGGCGCAGGCCATGGTCGACAACGTGGCGGCCGCGGGCATTCCGATCGCCTCGGTGCACGGCACGGTCGGCACCGGCCCGACCGACGTCCCGTACAGCAAGCTGTCGTTCACCATGAACGAGAGCGCCGATGAGGTCGGCCATCTGGAGGCCTCGCTGGCCAAGCAGGCTCTGCCGTCCGGCGGCA
>JAOPYI010000311.1 GCA_025964675.1 Sphaerisporangium sp. | reverse complement strand
GAGCGCCGCTGAAGCCTTCGCCGGGGTTCTTGCCGACCTGCTGCTCCCAGGCGATCTGTCCGGTATTGTCGTCGCAGGCGACGACGCGCCCGTCATTGAGCGCGGAAATCACCAGATTGCCGGTGAGGGCGAGCCCGCGACTGGCGAGCAGCACGGTGCGGCTGGGGTCCTTGTCGATGCCGGTATCGCAGATCCAGACGATCTTGCCCTGCTTGCCGGACGTCGCATCGATCTTGTAGGGCGTGCCCCAGGCGTCGCTGATGTAGAGGAAGCCGTCCTTGGCCAGCGGCGTCGCTTCGATGCCGCCGACGCCGAACGACGAGGGCTCGAGCCCGCCGAGCGGCACGGCAAACGCCAGTTTCAACCCGGAGACATTGCCCGGGGTGATATCCTTCAGCGGCGAAAAGCGATCGGAATTATAGGTGCGGTGCACCATCAGCCAGTTGCCGGCTTCAGCATCGCTGCCCGCCTTGAGCAGGCGGTCCGATGATACCAGGCTGCCGGCAGCCATCTCCGCCGGCTTTTCGGTCGGTTTGGCAGCCGCCTGAGCCCAACTCGGGCTCAGTGAAAGCGTCGTTCCCGCGACGGCCAGACCGACCGTCATTAAGCCCGTCGTCAGGGCATTGCGCATTGTCATGGTCTCCCCCTCCTTGGATTGAATTCTTGTAGGGAAAACTATGTTGACAACAGGAAGGACCAAGTTTCGCCTATCTTGAATATTGGCGATTGCGCGGAACCTGCTTTGCCGGCAGGGCATTGAAAAAGGGGTGCTTTTTCGCCAACCCCCTCCGCCCTGCCGATACAGCCGCTTTGCTTCAACTGGCCTTCGGCAGTTCAATGATGCCGTCGGGCGACATCTCGCGATTGTAGTCGGTGCGGCAGAATTCGATGATTCTGCGGAAAACATTGGCATATGCAGGCAGCGTCATCAGGTGCTTGGGCATGGCCAGCACCATGGTCCGCGTCAGCGTGTCCAATGGGAAGATCCGCAACTGCTCGCGCACCGACAGCGGCAGGTTGGGCAGCAGCGACATTGGACAATGCGTCGTCGCCAGCCCCTCCGCCACGATGTCCACCGCCATGGCGTACGTAGTGGCCGAGAAGGTCGGCGTGGCCTCGGGGATGGTATGCCGGTACCACTCCTCCGATCTGGAGCGCATCGCGATGTTGACGTCCAATTCGACGAAGTTTTTCAGCGTCCGGCTGAGCACTGCCGGGCGGCCGTTGCGCGACAGGGCGTGCTTGATTTCAGCCAATGGCACCGAGCTGGGCACCACCCACGCCATGGCGTCGTTGAACAACGAACTGACCGCGAACGAACCCCGGTCGTCCGCGAGCGCTTCCTCATTGACGATGGCGAAGTTGAGCTGATGCAGGCGCAACTGCTCAACCAGTTCCGCGCTGCTCATGGCGAACTTGATCTCGAACTTGACGAAGCCCGGCTCCTCGCTGGCAATGCGCGCCGTCGCGGCCGCAAAGCGACCGCGCAGCGTCGGGGTCACGCCCATGCGGATCGTGACGCTGTTGTCGACAAAGCGCTGCCGGTGCTCCGACACCGTGCTCTGCAGGCGCCGCAGCAGTTCGTCGCCGGCCTTGAACCAGTACTCGCCGGCCGGCGTGAGATTGATGACTCCGGTTCGATTGCGCTGGATCAGTTGTGACCCAAGCTTCTCCTCAAGCTTGGCCAGTTGCTGCGAAATCGAAGGTTGCGAAAGGCCGATGCGCCGAGACGCTTTGGTGATCGATCCCGCGATCACCACGGCCTGAAAAATCTGTAGTTGTTTGAGCGTGATATCCAAGTGACGGTTCCTCCACGTCACCGATGTGATCACGATATATTAAATTGGAAAAATTGATAATTAGTCTTAGTCCCGAAACGACGAAACCAGCACAAAAAAAGAACGGACGGGCGACCCGGCCCATCCGTCCTGAATTGCTTCGATGCTGCTATTTCGCAGTGGAGATTGACTGCAGGTAAGCGACGACATTGTCGACATCGGCCTGGTCGGGCAAACCGGCAAAACCCATCTTGGTACCCGGGACTTCTGTGCGCGGCGCGTGCGAGAACGCGGAAAGCAATTCCGGCGTCCAGGCCGGATTCTTGGTGCCGAAATCAATCATCGCCTGCGAGTACTTGAAGTCGGCATACGTGCCGGGCTTACGGCCGACGACATCGTTCAGCACTGGGCCGATCTTGTTTGTCGCGCCGGGACCGACATTGTGGCAGGTCGCGCACTTCTTGAACACGGTTGCACCTGCCGCGGCATCGCCGGCAGCCCAAGCCGAACCAGTCGCCGCCAAAAGGGCGAGTGCCGCCATAGCCAACATTTTCATCTATATTCTCCTTATTCGAAATCACCAGCAGCCTGATGACAGCTTTGGCATTGAAGCTTGATTATCTACGTGCGGGCAATGGGAAATTCGTAGCACCGCGTCGCAAGCGATAGGCTGACAGCAGCCGCCGAGCAAGCGTGATCTGCCAATCGGCATGAGTCTTGCTTAACTAGTTCTTGTGTTCCCGGGCGACGATCCGGCACGGGCCCGAAGTCCCCGGGAAATGGGCGGAATCACCGCTCCGCTGCACGCCGCCGCGGGCAAATCGACCAACGATTTTGCCCCGTCAACGCAAAAACCTATGGGACGCATTGGAAGAGACGATTACGGCCTGCTCAATTGAGCATGCTAGCGATGAGACACCATTCCGATCCGCTGGTGCGGTTTGAATTGCGGCGGGCTCTGACTACCTAAGTCCTGCGAGGAGACATGGTGACAGAATTTCGTGAGATGATCATCGGACGGCCGATCGAGCTGCGCGACTATGCGCCTGTGCTGCGCTGGCTGCTGCTCAACTGCCTGGCAGCCTTCGGAATCTTGGTGCTGTGGAACTTTGGACTGGTGCAAACCATGTTCGAGACCGACAGGACCCACATTTCAACATTGATCCTCGTGATCTTTGCTTTCACCGCCCTGCACTGCCTGGTGCAGACCTCGGAGGTGTCGCGGCAGCTGGTCGCGGCCCGCAAGGTGCGCGACGTGATCGCCTCCGGCGCCGCGCCCGGCCTGCATCTTGGCGGAGGCCGCGTGCTCACCGCCAACGGCCGCCCGCTCGAGCCCGGCATCATGACCGCCCACATCGCCAACCTGATCACGAAGTCCGAGCTGCAGAACAGCGGTCATATCGACCAGACGCTGCTGCTGCGGGCGCTGGCCGACAAGCTGCGCAATCGCGAGAAACTCGGGCTCTTCGTCTCGGAGGCGCTGTTGCGCCTGGCCCTGCTCGGCACCGCCATCGGCTTCATACTGATGCTGATTCCGATTGCCCAGCTCAACTCCTTCGACGCCGAAACCTTGCGCATCGCCCTCTCCGGCATGACCAACGGCATGGCCATCGCGCTCAACGTCACCGTCACCGGCATCGCCAGCGCGCTCGTGCTGAAATTCGAGTACTACCTGCTCGACGGCGCCATTGCGGAACTCTTCGACATGATCACCGAAACCACGGAGATCCATGTCATGCCCGCTCTGGAACGGAACCTCAATGCACGAACCTAGCCTGTTCTCCGGCCAGAGCGACGACGGCACCTTCGTTCCGTTCACCGACATCCTGTTCAACGCCCTGCTCGGCTTTTCGGTGATGGTTTTCATCGCCTTCTCGCTGATCCGGCCGAACGCCAAGGCGGGCGACGTCGACGTCAAAGCCGAGTTCATCATCACCACCACCTGGCCGGACAAGAACCCGGACGACATCGACACCTATGTCGAGGACCCGGTGGGCAATATCGTCTGGTACCACTCTCTGCAGAAAGGGCTGATGAGCCTCGATCGCGACGATCGCGGCAATTACCTCGACGAGGTGACCGTCAACGGCAAGACCGTGAGCTTTCCACTCAACCAGGAAACAGTCACCATCCGCGGCGTCGTGCCGGGCGAATACATCGTCAACGTCTACCATTTCACCAACCCGACGGGCGAACCGGTGCCGGTGAGCGTCAAGATCGAGAAGATCAACCCGACCCTGAAGGTGATCTATTACGACACCCTGACCCTGGGCAAGAAAGGCGACGAAAAGACCGTCGTGCGCTTCACCCTTGATGACAATGGCGCGGTTAGCGACCTCAACACCAGGCAGGCCTCGCTGGTGCACGAGGTGCGCAAGTGATGTTTTTCCCTAAAAATGCCCGGCCCGGGGCGACAAGACCATGTACCTGACCGCCCTGATCGGCACGGTTGCCGTCTACATCCTGCTCGCGCTGCTGCTGCTCAGCCTCAATATCTTTTCGCTGTGGCGGTGGTGGATCAAGGCTGGCGCTATCGTGCTCACCACCCTGGCGTTCATCGTGCTCTATGTCTCGCTGACCGGCCTCGTGGGTTGGCCCTCCAACAACAAGCTGCCGCCGCGCTTCAGCCTGGTGGCCACCCGCATCGTTGAGCCGGATAAGGCCCGCGGCGGCCCGGGCCATATCTATCTCTGGGTCGAGGAGATCGACGAGCACCAGATTCCCATCACCCCGCCGCGCGGCTACGAGGTGGCCTACAGCAACAACCTGGCCAAGAAGACCGACGAAGCCCAGCAATTGCTGAAGGGTGGCCAGAAGGTACTGGGGCAGCTGCAGGCGACCAGCGACAAGCAGGGCAAGGCCGATCCCAACGCGG
>JAOPYI010000089.1 GCA_025964675.1 Sphaerisporangium sp. | reverse complement strand
CCGTGCGTGGAGATGAAGTACTCCAGCACGGACAGACCCTCCCGGAAGTTGGCCTTGATCGGCCGCGGGATGATCTCGCCCTTCGGGTTGGCCACCAGGCCACGCATACCGGCGATCTGGCTGATCTGCATCATGTTGCCGCGGGCGCCGGAGTTGACCATGACCCACACCGGGGTGGTGGTCGGGAAGTTGTCGACCATCGCCTGGCTGACCTCGGCCCGCGCACGGGTCCAGATCTCGATGAGCTCGGCACGCCGCTCGGAGTCGGTGATGACACCGCGCTCGTACTGCCGCTCGATCTTGCGGGCCTCGTCCTCGTGCCGGTCCAGGATCGCCTGCTTGTTCGGCGGGGTGACCACGTCGTCGATGGCGATCGTGATGCCCGCGCGGGTGGCCCAGTGGAACCCGGCCGACTTGAGGGCGTCGAGGGTCGCGGCGACCTGCACCTTGGGGTAGCGCTCGGCGAGGTCGTTCACGATCGCCCCGAGCTCCTTCTTCGGCACCTGGTAGTTGACGAAGCGGTAGTCCTCGGGCAGCGCCTCGTTGAACAGCACCCGGCCCAGGCTGGTGTGCACCAGCGCCGGCTGACCCGGCTCCCAGCCCTCAGGGGCGACCCACGGCTCGTTGACCTTGCCGTTGTCGACGCCGAAGACCTCGTCGAGCCGGATCCAGACCCGGTCCTGCAGGCCCAGCACGCCACGGTCGTAGGCCATGACGGCCTCCGAGGTCGTGGAGTAGGCCACGGGCAGCTCGCCCTCGGCCGGCTGGTGGTCCGACGCCTGGAGGGTCGTCAGGTGGTAGATGCCCAGCACCATGTCCTGGGTCGGCGCGGTGATCGGACGACCGTCCGCCGGGCTCAGGATGTTGTTCGACGACAGCATCAGGATGCGCGCCTCGGCCTGCGCCTCGGCCGACAGCGGCAGGTGCACCGCCATCTGGTCACCGTCGAAGTCGGCGTTGAACGCGGTGCAGACCAGCGGGTGGATCTGGATGGCCTTGCCCTCGACCAGCTGGGGCTCGAAGGCCTGGATGCCCAGACGGTGCAGCGTCGGCGCCCGGTTCAGCAGGACCGGGTGCTCGGTGATGACCTCCTCGAGCACATCCCAGACGACCGCCCGCGCGCGCTCCACCATCCGCTTGGCGGACTTGATGTTCTGCGCGTGGTTGAGGTCGACCAGCCGCTTCATCACGAAGGGCTTGAACAGCTCCAGGGCCATCTGCTTGGGCAGACCGCACTGGTGCAGCTTCAGCTGCGGGCCGACGACGATGACCGAACGGCCGGAGTAGTCGACGCGCTTGCCGAGGAGGTTCTGCCGGAAACGGCCCTGCTTGCCCTTGAGCATGTCGGACAGCGACTTCAGCGGACGGTTGCCCGGTCCTGTGACCGGACGGCCGCGGCGGCCGTTGTCGAACAGCGCGTCGACGGCCTCCTGAAGCATCCGCTTCTCGTTGTTGACGATGATCTCGGGCGCGCCGAGGTCCAGGAGCCGCTTGAGGCGGTTGTTCCTGTTGATGACCCGGCGGTACAGGTCGTTCAGGTCCGAGGTCGCGAACCGGCCACCGTCGAGCTGCACCATCGGGCGCAGGTCCGGCGGGATGACCGGGATGCAGTCGAGGACCATGCCGTTCGGGGAGTTCCGCGTCGTGAGGAACGCGGACACGACCTTCAACCGCTTGAGCGCGCGAGCCTTCTTCTGACCCTTGCCGCTGCGGATCGTCTCGCGCAGCGACTCGGCCTCGGCGGCCAGGTCGAAGTTGTTCAGGCGCTCCTGGATGGCCTGGGCTCCCATGCCACCGCGGAAGTAGCGGCCGAAACGGTCGCGCATCTCGCGGTAGAGCAGCTCGTCGCCCTCGAGGTCCTGGACCTTGAGGTTCTTGAAGCGGCTCCAGACCTCTTCCAGACGGTCCAGCTCGCGCTGGGTGCGGTCGCGGAGCTGCCGCATCTCGCGGTCGGCCCCCTCGCGCACCTTGCGGCGCACGTCACCCTTGGCGCCGGCGGCCTCCAGCTCGGCCAGGTCGGTCTCGAGCTTCTTCTGCCGGGCCTCGATGTCGGCGTCGCGACGCTGCTCGATGTGCTGCCGCTCGACGGAGATCTTCGCCTCCAGCGACGGCAGGTCACGAGCACGCATCTCGGTGTCGACGAACGTGATCATGTAGGCCGCGAAGTAGATGACCTTCTCGAGGTCCTTCGGGGCCAGGTCCAGCAGGTACCCGAGGCGCGACGGCACGCCCTTGAAGTACCAGATGTGGGTGACCGGAGCGGCCAGCTCGATGTGGCCCATCCGCTCACGCCGCACCTTGGCGCGAGTCACCTCGACGCCACAGCGCTCACAGATGATGCCCTTGAACCGGACGCGCTTGTACTTACCGCAGTAGCACTCCCAGTCGCGGGTCGGACCGAAGATCTTCTCGCAGAAGAGCCCGTCCTTTTCCGGCTTCAGGGTGCGGTAGTTGATGGTCTCGGGCTTCTTCACCTCGCCGTGCGACCACTGACGGATATCGTCGGCCGTGGCGAGACCGATTCGCAGCTCGTCGAAGAAGTTGACGTCGAGCACTTCTTATCCCCTCGCTTGAAAATCAGACCTCTTCGACACTGCTCGGCTCGCGCCGCGACAGGTCGATGCCGAGCTCCTCCGCCGCGCGGAAGACATCCTCGTCGGTGTCACGCATCTCGATGGACATGCCGTCGCTGGAGAGCACCTCGACGTTGAGGCACAGCGACTGCATTTCCTTGATGAGGACCTTGAAGGACTCAGGGATACCCGGCTCGGGGATGTTCTCGCCCTTGACGATGGCCTCGTAGACCTTCACTCGGCCTAGAACGTCGTCGGACTTGATGGTCAGCAGCTCCTGGAGGGCGTACGCCGCTCCGTAGGCTTCGAGCGCCCACACCTCCATCTCACCGAAGCGCTGGCCACCGAACTGGGCCTTACCGCCGAGCGGCTGCTGGGTGATCATGGAGTACGGACCGGTCGAGCGAGCGTGGATCTTGTCGTCGACCAGGTGGAGCAACTTGAGGATGTAGATGTAGCCGACCGAGATGGGGTGCGGGAAAGGCTCCCCGGACCGGCCGTCGAACAGCAGGGCCTTACCGCTGACGCCGACCAAGCGCTCGCCGTCGCGGTTGACCAGGGTGTTGTCGAGCAGGCCGGTGAGCTCCTCCTCGTGGGCACCGTCGAACACCGGGGTGGCGACCTTGGTGCGGGGGGCGACCTGGCTGAAGCCCTTGTCGCGCAGCCGCTCCGCCCACGCCTCCTGGACGCCCGTGATGTCCCAGCCTCTGGCGGCGATCCACCCGAGGTGGGTCTCGAGCACCTGGCCGACGTTCATACGGCCGGGCACGCCCAGGGGGTTGAGGATGATGTCCACCGGGGTGCCGTCCTCCAGGAACGGCATGTCCTCGACGGGCAGGATCTTGGAGATGACGCCCTTGTTGCCGTGGCGCCCCGCCAGCTTGTCACCATCGGTGATCTTGCGCTTCTGGGCCACGTAGACGCGGACCAGCTCGTTCACGCCGGGGGGGAGCTCGTCGCCCTCCTCGCGGCTGAACACGCGGACACCGATGACCTTGCCCATCTCGCCGTGCGGCACCTTCAGTGAGGTGTCGCGGACCTCGCGGGCCTTCTCACCGAAGATCGCGCGCAGCAGGCGCTCCTCGGGGGTCAGCTCGGTCTCACCCTTGGGCGTGACCTTGCCGACGAGGATGTCGCCGGGCACGACCTCGGCGCCGATGCGGATGATGCCGCGCTCGTCGAGGTCGGCCAGGACCTCCTCGGAGACGTTCGGGATGTCCCGGGTGATCTCCTCAGGGCCCAGCTTGGTGTCGCGGGCGTCGACCTCGTGCTCCTCGATGTGGATCGAGGAGAGGACGTCGTCCTGGACCAGGCGCTGGGACAGGATGATCGCGTCTTCGTAGTTGTGGCCTTCCCACGGCATGAACGCCACGAGCAGGTTCTTGCCCAGGGCCATCTCGCCGGTGTCGGTGCAGGGACCGTCGGCGACGACCTGGTTCACCTCGACCCGGTCGCCCTCGCGGACGATCGGCTTCTGGTTGAAGCAGGTGCCCTGGTTGGAACGCTTGAACTTCGCCACGCGGTAGGTCGTGCGCGTGCCGTCGTCGTTCATCACGGTGACGTAGTCGGCCGAGACCTCCTCGACGACGCCCGCCTTCTCGGCGGTGATGACGTCGCCGGCGTCGGTCGCCGCGCGGTACTCCATGCCGGTGCCGACCAGCGGGGCCTCGCTCTTGAGGAGAGGCACCGACTGGCGCTGCATGTTGGAGCCCATGAGCGCGCGGTTGGCGTCGTCGTGCTCCAGGAACGGGATCATGGCGGTCGCCACGGACACCATCTGGCGCGCCGAGACGTCCATGTAGTCGACTTCGTTCGGCCGGATGAACTCGACCTCGCCGCCCTTACGGCGGACAAGGACGCGGTCCTCGGCGAACTGGCCGTCGGGCTGGAGGGGGGTGTTCGCCTGGGCGATGACGTGCCTGTCCTCCTCGTCGGCGGTCAGGTAGTCGATGTCCTCGGTGACGCGGCCTGCCATGACCTTGCGGTACGGGGTCTCGACGAAGCCGAACGAGTTGACGCGGCCGAAGGACGACAGCGAGCCGATCAGGCCGATGTTCGGGCCTTCCGGCGTCTCGATCGGGCACATCCGGCCGTAGTGGGACGGGTGCACGTCGCGGACCTCGAACCCGGCGCGCTCACGCGACAGACCACCGGGGCCGAGCGCGGACAGACGCCGCTTGTGCGTCAGGCCGGCCAGCGGGTTGGTCTGGTCCATGAACTGCGAGAGCTGCGAGGTGCCGAAGAACTCCTTGATCGACGCCACGACCGGGCGAATGTTGATCAGGGTCTGCGGCGTGATCGCCTCGACGTCCTGCGTGGTCATGCGCTCGCGGACGACGCGCTCCATGCGGGCCAGGCCCAGGCGGACCTGGTTCTGGATGAGCTCGCCGACCGTGCGCAGGCGGCGGTTGCCGAAGTGGTCGATGTCGTCGGTCTCGACGACGACCTCACCGTTCGCTCCGGGCATCGAGGTCTCGCCGGCGTGCAGCCGGACGATGTACTCGATGGTGGCGACGATGTCGTCTTCGGTCAGCGTCCCCTGGTTGATCTCGGAGTCGACCCCGAGCTTCTTATTGATCTTGTAGCGGCCGACCTTGGCGAGGTCGTAGCGCTTGTGGTTGAAATAGAGGTTCTCAAGGAGCGTCTGGGCGGACTCCTTCGTGGGAGGCTCGCCCGGGCGCAGCTTGCGATAGATATCGAGCAGCGCGTCGTCCTGGCCGGTGGTGTGGTCCTTCTCCAGGGTGGCGCGCATGGATTCGTACTGGCCGAAGCGCTCGACGATCTTCTCGCTGGTCCAGCCAAGCGCCTTGAGCAGGACCGTGACGGCCTGCTTGCGCTTGCGGTCGATGCGGACACCGACGCTGTCCCGCTTGTCGATCTCGAACTCGAGCCAGGCACCGCGTGAGGGGATCACCTTGCAGCCGTACAGGTCCTTGTCGGACGTCTTGTCGACCGAACGGTCGAAGTAGACACCCGGGGACCGCACCAGCTGGGAGACCACGACACGCTCGGTGCCGTTGATGATGAAGGTGCCCTTGGAGGTCATGAGCGGGAAATCGCCCATGAACACCGTCTGGCTCTTGATCTCACCTGTGGTGTTATTGATGAACTCCGCCGTGACGAACATCGGGGCGGAGTAGGTCATGTCCTTGTCTTTGCACTCATCCACTGAGTACTTGGGCGGCTCGAATCGGTGGTCGCGGAACGACAAGGACATCGTTCCGGAGAAGTCCTCAATGGGACTGATCTCTTCGAAGATCTCTTCGAGACCGGACTGGGCCGGAACGTCCTTGCGCCCGGCCTGACGAGCCGCTTCGACCCGCGACCGCCATTTCTCGTTGCCGAGCAGCCAGTCGAACGACTCGGTCTGCAGGGCGAGAAGATCGGGAACTTCGAGCGGCTCCTGAATGCGCGCGAAAGAGACGCGGCGGGGACCAGCGGGTACGGCGAAGGCGTTGCGCGAGGCTGCCAACAGATGTCCTTCCGAGGGCTCGCGGACTGACTACACGCACGCCAGACGACCACGCATCAAAGTTACCTAGAGAAGCGGGTCGTCAAAGGGCAGCGCAAAGGGGCAGTGTAGCCGATGGGCATACACCTGTCCACTTCAGTCTCGCTCTGCGCTCCACGTTGGACGCAGCATCGCCCGTCAGCGCCGAAACGTCAAGCCCGCAAGCCCACATTCGAGGCAAGCAATGCCCGTCACGCTGGGTTTTCTTCCCTGCGGAGACTGTGCGGCCGGCCGGTCCCAGACGATACCCGCGAGGCGGATCGGCTAACGCTCAGTCACACGGAGGGTCGAAGGCTTGCCACCTCACGACGCTGTCGTGCCCTTTGTCATCCCCAAGCCAACGTTCCTCAAACCCAAGCTTTACTAACAATTTAGTAACGCGCCACGCCGGGCCGTGTCCAGGGCCCCCAATGGATCTCAGCTGGTCGGGGCATTGCCGATCAACGTGGACAACTCGGACACCAGCCAATGATCTTGGTTCTTGACCAGCACGAACCGGGCACGGTTCTGGACGACCTGTTTCTGGGGTTGGTTCTCGCCCGGCAACACCTTGGTCATTCCCATGTTCATGAACAACAACACCTGAACCCGGTCCGGGGTGGCCGATTCGACCGCCGCGGCGGCCACCACGGCCTGCTGCACGGTCTGCTGCCGCCTCACCGTCGGCGCCAGCACCCGCGTCAGCTCGCGGTAGTGGTCGGCGAGGTCCCCCGTGGCGTACCCCCGCGCCCGCGCCAGGTCGGCGTCGATGGTGCGGTAGTCGTAGGACAGCATGTCCGGCGCGTACGTGCGCGCCGCCGCGAGCGCCTCCGAGGCGGCGGAGTCGCTCTGGCGCAGCTCGCGGAGGCGAAAATAGGTGACGGCCGTCAGAATGGCCAGAACGGCCGCCAGAAGGGCCAGAAGCGCCACAGCGATTGTGTATGCCCCAGAACGTGTACGGCGCCGAGGGCCGCCCTCCAGGGGCGGGAAGGACCCCTCGGCGCTCACGTCACCTGCTCCAGTTTCGACACCCACCACGCTCCGCCGACCTTGGTGACCTCCACGCTCCAGCGGTAGAAGCGGTCCTGGGGCGGGGTCTTGGCCCCCTCCCAGCGGATCACCGAGTCGGCCACCACCAGCACCCGCGCGATGCTCCGCGGCCCGTCGACCGAGACGAGCCCTGCGGCGCGCACCACGCCCGTCTGCGTCGCCTTGTTCAGGCGGGTCGCCGCCTTCAGCCGCTCGGCACCCTTGGCGTACTCATCCCTGGCCTGGCCCGTCGAGGAGTCGAGGACGCGCCGCACGTCACGGTCGACCGTGCGGTAGTCGATCGCCATCAGGCTCAGGGCGTAGCGCTGGGCGGCCTGGACGGCGGCGAAGCGATCAAGGGCCGCCGACCGCGCCCCGTCGAGGTCGCCGCCGATGCGCACCCAGGCCGTCCCAAGGACGGCGACGAGCACGAGCAGCGCGGCAGGCACCAATGAGCGCGACCTGCGAGGGGACCGCGCCCCGTGAAGCGCCACCTGTTCCCTCCCATCGCCCGGTGGCCGCCACTCGGCGCCACGACGACATGGACGCGCTGGAACCGGAGGCCTACCGGTCAGCCGGTCGCCGGATCATAACGCGGTATGGAGATCCACATCGGCGATCATCGCGTTTCTCCCGCGAGCGCACTCGGGCGACGCGAAAGGGACGGCCCACCCGGCACCTGGGTGGACCGCCCCTTTCGTGTGGAGCTTCAGACGCGAGACGTCACTTGACGGTGACGGTGGCGCCGGCGCCCTCGAGGGCCGCCTTGGCCTTCTCGGCGGCCTCCTTGTTGACCTTCTCGAGCAGCGCCTTGGGGGCACCGTCGACGAGGTCCTTGGCCTCCTTCAGTCCGAGGCTCGTGAGCGAGCGGACCTCCTTGATGACCTGGATCTTCTTGTCGCCGGCGGCCTCGAGGATGACGTCGAACTCGTCCTGCTCCTCGGGCTCCTCGGCGGCGGCGCCTCCGCCGGCCGGGCCGGCCGCGGCCACGGCGACCGGAGCGGCGGCCTTGACGTCGAAGGTCTCCTCGAAGACCTTCACGAAGTCGGACAGCTCAAGAAGGGTCATCTCCTTGAACGCGTCGAGCAGCTCGTCGGTGCTGAGCTTCGCCATGGTGCTGGTTCCTCCGTATGAATTACAAAACTTGGAAACGGACCGCGGTATGCGCCTGAATCCCCTGCTGTGGTCGCTTTCGCGCCCGACCTACTCGCCGGCTTCCACGCTGGTCTCGGTCGCGTCGACTTCCACGGTGGTCTCGGCCGCGCCGGTCTCCTCGCGCTTGACGCGCAGGGCCTCGACGAGCCGGGCCATGGTGGTGGGAAGCGCGTTGAACGTGGCGGCGGCATGAGACTGCTTCGCCTTCATCGCGCCGGCCAGCTTCGCGAGCAGGACCTCGCGCGACTCGAGGTCGGCAAGCGTCGTGATCTCGGCCGGGGTCATCGACCTGCCGTCGACGACACCACCCTTGATGACCAAAAAGGGATTGGCCTTGGCGAAGTCACGCAGACCCTTGGCCGCCTCGACCACGTCGCCACTGACGAACGCGATCGCGGTCGGACCCTGGAACAAGTCGTCCAGGGTGGTGACCCCGGCCTGATTGGCCGCGATCTTGGACAGCGTGTTCTTCGCCACGGCGAACTTCGCATTCCCACCGAGCGTGGTGCGCAGCTGCTTCAGCTGAGCCACGGTGAGACCGCGGTACTCGGTCAGGACAGCGGCGCTCGAGCTCTCGAAGTGATCCTTGAGCTCGGCTACCGCAGTCGCCTTTTCCGCCCTCGCCATGGGCCTCCTTCCAGATGTGCCACCGGTGAAGGGCCCAGGCGTCCACGGAAAAACGAACAAGCCCCGGCGCAGGCGCACGGGGCTCACACACAGACTTCGGGCGGCTAGGGCCGCACGAGAACCATATGAAAACTCACATCACACCTACGCGGGCCGTCCACTTCGTGAACCTTGGGCCACTGAGCCATTAAGAACCCAGCGACGACCGGCGGTCTTCGGCGTTAGACACTGTACGCGGTCTTCCGTGTCTCGCCAAATCGAGGCGCGGACACGGCGACGCACCCCTCGATCGGGTCGTGGGGTGCGTCGTCCGAGATGACGGGGTCAACCGCCCGTCCGGCTTCGAGAGTCAGCCAATCGTGCTACTGGCGGTGTTCGTGCCCTCGAGACCCTTCAGGTCACCGAGGTTCTGCGGAAGCTCGCCCACCTGGCCGGCGGGCGGCGCCGTCACTTCCGCGGCGTCGTTGAAGGAGGTGAACAGCGAGGTCAGCTTGTAGGTGGCCTCGCCCGCGCCGCCGTTCATCTCGACCTTCCGCGGGAGGTTCTGCGCGTCGATCCAGGCGTCGAACTTCATGTCCTTGACGTTGGTGAGCTGGCCCTGGAGCTTCTGCTGGATCTCGGGCGTGAGCTGCTTGACCGCCTCGGCGACGGTGAAGGTGCCCTTGTAATGGGTCGTGTCGACCCCACCGACCGTCTCGGTGCCGGTCTTGGTGACGTCCTTGGAGGACGTCAGCATCTTCACGCTGCTCTGCAGGTCGAACTGCTGGGCCTGCGCCAGGAACTGGTTCACGTCGACGCCGGCGGACTTGCCCGCCTTGGCCAGGTCGACCTTGATCCACGGCTTGGTGCTGCCCATGAGCTTGCTGAGCAGGTCGACCTTCACGTAGGCGGTCTGGCCGAGGAGGATCACCCGCGCGCCGCCCGGGACGTTCTGCCCTCGGACGTTGATCTGGTCGAGCGTGACGTCAGAGGCCACCTGGGGCTTCTGGTGGTACACCATCGTGCCCTTGACCGAACCCGCGCCCTCCTTCGGAGAGCTGAAGTCCAGCGCGAGCTGCGCGGTGTACGACGTGACGGTCTCGGTGTTCTTGGCGCTCTGCTGCAGCGTCTCGGCGGCGGAGAGCTGGACGGCGCCAAGAGACTCGCCCGCCTGCTGCGAGGTCTGGCCACATGCTGATACCGCGATGAGCATGGCCGAGCCCACGGCTGCCATCGCGGGTGTCATTCGACGCTTCACTTGGTATCCCTTCGTTTCCCCCGGGGGTGTTTTCGACCCTACGCGCCAGCACTACCCAGTGCGGCGGCTTATGCGCATCAATTACCCGGGCACCGGCGCGGCGGCAAAGGGAATATAGGGGCTCACCTGCGAGGAAACAAAGAGACAGTAAAGCAAAAAAAGGGTCTCCGCCCGGAGGCGGAGACCCCTATTCGCGGTGGCCGTCAGGCCTCGAGCTCGCCGGTGATGCCCCGCGTCACATTGGGGTCGACCGGAATGCCCGGGCCCATGGACGTGGAGAACGTCACCTTCTTGAGATAACGCCCCTTGGCCGCGGACGGCTTGAGACGGATGATCTCGTCGAGCGCGGCGGCGTAGTTCTCCAGGAGCTGGCGCTCGGGGAACGACACCTTGCCGATGATGAAGTGGAGGTTCGCGTGCCGGTCGACACGGAACTCGATCTTGCCGCCCTTGATCTCGGTCACGGCCTTGGCCACGGCCGGCGTGACGGTGCCGGTCTTGGGGTTCGGCATGAGACCGCGCGGGCCGAGCACGCGGCCGAGGCGGCCGACCTTGCCCATGAGGTCGGGCGTGGCCACGACCGCGTCGAACTCGTTGAGACGGTTGCCCTTGGCGATCTCATCGATCAGCTCGTCGGCGCCGACGATGTCGGCGCCCGCGGCGCGGGCCTCCTCGGCACGGTCGCCGGTCGCGAAGACCAGGACCCGGACGGTCTTGCCGGTGCCGTGCGGGAGGTTGACGGTGCCGCGGACCATCTGGTCGGCCTTGCGGGGGTCGACGCCCAGCCGCAGGGCGACCTCGACGGTCCCGTCGAACTTGGTGACCGAGGTGCCCTTGGCCAGCTTGGCCGCGTCGACCGGAGCGTAGAGCTGCTCGGGGTCGAACTGCTCGGACACCTTGCGGTAGGTCTTGCTGCGCTTCACTTGGCTCTCCTTGAGGAGTACGTGGTCACGGGCCGGCGCTTGGCCCTCCCACTGGGGTGCGTGTGTGTCAGTCGGCGATCGTGATGCCCATCGACCGGGCGGTGCCGGCGATGATCTTCTGGGCCGCCTCGATGTCGTTGGCGTTGAGGTCGGGCATCTTCGTCTCGGCGATCTGGCGGAGCTGCTCCTTGGTGAGCTTGCCCACCTTGTCGCGGAGCGGGTTCGCGCTGGCCTTGTCGAGACCCGCGGCCTTCTTGATCAGCTCAGGCGCCGGCGGCGTCTTCGTGACGAAGGTGAAGCTGCGGTCTTCGAAGATGGTGATCTCAACGGGGATGATGTTGCCCCGCTGGGCCTCGGTGGCAGCGTTGTACTGCTTCACGAAGTCCATGATGTTGACGCCGTGGGGGCCGAGTGCGGTACCGACCGGGGGCGCGGGCGTGGCCTGACCAGCGGGAAGCTGGACCTTCACCAGTGCCGAGATCTTCTTCTTTGGAGGCATTTCCTACTCCGGGTCCTTAACTCCTGCGAAACTCCCACAGGGCGTGTGAGAGCCCCCGGGGCATGCAACGGCCAGGGCGGCCATGATCCCTCGGGATTCACCCCACGATTCGCTCATCCGTGGGGACGACTTATCAGTGTATGCGCGCCGCCAGATCACCGAGACCTGGTCTGCTGTCAGATCTTGGAGACCTGGTTGAACGACAGCTCGACCGGCGTCTCACGACCGAAGATCGAGACGAGCACCTTGAGCTTCTGCGACTCGGCGCTGATCTCGCTCACCGAGGCGGGAAGGGTGGCGAACGGGCCGTCCATGACGGTGACCGACTCGCCGACCTCGAAGTCGACGGTGGCGGCGGCCTTGGCGGCGGTCGTCTTGGTCTGCTCGGTCGGCTCGGGCGCGAGAAGCTTGGCGACCTCATCGATGCTCAGCGGGCTCGGCCGGTTGGACAGGCCCACGAACCCGGTCACGCCGGGCGTGTTGCGCACCGCCGACCAGGACTCGTCGGTCAGCTCCATGCGCACCAGCACGTAACCCGGGAGCACACGCTCCTTGACCGGGGTGCGCTTGCCACCCTTGATCTCGGTGACGGTGTGGACGGGCACCTCGACCTGGAAGAGGTAGTCCTCCATGTTGAGGGACTGGGTGCGGGTCTCGATGTTGGACTTCACGCGGTTCTCGTAACCGGCGTAGGAGTGGATGACATACCACTCGCCGGGAAGGCCTCGCATCGACCGCTTGAACTCTTCGACGGGGTCGACGTCGGGGACGACATCACCGTCTTCGTCGACGGCGCCTACCGGAGCGTCGGCGTCGTCGCCGGGCTCGTCGGCATCAGTGGAGACGGCGTCGGCGTCGTCGCCGGGCTCGTCGGCATCACTGGAGACGCCGGCCGGAGCGTCGGCGTCGTCGCCGAACTCATCGGCATCACCGGAGGTGCCGGCGTCGCCGGATTCATCGGTGATCTCGATCGCCTCTTCCGGCTCGCCCTCCCACTCCTTGTGGGATGCGCCAGCCGACAGTGGGGACTCGGACACGGTGACTCTTTCTTCTCTCGTCGATGGGTTGCGATCTTCTACCGCCCGGTTTGGGCGGCTGTCGCGCGGCGAACGGCTCAGGCCCCGCCGAAGATCGCCAGCACACCCTTCGTGAGCAAGGCGTCAATCCCGGCCACGAGGCCAACCATGATCAACACGAAGACGAGGACCACAGTGGTGTAAGAGATCAGATCCTTGCGCGTCGGCCAGATCACCTTGCGAAGCTCAGCGACGACCTGCCGGTAGAAAAGTGCGGGAGAGGTGCGCTTCTTAGCGGTCTGGCCAGCTTTGCTGGGCCTGTCCGCGGCCTCGCCGCGTGTATCGATCGCCACAGTCCTCACCTGATCCGTCGTTCCTACGCAACTTTCGGCGGCATACACGCCATCGGTGCGCGGACCGCACTCCGCAGGGCACGAGGGACTCGAACCCCCAACCGCCGGTTTTGGAGACCGGTGCGCTACCAATTGCGCTAGTGCCCTATGCCGTGAACCACCTTACCCCGAGCAGCCGGGGGCGCGTCGCTCACTAGTTGCAGAAGTGTACGGGGGAATGCGCCTCACGTCGAACCAACTCAGCGGGCACGTCAGGCATTACGCCGCTTGTCCACATCATGGATATGGGGCGGCAACGGTCCTGGACGTCTGGAAACATGGAAGGCATGACCCGTCCTCGCATCTCAGCGCGCATCTCCGCGATCTCCGAGTCCGCCACGCTGGCAGTGGACGCCAAGGCCAAGGCGATGAAGGCGGACGGTCGCCCGGTCATCGGCTTCGGCGCGGGCGAGCCCGACTTCCCGACTCCCGACTACATCGTCGCGGCCGCCGTCGAGGCCTGCGGGATCCCGAGGTTCCACAAGTACACGCCGGCCGGCGGGCTTCCCGAGCTCAAGCAGGCCATCGCCGACAAGACCCGGCGCGACTCCGGCTTCGAGGTCGACGCCTCCCAGGTTCTGGTCACCAACGGCGGCAAGCAGGCCGTCTACGAGGCGTTCGCCACGCTCCTCGACCCGGGCGACGAGGTCCTGGTGGTCGCGCCCTACTGGACGACCTATCCCGAGGCGATAAAGCTGGCCGGCGGCGTCCAGGTAGACGTCGTGACCGACGAGACCACCGGTTACCTCGCCTCGGTCGAGCAGCTCGAGGCCGCGCGCACCGAGCGCACCAAGGTCCTGCTGTTCGTCTCGCCGTCCAACCCGACCGGCGCGGTCTACTCCCCCGAGCAGGTGGAGGCGATCGGCCGCTGGGCCGCCGGGCACGGCCTGTGGGTCGTCACCGACGAGATCTACGAGCACCTTGTCTATGGCGACACCACCTTCAGCAGCATCGCGACGGCGGTGCCCGAGCTGAAGGACCGCGTGGTCGTGCTCAACGGCGTCGCCAAGACCTACGCCATGACCGGCTGGCGGGTGGGCTGGCTGATCGGCCCGAAGGACGTCGTGAAGGCCGCGACCAACCTGCAGTCGCACGCCACGTCCAACGTCTCGAACGTCGCCCAGATGGCGGCCCTCGCGGCCGTGTCGGGTGACCTGTCGGCCGTGGCCACCATGCGTGAGGCGTTCGACCGGCGCCGCCAGACCATGGTCCGCATGCTGAACGACATCCCTGGCGTCGTCTGCCCCGAGCCGTTCGGCGCGTTCTACGTCTATCCCTCGGTCAAGCGGCTTCTCGGCAAGGAGATCCGGGGGAAGCGCCCGCAGACCTCCGCGGAGCTGGCCGAGCTGATCCTCGAGGAGGCCGAGGTCGCTCTGGTGCCGGGCGAGGCCTTCGGCACGCCGGGCTACTTCCGCCTTTCGTACGCGCTCGGCGACGACGATCTGGTCGAGGGCGTCAGCCGCCTCGCCAAGCTCCTCGCCGAGGCGCGCTAGCGCCGTCCAGACGCGGAAGGCCCGGGCCCCGTGGTCCGGGCCTTCCCCGTTCCCCGGGCTCGCGGAGCCCAGCGCACCAAGGCCCGCGGAGGCCGAGTTGCGGAGTCGGCGTCGGCGCGCGAACCGCGTACGGCAGGATATGTAGATGCCACGCCCGCTCGCCGAACTCCCCAAAGCGCATCTCCACCTGCACTTCACCGGATCCATGAGGCATTCGACCCTTCTGGAGCTCGCGCGGAACCAAGGGCTCCATCTGCCGGACGCGCTGGTGCAGGATTGGCCGCCCCAGTTACGGGCGACGGACGAGCGGGGCTGGTTCCGCTTCCAGCGGCTGTACGACATCGCGCGCTCGGTGCTCCGCCGCGAGGAGGACGTCTACCGGCTGCTGCGGGAGGCGGCCGAGGACGAGGCCGCCGAGGGTTCCAGGTGGCTGGAGATCCAGGTCGACCCCTCCGGCTACGCCCAGCGGTTCGGCGGGCTCACCGCGACGCTGGAGCTCGTGCTCGACGCGGCAGGCAAGGCCGCGAGGTCGGCGGGCGTCGGCATCGGCGTGGTCGTGGCGGCCAACCGCACCCGGCATCCTCTCGACGCCAAGACCCTCGCCCGGCTCGCCACTCACTACTCCGACAAGGGCGTGGTCGGCTTCGGGCTTTCCAACGACGAGCGCCGCGGCCGGGCCCGCGACTTCGACGGGGCCTTCCGCATCGCCAAGCGCGCGGGCCTGCTGGCCGTGCCCCACGGCGGCGAGCTGTCGGGGGCGGCGAGCGTCGCCGAGTGCGTGGACGACCTGGACGCCGACCGCGTCGGCCACGGCATCCGTGCCGCCGAGTCCCCTCGGCTGATGGAGCGCCTGGCCGACCGCCAGATCACCTGCGAGGTGTGCCCCACGTCGAACGTCGGCCTCGGCGTCGCCCCGGGAGCCGCCGACGTGCCCGTGAAACGCCTCTTCGACGCGGGCGTGCCGATCGCGCTCGGCGCCGACGACCCTCTGCTGTTCGGCGCGAGGCTTCTGCCGCAGTACGAGCTGGCGCGCGAGGTGTACGGGTTCAGCGACGCGGAGATCGCCGAGCTGGGCCGCCAGTCGATCCGCGCCTCCACCGCGCCCGACTCCTTCAAGAAGGAGCTGCTGGGGGGCGTCGACACCTGGCTGGCCGCCGGGGGCTGAGCGGGTACGCCGACGCCCGGCGGAGCGGGGCTCTCCGCCGGGCGTCGAGGTCGTGGCGTGCCGGGTGACCGGCCGGCAGGTCACTGCGAGTGGATGTAGACCTCATCGAAGACCTCGGCGAGCTTGCTCAGGTCCTGGGTGGTGCTCTTCTCGGGGTCGCTGGCGTCGAAGGTCACCGACAGCCGTCCGAGCCCCTTGCGTGCCTGGAGCGCCTTCCAGACGGTGTTGGTGGCGAGGCCCTGGTCGAGGATCCGCCACGTGGCGCCGTCCCAGCTCTGGCGGTGGGTCCACAGCATCACCGTCTGCACGCCCGCCTGCAGGGGCAGGTCGACGCGCAGCTTGGCCGCGGCCTCCGCCTGGGCGGCGGTGAGCTTGTTGGCGCCGCTGTGGGCCAGGCCCACCTCTCTTGCCCCGATGTGGACGCGGGTGTCCCAGCCCCTGGCCCGTACGGCGATCCACTGGTTGCGCAGGGCCTTGTCCGGAGTGATCTTGTAGGCGGCGTACTCGCTGGCGAACAGGCCGCTGGAGACGTTGACGTGGTCGACGTCGCCGGTGAGCACGTACTTCTCGACGTTGGCGCGGGTGATCAGCGGGTACTTGGCGCGGAGCCCGGCCTGGCAGGGCTCTGAGACCCCGCAGCCCATCTCGGGCACGACCACGTCGACCGCGAGCTGCCTGCCCGGGGGCATCGCCGCGCGCAGGGCGCTGGAGGAGTCCTTGACGAACTTGCGCACGTCGGTGGCGGACTTGAATCCCCAGTAGCCGAGGTCCTGGGCGAACTTCACGCCCACGACTCCGGGCCTGCTCGCCTGCGCGGCCATGGAGGCGACCGCCGCGTCGAACTGGTCCTTTCCGGCGGTCCACGCGGGGGCCAGCTCGCTCTCGATCCAGACCCGCATGCCGAGCTTCACGGCGGCGGCCGCGGCCTTGCCGGTCGTGTCGTTGGGTGCCGCTAGGGCCTGCTTGGACGCGCTGGGCGCGGCGCTCGGCTCGGGGGCGGTCGACGCGCTGGGCTCGGGAGCGGAGGACGCGGTCGGCTGCGGGTCGGTGCCGCCGGCGGTCGGCGTCGCGGCGACCTCCTGGGTGCCGTTCGGAGCGGTCGAGGTCTCGACCAGAGGCGCCTGGCTGGCGTCCTGCGGGGTGGCGCTGGGCTCGGCCTGATTCAGCGTGGTCTGATCCTGGGACGTCGTGTTGGTTGTCGGGAGTGCGCTCGCTGTGGCACGCCCGGAGCTCGCCGACGGCGCGGCGGAGGCGCCCGAGCCGCCGGAACAGTCGAACTCACCGCCCAGGCAGGCCTTGTCCGGCGGGTTGGTGATGTTGCCCGAGGTGTCCTTGCAGACGTACTTACCGGCGGCCTGGTCGTACTTGCACAGGACCTGGTCCTTGTCGGCGCAGTCCTGCATGCCGGGACCCTTGTTGGTCTTGTCCTTGCAGAAGAGGACCGGGCCCGGGTAGGGCACCGCTTCCTTCAGCTTCTCGCCGTCGTTGCGCGCCCAGAACCGGACGACGTCGAGGGCGTCCTTGGGGGTCTTGGCCATCCAGGAGCAGTACATGAACTCGGGGGTTCCTGTGCCGAGGATGTCGTTGCACTGGCTGTTGGAGGCGTCGCCCGGGGCCGGGTCGGCAAGTGCCATACCGGTCGGGATGCCGATCGTCAGGGTGAAGAGCACCGCGATGAGGGCGATGATCCACTCACGTTTGCGGAGTCGGGGCATGCGCGGTCTCTCCTCGTACTATTTGGGGTTAGCAGGGCGTTGTGTAGGTGATGTTCACGCCGATGGTGCCGGAGCCTTTGGTGCCCTTGTTGTCACCGGACCACGAGATCGACATATATGCCTGCTGGGGCTTGCCGCAGGCGCCCGATCCCCGCACCGTGAACCCGATCGTCGAGCTCTGCCCGTCGCCGACGCTGCCCGTGCCGGGGGAGGTGATGATGTCCCTGCCCACCGCCTGCCAGCTGATCGATCCGGTGCCGGATCGCACCGTCACCGAGCCCTGGTAGTCGGTCCCGACGTCCATCGACGTCGTGGAAGCGGCGAAGGACGGAGGCGGCGGGGGCGGAGGCGGCGGCGCGGTCGTGCTCTGCTTCGCCTGGGGCTGCGCGGTCTGCTTCGGCGAGGACTTGGGCGACGACTTCGGCGGCGAGCTCGCCTTCGGCGGCGGCGGGTTGTTCGGCCCGTCGTTCGACGGGGGGTCGGTGCGCTTGGGCTTGGACGTCGGCGTCGCCGAGGGGTGCGAACTGCTGCTCGGCGGCGGGACCAGCGGCACCGACGAGGTGGGCAGCGCCACCCCGGGCCGGGTGGCGCCCTGCCCGGACGGCAGCGAGGTGCCCACGGGAGCCGAGGTGCGGCCGGCAGGGGGCGGGGGCGGGGAGTCGACCAGCGGCGGCAGGGAGTCGCCGGGGGTCACGAAGATCGTGCCGCCCGCCGCCTCGACGTCGACCGGCTTGTTGGCCGGCGGAGCGAAGAGCAGCGACCAGATCACCCCGGCCGAAGCCACGGACACGACCGTCACCAGGGCGACACGCCCCCAGCGGATGCGGCTCTCGGGGTCGTCGGCCTCGGGGTCGGGCTCCCAGAACTCCACGGGCGGCTTGGCGCCCTCGGCGCGCTCGGGGGTGAAGCCCTCCTCGACCGTCAGGGGGGCCTCCGGTGGGGGCGGGTCCTCAAGGACGTCGGGCTGCACGGGGAACCCGTCCGGATGCCAGCTCTCTGTGCGCGTCTCGGCGGCGGTGAAGGAGGCGTCGGCGCCGGCGAACAGCCGCTCGGACGGGGCCGGGCTCGCCAGGATGGGCATGCGCGTCATCAGCGCGGTGATCGTGACCCCGGAGGTCGCGCCCTCGCAGTCCTTGCACGAACGGATGTGCCGGCTGATGTGGGCGCGCAGCAGCCGCGTCGGCGACTCGGCCCAGGACTTCACCAGGCTGGGCAGCAGCGAGCACCGTGGGGTGGCGCTCCTGGCGTCCATGACGGCCGCCAGCCACTGCTCGGCGTGGCGCCTGCCCAGGCGGGCGGCCGACTCGACCGAGTCGACCGAGATGTCGAGGACCCGGGCCACCTCGTCGGGCTTCAGGCCGTGGCGCAGGGTCAGGTCGAGGATCTCGCGCTCGCGCGGCTCCAGGCAGGCGAGCACCTCGACGGCCAGCTCGGGCGAGCCTCCCCGGCCCTGCCTGGCGTAGGAGCCCTTGTGCGCCACTCCGGCGAGCCTGGCCTGGGCCTCGGCCCTGGCCAGGGAGTAGAGCCAGGCGCGCAGGCGCGTCGCGTCGTACAGCCGGTCGGTGTGGGCGACCGCCCCGTAGAGCGCGCCCACCGTCGCGGAGAGAGCGTCTTCGTCGTCCAGCAAGGATCGGCAGTAGTCGTAGAGATGATCACCGTACTCGCGGCAAAGGCGCTCCAGCGCGGCGGGATCATCCCTCCTTGGCACGGGGCTCAGCTCTCCTGACATAGTTGCAAATGATAAATCTGGTACTAGCAAAGCAGTCAGAAATATACGGGAGGAAGCGCCAGCTTCTCATATCACTTTTGTTACATAACAAACTTCTATACTGTGTTGACTGCCTAGTGGTCTTTACCCACACATGAATGCACAAGTAGTGACGGTCGTCGCGATGTGCATCCAGTAGTCGATCCCGCCCACGGAGACCAGCATCGTGCGAGACAACTGGGATGAACCCTCTTCACCGCGACATCGTCCGCCGTATGCCAAAGATTCCACCGGCAGTGCACCACGGGGAGACAGATGGCGCACGTGGGAGACGTCAATCGATATGGATGACGACGACGGGCCGACCCGGCGATGGCTGGGTTACGACCGGCGTGGACCCATCCTCGTCGGCCTGACGCTGCTGGTGGCGGCGGGAGCCGGCATCTGGTTCGCCTGGCCCGGCTCCTCCGGCGGGTCCGACCTCCCGGCCGCTATCTCGACCCCGACGAGCCACCGCGCGTCGAAGTCGGCCGGCCTGTCCATCGGGGTGGAGACGCCCCCGCCCCCGCCGTCCTCCGGGCCCACGCCGGGCCGCAAGCGGAAGAGCGCGCCTCCGAGCCCCCCTGCGGGCCGGACGGCCCTGCCCCCTCCTCCGCCTCCGGCGACGTCCTCGCAGGCGCCGCCGAGGCCGCCCGCGCCCAAGAAGACGCCGAAGCCGAGCAAGAGCCCGCCGTCGCAGACCGGCCCGACCGCTCCCCCGCCGCCGCCCTCGTCCAAGACGACCTCGAAACCCACCTCGAGGCCGACCGGCACCGGCGCGCCCCAGACCGGGCCGACGCTCCCGCCTCCCCCGCCTGGCGGCTGACCCGGACGGGCCCGGTGGTCGTCGAGGACGGGCCGGGTCTCGCCTACCGGAGGGACTCGGCGATCTTTCTGGCGCGGTCGAGGTCGGAAGGGCCTTCCAGGCGGTAGCCCACCTTGCTCCGCTGCCAGATCAGCGTGGGCTCCGCGCGCCGTACGAGTGGCCGGCTCGCGCCGGCGCCGCTCGGGAAGTACGTGAGGCCGTGCGGGCCGGCGATCCACCAGCCCGGCGCCGAGCTGATCCTGACCTGCTCCGGCCAGGGCTCGCCGAGGTCCTTGCGCCAGACGACCTCCAGCAGCCCGTCGTAGGTGTCCAGGCGTACCCCGGGCCAGAACATCGAGACCACGCGGCCCCCGTCGCTCACGCGGACGTCGCCGGGCTGCCCGAGCTGCGCGGGCACAAGGATCGGGAATTTCACCATTTCTCGGGCTCTGTCCAGGGTGACGCGGGTCTCGCTGGGCAGAGGGCTCGGCGCCCCGGAGGGAAGCGGCCCCGGCTCGCCGACATGGATCTCGACGCCCGCGAACCGGAGGATGTGCGCCACGGCGGCCTGGCCCTGCGGCGTGAGCCCGACCAGCACCGCCACGAGGATCGCGACCCCGGCGGTGACCCACCGCCAACGCGGCAGCCTCCATCGAACACCCGGCCGCGGGTCCGGCGCGGGGCGTTCCAGGCGGGCTCGTACGGCTCGCGCCACGTCGGCCGGGGGCGGGGCGGGGAAGTCGAGGGCCTCGCCGAGCTCCAGCAGCTCGGCCTCCAGGTCATCAGGAGAGTTCACGGCCCACCTCCTTCCGCAGCTTGGCCAGCCCCCGGAACGTCCGGGACTTCACCGAGCCGAGCGGGCAGCCCAGCACCTCGGCGGTCTCGGCCTCCGACAGCTGTAAGAAGTACCGGCAGACCACCGCCTGACGTTCCCCTTCGGGCAATGCCTGTACGGCCTCCAGCAGCCTGGCCCGCCGATCGGTGGCGATGGCCGCCTCCTCCGGATCGTCGGGGGTCCGAAGGTCCGGCGCCGCGCCGACCTTCTGCGCGAGGTCGGAGCGGCGCCCGCGCGAGCGGGTCATCGTGTGGGTCTCGTTGGCCACGATGCGCAGCAGCCACGGCTTGAAGGCCGCCTCGCGCCGGAACCCCGTCAGATGCCGGAACGCCTTGACGAAGGCCTCCTGGACGACGTCCTCGGCCTCGCCCCCGGCGCCGAGCAGCGCGGCCGTACGGTGCGCCACGGCGCTGTAGCGCGCGACCAGCACCTCGTAGGCGGCGAGGTCTCCGGCCAGTGACCGGGTTATCGCCTCGTCGTCGTCCGTGGGAGCTCCTCGAATGAGCGTTCAGCGACAAAAGGTAGTTTCCCCCGGCTCTTTACGCAAAGGTGGGGCAAAGGATCGGTACAGGTCTGTTTCCCCCTCGGCTCCCAGGGAAGTGGGAACCCTCGTGGAGGTGGGCGGCTAGACTCGATGCCCATCCGTAGCCGTGGTCTTCTAGGACCGCGGTTTTTGAGTGAGCGAAGCTGGGCGGGACGCATGTCTGGGTATGACCGCGTGGTGCAACCGGCGGCCGGTGACGAGGCCTTGGAGAACCACCTTGGTGGCGATGAGGCCAAGAACTACCGGCAGTACGAGTTCGACATGGTCGCCCCGCACGTCGGCAGGTCGATGCTGGAGATCGGGTCCGGCCTCGGCCACTTCGCCGAGCAGTTCCTCCCGCGCCTCGACCGGCTCGTGGTGAGCGACTTCGACCCCTACTGCGTCGAGCAGCTCACCAAGCGCTTCGACGGCCGCGACGACATCGACGTGTTGCGGTTCGGCCTCCCCACCGACATCCCCCTGGCGGATCCGGTCGACACGGTCGTGCTGATGAACGTCCTCGAGCACATCGAGGAGGACATCGAGGCGCTGCGCTCCCTGGCCAGGGTCACTCAGCCCGGCGGCCGGATCATCATCTGGGTGCCCGGTTACATGCAGCTTTATGGAGACTTCGACCGCAAGGTGGGGCACGTCACCCGCTACACCCCCGCGACGCTGGGCAAGACCGTCGCCGAGGCGGGGCTGAAGGCCGAGGTGCTCAAGCCCATCAACTTCCTGGGCGGCATCGCCTGGTGGGCGGCCGTGCGGCGAGGCGGGGTCGGTTATCCCGACCCGCGCCTGGTCAAGATCTACGACCGCACGGTGGTGCCCACGACACGGTTCATCGAGCGGTTCATCCGGCCGCCCTTCGGCCAGACCGTGTTCTGCGTCGCCCGCGTCCCCTGATCCCGTCGATCAACTCGGCGTTGTGGGAGGCCCGGTGTGAGAGGGCGGGGCCGCGGAGGACGCCGACCGCAGTGTGGCGGCGAGCTCCGAGGCGAGGGCGGGCGTGGCCGCGACCACGCCGCTCCACCTGCGGGTGAGGTCGGTGTCCAGCTCGATCGGCCGACCATGCACGTCCTGTACGGCTCCGCCCGCGGCCTCGACGAGCACTGCGGTGGTCTTACCGATCATGAGGTGATCCGGCCCTTTCCGAGGAGTCGGTCGCGCGACTCGCTGACGTCTCGACGGAGTCCGTCGAGGTCGACACCGAGGACGTGGCCGTTCCACTTGCGGATCTGGCCGGCGATGAACACACCTTCGATGTCGCGTGCGTCGGAGCCGAGGA
>JAOPYI010000309.1 GCA_025964675.1 Sphaerisporangium sp. | reverse complement strand
TATCGTTCGCCGGCCACCAATGCGTATCTGCGAGCCCGCTCCAACGGCGTCGCCGAGCATTCCCAGCACATCCTCGGCCACGCGATGGATATGTTCATTCCCGGTATTTCGCTGGTGAAGCTGCGCGAGACCGCCATGCAGCAGCAGGTTGGCGGCGTCGGCTTCTATCCGTCCTCCGGCAGCCCGTTCGTGCACATGGATGTGGGCGGCGTACGGGCCTGGCCGCGCATGACCCGTGCGCAACTCGAACGCGTCTTCCCCGACGGGCGCACCCTGCACCTGCCGACTGACGGACGACCGCTTTCCGATTCCGGCCGGCAATTCGCGATGAACCAGTGGAAGAGCTGTCACACGGTGCCCTGCAGCAACGGCGTGCTGACCGGCGGCCCGATCAACGGCTCCAACCAGATCCAGCTCGCGAGCCTGACGCAGCGGCCGGCCGACATGGCCGCCGCCCCGAGCGAGCGAGCGGTGCATTCCGTCGCGTTCCAGGCGCCGGTCCCGATGCAGCGCCCGTCCGATCGCGGCGCCGACCAGACCCAGACCGCCAGCATAGAGCCGCAGAACATCCCGTTCCAGACCACCGGCAGCGCGCCGCTTGACAACGGCGCCACCGCCGCGAGCGACCCCGCCGCCCCCGTGCCGGCGCAAAAATCGCCGGCGATGATGGTCGCCACCCGCACCGATATTCCCGCCAATTCCGGCCAGACCGCCGTCTCGGCCATCGCCCAACTCGAGGCCCCGATCCCGGCGGCGAGGGTCCAGATGAGCAAGCCGGCGGCCGACAACCTCGTCACCGCCTACGCCCCGACGCAGGAGCCGGGCGCCGAGCGCGCCTTGCAGATGATCATCGCCCGCGCCAATGCCGATCCGAATGCGGTGCCTGCAACCGATGCGATGCAGACGGCGTCGCTGGGCAACCCTGAGCCGCGCCGGCAGTTCAGCGGCCTTGTCGACAGCACGTGGAACGCCGTGGGCAACGCCGGGGCGCAGTCCGATGTCGCCAACGCCGTGCAATCCCTCGCAAACCGCTCCGGCAAACCGGTCCAGCCGAACCGGAGCTTTACCTCCCGCACCGTCGCCCTCGTCGCGCCGGATATCGACCACGTCACCGAAACCTTCGTCGAGCCGGTCGCCATGACCTCAAAGGAATATGGCGTGATGTTCGAGCCCGACCAGGCCGATTTCAATCCGGCGACGGAACTCGGTCCACTGGTCACCCGGCTGCGTTTCGAGCAGAACCCCCGCGGCATGTTGAGCGCCACGCGCTTCAATAATAATGCCCCCCTGGTGGTCGCGAGCCGCTGATTGGTCTTATTTACTTGCTGTGTGGCATCCGCGTCGTTGCAAAGCTTTGCCCGGCGCTCTAAATCTTTGTTGCCACTTGGCAAAGGATCGGTTGCGTGTCCGACAAGCCGTTAACACCCCTGCTCGATACCATTTCCGACACTGCGGACCTCAAGAGCCTGTCGCGTGAACAGCTGCGCCGGCTCGCCGACGAACTGCGCGCCGAAGTGATCGACGCCGTTTCCGTCACCGGCGGCCACCTTGGCGCTGGCCTCGGCGTTATCGAGCTGACGGTCGCGTTGCACGCCGTGTTCGATACCCCGCACGACCGCATCATCTGGGATGTCGGCCACCAGGCCTATCCGCACAAGATCCTCACCGGCCGGCGCGACCGCATCCGCACGCTGCGGCAGAAGAACGGCCTCTCCGGCTTCACCCGCCGCGCCGAAAGCGTCTTCGATCCGTTCGGCGCCGGTCACTCCTCCACCTCGATCTCGGCCGGCCTCGGCATGGCCGTCGGCTCCGAATTGAGCGGGCAGAACCGGCACGTCGTCTCGGTGATCGGCGATGGAGCCATGTCGGCCGGCATGGCCTATGAGGCGATGAACAATGCTGGCGCAATGGACGCCAAGCTGATCGTCGTGCTCAACGACAACGACATGTCGATCGCCCCGCCGACCGGGGCGATGAGCGCGTACCTCGCGCGGCTGGTCTCGGGCCCCGCCTATCGCGGCCTGCGCAACACCGCCAAGCAATTGGCAATGCTTTTGCCCCGCGTGTTCCACGAGCCGGCGCGGCGTACGGAGGAGTTCGCCCGCAGCTTCTTTACCGGCGGCACGCTGTTCGAGGAACTCGGCTTCTACTATGTCGGCCCGATCGACGGGCACAATCTCGACCATCTGATGCCAGTGCTGAGCAATGTCCGCGACGCCGGCCAGGGCCCCATCCTGGTGCATGTCGTTACCAAGAAGGGCAAGGGCTATGCCCCCGCCGAACAGTCCGACGACAAGTACCACGGCGTTGCAAAATTCAACGTCATCACTGGCGCCCAGGCCAAGGCGCCCTCCAACGCCCCATCCTATACCAGCGTTTTCGCCGAAGCCCTGATCCAGGAAGCCCAGGCGGACGATCGCATCGTGGCCGTCACCGCGGCAATGCCCTCGGGCACCGGGCTCGACAAGTTCGCCGAACTCTTCCCCACTCGCATTTTCGATGTGGGCATCGCCGAGCAGCACGCCGTGACCTTCGCAGCCGGCCTCGCGTCCGAGGGCTTGAAGCCGTTCTGCGCGATCTATTCCACTTTCCTGCAGCGCGCCTATGACCAGGTCATCCATGACGTGGCCATCCAGAAGCTGCCGGTGCGCTTTGCCATCGACCGCGCCGGCTATGTCGGCGCCGACGGGCCGACCCACGCGGGCAATTACGATACAGCCTATCTCGGCGCGATACCC
>JAOPYI010000054.1 GCA_025964675.1 Sphaerisporangium sp. | reverse complement strand
CGCAACGTCTGCCAGGTCGACGAGAAGGACGCCATCAGTGCCGACATCCGGGTCGACGGCGAGATCCGCGAGGTAGAGGGCGTCGGCAACGGCCCGATCTCGGCGTTCGTCGACGCGCTCAGCAGCGTCGGGGTGGAGGTCCGCGTCCTCGACTACACCGAGCACGCCATGAGCGCCGGCAGCGACGCCCGGGCCGCCGCCTACGTCGAGTGCCAGGTGGGCGACCGCGTGCTCTGGGGCGTAGGCGTCGACGCCAACACCGTCACCGCCTCCCTCAAGGCCATCCTCTAAGCCATCAACCGCGCCACCCGTTCCTGACGGTCCGGAGCCGTCCGGGGCCGCACGCGTGACCACGCGGGCGCCGCTCCCCGCCGCCGGCCAGGCTGCCGGGGTGCAGGCCCAGGTTGGTCTACCTGCGCAAAGGCGAGACGTCCTTGACTACACCCAGCACGCCATGAGCGCCGGCAGCGACGCCCGGGCCACCGCGTACGTCAAGAGCCAGGTCGGCGACAGGGAGCAGCGACTCATGTGCCCGCACAGACAGCGACCAGCGTGTCAGCAAGCCAACGACCAGCGTGTCAGCAGAGTAGCGACCAGCGCGTCAGACAAGCGCCAACTATGCCATGCTGAGCTGGTGATTAGCCCTGTGCAGACTCCTTTGGGCAGAGTTCTTCCTCGGCACGTGGGCATGGCTGTCGTGGAGGCCTTGGCCGATACCCGTGTCGCGCTCGTCAATGGTGCGCGCCAGTGTGGCAAGAGCACGTTGGTCCGCCTGCTCGCCAAGGACCGTACGGCAGAGTGGCGCAACCTCGACACGTGCGGTCGAGCGGTTCATGTGGGCGAAGTTCGTTCCTACTTAACATCACACGCGAGTGGGCATGTCTGCCGCGGGTCGAGAAGGTGAGCGGTTACGCGGTCGGAGCGTCCTCCCTCAGGCCCAGGATGCGTGCCTGCGTCAGGGCCATGTGGTCGAAGGTCGCTGCGCGGTCGTGCTCGATGACGGTCTTGTACATGCCGAACAGCTCGAAGCTGACCGCGCCGTAGACGGCCGTCCAGGCCCACAAGGCTCGCAGGATGATGTCGTCGCAGAACGGGGAGAACAGCGCCTCGCGCAGTTGCTCACCGTCGGGAGCGAAGGCGATGGGTGGGGGAGGGAGGCCGGTCAGCGGCGACAGTCCGCCCGCTTCGTTGGCGTCACGCAGGATGCCGGCCATGACGATCCCGTCGCGGGCGGCCGGTGCAGCCGTGTCCTGCGGGGCGACGTAGCCGGGCACGGGGGAGCCGTGGATCAGCGCGTACTCGTGCGGGTGGGCCAGCGCCCAGGCGCGTATGGACCGGCAGACGGCCATCCACCGGTCGAGGTGGCGGTCCCTGGGACAAGCCGCGTCGGCCTCTTCGACAGCGGCGCCCACCGCGTCGAACGCCTCGATGATGAGCGCGGTGAGCAGCTCGTCGCGGCTCGGGAAGTAGCGGTAGATCGCCGACGACACCATGCCGAGCTCGCGGGCGACGGCTCGCAGGGACAGCCCGGCGGCACCTTCGACGGCGAGCTGGCGCCGGGCGATATCCTTGATCTCCCTGGTCAGCTCGGCCCGGACACGTTCGCGGGCGGTGCGGCTAGCGTTCATCTCCCCGACCATACCAGAGCGCTGCCGTAAATCGAGAGCACCGCTCTTTACGCGTACTCGCAGGGCGGTCGCCGCTGCATTGATCAACGAGCCGCATGCCATCGACGTGTCGGTTTCACGGCCCTGTTGAGAGGTGACTATTTCGCTACCAGCATCACGGTCTGATGGAGCTGAAAACTTCTGCGGTCTTGTCAGGTAGAAATTCGATGTGATGCGCGGATCTCTTAGCCCCAATGAGACCGAAATATGGATGGAAGTGATCAGAAGAACTCTGGCCGTGGATGCTTCTTTTAAGGCCTAGTCGAGGTAGGAGGATCATCAGTAGTAGATGACCCTCCCCTCTGCTGCGCTGCCTAATCGAAGCCGCCTCCCTTCATACCTACAACGAAGGCGTTCCACTCCTCGGCGGCGAAGATCAATGCTGGGCTGGTGGGAAGCTTGCTGTCGCGGATGCCTCGGTGGCCACTCGGTAGGTTCGCTACCTCAACACAGTTGCCGCCGTCAGGACCCGACCGAGTGGACTTGCGCCATTGCGCCACTTCTAACCCTCTGGTCATCTCGTCCATCGTTTCGTTGTCTCCTTGATCAGCTCTAGAGATTCGCGCTGAGGAAGCGCTTCGGAGCGAATCCCGTCATACCTGAATGTTAAGGTTCTGACGTCCTCAGGGCGCTCCGATATCCGTCCCAAGATCCCGGCGGATTCTACATATGCCGTGTCGGCGACCCCTTGAGCTTGTGCGATGACGAACCCACCTGCAAGGCCGGTCGTGGAGTAGGCGCTGAAGGGCAGGAGTTGGATCGTGACCCTCGGAGCCTGAGCGACTTCGAGAAGGTGGGCGAGCTGTGCCGCCATAATTGCTGGGCTACCGACCGGCCGATGGAGGACGGCTTCGTCGAGAAGGAACCACAGGAGTGGAGGCTTGGGGCGCTTGAGGATGGATTGGCGCTCCATTCGAGCAACCACTTGTTCCTCGATTTGCTCCGATGTCACGCCGATGTCGCCGCTCAAGATTGCTCTGGCGTAGGCCTCCGTTTGTAGCAAGCCAGGAATCATCAAGGGCTCCCAGGTGCGGAGTGCCTCCGCCGTCGCTTCCACTTCCAGCCATGGGCGGAACCATGGTGGAGCGGTCACCCGGCTGACCATCGGCCAGAGGCGTGTGAGGGCTCCTTCGGCTTCCAGGGCCTCGTCACAGTGGCGGGCGAACTGCTCCGACGGTGATCGTTTCGCCGTCTCGATCATGCTGATCGTTCCTACTGAGTAGGGCACCGCTCGTGCCAGCCGTAGCTGGGACCAGCCTCGTTCCTTCCGGTGTCGACGCAGCTCAAAGCCGAAAAGCGCGGTCGGGGACTCGGAGGGGTATAGATCACTTTCCTTTGGCATGGGGGCTCCGGAGGTTCTTCCTCAGCGTTTCACTGGGGGGTTTCAGCCAAAGCGTTGATGACCGGTTGAAGTCGATCAATCACCGAATGTAGTCGAACTCCGGGATGGTTGGAAGGTGGTCAGGAACGAATCTTTGGAACAGGTGAAGCCATGAAGCCGGCGAGCGCGGAGCCGAAGGTCCTTGGAGAGGCCAGCCTGGCCTGTGTCCATCAGTCCGTCGCACGTGCACGCTCTGAGGTGCGCGTATGGCTCGGGAGTTCTCATCCCGCGATCGACGACGTCGTACTGGCGACGTCGGAGCTGGTGACGAACGCGATCACGCACTCCGACTCCGCGCCGGGCGATTTCATCGGTCTCACCGTCACCGAGGCAAAGGGCATCGTCTACGTGGAGGTAACCGATGCGGGTTCAGGAGCCTCCGGGCCTCAGATCCGGAAGGATCCGGATGCCGAGCATGGCCGTGGCCTGCTGATCGTCCGCGAGATCTCCCTTGACTGGGGGACACGCGAACACGGGTACGGCCTTGGGCGTACGGTCTGGTGCGCCATCGGGCTCGCTTCGTCTTCCGATGCTTTGTCCGTCCCCGAGTCAGTGTCCAGCTCAGAGGTCGGCGGGGGCCCAGGCGATCACATACCGATGTAGAGGTCAGCTGGTTCCGTTGCTCCTCGGAGGAAGGAACCGCGGCCTCGATCTCACACGTCCGGTCGGAGCCTTCCCCCGACGCCCGGCCGGCCCGGCCCCCCGACGACGCCCGTCGTACCCCCTGCGGGGGGCCACACCTGGGGATTCAACCCGCGAGTTCGAGCGCGCGGCGGTGGTGTTACTCGGGCCGGGCGACACCGAAGACGTGGCTGACGCGGTAGAAGGAGAAACGATCTAGTCGCTCGATGACGAATCCCGCTCCTTCGATGGCGGCGAGAGTGTCTCGTGCGGGATGGCAGCCGCCGAAGATCCGCGACCAGACAGGGGTCATCAGGCTCTCGGTCAGTGTGATGATCGGATTGTCCGAGCGCTGGTGTTCGTAGAACCGCAACTCCCCTCCCCTGCGGAGGACTCGCCTCACCTCGGAGAGCGTTGCCCCTATCTGGGGTGCGCAGCACAGGACCAGCGAGCAGACGACCGCGTCACAGGATGCGTCCGGAACCGGCAGCCGCGCCGGGTCGCCGTCGACGATCCGCAGGGGGGTCGAGATGCCGGCCGCGGCCAGCCTTGCCGCGGCCCGAAGAAAAGGGTCCGAGTCGATCAGTACGATCTCCTCGACCTCAGGCGGGTAGCAGGTGAGCTTGACCCCGTCGCCGGCTCCGATTTCCAGAACGCGTCCAGTCAGGCCGCCCACCAACCGCTCGCGTTGCGAGGTCGGGCGGGAATGGCCTCCGCGACCGACACATACGGCGCGAGGGTGGTGGAACTGCTCCATCCCCCACCGAGCCTGGCCGTGCCCGGTGTCTGGGGGATCGCTGCGCTCTAGGGGGCGTACCGCCATGTCTCCTCCTGAGGTCGGCAACTTCACTTTCAGGCAAGACTTCACTTGGACGTGACAGTCCATGTGGAATCCATACGCACCCGTGGCCAATTCATGCGCCTCCTTGATGCCTGCCTCGTTTCGGGGCTACCCCTGGAGCCGAAAGCGTGGCTGCAGACCCGGTTGTCCGCGTGGCGGTCAGCCGCGGGGCCGAGTTGGACGGCCTTGGCAACCGATCGGAAATATTGACGTTTTCTTGACGCCTTGATCGCGAAAGTGACCCCTTTGGCCTCAGTAGGGTGCATTGAGCTTTATGCGTATTTGACTCGGGGGTGGTGTGAGGGTGGCCAGGGCGCTAAGGCCTGCCGTAGCGGATGAAAGGCCGCTGCGGACGTGGCTGCTCGATGGCCTGCAGAGTGACGCCCAGCAGACAGAGCACGGTCCGCACAAGAAGCATTCGTGGTGGCAGGTCATGTGCCTCACGGGTGTGGATTATTTCTCTACTCTCGGGTATCAGCCCGGGATCGCCGCGCTCGCGGCGGGGGCGCTGTCCCCGGTTGCCACGTTGCTGCTCGTCATGCTCACGATGTTCGGCGCGTTGCCGATCTACCGCCGGGTGGCTGTGGAGAGTCCGCATGGGCAGGGCTCCATCGCGATGCTGGAGAAGCTGGTCCCGCAGTGGTGGGGCAAGCTGTTCGTTCTCGCCCTCCTCGGTTTCGCGGCGACCGACTTCATCATCACGATGACGCTGTCGGCCGCGGACGCGACGGCGCACATCCTGGAGAACCCTTTTGTCCCCGGCTTCCTGAGCGGGCAGCGCGTGCTGGTCACGCTGGTGCTGCTCGGCCTGCTCGGCGTGGTGTTCCTGCGCGGGTCCGGTGAAGCGATCGGCATCGCTGTGCTGCTGGTCGGCGTGTACCTGGTGCTCAACGCGGTGGTGGTAGTTGTAGCACTGCTGCACGTCCTGGAAGGACCGGGCGTGGCGGTGGACTGGGCGCGGGCGCTGACCGTCCAGTACAGCAGTCCACTGGCGATGATCGCGCTCTCGCTGCTGGTCATGCCCAAGCTCGCTCTCGGCATGTCCGGATTCGAGACAGGTGTCGCGGTGATGCCACTGGTGAAGGGCGACCTGGCCGGGCGGATCAAGGGCACCAAGCGGCTGCTGACGGTTGCCGCCATGATCATGAGCGTCTTCCTGATCTTCAGTAGCTTCGTCACCACCGTGCTGATTCCGGAGAATGAGTTCAAGGCGGGTGGCAAGGCCAGCGGCCGGGCCCTCGCCTATCTGGCCCACGGTTTTCTCGGCGACTGGTTCGGCACGATCTACGACATCAGCACGATCGCGATCCTCTGGTTCGCCGGCGCTTCGGCGATGGCGGGGCTGCTCAACCTGGTGCCGCGCTACCTTCCCAGGTACGGTATGGCGCCCGATTGGACTCGCGCGATCCGGCCCCTGGTGTTGGTGTTCACCGCGATCGCGTTCGCCATCACGATGATCTTCCATGCCGACGTGGAGGCACAAGGCGGCGCGTACGCTACCGGAGTGCTGGTGTTGTTCATGTCCGCCAACGTCGCGGTGACCCTGGCCGCGCGCAGGCAGGGGCAGCGCAAGTTGATGTTCGGGTTCATCGCGATCGGCGTGGTCCTCGCCTACACGCTGATCGCCAACATCATCGAGCGCCCCGACGGTGTGAAGATCGCCTCCTTCTTCATCCTGGCGATCATCGCGACCTCGCTGATCTCCCGGGCCACCCGCTCCACCGAGTTGCGGGTCACGGAGGTCCATCTGGATCCGGAGGCGGAGAGAATCGTCCAAGACGCCTGCGGAGAGCTGCATTTGATCGCCAACGAGCCGCACGAGCGCGACCAGACCGAGTACAACGACAAGCGCCGTGAGACCTGGCTCAACCACCGGCTGGCCAGCAAGGATCCGATCATCTTCGTCGAGGTCACCGTGCCCGACGCCTCGGAGTTCGAGACCGAGCTGCGCGTCCGGGGCGAGGAGCGGTACGGACACCGCGTCCTGCGCATCGAGAGCTCCACCGTGCCGAACGCCCTTGCCGCGCTCCTGCTCTACCTGCGCGACCGTACCGGCCGGGTGCCGCACATCTACTTCCACTGGGCGGAGGGCAACCCGATCGTAGCGATGCTGCGATACCTGGTGTTCGGCGGGGGCGACGTGCCTCCTCTCACCCGCGAGGTGCTCCGCCAGGCCGAGCCCGAGCTTGAGCGCCGGCCGCACGTCCACGTCGGCTAGGGGAACCCGCATTCGACGAGTCGTGCTGTTCCGACTCCTTCCTAGTCTGGCGGGGATCCTTTAGGGAGAGACGTCCCTTTCTTAGGAGGGACGTCGCGTTGACGGATCCCTGCAGCCAGCGCGACATTCATGCGCGTCCTTGGCGCCATCGCGGACTACCCGTGGGCCTGGCCGGGTGGGGAGCGGCGTAGCAATCGTGTCAATAATCGCCGTGCGTGCGTAGGTAACGCGTCAAGAAGCGCTAAAAGCCGTGACTCTCACGATTTGCTGGCCGCGAGGCTGTCCGTCCTGGGCGGCCTGAAGCATGTTCATCCGGATTCTGAGGAGTGGGGATGGCTGACGTCATCTTCGTTGTCCTGACGATCGCGATTTTCGTGATCCTGGGGCTCGTCGTCAAGGCGGTGGAGCGCCTGTGAGCGCTGTCAACGCCATTGGGCTGGTGGTGACCGCCGGTCTAGTGATCTTCATGGTCGCGGCCCTGCTGTTCCCGGAGCGCTTCTGATGTCACCGGCCTTCGCGGGGATTCTGTTCATCGGATCCCTCGTCGTCGCTCTGGTCCTGACGCACCGGCCGCTCGGCGACTACATCTACCGCGTCTTCACCAGCGCCAAGCATTTGGCTTTCGAGCGGGTGATTTACCGGCTCATCGGTGTCCAGCCGGACACCGAACAGCGATGGAGCGCTTACGCGCGGAGCGTGCTGGCGTTCTCGGCCGTCTCAATCCTTTTCCTGTACGCCTTCCAGCGCCTGCAGGACAAACTTTTCCTGAGCTTGGGCTTCGACCCCGTACCTGACCACATCGCGTGGAACACCGCTGTCAGCTTTGTCACCAACACCAACTGGCAGGCGTACTCGGGTGAGTCCACGATGGGCCACCTGGTGCAGATGGCCGGTCTGGCCGTACAGAACTTCCTGTCGGCCGCGGTCGGCATAGCCGTCGCGATCGCGCTGGTCCGCGGATTCGCCCGTAAGCGGACCGAGAATCTCGGCAACTTCTGGGTGGACCTGGTGCGCGGCACGGTCCGCATCCTGCTGCCGATCGCCTTCATCGGTGCGATCGTCCTGGTGGCAGGCGGCCTGATCCAGAACTTCTCGGACGCCCACACGGTCACCACGCTGGCCGGTGGCCAGCAGGCCATCACCGGTGGTCCGGTCGCCAGCCAGGAGATCATCAAGGAACTGGGCAACAACGGCGGCGGCTTCTACAACACCAACTCCGCTCACCCGTTCGAGAATGCCAGCAGCTGGACGAACTGGTTCGAGATCTTCACGCTCCTGGTGCTGCCCTTCGCGCTGCCCCGCACTTTCGGCCGTATCGTCGGCGACAAACGGCAGGGTTATGCGATCGCCGCGGTCATGGGCGTTCTGGCCTTCGCCAGTATCGCCGTGCTCACCGGGCTGGAGATCGCACACAGCGGCACCGTCCCGCAGGCGGTCGGCGCCGCCATGGAGGGTAAGGAGGTCAGGTTCGGTGTCGCCAACTCCGGCACCTTCGCCGCGGCCACGACGCTGACGTCGACCGGCGCGGTCAACTCCTTCCACGACTCGTTCACCGCGCTCGGCGGCATGGTCACGATGTTCAACATGATGCTGGGAGAGGTGGCGCCCGGCGGTGTGGGCTCGGGTCTGTACGGCATGCTCGTGCTCGCGGTGATCACCGTATTCGTCGCCGGCCTGATGGTCGGCCGCACACCCGAATATCTCGGCAAGAAGATCGGCGCGCGCGAGATCAAGCTGGCGTCGATGTACTTCCTCACCACACCTGTACTCGTGCTCATCGGCACGGCTATGGCCATGGGCTCGGCGGAGCAGCGGGCGAGCATGCTGAACAGCGGCCCGCACGGCCTGTCCGAAGTGCTCTACGCCTTCACCAGCGCCTCGAACAACAACGGGTCCGCGTTCGCCGGCATCACCGTGAACACCCCGTGGTACGACACCGCGCTGGGGCTCTGCATGGCCTTCGGCCGCTTCCTGCCGATGGTCTTCGTACTCGCCCTGGCGGGCTCACTGGCCAGGCAGGCGCCGGTGCCGGCGTCGGCGGGCACGCTGCCGACGCACCGGCCGCAGTTCGTCGGAATGGTCGTCGGTGTGACGATCATCCTCGTCGCGCTGACCTTTCTCCCCGCTCTGGCGCTCGGGCCGCTCGCAGAAGGAATCCACTAATGGCAACCCCAGTGCTCGAAGAAGCGCCGGGCCGTACTACACCTCAGCCACAGAAGGACGGCAAGGTAGGCGGCGGCCTGCTCGACCCCAGACAACTTGTGACGTCGCTGCCGGACGCGGTGCGCAAGCTGAACCCGGCGACGCTGTGGCGCAACCCGGTCATGTTCATCGTCGAGATCGGCGCGGTGTTCACCACCGTCCTCGCGATCACCGACCCGTCGGTCTTCGCCTGGGCGATCGTCGTCTGGCTCTGGCTGACGGTCGTCTTCGCAAACCTCGCCGAGGCCGTGGCCGAGGGCCGGGGCAAGGCCCAGGCGGCCACGCTCCGCGCCGCCAAGCGTGACACCACGGCCCGCAGGCTCAAGAGCTGGCAGGTCGGCCGGGACTCCACCTCGTGGGACACCGTGGGTGCTCCTGAGCTCAAGCAGGGTGACTTCGTGATCGTCGAGGCCGGGGAGATCATCCCGGGTGACGGTGACGTGGTCGAGGGCATCGCCTCGGTCGACGAGTCGGCGATCACGGGCGAGTCCGCGCCGGTGATCCGCGAGTCCGGCGGTGACCGGTCGGCCGTCACCGGTGGCACCAAGGTGCTGTCGGACCGGATTGTGGTCCAGATCACGCAGAAGCCCGGCGAGAGCTTCATCGACCGCATGATCGCTCTGGTCGAGGGTGCCAACCGGCAGAAGACCCCGAACGAGATCGCCCTGAACATCCTGCTGGCCGCGCTGACGATCATCTTCCTGGTCGCCACCGCAACCATGCAGCCGCTGGCGATCTTCTCCAAGGCCCAGAACCCCGGTATCCCCGACTCGCTCGCCCTTACCGGGAACGGCGTCACCGGGATCGTGCTGGTCTCGCTGCTGGTCTGCCTGATCCCGACGACGATCGGCGCGCTGCTGTCGGCGATCGGCATCGCGGGCATGGACCGCCTGGTGCAGCGCAACGTGCTGGCCATGAGCGGACGCGCGGT
>JAOPYI010000044.1 GCA_025964675.1 Sphaerisporangium sp. | reverse complement strand
GGCCTGCTGCCAGCCGGAGGCGGTCTCGCCGCTCGAGGTGGCGCTCGCCAGGAGCGTGCCGCCGGTGGTCCACAGGCTGACGACGTGGGTGCCGGTGTTGAACGAGCCCTTGTAGAACCGGATCCCTCTGATTGTGCCGTTCGCCGATGCTTGGAACTTCACGCCCAGCACGACGGCTCTGCCGTCAGGGGCGGACGCGACCGCGGGGGTGGCCGAGGCGTCCCACAGCGTACTCGTCACGATCTCCACGATCTCGAGCGAGGTGCTCGGGGCGAAGTGGATGATGCCCTCACCGCTGGAGGTGTCGCCGCCCAGGTAGACGGCGGTGATGGGGTGCTGCCCCGTAGCAAGGCTCGAGGTGGTGATCGAGGCGACGCCCGAGGCGTTCACGAAGTTGGAGCCGATGATGGTCGCGCCGTCCTTGAATGCCACCTCGCCCTGCGGGATGACGGAGCCCGAGGTCGGGCTTACCGTGGCGGTGAAGGTGACCGACTGCCCTTCCTGGATCGGGTTGGCGGACGTCGTCAGGGCGGTGGTGGTGGTCGGGTCGTTGGGGACCGTGATACGAGTGGCCGGCGGGGAGGTGGTGCCCTGCAGGAATGCCGTGCCGTTCAGGGGGAAGACCCGGCCGAAGACCGCTGCTCCGCTGTTGACCGTGATGTGGTTCCCGGCCAGTAGGTTGCCGCGGAAGGTGCAGTAGGTGCCAAGGGACGCCGAGCCGGTGATCTGCCAGATGACGTTGTCGGCCTGGGCGCCGTGGACCAGGGCGATATTGCTGACGTTGGCGGCCGTCAGCGTGCCGGCGCGGAAGATGAACAGGGAGTTCGGGTCGCTCTGGGCGTCGAGCGTCAGAGTGCCGTTGATCTGGAAGGTGCCGCCAGTGGGGGTGTAGACGCCCGGTGTCTTGGTGGTCCCGCCGAGCTCCGCGGCCACCGTGACGACCGGGGTCCTGCCGGCGGCGTCGTTGTACGCGGCGACCGCGTCGGCCTTGGCCGCGGCGGCGGTGGCGTCACCCGCGTGGGTGGCCCCGCTGACTGTGCCGGGGGGGAAGCCGGTCACCGTGCTGCCCGGGCTCACCCCGAGGTCTCCGGTGACGGACGTGAGGTTGGTGTTCGAGACCGCGCTGCCGGCCAGCACCCCGAAGGTGGCGGCACTGCCGAGGCTCACGGGCGGCACCGCCGCGTTGGCGGCGTGCGGGGCGGCGACTGCGGCCACCATCGCCAGGGCGGCGGACAGGATCACGGCGAGACATGCTCGGCCGAGGCGTGGATGGAGGGGCGGGCGGGTGCTTGTGTGGCGGGGCTTCGACATGCGACTCAACTTCTGGGGGATCTCGGCGCTTGATCGGCGACCGGCGTGAAACGCGTTGAGGTGGTCTCAGGATCTTCTGCTGAATAGGGTCCGGAATCGTCGTCGCCGCCGTGCGAGGAGGGGGAAAAGTCGCCTCCCCATGGGGTGAACTCGCGACATTCGCCGACAATTAGACTGTTATCGGCGCCGGATGTGAGCCTAAGGGAGATCATGGGAAACCTCTGTAACGCTCTGTGTGGCCGACTTTACTCCCGCCCGTTCTCTATTGACAATACTTTCCGTGGTCAAATCGACGCCCCTATTCCTTATATGCTGATTTAATCCGATTTATTAGCCCCATCGGCCTGGTCGGGCATGCGAGAACCACCCGCATGCCGTTCCTTTCGCCGGTCGAGCTTGTCCAGCTTCAGCTGTTCACCTGCTGGACCAGCACGGCCGACACGCTCGACCGGAAGTGGACCCACGCCTCGTTGGCGGCGGTGCCGTTGCCCATGTAGGTGGCGGTCATCTGCCGCGCTCCCGGGGGGAGCGCCGAGGTAGTGAACGTCGCGACGGCCGAGCTGTTGAGGTCCGCCACGCCGACGACGGACGAACCGTCCTTGAAGAGCACCTGACCGGTGGGAAGGAACGATTGGTAGCTCCCGCTCACCGTGGCGGTGAAGGTGACGGGCTGGCCCTTCTGGGACGGATTCGGCGACGAGGTGAGGGTCGTGCTGGTCGGTGGGTCGTTCGGCTCGGTGATCCGGGTGGCCGGCCCGTCGGTCGTGCCGTTGATCTGGATCGCCTCGTCTAGGGCGAGCGTGCGGCCGTACATCGCCGTGCCCCTGTCCACCGTGATCGAACGTCGTGCCATCAGGTTGCCGCGGAAGGTGGAGTACGTACCGAGGGTGGCGTCGTCGCTGACCGCCCAGACGACGTTGTCCGCGCGCGCCCCGTTGAGCAGGTCGATGTTGCTGACCCTCAGCGTGATCAGCGTCGACGCCTGGAAGATGAAGAACGCGTCCGGGTCGCCCTGGGCGTCCAGCTTGAGCGTTCCGGCCAGGGTGAAGACACCGCTCGGCGTGTTGAAGACACCAGGGGTCAGGACCGCGTCGCCGCCGAGGGTCGGCGGCAACGTGGCGGTCGGCGTCCGACGGGAGGCGTCATTGTAGGCGGCGACGGCGGCGGCCTTCTCCCGTCTCGCCTCCGCGTCAGCCCGATTGGTTTTTCCGCGGACCTGACCGGGAGGGAAGCCGCTGACCGTGGTGCCGGGGCTCACGTTGACATCCCCCGTGACCGTGGTCGTGTCCGTGTTCATTACGGCCGTCCCGGCCATCACGGCGCAGTCCATGGCATAGCCGAGGTCGACGGGCGGCACGACAACGTGCGGGGCGGGCGCCGGCCGCGCCGTGGCCGACGTGCCGCTCGGGGGCTCGGGCCTGCCCGCGGCGGCGCCCGCGTCCTGCGAGGTCGGCGGAACGATCGCCATGGCGGCGGCCGCCAGGACCATCACCAGCCGGAAACGACTGGTACGCGGCCGAGAACAAGTCGGAAAAAAGGTATTCATCGGAATGTCCTCCACTCTTCGGTACCAATAGCGTCTGAATCCGCGTCTGGCCTCACTATCACCGGTGTCATTACGTCTTGCTGAGCGACACGCCCGGGTCGCCGTCGAACCGGCGTTATAACAAGGACCGCCTTTTACAGTCATGTATATAGTTTCGCGAAGCCGGGGAGTTCTGTCATGGGAGAGAAGCTGGTCGTCGTCGGGCAGGGCTACGTGGGCCTGCCCTTGGCGATGCGGGCGGTAGAGGCCGGTTTTCACGTGGTGGGAATCGACGTGGACGAATGGCGGGTGAAACGGCTGAACGCCGCCGAACCGTATGTCGTGGACATCGGCGGTGAGGAGCTGGCCGCCGCACACCGTTCGGGGCGTTATTTCGCGAGCACCGACTACGCCGACGCCGAGGCGTTCGACTTCTGCGTCATCACCGTGCCCACGCCTCTTCGCGACGGCGTTCCCGATCTGCGTCATATCGGTTCGGCCGGCATGTCCGTCGCACCGCTGGTGCGGCCGGGCGCCACGGTGATCCTGGAGTCCACCACCTATCCCGGCACCACCGAAGAGCACCTGCGACCCCTGCTCGAAGAAGGCTCCGGCCTGCGCACTCCAGAGGACTTCTTCCTCGGCTACAGCCCCGAGCGAATCGACCCCGGGAACGCCCAGTGGCGTCTGGACAACACGCCGAAGGTCGTCTCCGGGATCGATGAGGCTTCCCTGGACCGCATCCGGGCGTTCTACGGCCGGATCGTGCGGGAGGTCGTGCCCGTCTCCTCGCTGCAGGTGGCCGAGTTGTGCAAGCTCCTGGAGAACACCTTCAGGCACGTCAACATCGCCTTGGTCAACGAGCTCTCCATCTTCGCGCAGCAGCTCGGGATCGATGTGTGGGAGGCCATCGACGCGGCGTCCACCAAGCCGTTCGGTTACATGCGCTTCACCCCGGGCCCCGGGGTGGGCGGGCACTGCCTGCCCATCGATCCCTCGTACCTGTCATGGAGGGTCAAGCGGAGTCTGGGGCATAACTTCCGGTTTGTGGAACTGGCGAACGACATCAACGACCACATGCCGGACCACGTCGTGCAGCGGATCACCCTCGCGCTCAACCAGCAGTGCAAGCCGGTCAAGGGCAGCCAGGTGCTCGTGCTCGGACTCGCCTACAAGAAGAACGCGGGAGACTGCCGGGAGTCGCCCGCGATCGAGGTCGCCAAGGCCCTTTCCAAACTTGGGGCGGACGTGCGGGCCGTGGATCCGCACGTCGACTCCTTCCACCTTCCGGCCGATATCGACATGGTGGAGCTGACCGAGGCGCAGCTGGCCCATGCCGACACGGTTGTGATCCTCACCGACCACGATTGCTTCGACTACGAACTCGTGCAGCGGGCTACCGCGCTCGTCTTCGACACCCGTAACCGCTGTCGAGGTCACAACGTCGAGCGCCTATGAATGGTGGCCTGGCCGGGGCGAGGAAGCCGTGCCACGGCCCCGTCGGCCGCGCCATCAGAGTGCCGGCCATATAGGACTGATATGCGGGATTGGCAGGTAATTTGCCAGGCGCGCTTTTTGGTGGGGAATTTCGCTGGGCATGTGTGGCGGAGCATGCGACTTGCGTAAAACTCTTTCGAGGGTCGGCCGGGCCAGGCGGTGATTCCCGGCCTCGTCGAATAGGAAGGTGGTCGTTCGGATATCCATCAGAACTCGGGGGTTGCGCTATGCGCGATAGGAAAGACGTCGCAGGCTACCGTCACCATGGGGGCGTACGGCTTGGTGGAGTCGCCGTGCTGGCGGCCGCACTGGCCCTGACGGCACCCGCAGTGGGGACGGCGGCCGCCGCCGCGTACACGCCGGAGCCCGGGGCGGACACCGCGAACGCCGCCACGGTCGCGCCGGAGCCCGCTGCGGAAGCGTCCATTCCAGGAACCGGTACACCGGAGCCCGGTACGGATGCGCCGGAGCCGCCGAAGCCCGGTGCGGTCGCGCCGAAGCCGCGTGCGGTGGCTCCCAAGCCGGGTGCTGTCGCGCCGAAGCCTGGTGCTGTCGCTCCCAAGCCGGGTGCGGTCGCTCCCAAGCCCGGTGCGGTGGCGCCGAAGCCTGTGGTGGTCGCTGCCAAGCCGGGTGCGGTCGCGCCTGCCATAGCCGTGGTCAAGCCCGCCGTGGCCCCGCCGAAGCCTGGTGCGGTGACCTCCAAGGCTGGAACGTCCAAGACCGAGCCGGAAACGCTCGCGACGGGTGCCACCGGCGGCGAGCCGAAGAGCGCGAACATACAGGCCTGCCCTGAGCTGAGCGGCGTGCAGCCTGACCTCCAGCTCTCGGCACCGGTGCTGTTCCGCTAGACCGCATTCCCGCATTCCCGCCGCCGGTGCCGATCACTTCGGTACCGGCGGCGGCATGTCACGGAAGCACCGGATGACGGAGGTCGCCGGCCTCCACGGGCAGAACGACATCCGGTTTGTCAGGGACGGCCGGCTCGAAGAGCCTTGCGCCTGAGAATCTGCCCCGGAAGATTGTGCGGGAGGAACCTGCTCACCGCCGCGATCGCCTTGTAGCGGGCATCCGGCACGCTGACCCTCAGGCCGCGGGCGAAGTCGCGCATGGCGGCGTCGACCACCCGGTCGGTGGACAGCCAGAGGAACCCGGGAATGCCCGAGGTGTCGATGGATGCCCGATCGTGGAACTCGGTGCGTACGAACCCGGGGCACAGGGCCATGATCCGGACACGGCGCTCCGGGATCTGGGCCGCCAGCGACTCGCTGAAGTTGACCACCCAGGCCTTCGAGGCGCTGTAGGTGCCGTGCGGGAAGAACGCCGCGACCGAGGCGACGTTGATCACACCGCCGCGGGCGCGCGTCCGGATGGAGGGCAGGGCGGCCATGGTGAGCCGCAACACCGCCTCGCAATGCACGCGCAGCATGGTCACCTCGTCGGCGATCGGCACGTCCAGGGCCGCGCCGGGGTGGCCGAAGCCCGCGTTGTTGACCAGCAGGTCGACTCCCTCGCGCAGCCGGTCCTCCACCGCGGTGATGCCCTTGTCGGTGGCCAGGTCGGCGGCGAGCGTGTCGGCCTGTACGCCGTACCGACGGTGCAGCGCGGCCGCCGTGTCGGCGAGACGCTTCTCGTCGCGGGCGACCAGGACCAGGGCGAACCCGTCGGCGGCCAGCCTGCGGGCGAAGGCGGCGCCGATGCCGGCGGTCGCGCCCGTGATGAGTGCGGTAGGCATGCAGGCAGACTAGCGGCCCGGGCCGCCCCCGAGCCCGGTGGGGCGGCCGATCCCAAACCCGGGTGATGGTCAGCCTTTACGGGCGCTCAGCGAGAGCCGGCCAAGCCGCGCCTGTTGGGGCGATCGGATGTTGGTGGCCCGGCGGCAGGGGTGATGATGCGCCCTGTCGCCGGGGGTCTAAGGGAGGGCGAGGCTCAGAGGGCCTCGTCCTGGGTCGAGCGGTGGGGGATCTTCTCGGCCGGGACCACGCCCATGCGGCCCGCCTTGAAGTCCTCAAATGCCTGGACGATCTCGTCGCGCGTGTTCATCACGAACGGGCCGTACCGCGCGATCGGCTCCCTGATCGGCAGGCCGCCGAGCAGCAGGATCTCCCAACCCTTCGCGCCGGCCAGCGGCTGGGAGTCCGCGGCGCGCAGGGTCAGCGCGTCACCGCGAGGCCCGAAGACGGCGAGTTGTCCCTCGTCCAGAGAGGTGTTCGTGGTGCCGGCGGTGCCCCGGCCGCTGAGGACGTACACCAGGGCGTTGAAGTCTACCGGCCACGGCAGGTCCAGCCGCGCGCCGGGCGCGACGGTCGCGTGGAGGTAGGTGATGGGCGTGTAGGTGATGCCCGGCCCGTCGTGCCCGGCGAGCGAGCCCGCGATGACCCGGACCAGGGAGGACCCGTCCTGGCTTGACAGGAGCTTCACGTCGCTCCTGTTGATGTCCTGGTAGCGCGGGGGCACCCACTTCTGCTCGCGGGGCAGGTTGACCCAGAGTTGAACGCCGTGGAACAGGCCGCCCGCGGCGACCAGCTCCGGCGTCGGCTGCTCGATGTGCTGAAGCCCGCTCCCGGCCGTCATCCACTGGGTGTCGCCGTCGGCGATCAGGCCGCCTCCGCCCGTGGTGTCCTGGTGCTGGAAGGCGCCGTCGATGATGTAGGTCACCGTCTCGAAGCCCCGGTGGGGGTGCCAGGGCGTGCCCATGGCCTCGCCCGGGGCGTACTCCACCGCGCCCATGTGGTCGAGCAGGAGGAACGGGTCGGCCAGCGACAGGTCGACGCCGGGGAAGGGGCGGCGTACGGCGAAGCCCTCTCCCTCGAGGTGCTGCTCGGCGGTGATGACGCGGGCAACCGGACGCCAGGCCGTGGTGGCCTCGGGCAGTCGTGGAAGCCGCGGCAGGGTCAGGGTGTCAGCGGTGACGGCCGGCATGGGAGCCCTCCTTCAGGAGGCGGCGAGTGCCGCCCCGGACGACGATACTCCGCACAACAGAAGTTGATGCTTCAACTATTCCAGTCAGTGGATACGAGCGATGTGTAACAAGACGAGCTAATTTTTCGCCAAGATTTGGTCAAGATTTCCAAAATCTTTGAGGGGGAGACCACCCAAAAAGCGGGCACAACTACCTTGTTGACCCGCAAAGCGGAGGTAAGGCCCCTGTGGAAAGAGCGCGGGTGGGGTCTCGGCTGATCACGGTGGTGGCGACGGCCGCTGTCCTGATCGCCGGGGTGGCCGGTTGTGGTGGTGCCGATTTCACGTACGTCATGGGCAACGACGGGCAGAGCTATTTCAAGGTGCCCGCTACCTGGCAGAAGGTAGACCAGAACTCGCTGGACCGTAAGGTCTTCGGCGACATGAGTTCCGCCACCGCCCAGGCGCGAAAACAGCTCTCATGGACGGTCGGCTACGACGGCTTCAGCAGGCCGTCGGCCGAGCACCTGCTCGCCCCGGCAGGGGGATCCGACGAGCCCTTCGTCTTCGCGATGGTCTCGAACCTCACCCAGTCGGAGCGGGACACGGTCTCCCTGGACGTCCTGCGCAACGCGGCGATGCTGCCGGTCGTGGTCAGCGATGACCTCCGCAAGCAGATGGAGGAGACCGCCGGCTATCCCTTCAAAGAGTTCGAACTCCTCAGCGACGAGGTGTTGCCACCGGCGGACGGCGTGCGGGGCGTCCACCTGGTGTACAACTTCAAGGTCCTCGGAGGCCCGGTGCAGACCTTCGACCAGACCGCTTACCTCGCCGCCGACGGCACTCGCGTATCCGTCCTTCTCATCCGCTGCTCCGCCACGTGCTACCGGAGCCGCACCCGGGAACTCGACAGGATCGCGCAGTCCTTCAAGGTCAAGCGAATTTCCGGGTGACCGGGTGAGGAGCCCCGATGACACAAGCCCCCGCGCCTGAGCAGCCCACAGGACTGCGCGCTCCAGACTCCGGGCCCGACTCCACCACCAGGCGCACCATGGCCTTCTGGGACCGGATCAAGATACTTCTCGTGCTGGCACTCGCCTTCCTCGTTCTGGTGTGGCATGACATGGCTTCCTTTGAGGGGATCATGCCGTTCGGCGACGCCTCGCAGACCATCATGGCCAGCCGCGCCGGTTCGATCCTTCTGCTGCTGATAGGCGCCGAAGCCGTACGGCAGTTCCACTTCCTCATGAGCGAACGGTCGGCGTCCTACCACCGATTCTGGAGCGCGAAGGTCTTCGGCGGCTTCGACGGGTGGACGCGGCGCCGGTTCAGCGACTGGAACCGCTACCGCATCGCCAGGGCACTGAAGTGGCTGTTCTGGGTCGTGGTCCTGGCTCTGGTGCTGGGCCAGATCCTCGACGTCTCCCCGGCGCTCGCGCTCTTCCAGGCACCCGCCCTGCTCTGGCAGGTGCTCCCGTACGGGCTGCAGCTCGCCTTCGGGTTCTTCTTCGTCATCATCCAGTTCGTCGGGCTCTTCTGGTTCATGTCCAGGGGCGGCGTCGAGACGTACTTCCCCGATGACATCAAGACCCGCTTCACCGACGTGTGGGGCCAGGACCACGTCGTCGAGCGCGTGAAGGAGAACATCGTCTTCCTGGAGAAGCCCGACGAGATCGAGGCCAAGGGCGGCTACGTGCCGAGCGGCCTGCTCCTGTGGGGCCCGCCGGGCACGGGCAAGACCTTGATGGCCGAGGCGGTCGCCGGCGAGACCGGGCGGCCGTACGTCTTCGTGGACCCGGGTGCCTTCATCAACATGTTCATGGGCATCGGCATCCTGAAGGTGAAGTCCCTTTTCAGGAAGCTGCGCAAGCTGGCACTCAGGTACGGCGGCGTGATCGTCTTCTTCGACGAGGCCGACTCCCTCGGACGGCGCGGCGCCCTCGCCCAGCAGGGCCCGCCCGGAGGCGGCGGCTTCGCGGTGGGCGCCCCCTTCCACACCGACGGCTGCCACGGGTTCACGTACCTGTCCAGCGAGACCAGGGACGCGCTGACCAGGCAGGCGCTCGGCGCGTCACGCGTCGAGGCGCCCGAGCCGGGCCGCGACCGCGTCGTCTCGCCCATGGGCATGATGGGCGGCAGCGGCGACCAGGGCACCCTGCAGGCGCTGCTGACCGAGCTGTCGGGGCTGAAGAAGCCGCGCGGCTTCATCAACCGCTACGTCCGCAGGCTGCTCGGCATGCGGCCCAAGCCGCCGCCGAAGTACCGGATCCTGGTCATGATGGCCACCAACATGCCGAACTCGCTCGACGAGGCGCTGCTGCGGCCGGGCCGTATCGACCGCATCTACAAGGTGGGATACCCATCCAAGGCCGGGCGGGTCCGCACCTACCAGGGCTACTTCGAAAAGGTGCGCCACGAGCTCACCCCCGAGCAGCTCGACAAGCTGGCCACGATCACGCCGTACGCCACCGGCGCCACCATCAAGGACCTGGTCAACGAGTCGCTCATCACGGCCATCCGCAACGGGCGCGAGATCATCACGTGGGCCGACGTCACGACGGCCAAGCGGCTCAAGCAGCTCGGGCCACCCGAGGACGTCGAGTACATCGAGCGGGAGCGCCACGCCGTGGCCGTGCACGAGGCCTGCCACGCCGTGGCGGCCTACCGCACCCGCCAGCACCTCGAGATCGACATCGCGACGATCGAGAAGGGCGCCGACTACCTCGGCATGGTCTCCAGCATCAAGCCCGAGGACCAGTTCACCCGCTGGCGCAGCGAATACGAGTCCGACATCATCGTGTCGCTCGCCTCCCTCGCCGGCGAGCGCATGTTCTTCGGGGAGGACAACTCCTCCGGCGTCTCCGGCGACCTGGAGAGCGCCACCATGGTGACCGGCCTCATGGAGGCCTACTGGGGCATGGGCGTCGGCGTCGCCTCCCTGGCCGCGCTCCAGCAGCTCGGCATCAGGGACGGCAAGGCGGCCCCCCGGCAGGGCGGTACCGGCGGCATCGGGTACACCCAGGAGCCCGGCGGGCGCCGCGACCACCTCACCCCCGACATGCTGGCCGAGCGCATCGAGTTCAACCTCGCCAGGATCCTGAAGAAGACCGAGGACCTGCTGAAGGAGAACCGCCGCGAGGTGCTCTGCGTCGCCCACGCCCTGGAGCGGCACAAGACGCTCAACGGCGACGACGTGATCGCAGTCATCGACGGCACGCGCGGGCCGCTGATCGACGGGTCCATCTACACATCGGACGAGTTCTACGAGTCGCTGGAGGCCTACCACGAGCTGGCCGCCGACGCCCACCGCACGCACAGCCACGTGACGTCCGCGCTGCCCCGGCCGAGGCCCGCCGAGCTTCCCATGCCTGTCATCGCGGGCCAGGTGGTACAGAACGGCCCGTACGCATCCAACGGCCCTGGATCCATGCTCAACGGCCCGGGGCCCGTACTCCTCGACGGTCCAGGACGCGCGCCTCTCAACGGTCCGGTCGACGCCCCGGGGCTCGTGCCGGGCTTCGAGGCCGGGCATCCTTCGTCCAACGGGGGCGGCTCGCCGGAGTTCATCCCGTGGGATCCCGAAAGGCCCCCGATCAGGCACGTGGCGCCGCTGCCAGACGCGCCTCCCTCCCCTCGGGGTCGATCGCTCCGGCCCGCCCTGATCGCGCTGGCGGCCGCAGTGGCGCTCGTGGTGGTCGTGCTCCTCGGCCTGGCGGTGTTCGGCGGCACGCCGGCCACCGGTAGCGACGGAGCGGCGGGCTCCTCCTCGGGCGGGGCGGTGGCGCTCATCGTCGTCGCCATGCTGCTGATCGTCGTCGGCGCCGGTGTCGCCGTCCTCATGATCCGGGGCCAGCAGGCCGGGCGGGCCAGGGCCGAGGAGTCCAGGGACCGGGCCGTCGAACGAGCGCAGCTCCTCGCCGCCGCCATGGAACCCGAGACCGCCATGCGCCTCCTCGGCTACGAGGGCCGCAACGGCCAGAACGGAGCCTGACGCTCAGAGGCGGAACTCCAGGTCGGGGATGATCTCGGCCACATCCATCTGGGCCTTCTGGAGGCGGCCGGAGTAGTCCCAGTTCATCGCCTGCCAGCGGGTGAACTGGTCGAGCACCCACTGGCCCGACTGGCGGCTGCCGTTGCCCGACTTGCCGTTGCCGCCGAAGGGCAGGTGGGCCTCGGCGCCCGAGGTGGAGTTGTTGACGCTGACCATGCCCGCCCCGATGCCCGCCCGGAACCGGAACGCCGCCTTCGGATCGGTGGTGTAGATCGAGGAGGAGAGCCCGTAGCCGGGGCGGTTGGCCAGCTCGATCGCCTCCTCCAGGCTGCCGAAGGCGGTGACGCCCACGATGGGGCCGAACGTCTCCTCAAGGAACAGGCGGTCCCTGGAACGCAGGCCGTCCACCACCACCGGGTGGTAGTACAGGCCCCCCGCGCCGTCGAAGCCGCCACGCGGGTTGTCCCCTGTGATCCGCCCGGTCGGGCCGGTGACCACCCTGTGGTGCGGCTGGATCCAGCCGAGGTACTCCTCGTAGCGCTCGGCGAACCGGTGGTCGAGCATCGGGCCGTACAGCACCTCGCCCGCCGGATCTCCGACCGTCGCCTCCTGTACGGCCCGCGCGTACCGGCCGACGAACTCCTCGTGCACGGACCGGTGCACCAGCACGGTGCCGAGCGACGTGCAGCGCTGCCCGGCCGTGCCGAACCCTGAGAACAGCGCGCCCTCCACGGCCAGGTCGAGGTCGGCGTCGGGCATGACCACCATGGGGTTCTTGCCGCCCAGCTCCAGGCACGGCGACTGGAGGTGCCGCCCGCACAGCTCGCCGATCTGGCGACCGACGGCGGTCGACCCGGTGAAGCCGACCTTCTGCACCGTGCCCTCCCCGAGCGCCGCGTCCAGCCCGGCGAAGGTCGAGGGCCCGTCGGCGAACACGACGTTCAGCACCCCGTCGGGCAGCCCGGCCGCCGCGAAGAGCCGGTACAGCGCGTGCGCGGAGGCGGCGGCGTACTCGGCCGGCTTCCACACCACGGCGTTGCCGCACAGCAGGGCGGGCACGAGATACCAGCTCGGCACCGCGACGGGGAAGTTGCCCGCCGTGATCACGGCGGCCACCCCGACGGGCACCCGGAACGTGAAAAGGTTCTTGTCGGGCATCTCCGAAGGCACGGTTTGGCCGTAGAGCCGGCGTCCTTCGCCGAGGAAGAAGTCGCAGGTGTCGACGATCTCCCTGACCTCGCCCAGCGCCTCGGCGTACGGCTTGCCGATCTCTTCGGTGACGAGCCTCGCCAGGGTCTCGGCGTTGGCCTCGACCAGACGGCCTATCGAGGCGATCACCCGGCCCCGGACCGGCGCGGGCACCCGTGCCCACTCGCGTTGCGCGGCGGCGGCCACGCTGCAGGCCCAGGCGAAGGACGCGGCGCCGGCGAGCTGGACTCTGGCCACTGTCTCGGCGGTCCTCGCGGGATTGACCGAGTCGTAGGTCGCGGCGTTGGCGTCGTCGGCGGCCTTGCCACCGACGACGGAGACGATATGGCGGGTCACCGTTGACCTCCTCGCATGGGCGCTTGCCTGCATTCTTCCGCCTGCGCCGGGTTTCCCCAAAAACGGGTCGCCCGGCCGTCCTGGATGTCCGTACTCCGGCGGTAAGCCCAGCGTCAGCGCGGAGGTCAGACGGCTTTGAAGTCCGCGAAGTCGAAGCCGGGGGAGACCACGCAGCTCACCAGGACGCCCTCGGCGCCCGCGGGGTGGGCGGCCTGCCACGTGCCCGCCGCCACCAGGGCCTGCGGCACCTGACCGTGTTCCACGTCGGGGCCCAGCGTGATCGTCTGCTGCTCGTCCGGACGGTCACCCATGCCGCCGAGCAGCAGGGTCAGCGGGCCGCCCCTGTGCCAGAACCACACCTCGTCGGACCTGACCACGTGCCACACCGACCTCTCGCCCGGCTGGAGCAGGAAGTAGATGCCCGTCGCGCTCTGGCGTACCCCGCCGTACCCGGACGGCTCGAAAGCGGCGGACGTCCTCCAGGTCTCGCGGAACCAGCCGCCTTCGGGGTGGGGAAGCAGCTCCAGCGCCTCGGCGACCGCCGGACGCTCCTGGACGGCGACGAAGGCCCCGGTCACGTCGCGGCGCAGAAACCTCAGCCGCCCGTCTTCGCCCACGGCCACCACCGTATCCGGCCCGGTGAAGGTCTCGGTCGCGATTCGCAGCGCCTCACCGTCGTCGGAGGCCGGGAGAGAAGGACCGTCGGGGTACGCGCCGAGTGTCATGAGCAGCACGCCGCGATCTTATGCGACGGACTGCCCAGAACTTTCGGCGCTCTCGTCGCGCGAACCCTGACTCCCCCCACCCGCCGGGAGATTCCGCACGTCGGGTACGGCGAGCACCACGGTGGCGGCGAAGACCTGCCAGATGGCGCCGAAGCCCAGCAGGGCGGTGACCCCGATCGCGGAGGCCACCGGGCCCGCGGCGGCCAGGCCGACCGGTCCGAGGACGAACGCGCCCACGGTCATGAGCGAGGTGACCCGCGCCAGGACCTCGCCCGGCACATGCCGCTGGTTCGTGGTCGCGTAGAGCGTGCCGCAGACCGCCGAGCCGACGCCGGCGACAAGCGCGGCACCCGCGATGAGGATGGCGGGCAGGCCCGCGGCGATGGCACCCGACGGCAGCGCCCACCCGAACGTGGCGATCGTCGCGACGACGAGGGGGCGGCGGGGCGTACGACCGCCCATCATGGCCAGACCGCCCGTTACGGCACCGGCGCCATACAGAGCCATGATCAGGCCCCAGTCGCGGGCGCCGCTGAGACGGTCGTGGGCGACGACCGGACCGAGTACGAGGAACGGCGCCCACACGAGCAGGTTGAACAGCGTGAACTGCAGGGTGGTCACCCAGAGCCAGGTCCTGGAGCGGAACTGCTGCCAGCCTTCGAGCAGCGCCGGTCGGTCCGTGGAGCCGGCCGGGAGGGTGCCCCGGTCGGAGACGTGGAGCAGAGCGAGCGCCGTGACGCTCACCGCGTAGGTGGCCGCGTCGAGCGCGACGACCAGACCTGACCCGACCAGGGCGACGCCGACCCCGGCGAGCGCGGGCCCGCCGACGGACGCCACCGATTGGGCCAGCCCGGCCAGCGCGTTGGCATCCCGGAGCTTGCCGTCGTACGAGGCGCCGCTCGCCGCGACCCTGGGGATCAGGGCACCCCGCGCCGGCGCGTAGAACGCCTCGCCGGCACCCCAGATCGCGACCGGCATGGTGAACATCCAGATCGCCGGATGCCCGACCAGGAGCAGCACGGCGAGGAGCGACTGGGAGACGCAACGCACGACGTCGGAGGACAGCATGACGCGCCGGGGACCCAGCCGGTCGGCGATCACGCCACCGGCCGGCAGGAACACGACCATGGGGACGATGCGCGCCGCCATGATGTAGCCGAGTTCGGCCTGGGTGCCGCCGGTGTCGAGCACCGCGAAGGCCACCGCCAGCGACGACATCGAGGAGCCGAGCATCGAGGTGGCCTCGCCGATGAAGAACAGTCGCAGGTCCCGATGGGTGAGGGCAGCCAGACGTCGTTGAGTCCACTTCCAAGCCATGTTCCCTCACCTTGGGAGGTGAACGGCCGGCTTTCAATGCTTGGACTGAGGAAAGTTGAGTCTCTTTACTGCAGGATCGTCGGGGACCGGTCGGGCCCGGATACATGTGTGCCAGCTGGTCTTTTCCGGCGAGTTAGACTCGGATCCCGTCCTGGGGACGGTTCTATTTACTGCGGCGATTGCGAGTGAGGCATGACGTCACCTCCGGCGCCCGTCGAATACGCCGTAGCGATCGATCACTATCTGGCCACCCTGCGGCTGGGGGAGGCCTCCCGTCGCGTGTATCGCATCGCGCTGGCCACTTGGGCGTGGCCGCTCGTCGGCAGGACGCCACCACAGGGAAAGGCGCGCCGCGGTGCCACCCCGCCCATCGTGCCCCTGGCCCTGCTCGACTCCCCCGGTACCGGGGAGCGCCTGCGCACCGCTCTGGGAGCGCGCGCCGCCACCGCCGATCCGCGCACCATCAGCCGGGAGCTGTCCATCCTGCGCGGTGCGCTCGCCTGGTGGCGCATGCGCGGCTGGATCGACGGCGACCCGCTCCAGCGGCTTCGGCCCCCGTCCACGCCGGCCGCCGAGCCGCCGGTGCTCTCCGCCGAGCAGATATCGATGATCTTCGAGCTGCCGGCCGGCCTGCGGGAGCAGACGTGCTGGCGCCTGCTCTACGAGACCACCGCCCCCATCGAACGCGTCCTGGCCCTGAACGTCGACGACCTCGACCTGGTGCGGAGGCGGGTGCGGACCTCCCCGGCGATCCGCTGGCGCGCCGGCACGGCCCGGCTTCTGCCGCTGCTCCTCCTCGGCCGTACCGGCGGCCCGGTCCTGCTGACGGAACGCCGAGCGGCGCCCGCCACGCCGGCCCCCGACCGGTGCCCCGTCACCGGCCGGGGGCGGCTCTCGTACCGGCGCGCGGCCGAGCTCTTCACCGCCGCCACCAGCGGGCTGGACCCCGAAGGGCGCGGCTGGACGCTGCGCCACCTCCGCTCCGCGGGACTCGCCCACCGTTGAAACCGCGGCACGCGGAGCTCATTCGTCAGGTGCGCGCGCTGAGCACGCAGAATCCGGGTCGGCGAGCACGACCCACGGCTGGGTCCCATGGCCCACGTCGGCCGGGCGGGCGCCGAGCGCGAGCAGCCGGTCGACCTCGGACCTTTCGCGAGCCTGCGAGAGGCCCGGGTTTTGTCAGAGGCCGTCGCTAGTGTGCGGTCGTGATCGAACGTTGGAGCCGTGATCAAGTGCTCGCGCTCGCCCCCGACGCCTCCTCCCAGAAGGGAGCGCAAAGCGTCGGCACGCCGGCGAAGTGGTCCGCCATGGGCAACATGCCCGACGTGCTGTGGGGCGAGTGCAAGGGCAGCGGCGCCTCGCCGTACCTTGCATGCGTCGACCTGAGCGAGCCCGCCTATCGATGCGACTGCCCGAGTAGAAAGTTCCCCTGCAAGCACGCGCTCGGCCTGCTGTTGCTCTGGTCGGCCGACAGTGTGCCACCCGCCGAGGCTCCACCCGCCTGGGTCGCCGAGTGGCTGGAGCAGCGTCTCGCTCGCGCCGCCAAGGCGACCGCCGCCAGCGGTGAGGGGGCGCCCGCCGAGCCGGGCGCGTCCGACCGGCGCGAGGCGGGTTCCGGCGACACCGGGGGCGGCGACCGGCGTGCGGCCCAGCGCGAGGAGCGCGTCGCCGCGGGCCTCTCCGAGCTGGAGCGGTGGCTGGCCGACCAGGTCGGGCAGGGCCTCGCCGGAGCCCGGCAGAGCGCCCCGGCCCAGTGGCAGGAGCTGACGAGGCGGCTCGTGGACGCGCAGGCGCCCGGAGTCGCGGGAGCAGTCGCCCGCCTGCCGCGGGTGCTGGCGGAGGAAGACTGGCCGGCCCGCCTGCTCGGGGAGTACGGCCTGCTCAACCTGCTCGCGGTCGGTTACCGCCGTGCCGGCGAGCTGCCCGGGCCGCTGCGTGAGACCGTCCGGTCGCGGGTGGGCTTCCCCACATCCCGCGATGAGGTGCTCGCGGGCAAGACCATGCGCGATCAGTGGCATGTGCTGGGGCAGCGTGACGAGGAGCAGGACCGCCTGGTTTCCCGCCGCGTCTGGCTGCGGGGGCGCACCAGCGGCAGGTCCGCCCTGGTGCTGTCGTTCGCACCTGCCGGCCAGGCTCTGGACGCCTCGCTGGTCACCGGCAACGCGATCGACGCCGAGCTGGCCTTCTATCCCGGCGGGTCGCCACTGCGGGCGCTGGTGGCCGTCCGGCACGGAGGGGTGCCGACCGCGCCGCCGCAGGGCGGTGGCGTGCAGGCGGCGCTGGCCGAGGTGGCCACCGCGCTCGCAGGGGACCCATGGCTGGAGTCCTGGCCTGTCGTGCTGAGCCCCGTCGTCCCCGCCAGGCAGGGCGACCGATGGGTGCTCGCCGACGCCGCCTGGGTCGAGAGCTCCCCTGGGAAAGGTCCTCGTCACGACTCCGGCGATTTAGGTCATTCCGGTGATTCAGCGGATTCCCCTGATTCGGGGAACTCGGGCGAGACATCTTCGGGCGATGCGCACGGGGTGGAGGGAATCCCGCTGCACCCGTCGACAGGTCTTCCGTGGCGGCTCCTCGCCGTGTCCGGAGGCCACCCGGTGACCCTGGCCGCCGAATGGACACCGCGGGGGCTGCGTCCCCTCACGACATGGGACGAAGAAGGCCAGGTGGTGGTGCTGTGATCACGGTCGAAGAGTGGGAGCGGCTGGTGTCGGCGGCGCTGGTCGGCACGCATCGTCGCACCGTGCCCGATCTGCTGGGGCAGGCCGCGGCACACGCGGTCGCGGCGCGTGCGGGGCAGCGGCTCCAAAGGGGCGAGCCGCTGCCCGTCGCGCCTCCCGAGGAGCAGCCGCTGGTCCCGCGTGCGGCGGGTGAGCGCGTGTCCCGCATCCTCGACGGTGAGCAGCCCCGGCTGCTGCCCGAGTGGCTGGAGGCCGCGGCCGTCCGGGGGTATCGCCTGCAGCCGAAACTCGTCCCCCGGGTGCTCGACCACGGCGCGCGTGACCGTTCGCTGCGGGCCCCCATCGGCGTGCTGGCGGGGGCCAGAGGCCGATGGCTCGCCCAGCTCAACCCGACGTGGACCTACCTGCTGGAGGAAGCGACCGCCCACATGACCACCATTTCCACCGGCCCCGCCTCCAAGACGGGTGTCACCGGGTCCACGGGTCCTCCGGAGTCCGGTGGGTCGCCGGGTTCTCCGGGCTCCGCCGGATCCACTGACTCCGATGGCTCCGCCGGTTCGCGGCGCTCTGGTGGCATCGCGGGGTCGGTGGGTGGAGGGGAGGGGGTGGAGACGCATGTGCTCTGGGAGTTCGGGACCAGGGGGGACCGTCTCTCGTACCTCCGGAGCCTTCGGGCCACCGATCCGGCCAGGGCACGGGCGCTGCTGCGACGAGGCTGGGAGCAGGAGTCTCCCGAAGACCGGGCGGCGTTCGTGCAGGCCATGGCCGACGGTCTGTCGATGGCCGATGAGCCGTTCCTGGAGGCCACGCTCGACGACCGGCGGCGCGAGGTCAGGAGCCAGGCGGCCGATCTGCTCACCAGGCTCCCAGACTCGCGGCTCGGCCGCAGGATGGCCGAGCGGGCGGCGCGCTGCCTGACGCTGTCCGGCAACCGGCTCCGTGCCGAGCCACCGCAGGCATGCGACAGCGGCATGGAGCGCGACGGGGTCCGTTCACGCGCCCCTGGAGGCACAGGCGAGCGCAGCTGGTGGCTCCAGCAGGTCGTCGCCCACACCCCGCTCGATTTCTGGACCGATCACTTCGGCCGCACGGCGAAGCAGATCGTCGCGCTGAACCTCGGCGAGTGGGCGCGAGAGATCAGGCTCGGCTGGGAGCGTGCCACCGTTCTGCAGAACGATCCCACGTGGGCGCGTGCGCTGTTCGCCGTCGAGCCGCTGACCGACCTGCTCGCCGTGCTTCCCCCGGGTGAGCGCGCCGACAAAGCCGCCGAGCTGGTGCACGACCAGCCTGTCGACGGACAGCTCATCATGATGCTCGGCGGGGTGCCCGCACCCTGGGGAGCGACGCTGGCGAAGGCCGTGCTTGAGAAGATCCTCGACACGGCGGGGCGCCAGCCGTGGAATCTCGGCGAGCTGGTCCGCCTCGCGAGCGAGCGCGTCGATCCCGCCATGCACGAGGTCGCCGCGCGGCTGTCACCCGAGCCTCCGGTACAGGAGGTCGCCGCCACCCTGCGGTTCCGTTCCGACATGCTCGCGGAGCTGGAGCCCCGCCCATGATCATTCCTGTCCTGTCGAAGGCCGTCAATTGGGCCGACTACGCGAGAGCGAGCTGAAAGCCGATATGACCGTTCTGCGTCCGCACGCGGAAGACCAGTACGCCGACGAGCTGGCGATCCTGGCCAAGTCCGACGACCGCCCGAGGCCGCCCGGCTGGAAGCTGTCGCCCTGGGCCGTGACCACCTACCTTCTCGGCGACGGCCACCAGATCACCCCCAAGTACGTCGGGCCTCGCCGGATCGTCGAGGTGGCCGTCGCCACGCTCGCGACCGACCGGGCACTGCTGCTGCTCGGCGTCCCGGGCACCGCCAAGACATGGCTGTCTGAGCACCTGGCCGCGGCGATCAGCGGTGATTCGACGCTGCTGGTGCAGGGCACGGCGGGCACGGCCGAGGAGGCGATCCGCTACGGGTGGAACTACGCCCGGTTGCTCGCCGAGGGCCCGTCCCGTGAGGCGATGACCCCCAGCCCGGTGATGCGCGCCATGGCCGAGGGCCGGCTCGCCCGTGTGGAGGAGCTCACCCGCATGCCGTCTGACGTGCAGGACGCGCTGATCACGGTCCTGTCGGAGAAGACGCTGCCGATCCCCGAGCTGAACCAGGAGGTCCAGGCCTCTCGAGGGTTCAACGTCATCGCCACGGCCAACGACCGTGACCGCGGGGTCAACGAGCTGTCGAGTGCTCTGCGGCGGCGGTTCAACACCGTCGTCCTGCCGGTTCCGGCCACTGCCGAGGAGGAGGTCGACATCGTCTCGCGGCGCGTCGTCCAGCTCGGCCGTTCCCTTGAACTGCCCGCGACGCCGACCGGCATGGACGAGATACGCCGGGTGGTCACGATCTTCCGCGAGCTGCGTTCCGGGGTGACGACCGATGGCCGTACGACGCTGAAGTCGCCAAGCGGCACGCTCAGTACCGCCGAGGCGATCTCGGTGGTGACCAGCGGCATCGCGCTCGCCGCCCACTTCGGCGACGGAGTGCTCCGCGCCGGCGACGTGGCGGCCGGCATCGTCGGCGCGGTGATCCAGGACCCCGTATCCGACCGGGTGGTCTGGCAGGAATACCTGGAAACCGTGGTCCGCGAGCGCCCCGACTGGCGTGACTTCTACCGGGCCTGCCGCGATGCCTCCTAAGGATCCCCGAAGCACGCTGACGAGGCCGCAGCCATCCGAACCTCGCACCAGGTCCACGGTGCTTGGGGTGCGGCATCATGGGCCTGGGTCCGCGCGGGCTGTGGCGGCCGAGCTGGAGCGGCTGCGGCCCGACATCGTGCTCATCGAGGGGCCGCCGGAGGCTGACGGGCTGGTGGCGCTTGCGGCCGATCCCGACATGAAGCCCCCCGTGGCGCTGCTGGCACACGTCCCGGGAGAGCCGTCAAGGGCGGCGTTCTGGCCGTTCGCGGTGTTCTCCCCCGAGTGGCAGGCGATCCGCTATGCCGCCCGCGCGGGCATCCCCGTCCGGTTCTGCGACCTGCCCGCCACTCACAGCCTCGCGGAGCGAGATGCCACCTCGCCGCCCCCTGGCGGTGCCCCACCGGCCGTCGACGCCGAACCCGCCGATTCCGCACCCGGCGAGGCCACCCCCCCTCAACCCGGCCCCGGCGATTCTGCCCCTGGTAGTGCGGACCCTGATGGCGCGGATCCTGATGGTGCTGGCCCTGGCGGTGTGGCACCTAATGGTGCGGCCCGTGATCCGATTGGGGAGCTGGCCGAGGCTGCTGGGTACGACGATCCCGAACGCTGGTGGGAGGACGCCGTCGAGCATCGCGGTGACACGCCCTTCGAGGTGATCGCCGAGGCGATGGCGGCGGTCAGGGAGGGGTACACACCGCACGAGCGCGAGGCCCGCCGCGAGGCGTACATGCGCAAGACCATCCGTACCGCCTTCAAGGACGGCTACCAGCGCGTCGCGGTGGTGTGCGGAGCCTGGCACGTCCCGGCGCTGCGCGAGCTCGGACCCGCCGCCCACGACGAGCGCCTTCTCAGAGGCCTGCCCAAGGTCAAGGTGGAGATGACCTGGGTGCCGTGGACGTACGGGCGGCTCGCCTCCTGGAGCGGTTACGGCGCGGGCATCACCTCGCCCGGCTGGTACGACCATCTGTTCGCCGCGCCCGACCGTCCGATCGAGCGCTGGCTCGCCGCGGCTGCCAGGGCGCTGCGGGAGGAGGATCTGCCTGTCTCGTCCGCCCATGTCATCGAGGCCGTACGGCTAGCGAACAGCCTTGCGGTCGTGCGGGGTCGTCCCCTGGCCGGGCTTGGAGAGGTGACCGAGGCCGTCCGGGCGGTGCTCTGCGAGGGCGACGAGCTGCCCGTGGAGCTGATCCAGCGGCGCATGGTCGTGGGTGAGCGGCTCGGCGGCGTCCCGGAGAGCACGCCCATGGTGCCCCTCCAGCGCGATCTTCGCGATCGGCAGCGACGTCTGAAGCTCCGGCCCGAGGCGCTCGAACGCGACCTCGATCTCGACCTTCGTAAACCTCTCGATCTCGACCGCAGCCGCCTGCTTCACCGGCTGCGCCTGATCGGTGTGGAATGGGGTTCGCCACGCGAAGCTCGCGGCAAGGGCACCTTCCGCGAGTCCTGGACGCTCGGATGGCGTCCGGAGTTCGACATCGACCTGATCGAGGCGAGCGCGTACGGCACCACCGTCCCGGCCGCCGCCACCGCGCGGGTGCGGGAAGTCGTCGATCTGGGATCGGGACGGGTGGCCCGTCACGCGGGGCCCGGGGCGGCCGGTCCCTCGTCGCCGAGAACGCTGGCGGCGCTCACCGGGGTGGCGGAGCGCTGCCTGCTGGCCGACCTGCCGGAGGCCTTACCCCATGTCCTGTCGTCGATCTCGACCAGGGCGGCCCTCGACAGCGACGTCACCCACCTGATGGCGGCCCTTCCCGCCCTCGTGCGCGCGCAGCGGTACGGCGACGTGCGGGGCACGCCCGCACAGGGGCTGTCGGTGATCGTGGAGTCGCTGCTCAGCCGTATCTGCGCGGGGCTCTCGGCGGCGGTCACCGGGCTCGACGACGACTCGGCGCGGGCGCTGCTGGGTCACGTGGACGCGGTTCACGCGTCCGTCGGGCTGCTGGAGTCCCGCAGGAAAGGCTGGCTGGCGGCTCTGCGCGGGGTCGCCGAGCGCCGTGACCTGCACGGGCTGATCGGAGGGCGGCTGACCCGCATCCTGCTCGACGCGGGCACGATCCCGGCCGAGGAGGTCGCGCGGCGCATGTCCCGCTCGATGTCGGCCGGCAACACTCCCACACAGGCGGCTGCCTGGGTCGAGGGGTTCCTGTCGGGCAGCGGCCTTCTCCTCGTCCACGACGCCGGCCTGCTCGGCCTCATCGACACGTGGCTGACAGGGCTGGCGGAAGAGGCGTTCGTCGACGTGCTTCCACTGCTCCGCCGTACGTTCGGAGCCTTCACGCCACCCGAGCGCCGGGCCATCGGCGGGAGGGTCTCCTCGGGCGAGACGGGAAGGGCCGTCACCCTCGAGACCGATACAGATCGCGCGGCTCCCGCCGTGCGGACCGTCCTCACGATCCTGGGAAGCACCTGATGGCCCGCGGTGCCCGGGTTCTCGATGTGGGTCCCTTGATGGACCGGGGTTTCAGGGTGACGGATGGGAGCGTCTGATGGATGAGCGTTTGCGCAGGTGGCGGTTGGTGCTGGGCGGTGACGCGGACGGCACGGGATGCGCCCTGAGCGGTAGGGACTCCCAGATGGACGCGGCCCTCGCCGCGCTCTACAACAGCGGGCGCGCCACGGGCGACGGCGCGGGTGGAGGCGGCGACGCCCAGCGTGCCGCGGGCCTGGGTGCCTCGGCGCCACGGGTCGCGAGGTGGCTCGGGGACATCCGCTCCTACTTCCCTTCGACGGTCGTCCAGGTCATGCAGAAAGACGCCATCGAGCGGCTCAACCTCACCCGCCTGCTGCTCGAACCCGAGATGCTGGAGGCCGTGGAGCCCGACGTCCACCTGGTCGGCACGCTGCTCTCGCTCAACCGGGTGATGCCCGAGACGGCACGGCGGTCGGCACGCGTGGTCGTCAGGAAGGTCGTGGCCGACCTGGAGCGCAGGCTGGCGCAGCGCACCAGGACCGCCATCACCGGGGCGCTCGACCGGTCGGCACGCACCAACCGGCCGCGCCGGGTCGCCGACATCGACTGGGACCGCACTATCCGCGCCAACCTCAAGAACTACCTGCCGGAGAAGAACACGGTCGTGCCGTCCCGGCTCGTCGGGTACGCCCGCAAGCAGCGCGCGGTGATCCGAGAGGTGACGCTGTGCATCGACCAGAGCGGCTCGATGGCGGCGTCGGTGGTCTACTCCAGTGTCTTCGGTGCCGTGCTGGCGTCGATGCGCTCGCTCCGCACCTCGCTGGTGGTCTTCGACACGAGCGTGGTCGACCTCACCGATCAGCTGCACGACCCCGTGGAGCTGCTGTTCGGCACCCAGCTCGGTGGCGGCACCGACATCAACCGTGCCATCGCCTACTGCCAGGGGCTGATCACCCGCCCGGCGAGCTCCATCTTCATTCTGATCAGCGACCTGTACGAAGGCGGCGTACGGGAGGAGATGCTGCGCAGGGTCGCCGCCATGACGGCGGCGGGCGTGCAGGTCATCGTGCTGCTCGCCCTCTCCGACGAAGGCCAGCCCCACTACGACCGGGACAACGCCGAGGCACTGGCCGCGCTGGGCGTCCCGGCGTTCGCGTGCACCCCCGACGCCTTCCCGGGACTGATGGCAGCCGCGATCGAGCGCCGTGACATCGCCCAATGGGCCGAACGCACCCTCGCGGTCCGGGCCACGTAAGGGGATCCGGGTGCCGCCGGATCGCGTTCGGCCGGAGACACAAGTAGACGGGCTCGGCCTGCGCGAGAACCGCCTCCGCCTCTGTTGAGGCTCGACTTCGCCGGCGGCAGAGGTGGGGGTGTAGGACCAAAGACCCAGCTAGGGGCCGATGTGGCCGGCGAGAGGGTGCACGTACCTTGGGGCAGGTGTCTTCAGCCGTGATCGTTCCCCCTGTCAGCGCGCCGCCCGGCGTGCTCAGCCGTCCGTACCGGGCGATGAGCGCCGGGATGGTCGCCCTCGTCCTTCTTCTCGCGTTCGAGTACCTCGCGGTGGCGACGGCCATGCCGGTGGTCGCCCGGGCACTCGGAGGGCTTTCCCTGTACGGGCTGGCGTTCAGCGGTTCGATGGCGGCCAGCGTGATCGCCACGGTGGCCGGTGGCCGGTGGAGCGATGTCCACGGGCCGGTGGCGCCGCTGTGGACGGGGGTCGGCGGTTTCGTGGCGGGGCTGCTCATAGCCGGGTTCGCGCCCACGATGCACGTCCTGATCATCGGCAGGTTCGTCCAGGGCATCGGCGGCGGCCTGTTCTCGGTGGCGCTGTACGTCCTGGTGGCCCAGGTGTATCCCGCGGTGATGCACCCGCGAGTGTTCTCGCTGCTGGCGGCGGCATGGGTGCTTCCGTCCATCGTCGGGCCGGCGATCACGGGCGCCGTGGTGCAGCACATCGGCTGGCGGTGGATCTTCCTCGGGATCCCGGTGCTGGTCGCTCCCGCCGCCGTGGTGCTGTGGCGCGGGCTGGCAGGGCGGGCCACCGCCGTTCCGCGACGGGACGGCGCGGAGCCTGTCCCCTCCCGTGCCGGATTCGGGGCCCGGCTCGTGTGGGGCGGCGTGGTGGCCGTCGGTGCCGCGCTCCTGCAGTACGGCAGCGGGCTCGGCGGGCGCGGTCTCGTCCTCCTAGTGGTGGGGCTGGTCGTTCTCGCGTTCGCCCTCCCCAGGCTGCTGCCTCCCGGCACGATGCGGGCGGCACGGGGATTTCCCACCGTGGTGCTCCTGCGCGGCCTGGCTGCGGGGGCTTCCTTCGCCGCCGATGTGTTCGTGCCACTCATGCTGACCGGTGAACGCGGGCTCAGCCCGACGCAGGCGGGACTCTTCCTCACCGGGTCGGCGCTGAGCTGGTCTCTCGCGTCCTGGATCCAGGGGCGGCGTAAGTACGACCGTAAGGTGCTGCTGCGCGTCGGCACCGCGCTCCTCGCGGGGGGCATCGCTGGCACGGCGCTTCTGACCTTCGACGTCGTCCCGATACTGCTCGGCCTCGTGGCCTGGCTGGTCGCGGGGTTCGGCATCGGCCTGGTCTATCCGACGCTGTCGGTCCTCACCCTTGAGCTCTCCGAGCCTGGAGAAGAAGGCAGGAACAGCTCTTCGCTGCAGATCGGCGAGTCCGTCTTCTCCGTCGTCGTCATCGCCGTCACCGGCGCCGTCTTCGCCGGGTTCGACACCGCCTGGTGGGTCTACCTGGCCTGTTTCGGACTGATCGTCGGTCAGGCCGCCCTCGGCCCCCTGACCGCAGGCCGAGTGAAACGGTGACACGAGAGGTCCCGCGCCCCAGGCCGTGACCACGTCGACCCGAGTGAAGGGCTTCGGAGTGGCTCCGACTATGAGGCGCGGGCCCGCGCACCGGGTGCGCGGGCCCGAGGGTGGGATCAGGGGCGTACGCGCACGATTTGCGGGTCGTGGTCGCTCGCGCGGTCGGCGAACTCGGCGTTGATGTGGACCACGTCGTAGTTGTGATCGGCGAGGCCGGCGCTCGTGATGATGTGGTCGAGGACCTGAGAGTTGCCCTCATATGTGTAGCTGTAGCGCTCGGCCGAAGGCAGCGTGGTGATCAGGTCGGTCATGCTCGTGCCGGCGAGCAGGTTCGACATGGTGGTGGAGAATTCGTAGTCGTTGATGTCGCCCAGGACCACGACCCTGGCGGTGGGCTGCACGGCGAAGATCTGCTTGACGAACGTGTTGACGATGGCGGCCTGCTGGCCGCGCTTGGTGTCCGAACCGCGCGTCGGCGGCTGCGTACGGGCGTACAGCGGCTGGTCGCCCCCCTTGGAGCTGAAGTGGTTGGCGATCACGATGACGGTCTTGCCCTGGAAGACGAACTCGCCGGCGAGAGGCTTGCGGGTCGCCGACCAGTTGCTGTTGGTCGGGCTGATCCGGCCCGGGGACAACGACAGCTGCGCCATGCCGCCGTTGTTGACCACCGAGACGGCGGCGGTGGCGGTGCCGCCGGGGCGATCGGTGAAGGTCACCCGGGCGGGGTTGAACAGGAAACCGACGCGAATGTTGCCACCGGGCTCACCGCCGTCGGCGTCGTCAACAGGGTTGATCTGCCGGTAGGAGTAAGCCGGGCCGCCTGCTGCGGTGATCGCGTTGACCAGCTTGGTGTAGGTCTGGTCGGCGGCCACAACGGAATCGTTGGTGGGACCGTTGTTGTCCTGGATCTCCTCCAGGGCCACGACGTCCGGCGAGCGGAGATTCGTGACGATCCCGGCGGCGAGCCGGTCGAACTTGGCCTGCGGGTCGGTAGGGTCGAGGTTTTCCACGTTGTAGGTGGCGATCGCGAGCTGATCGGTGGCCTGCGTGGTGGTGACCTCGGCTGCGAGGTTGTTGTTCTGGCGTGCGCCCAGGGTGGTGGCGGCGATCACGTACCCGCCGAAGTTGTCATAGTCCAGGGGTCCGACAGTGGGCCCGGTGAGCACGTCACCAACGTTGGCCTGCGGGAGCGGTGAGGCCAGCAGCGACATCACTTTGATACGGCCCGAGTTCTGCGACCCGTACGAGCCGTAGACGGTGCCGCCGCGCGGGGTCGGGTTCTGCGCCGGTTTGGCGGTGAGGAAAAGCTCGTTGTACTGGTTGGCCGCGCCGACGACGCGGGCGTTGTCGACCTGCACCCGCATGCCTTCCACCGACTCCAGCAGATCCAACGCGTAGCTGGTCGGGTTGAGAGTGAGGGTTTCGAGGTTGCCCGTTGCGGTGTAGGCGGCGGGGATCATGGCGTCGGTGAGCACGAGTGGTGCCGGCAGCGGGTTACCGGTGGAGATCGTCGTCCAGGACGATCCGGTGAGCTCCGTCACCGACTGCCCGCCGGCAGCTGAGCCGCCCGGGTAGTACTCGCTGACCTGGCCCGTGACGCTGAGCTTGTTGCCCACCACGGTGCTGGGCGTCGAGGACCCGGTGTAGACGAAGATGCCCTCGCTGGTGCGCGGGTCGTTGTCAGGTGCGGGGTCCTGGATCCAGAAACCCCTGCTCGACCCGGTGGAACGGATGGCGGTGACGATACCGCTGACGGTTCCCTGCTGAATCGTCGACTTGCGGTTGATGCCCTGGATCGCGTGGATGGTGGTCGGAGCTGCCGCTGCGGGTGATGCGATCAGCGCCGTCGAGGCAAGGGTGACACACGAGAGCAGGCTCACGGTGGTGAGCCGATATCGCGAAGTTGCCACGGGGAGTCCTTTCGGGGGTGCCCGGTCCGGGAGACGGGGTGATAAACCACAAGAACAGTCGCAGGACAGAAGACATGACGAAATGTCAGGCAATGCCGACAGGGGAGGGGCGGCGTCGTTGAGACACGCCGCTTACATTGCGGAAGTGCCCGGCGGCCAGGTTCGACGTCGCGTGGGCACCATCGCCCGCCGTCGTAGGGGCCAGGGAACGCGAATGAGGATTTAGTTCATCCCCCGGTTTGGACGAGATCCGCTCAACGGGCACCATGGAAGGGCAGGTGTTCGACGAGGGGGTTCCATGCCACGCGTCCGTGAGCTCGAGGTCTTCCGGCTCGTACTGCCCTATGGCAGGCGTCCGGAGAGCATCCTGATCAAGCTCACCGACTACGGGGGCATGACGGGGTGGGGCGAGGTCGTCCAGTCGCCGGACCGCCGGTCCCCCCGTGCGGGAGCCGCGCGCGCCGTCACTGACCAGGGGGCCGAAAAGGCCGGTCGTGGGAGCGTGGCTCATCAGAGCGTCCAGAGGGCCGTTCGCCAGGGGAGTGAGGCGGCCGGCCTCGAAGGATCAGACAACGAGCGTGACCATGTGCTCGCGAAGACCTGGACGACGCTGGAGGAGTCGCTCGGGCCTGCCCTCCTCGGAGTCGACTGGGAGCATCCCGACGAGCTGGGCACGGTCCCCGGTGGCACAGCGGTCGACCTCGCGTGCTGGGACCTGTGGGCCCGCATGCGAGGAGTCCCGCTGGCGCACGCTCTCGGCGGCAGCCGTACGTCCGTGATGGCGACCGTACGGCTGCCGGCCGAACGGTCGCTGGAGGCGATGGTCGCCCGGGTCAACCGGCACGTGTGCGCCGGGTATGCCCACGTCACTCTCGACGTGCACCCCGGCTGGGACGTCGAGCCGGTGCGGGCGGTCCGCCAGGCGTATCCCGCTCTCGCGCTCGCCGTGGACGGTCGCGGCGCCTACACCGAGACCACGGCCCTCGAGGCGCTGGACGCCTACGACGTGACGGCGATCGAACGGCCTTTCGGAGGCCCCGACGGCGCCGCCGACCTCGATCTCCACGCCGAGCTCCAGGAGCGGATCTCCTCCCTGGTGGCGATCGAGGTCCACTCGGTGGCGGCCCTGGAGGAGGCCATCGCGGCGCGGGCCGGGCGCGCGCTCCTGCTTCACCCGTCCCGGTTCGGGTCACTTCGCGCCGTACGGCTCGCGCACGACCGCGCGATGGCGGCGGGATGGGACATCACCGCGGCCGGTGGCAGGGGCACAGGGCTGGCCCGGGCGGCCACCGTCGCGGTCGCGAGCCTGCCCGGCTGCACGCTGCCGAGCGACGTGACCGAGCCGCCGCGCAGCGCCCAGATCGTGACGCCGCCGGTCGGGGCCTCCGGTGGCGTGGTGGCCGTCCCGCTCACCCAGCCCGGCCTAGGTCACCTCGTCGACGAGGACCGCGTCCGCCGCCTTGCCAGTGACTCGTTCCGGCTCTGACCCGCCGCGGCGCCCTACGGCCTGGAGCTCCTGAGCTGGCGGCGAAGGGCGGGCACGGCCAGGGCGAGGCCGGCGATCACGGCGACCAGGCCGATCACGAACCATTCCTTGGCGCCACTCATGAAGCTGCCGCCGACGTAGCCGAGCCCTTGGAGTGCCCATAGGGCGCCCACGAGGACCAGCACGGCGCCTCCTGCGATGAGAAGCCAGTTCTTCACGGGTGTCCTCCTTGGGTCAGCGGGCGGTGACAGCATCTCACCTCTTCAAGGGCCGGTGACGCCGACGGGAATACCGGTGCGAGGAAACGGGCGGGCGGCGGGAACGCCATGTCATGGACCGGTGACACCTGGTCGCCTGGTCAGGCCGGAAGGCGTCCGGTCACCTGATCGACTGGTCGTGCTGGAAGATGTCGTGCGGGTCCCAGGTGTGCTTGGTCCTGAGCAGGCGGTCGTAGTTGTCGCCGTAGTAGAGGCGGTACCACGGCACCCCCGAGGTGTTCCACTCGTCGCTGCCCAGGTCGCGGTCGGGGTAGTTGATGTAGCAGCCGTCCGTCACCGCGTCCGGGTCGACCGTGCCGTCGGCCGAGGCGGGAACCGGGACGCCGCCCGAGTCGAGGTAGACCCTGCGGTAGAGCTCGCGCATCCAGCGCTCGTGAACGCCGTCTTCGGCCGGATCCGTCCAGTACGTCTGGTACTGCAGCTTCATGATCGAGTCACGTTGCGCCACGGCCGTCTCCTGGGAGCCGAGGGCGTTGATGCGGCAGCCGTACGTGTCGACCTGGATCAGGGCATCGGCATTGGCGTACCCGGTGTTGTCGTAGTCATCACCGGGAAGGTCGCCGCCGTCGCGTGTGCCGGACAGGAAGTTCCACATGACCTCGATCTGGTCCTCGGGGAACGGCTTGCGCATGTGCGCCGACTTGTACTTGCCGCGTCGGTTGTCGCCCGAGCCGTTGAGGGTCTGGGTCGCCTGGATCCATGGCATCAGGCGCGGCGTCTTGTGCAGGCCCCGGATCTGGGGGTGCTCGCCCAAGTCGACGTCGAGCTCGGCGCGCTGGAGGCCCACGCCCTCCTCGATCTCGGTGAGGAACGCGTCCAGCCGGTCGCGTCCGGCCGCGGGGTTGGTGGCGTCGACCTGGGTGATGAGGCCGATCTTGCCGGCCTCCCTGTGGGTGAGCTTCAGGATGGAGAACAGGTCGGCGTACTCGCTGCCGGGATCGCTGTTCGCCGCACAGAACCGCCCGAAGTTGCCGACGAGCCGGGAGAAGCTCTCGTACGTCATGCCCTTCCAGTCCCAGGCGACGGCGCTGAGCCAGACGTTGATGGGAGGCCGGGGGAGGTCCTTGAACCAGTAGCGGGTGATGACCCCGAAGTTGCCGCCTCCGCCGCCGGTGTGCGCCCACCACAGGTCGTTCAGGTCGCCGTCGTCGTCCCTCCGGGCGATGACCGCCTTGGCTTCGTAGGCGCCGTGAGGCTCGCGGCGGACCACCACGACCTCCACGGCGTACAGGTAGTCGACCGTCAGGCCGTGCTGGCGGGAGAGCATGCCGTACCCGCCGCCGCAGATGTGGCCGCCCGCGCCGACCGAGTAACACGACCCGGCGGGCAGTGCCAGCCCGGTCTCGCGGTAGAGCTGGGTGTAGTTGTGCCAGTTGGTCGACCCCGCCTCCACGCAGTACGCGTCCATGCCGGGGTCGTAGTGGACGCGGTCCATCTGGCCCACATCGATGATCACCTGTACGCCGGGATTGGCCACGAAGTTCTCATAGCAGTGGCCACCCGAGCGGACGGTGATCCGCGTACGGCCGCTGTTCAGCGCTTCGTTCAGCGCTCCGATCACGTCGGCGGTCGACCGCACGACTTTTATGTAGTCGGGATGGGCCGTCCAGCGCTGGTTGAACCCTTGGCACAGCGAGCTGTACCTGTCGTCGATTCCCGTTACGGTGATGCCCGAACTGGCTTCCGCGTTGGACACTGCGCTCTCCTTGTCGGGATTGTGGGCGTTGCCGGGGAGGCACCTCGCGACGGGGCGGTCGATGCCGGTGGACGGGCCGGGTGGGCTCGCCTGTGGCTCGGCGACGGCGACCGGGGGCTCCGGCGCGGGTTGCCTGGTCAACGCTCGGAACAGGCCACCCGGAGCGCGGAGGAGGGAACGGGCTGGGCGCATCGTCAAAGGTCGCTCTCGAGCGCGACCGCGTCACGGGGGGCAGACACACGAGAAAGACTTACCGTAGTCACTCGGCTACGGCACGTAACTGAAGTGCCACCGTTACAGAACCGTGAGCGTGCGCGACCCGCGGTCAGACGCCGCAGATGTCACCGGTCATCTTGGAGGAGCCCTCCGCCGACGGGGTGATCCGAGGCGACGGTGAGGGCGGCGCCCCGGTGCCGGAAGCCCTTGCCGTAGGGGCTCCCGGGGTCGCTGACGTGGTGGTTCCCGGCGTGGCCGCCCGGGGGACCGACTCACGGACGGCCTTGGCGCTCAGCTTGCGTATGCGTGCCCAGTCCGGGGCGCCGGTGTTGATCAGAGGCGGTACGAACTGGACCCCGGTCACGCGGGCGTCCCTGACCTTGAGGGCGAGCGGCACCAGGTGCTCCAGCATCGAGCGCGGGATGTCGGTGCGGAACATCCCCTTCGACGCCTTGGCGAGCTGGTTGAAGCGGAGCAGCACGGTCGCCGGGTCGGCCTGGTGGAGCATGGCGTCGAGCACGCACCGCTGGCGGCCCATCCGGGTGAAGTCATCGCTGAAGGTGCGCGAGCGGGCGTACCACATCGCGTCCGCGCCGCGCAGCCTGCGGGTGCCGGCCTTGACCAGCCCCTCGTTGTACTTACCGAAGACGATGTCGGTGGGGACGGTGAGGGTCAGGCCGCCGAGGGCGTCGATGATCCTTGCCAGCCCCCACATGTTGACCAGGGCGTACCAGTCCACCTCGACGCCGAGGGTGTACCCGATGGTGTCCTTCAGCGTCTCCGGGCCCATGCCCGTGCGCCCGCCGAACAGCTCGGGATGGGTCTCCGCGTACTCCCACACGGCGAAGAGCAGGTCCTCCCGGGACCCGTCGGGGTTGGCGGGCAGCCGGAATCCGGCGGGGAACCGCTGATGCAGCGGGCTGCCCGGGGGGAAGCGGACGTTCTCCAGGTTGCGCGGCAGGCTGAGCAGCACGGTGTTGCCGGTGCGCACGTCCACGCTGGCCAGGTTGATGCTGTCGGTGCGGACGCCGACACGGTCGGGCTGCCAGTCGCCCCCGAGGAGCAGGACGTTCACCCGGGTCCTGCCCGCCCAGGGGTCGGCGGGCCTCGGGGCGCCGGTAGGGGCGGCCGCGACGGTCGGGGGGGCGTCGAAGACGGTGTTCAGCGTCTCCTCGGAGACCATCGCGTACTGGGCGACGACCACGAACGGCATCGCCACGGCTACCGCCAGCGTCCCCGTCAGCACCCCTGAGACGATCTGGCCCGCCTGGGAGAGCTCGCCAGGCCGCAGGATGACGTATGAGCGGACCAGCACGGTGAACCAGCAGATGGCCGCGATCACCGCGAGGGCGATGAGGGCGCGCAGCCAGGCGGGATCGAGGAGGCGGCCGGCGAGATCGGCGTCCGCTCTGAAGGCCGCCACGCCGAGCGCCGCGACCGCCAGGACGTAACCTGCGAGCAGCGCCAGCCCGGTACGGCGGTGACCCGCGCGCAGGTGCGCCGAGCCAGGAAGGAAGGCGGAGAGGGCCGTCCAGCCGATGACCGCGGCGGCTCCCCGTGGCTTCCTTGTTTCAGGCAAGGCTGTCCCATTCGCGTCGACGCAAGTGAGGAAATGTACTAGCACGACCCGACAGGCGCGTGAACACCTTCGGAACAAATCACAATTTGTCGGGATACGTACGGACAGGAATGCTAGGCCCCGTTACCAGGGGATGCCGAACAGGCCGTAGTACGCGGCCGTGACCAGGAGCAGGCCGGTGCCCCCCAGCACGGTGGCGACCGTGAAGCGCTGCCAGCGGCCGGGCTCCCACCCCTCACGTAGCGCGGTGACCACGGCCGCCACGGTGGTCACCTCCTGTACGAGCATCAGGATCGCCAGCACCCGGATGACCAGCCATCCGGAGAGCACCGCGGGCCACGCGCCGGCCTGGTTCACCGAGAACAGCACGATCAGCGTGATGAACGCCACCACCGAGGCGAGCAGACCGACGCCCGTCCAGGCCATGCGGCGAAGGCGGCGGCGGATGGCCGGCCACGACTCCGAGTGCGCCGTGGGAAGCAGGTCACGCCCGCGCAGCCGTACGACCATCTCGGTGACCGGGGCCGCGACGTAGCCGACGGCGGTGAGGGTGAGCGCGAGGCCGAGGATGGCGCTGCCGGCGTACCAGGGGGCCCTCGGCACGTCGGACGCCTGGTACCGCTGCACCGGGGTCGCTCCCGCGATCTGCGCCCCCATCGGCGGCCGGGACGTGCCCGGCAGCCCGAGCACCCAGTTGGCCAGCGTCTCGAGATAGCCATGGGTGAAGGAGCCGCCGTTGACCCTCATGGCGTGGTCGGCTCCTTCAAGGAACCGGATCGTGTAGTCGGAGTTGCGCGTGGCGTTCAGCGCCGAGGTGAGCTTCTGGGTGCTCTCCACGAAGGGGATCGACGGGTCCATCGTGCCGTACAGGGCGAGTACCGGCTGTTTCAGTCGCTTCAGCGCCGGCACGCTGTCATAGCGAAGGAAGTTGAACCCGACCCCGCCCATGGCCTTGGTCAGCAGCTCTCGCACGCCGGTGGGCGCGTCCAGGCGTTCCAGCTGCTCGTTCAGCGCCCACGCGACCTGGCGTACGGGCGAGACGTTGGGGGAGGAGACCAGCACGGTGAAGCCGACGTCGAGGCTCCTGGCCGCCGCGATGGGGATGACCCAGCTCCCCTCGCTCACCCCCCACAGGCCCGCGCGCACCGGGTCGACGTCGGTGCGCTGCCTGAGCACCTGCACCATGCGAAGCGCGTCGTCGGCCAGCAGGCCGAAGTCACGGTGACGGAAGTCGTAGCCGACGGTGCGCTTGTCGTAGGTGAGCGTCACCACTCCCGCCTTCGCGAGCCACGTGGCCTGGGAGGTGAACTCGCCCCGGTCACCTCGGCCAGAGCCCTGGACGAAGACCATCGCGGGGTGGCGGCCCGGAGTGCGCGGCGACCTGATCGTCGCGGTCAGCGTGGTGCCCTGCGCGGGGACGGAGATGTCCTGGACGGCGATGGGGGTGCTGTGGGGCACTGGGCGGTACTCCGCCACGGGCTGCGCCGGGAGCGACTGGAAGCTCTGGGTGTCGCTCAGCCGAGGGGGATCGAAGGACTGCGGGGACAGCACGTAGCCCACCGTCGCGAGCATCGCCAGCAGGATCCCGGTCGCCACGCTCAACCGGCTACGGTCGCTCACGCCACCTCCTCCTCGGGCGGCTCTTCGCGGACCGTGTCCGTGATCGCTCACAGGACTCCGCTCCCCGATTGAACGCGTCCTCCGCACCAGGGCTTTCCGCCCTAAATATGACCTCCGAGGATCAGGTTAAGTCACGCGGGGGGAACGATGGTGCGGGTGGTACCGCTTTTGTCGGTGGGACCTGTTAGCTTCCTGCGACATGCGTGTGCTGCATACCTCCGACTGGCATCTGGGCCGGGCCTTCCACCGTGAGAGCCTGATCGACGCCCAAGGCGCCTTCGTCGACCACCTGGTCGAGACGATCCGTTCGGAGTCTGTCGACGTGGTCGTCGTGGCGGGTGACGTCTATGATCGCGCCCTTCCCTCGGTCGACGCGGTGGCGCTGTGCAACGAGGCGCTGCGGCGGCTGGTCGCCGAGGGGGTCCGCACGGTGCTGATCAGCGGCAACCACGACTCCGCGCGCAGGCTGGGCTTCGGCGCCGACCTGATCGACGCGGCGGGCGTGCATCTGCGCACCGATCCCGCCCGCGTCGGTGAGCCCGTCGTGGTCGACGACGTCGCGTTCTACGGCATTCCGTACCTCGAGCCCGAGGTGGTCCGCGGGCCGTGGGAGCTGTCCGAGCGCAGCCATTCGGCGGCCATCGAGCACGCCATGACCATGATCCGCGACGACCTGGCCGGTCGCGGCACGAGGTCGGTGGTGCTGGCCCACGCCTTCGTCACCGGCGGCGACAGCAGCGACAGCGAGCGCGACATCAGCGTGGGCGGTGTCGCCCACGTGCCGGTCGGCGCGTTCGCGGGCGTGGACTACGTCGCCCTCGGCCACCTGCACGGCCGGCAGCGGATGAGCGAGTCCGTGCGCTACTCCGGCTCGCCGCTCGCCTACTCGTTCTCGGAGGCGAACCACCTGAAGGGGTCATGGCTCGTCGACATCGGCCCGCACGGGTTCGCCGCCGCCGACTTCGTGCCCGCCCCCGTGCCGCGCCGCCTTGCCCGGATACGGGGTCATCTCGCCGACCTTCTGGTGTCGGTGGAGTGGGCCAGGTTCGAGGATCACTGGCTCCAGGTGACCCTCACCGACCCGGAGCGGCCGAAGGGCGCCATGGAGAAGCTGCGCCAGCGCTTCCCGCACACCCTCACCCTCGCCTTCGAGCCGGGCGGCGCGGGTCAGGTGGCGTCCCGGGCGCCCCGGCTCGCGGGCCGTCCCGAGATCGACGTGGTGCTCGACTTCATCCGCGAGGTGCGCGGCGAGCCGGCGGACGACCACGAGAGACGGCTCCTCCAGGAGGCGGTCGAGGCCTGCCGGGTGAAGGAGACTCTGGTCTGAATGGGCTCATGCCAGGCTGGTGCTCGTGACCTTGTGACGCGTGGAGGGCGCTTGAGATGAGGCTGCACCGCTTGCGGCTGACCGCCTTCGGGTCCTTTCCCGGAGACGAGGACGTCGATTTCGACGCGCTCGGCGAGGCCGGCCTGTTCCTGGTCCACGGACCGACGGGCGCCGGGAAGACCACCGTGCTCGACGCCGTGTGCTACGCCCTCTACGGCCAGGTGCCAGGCCAGCGCAACAGCGCCCGCCGCCTGAGGTGCGACCACGCCCCCGCAGATCGCGGGCCGAAGGTCGCGCTGGAGGTCACCGTGCGCGGGAGGCGGCTGCGCGTCACCCGCTCGCCCGTCTGGCACCGGCCCAAGCTGAGAGGCGAGGGTCTCATCGAGGAGAAGGCCAAGGTCCTGCTGGAGGAGCTGCTCCCCTCCGGCGAGTCCATGTTCCTCTCCAGCCGCGCCGACGAGACCGGAGAGCTGGTCGGCGGCCTGCTCGGCATGAACGCCGACCAGTTCTGCCAGGTCGCGATGCTTCCCCAGGGGGACTTCGCCCGTTTTCTGCGTGCCGACGGCGACGAGCGCCGCAAGCTCCTGGAGAAGCTCTTCTCGGTCAAGATCTTCAGTGACGTCGAGCACTGGCTGGCCGACCACCGCACCCGCGCCGGTCAGGAGCGCCAGGAGCTGCGCCAGCGCGTCGACTCGGTCATCGACCACATGCGCGGCGCCGCCGGCCCCACCTTGCTGGAGTCGCTCGCCAACCGGGGCATCCAACCCGAACTCACTACACAACCCGAGCTTCATAGGCCACCTGAGCCGAACGCGCAGGCCGGTCTGGAAGCGCAGGTGGAGGCCGGTCCGCGCGCCGAGTTGGACCCGCACGCCGAGCCGCTCGAGTGGGCGCGGGCTCTCCTCGCGGTGGCACGGGAGTCACTCGCCGGGCAGGCGGAGGCGCGGGCGGCCAGCGAGACGGCGATGCGATCCGCCAGGCTCGAGTTGGAAGGCGCCCGCGAGCTGGTCCAGCGGCAGCGCGGCCACGCCGAGGCCGTGGCACGCCGCGACGAGCTCGACAGGACCGCCGACGAGCGCTCCGACCTGGAGACCATCCTCGCCGAGGCCACCCGCGCCGACCGGCTGCTCCCGCTCGTCCAGCAGGCCGAGCACCGCGCGGAGGCCGCCGCCAAGGCCGAGCAACTGGTCGCCGACGCCATGGCACGCGCCCTGCCGTTGCTGCCCGGCGGCCGTGGGGAGGAGGGCATCGACCCGGAGCGGCTGGCGGAGCTCGAGCGCGGCCGTCGCGACGAGATCGCCCGGCTGGAGCAGCTCCGCCCCGAAGAGGTACGGCTGGCCGGCGTCCGCGAGGAGCTGGCGAGGGCTGGTAAGCGTCTGACGGCGCTCGGGGAGCAGGAGGCCGCGACGGCCGAGCGTCTCGCCGTTCTGCCCGGGCTGCGCGAGGCCACCGGAGAGCGCCTGGCGCGGGCACGCCTCGCCGCTTCCGGCCTTCCCGCCGCGCGGTCCGCCGTCGCGAGCGCCGTCCGCGACCTCGACGCCGTACGGCGCCGTGACGGGCTCGCCGAGGAACTCGCCACCACGCAACACACCCTGCTTCAAGTCATCACCGCCCTGCCCGCCACTCTGACCGCCGGTCTCTCCGGCACCCTTGACCCGCGCGGCATTCTGGCGAGCCCGTTGCCTGACGCTGAGAGGGTGGGCCCGCAGAGCGTTCTGGCCGGCCTGCCTTGCGTCGTGGGCCTTGATCGCCCCGGTGCGCCCGGGGCCGGGGTCAGGGAGGCCGCGAGGGAGGTGTGCGACCGGCTCGGGGCGATCGAGCGGGTCCATCGTGACGAGCTGGCCGGGCTGGAGCTTCGGCGAGCCGACGAGGCACGGTTCACCGAGACCGTCGTCAAGCTGGCCGCCCTGGAGGAGCAGCTCGCCGAGCTGGCCGAGCGCGAGGCGGCCCTGGCGGACGCCCAGGCCGAGCTCCCCGGGCGCCTGCACGACATCGACGGCCGGCTTGCGGCGATGCGGGCCGAGGCGGCACGCGTCCCGGCGGCGGAGGCCGCCTGCCAGACCGCCGGTGCCCTGCTGGAGCAGGCGCGGCGCCGTGACGCGCTGCTGGCGGAGCTGGACGCCGCCGAAGGCGAGCGGCGGCTGGCCACCGACGAGGCGCAGGGGTTGCGCGACCGTCTGCAGTCGATCAGGCAGGCCCGCATCGACGGCATGGCGGCCGAGCTCGCGCAGGGTCTGGTCGCGGGGGAGCCGTGCGTCGTGTGCGGTTCGGCGGACCATCCCGCACCCGCGTCCCTTGCGGAGGCCACGCCCACGGTCGACGACGAGCAGGAGGCTCAGGCGCTGTCCGACGCGGCCCAGGAGTCCCGGCAGGCCGCCGAGGGCAGGGTCGCCGTGCTTTCGTCCCAGCTCGACGAGGCGGCGGCCCGGGCCGACGGCGTCTCGCTGGAGGCGGCGCTGGCCGCGTGCCAGCAGGCGCAGGCCGAGCTCGGGCGCCTTGGCGCGGTGGCAGAGCAGGAGCCCGGCCTCGCGGCGGAGGCGGAGCGCGTGCGGGAAGCGCTGGATACCGCCAGAAGCAAGGCCCAGGAGCTCGATCTGGTGCTCGCGGAGCACCGTGTCCACCAGGTGGCGCTCCGCGAGGAGCTCGGCCGCCTCACGGCCGTCCTCGACGCCGCCCGTGACGGAGACGAGAGCGTGACGGCCCGGTGTGACCGCCTCGGCGGGCAGGCTGGGCTCCTGGTCCTCGCCGTCCGGGCGGCTACGCGACTCGGCGAGGCGGCGGCCACGTACGACGAGGCCCGAGCAGCCGCACGACGCGGTTCCTCACAGGCCACACCTGACATGCCCGCGCAAGGCGAGAGCATGCCCGGCGGGAGCGAGCTCGGGTGGGTGCTCGGTGGCGGGCCGGCGGCTGGGAGTGAGGTGGGTGAGGGGGAGCTGGGGCAGCACGATCCGCTCGCGGAGGATATGGAGCGGGCGCTGGCTGAGGCCGAGGCGGCTCTGGCGCGGTTGCGGGAGGTCGCCGAAGGTGAGGGCGCGCTCGCGGAGGAGGCCGGGCAGATCGAGGCCGAGCTCGCCGAGCTGACCGAGCGTGCGACGCGCGTCGGCTTGGAGATCGCCGCCGAGCGTGCCCAGGAGAAGAGCCTCGCCGCCGACGCCGAGCGGCTGGCCGTACGGCTCGACACGGCCCGAGGCGACGACGCCACGCTGGCCGCGCGCTTGGAACGACTCATCGACGAGGCCGAACTGCTCCGGGACGCGGCGGAAGCCGGGCGGCTCGCCCGCTCGGCCGCTGCGGAGCGGGACGAGGCCCTCGCCGGGGCCGACAGCGCCGCCACGGACGCGGGATTCCCGAGCGTCGAGGACGTCCGGGCCGCCACGCGGCCGGCGGCCGCCCGTCAGTCCATGACCGAGCGGCTGCGCGAGCTGGACGCCGAACGCGCCTCCGTGACCAAGCTGCTGGCCGATCCGGAGCTGGTCGCGGCGGCTGCCGTGCCCGTTCCCGACATCGCCGCGATCGCGGAGGCGTTCGACGTGGCCGAGCGCGAGCACGGTACGCACACCTCGGCCCGTGACCAGGCCGGCGCCCGGCGCGACCAGCTGGGCGGGCTCGCCGAGACCCTCGAGGCGACCCTGGCGGAGTGGCGTCCGGCCGAGGAGCGCTACGGGCTGGCGAAGCGGCTGGCCGAGCTGGCCGTCGGGACCTCTCCCGACAACACGCTCGACATGCGTCTGTCGTCGTACGTGCTCGGAGAGCGGTTGCGGCAGGTGGTGGACGCCGCCAACGAGCGTCTCGGCCACATGTCCGCCGGTCGCTACCTCCTGCTCTACGACAAGCGCAAGTCAGCCGCCGACCGCAAACGGTCGGGTGGTGGCCTCGGCCTGCGCGTGCTCGACGGCTGGACGGGGGTGGACCGTGACCCGGCCACCCTGTCCGGAGGTGAGGCGTTCATGACCTCGCTGGCGCTCGCACTCGCGCTGGCCGACGTGGTGACGGCCGAGGCGGGCGGGGTGGAGCTCGGCACGCTGTTCATCGACGAAGGGTTCGGCACCCTTGACGAGGAGACCCTCGACGGTGTTCTCGACATCCTCGACGAGCTGAGGGACGGGGGGCGGGCCGTCGGCATCGTGAGCCACGTCGGGGAGCTGCGTGCCCGCGTCCCGGCGCAGCTCAAGGTGATCAAGGATCGGTTCGGCTCCAGTCTTTCCGTCACTGTTCCCAGATAAATGGGCCCTCAGGGGAACTTTGGTAAGCCAGGGGCTGTTGGTGCGAATGGGCTCAACCGATTCGGCTTGGTACGAGGTACGGCACGCTAGGGTGATCCACCGTAAATGAGGGCAAAGGGGAGTCACGGGGTGAAGGTCCCAATGCCGCGGGGTGACCGTCTGACGGCAGTGATCGCGGCGGCTGTCGTCGGCGTGCTCGGTGTCACGGCCGCCGTCGTCGGCGTCGGCGTGTCCAGCGCGAGCCCCACGCTCGCCGACGTCGGAGCCTGGCTGTGGAGTTCCGGCAAGGGCACGGTCGTGCACGCCAACGGCCTGTCCGGCAAGGTCGACGGCCGCATCGAGAACGTCGCCAAGCCCGGCAGCCATCTCAAGGTCGTGCAGGATGGCGCCACCGTCCTTCTGGTCGACCAGGCGACCGGTGTGGTCAGCCGGATCGAGCCGAGCCAGCTCACCGTCGTGCAGACCCGCGACTTCCAGGCCGCTCACCTCCAGCTGGTCGTGGCAGGGCACGCCGCCTACGCGGTCGACCCCGAGGGAAGCGTGCAGCGCATCGACCCCGCCACCCTCAATGCCGTCGGCGCGCCCATCGCGTTGCCCCGGCCGCTCGGCCGCTCGGCCGTCGACGGTGGCAGCAGGCTGTGGGTTCCCGTACCCGCGAGCGGACGTGCCGTGCCGGTGCGTGAGGGGCTCAAGGGGCAGGAGGTCGCCGTGGGCGAGGCCGGTGACCCGCTCGTCCTCACCGTCGCCGGCGGCGTGCCGGTGGTCACCGACACCCGGGCCTCCAGTGCCCTCGCGATCGGCGCGGACGGCACCCGGTCGCGATTCGAGCTTCCCAAGGCGGTGACCGGCGCCGGGCACGGCGGAGTGCTGTCTCCCGCGCACACCGACGGCCCCACCGTGCCGCTCCTCGTGCCCGGGTCCGAGGGGTTGCTCCTTCTGCTCGACACCGCCTCCGGGCAGATATCCCAGACCAAGCTCTCCCAGGTCGTCGACGACCCGTCCGGGCTCGGCGTGCCGCAGGTGCTGGGCAGCCGGGTCTACGTCCCCGACACGCGCACCGGGCGGCTGATCGTGTGGGACGCGGCGGCGAAGACCTTCCTGAAGCCCATCCCGGTCACCGCGCGCCCGGGGTCGTTCGACGTCTTCGTCAGGGACGGGCTCCTCTGGGCCGACGACCAGAACGGTGACGGGGCCGTCGTGATCGACCCCGAGGGTCGCGAGCACCGCGTCCAGAAGGACGACCCCAACGTCCCCGGCCCCAGCCGCACGCCCAGGCCCGAGCTGACGCCGAGCACGCCCCCCACGGGTGACCGGAGCACCCCTTCGGCCCCACCCGCGTCCGGGGAGCCGAGCGCCGGCCCGACCGGCACCCATGACACGGTGCCGCCTGAGGCCTCGCCCACGCCGAGCAGGAGCCGTACGGCGACACCCGGACCCTCGGCGCCCGGATCGGTGAGCGTCCGGTCCGGCCCAGGGAGGATCGACGTCACCTTCTCTCCGTCGGCGGCGGGCACGGTCGATCACTACACGCTGACCGGTTCCCCGGCGGGCGGGCAGATCAGCCCGGCGCGTGTCAGCGGTGAAGGGCCCTTCCAGTTCGAGGTCACCGGTGGAGACTGCGCCAAGGAATACCGGTTCACCGTTGTGGCGCACTGGCGGGGTGGCGAGGTGTCGTCCGAACCGAGCGGGGCGGCCAAGCCGTGTGTCGCCCCGGCGGCTCCCGCGAGCTTCCAGGCGAAGCCGAAGAACCACGGCGCCGACCTGTCATGGGGAGCGCCGGAGAACGCGAAGGGCTCCACGGTCACCTACGCCCTGTCGGGTGCCGCCACCGCCGACGCCATCCAGGGCACCTCGTTCAGCGCGGAGGGCCTGAAGAACACCCAGAAGTACGACTTCGTCCTGAAGGCGAAGAACGCCGCGGGTGAGGGCCAGAGCACGGCGTCTGCCACGGCCGACCTCGCCTATCCCCGCCAGGCGTACCAGAACGCCAACAACAACCAGACCGACACGATCATCAGGCCCGGCACCAGCAAGACGGGCAAAGTCGGCTCCATCCCGCAGGGACAGTACATCTCGATCACTGTGATCTGCCAGCTCAAGGGGGATTCGGTCACGGAGGCCGAGTCACAGGAGACCAGTGACACCTGGGATCGGATCGAGTGGAACGGCGGGGTCGGCTATCTGAGCGACACGCTGATGAAGACTCCGCGCGGCGGCTTCCCCGCCGCGCCTTTGTTCCAATGCGACGACTGATCAGGGGGCCACGTCGTGAAGCACAGTCCGCACCAAAGCAACCCGCAGCACAACGTCAGCGGTCAGCAGCAGTATGACGACCCTCGGTACACCGCCCAGCCGTACACCGGCAGGCGGTACGCCGACACCGAGCACACCACCACCGACCAGACCGTCTACACCGCCACCGACTCGACCGGCTCCGACCCCGCCTACGGTGCCGCGCCACACGACACCGGGCAGTACAAGGCCGCGGAGCAGCCGAGCGCCGAGCCAGGCGGTTCCGCGTATGGCGGCGGACACTACGGGGCGATCCAGTACAAGGCCGCCCCTGTTGCGCCCGCTGGGGAGCTGAACGGTGCCCGCGTGGGTGCGGGGCACGGGGATGTGGCGGCTCTCGCGGTGCAGTTTCAGCAGCGTTTTCACGCGCTCGCCGGAAACGTCGAGCAGGTGATCCGCGGCAAGAGGGAGACGATCGAGCTGGCGCTGGTCTGCCTGTTCTCCGAGGGGCACCTGCTCATCGAGGACGTGCCGGGAACGGGCAAGACCACGCTGGCCCGGAGCCTGGCGGCGAGCATCGAGGCCGAGCTGCGCAGGATCCAGTTCACCCCCGACCTGCTCCCCTCCGACATCACCGGTGTGTCGATCTTCAACCAGTTGAGCCAGCGGTTCGAGTTCCACCAGGGGCCGGTGTTCGCCAACATCGTCTTGGCCGACGAGATCAACCGTGCCTCGCCCAAGACCCAGGCGGCGCTGCTGGAGGTCATGGAGGAGCGGCGCGTCACGGTCGACGCCGAGCCCCACCCGGTGCCCCGCCCCTTCCTGGTCCTCGCCACCCAGAACCCGGTGGACATGGACGGCACCTACCCTCTGCCGGAGGCGCAGCTCGACCGCTTCCTCATGTGCGTGTCCGTGGGGTATCCCGACCACGCGTCGGAGGTCGAGGTGCTCAAGGGCATGCCCACGGGGCCCCAGGTCGAGCGCCTGCCCCTGATCGCGCGGGCCTCCGACATCGCCGGGATGATCGACTTCGCCACTCGCATCCACGTCGCCGACCCGATCTACGACTATGTCGTGGCCGTGGTCAGCGGTACGAGGCGGTCGCCCGAGGTCCGGCTGGGCGCGAGCCCCCGGGCGAGCCTGGCGCTGCTTCGCGCCTGCAAGGTCAGGGCCGCGGCTGCCGGGCGGCACTTCGTGATCCCCGAGGACATCAAGGCGCTGGCCGCTCCCGTGCTCGCCCACCGGCTCATCCTCACCCCCGAGGCCGAGCTGCGCGACCGCACCGCCGCCGCCGTCGTCGCCGAGACCCTGGCGGGCACGCCCGGCCCTCAGGCGCTAACCGTGGTTTGACGCCGTGCTGACTCGGCTGGGCCAAGGAGTCCTGGTGGGCTCGGTGGTTCTCTACGCGCTGGCTTTCGGGCTCGGCTACCCCGAGCCCGTCGTGCTCGCCTCCGGCGGCGTGATCGGCCTCATCGGGGCTCTGCTGTGGACGCTGCCGCAGGCCAGGCTGGAGATCCGCCGGGAGGTCACCCCGTTGAAGGTGGCGCGCGGCGAGGCGGCGGTGGCCGTGCTGCACGTGCACAACCAGGGGCGACGGGGTCTGGCCGGGTTGCGGGCCCGCGACCGCGTCGGCGCGGCGGACCACACTGTCGACGTGCCCCGTCTGCGCCCCGGCGCGACCCGGGTCGTGTCGTACTCTCTGCCTACGGACGCGCGTGGTGAGATCGGGGTCGGGCCGCTCGCCTTGGTCCGGGAGGATCCCCTTGGCCTGACCCGCAACGTGGCCGAGTACGGCGAGGCGGTCGTCCTGCTGGTCCGGCCGCGCACCGTGCCGCTCGCGGTGCTGCCGTCCGGACGGGCCCACCACCTGGACGGGCCGAGCAGCGACCGCGCTCCCAGTGGTACCGCGACCTTCCACACCCTGCGCGAGTACGTCGTGGGCGACGACCTCCGGCATGTCCACTGGCGGTCCAGCGCGCGCACCGGCACCTTGATGGTACGCAGGCTCGTCGACGCCAGCCTGCCCCTGACGACGGTCGCGCTCGACAACCGTGCCTCTTCGTATGAATCTTCCGACTTCGAGCTGGCGGTCGACGCGGCCGCCTCGGTCGCCGTGGGCGCGGCGCGGGCCGGGTTCCCCGTGCGGGTGGTCACCGGGGAGCGCACCTTGCTGGACCTCAAAGGCGGTACCGGTGACGCCGAGGTCGCGCTGGACGGGCTCGCCGTCGCACGGCTCTGCGCCGACCCCGCCGCCGATCCCGTGCGTCCCGTACGCCCGGGGGGCTCGCTGGTCGTCGTGAGCGGTGACTCCGGCGCCGTGGACAGGGTCGCCGCCGTTCGCCGCCGCCACGACCGTACGGTGTGCCTGCGTATCGCGCCCGCCGGCGGTCCGGTCTCCGCGCCGGGCGTCACGGTCGTCGACGTGCCCGATCTGGAGACACTCGCCACCACCTGGGCGGGAGTGGTCCGGTGAGCGGTCCGGTGAGTCCCTCGGGGGTGGGGCGGCTGGAGCTGGGGTGGAGTGGTGTCGCCGGGTTGGCGCTGGTCGGGGGGCTGGCCGGGGTCGCGGGGTGGGGGTTCCAGCGGGTGTTCGCCCCGGCCGATCTGCTACGGGTCGTCGCGGTGGCGGCCGTCGTGCCGGTCCTGCTGTCCGTGCTGGCGAGGAACCGCCCTCTGTGGCTTTCCCTCCTCGTGCACGCCGTGGTTTGGCTGCTGATCGTGTCCGCGACGCTGTTCCACGCGACCGCGCTGGGCGGGTTCCTGCCGTCCCGCGCCACATTGTCCGGGACCGCAGGCGGCCTGTTGAACTCCTGGCGAGCCCTGCTGACCACGATCCTCCCCGCGCCGGGGGAGCCGCGGCTGCTCGTGGCCGTCCATCTCCTGGTGTGGCTCGCGGCACTCGCGGGCGCCGAGCTGGTCCTGCGCTCCCGTGCCCGAGCCCGTGCGGTCCCCGGACTACCAGCGCTGGCGGTCTTCGCCGTCGCCCTGCCGTTCGGCGTGGACGGGCCCGGATCGAACACCTCCGTGGCGGGGCTGCTTCTGGCACTGGTCGCGGCGCTCGTGGTCGTACGGGCGGGACGGGGCGGGGTGTGGCTGCTCGCGGGCGTGCCGGTGGCGGTGGTGCTGGGCCTGGCGGGGGTGCTCGTGGCCCCGCTGCTGCCCATCGCACGGGAGCCGTACGACCCCAGAACGCTGATCGACCAGCCGGCCGCGGTGCGGTTCGACGGCGTCAGCCCGCTCGACCGGGTCTCGGCGTGGCTTCAGGTGCCGACGACGCCGCTGTTCACGGTGAAGGCGTCCCATGCCGAGTACTGGCGGCTGGCCGTGCTGGACCAGTACGACGGGGTGCGCTGGTCGTCCTCGGCGCGGTTTCAGCCGACGGGCGGGCGGGTGCCGTCCGGGCCGTACCACGGCCGGTACGAAACCGTGGAGCAGACGGTGACGCTGGAGGGGCTCCCGGGGAACTGGCTGCCCGCGGCCGACCGCCCTGCCGCGGTGTCCGGCATCGGGGTAGCGGTGGACGGGTCGGGCTCGCTGCTCGCCACGGCCCGGGGTACGTCCGGCAGGTCCTACCGGGTCACCTCGTACGTGCCCCGCCCGGCGGCGACCGAGCTGCGGGAGGCGGTCTCCGCCGGACCTCCGCCCGCCCTGCCGCCGAAGATCGGGGTCTTCCGGTCGCTCGCGCAGCGGGTGACGAGGAAGGCCGGCTCGCCGTACCAGCAGGCCTCGCTGCTGGAGCACTACCTGCGCACCAGCGAGAGGTACGACGTGAACTCCCCGCCCGGGCACTCCCTGGCCGTGCTGGAGTACTTCCTTCGCTCCACGCATCGGGGCACCTCCGAGCAGTTCGCCTGCTCCTTCGCGCTGCTCGCCCGTACGCTGGGGCTGCCGAGCAGGGTCGTGGTGGGCTTCCGTCCGGGGACGCCGAGGGACGGAGCCTTCCAGGTGCTCTCGGGAGACGTGCTGGCCTGGCCGGAGATCCAGTTCAGGGACCTCGGCTGGACCGCGTTCGACCCGACCCCCGAGCGGAGCGGCTCGCAGGCCCAGCAGGACGTCGTCAGCACGGCCGTCAAGGAGCGCGCGCAGCTCGCCGAGCAGATCGGTGGCGCCACGGCCACGAAGCCCAAGCCCTCCGCCACCCCCGCTACCGACGCCGGAGACGGGGCCGCGCGATCGCCGGGGCCGTCGATCGCGGTGCTGGCTTCGAGCGCCCTTGGCGCCGTGGTCCTTGTGTACGTGCTCGCCGCCGCCGTCGTGCCGGTGCTCCGGAGACGGCGCCGCCGTCGCGGCGATCCGGGTGAACGGGTCATGGGCGCTTGGCGTCAGGTCCGGGAGGACCTCGGGTTGGCGGGGGACACCTCGCTGACGGCCTCGGAGGTCTCGGACAGGGCCGCCGCCGAGGCCGGGTCCGAAGTATCACCTCATATCCGGCCGCTGGCCGAGCTGGTGAACTATGTGGAGTTCGCCGGACTGGATGTCGGCCCGGACGTTGCCGACGAGGCATGGCGTCATTCCGACGCGGTCGGCACGCTCCTGCGGCGGGGCACGCCACGTCTCCGCCGTGTCGCCCGCCGCCTGGATCCTCGGTCGCTCCGGCCCCGCCCGGCCTTCAGGAACCAGCCTCGGTCCCCCTCCTTCAGTGGGTGACCGCGCCCCTGATGCAGCGGGGGGTCGACCAGGCCACGTTGGAGGCCGTGCCGATGCTGAGCGCCACGCCCACGCGGAAGCAGTACCCCTGGCCGGGGTCCAGGTCGAACACCCTGGCCGAGGTCGCGGCCCGGTCCAGCGGGGTCAGCGCCGCGCTGACCACGGGCTCCTGCTGCAGTACCAGAGGGTACGTCTTCGCGCCCTCGGGAAGCACCCATCGCAGTGTCACGTGCGAACCCTGGTCGGCGGCCACCGACAGGCGACGTGGCCGGAGACCGGCGATCACGCTCTGGTCGATGGCGGGTGTCTTACGGGCGCCACCCTTGTCACCGGGGGACGGCCTGCCGGGCGCGGCCCCCGCCGTACTGGACGGGCCCGCAACCGTGACAGCCGTATCCGGCCGGGAGACGAGGAAGGCACCTATGCCGACCCCCGAGACGACCAGCCCCCCGATGACCAGACCGGCGATCAGACGAGCCCGTGGGCGCGAGGCCGCCGCCCGCCGACGGGACGGCTCCTCGCCGTACGGCGCGTGGGCGGGCGTGGGATGGGGCGATCGTTCCCGCTGGTCGCCGGGCGGCTGCTCGTGAACGGCGTAGGGGCGCCGCTCCGGGCCCGGTAGCGGTGCGGACGCCGGGTTGAGGGGCGGTGGAAGCCTCGAGTCGGGGGCGAGTGTGGGGTGTGGGTCGGCGCCGACGAGGTCGGTCACGGGGAGACCCAGGTCGCGTTGGATCCGCTGGAAGCGGGACGCGAGGTCGACGGCTCCGGCGTACCTGTCCTCCGGCCGTTTGGCCATGGCCCTGACGATGGCCTGGCTGACGGCGGCCGGGACGCCGGGGCGGGTGATGGGCGAAGGGTCGTGGCTCAGGACGCGGAGCATAAGCGAGGCGATCGACGGGTCAGCGGGGCTGTGGAAGGCCGGTCGGCCCGCGAGCAGGTGGTAGAGCGTCGAGCCGAGGGAGTAGACGTCGGAGGCCGCGCTGTGCGGCTTCCCGTTGAGGACCTCCGGGGCGGCGTGCATTGGCGTGAACGCCTGCCCCATGGCCGACGCCTCCGCTGAGTCGACGACCCTGGCGATGCCGAAGTCGGCCAGTGCGGGCTCGCCGTACCGCGAGACCAGGATGTTCTGCGGCTTCAGGTCACCGTGGAGCACCCCCGCCGCGTGTACGGCCGCGAGCGCCCCCGCCATCTTCACGCCGATCCGCAGCAGGTCGGGCACCGGGAAGGGGCCCTCGCGGTCGAGCCGCTCGCGCAGGGACCCCGCCTCGAAGAAGTCCATCGCGATGTACGGCCTGCCGGCCCGCGTGAACCCCGTGTCCAACACGGTCACCACGTTGGGATGGCCGGTCAGGCGGCTCGTGAGCCGTAGCTCCCGCTGGAACCTGCGCATCGTGCCCTGGTCGACCCGGTCCACCGACAAAACCTTGAGCGCCACCACGCGGTCCAGAAGCTCCTGCTGGGCGCGGTAGACGATGGCGAAGCCCCCCTGCCCCGCCTGTCCAAGGATGCGGTAGCCGGGAGCCTCGTCGAGTGATTGCACCGTGAATCTCCCCATACGTCCCCGTCGACGAAGATCCTAGTGCGAGGACGCGTGGCGTGAGCGGGCGAACCGGCGACGATCCCGGCCGGGTCACAGGCCGTTCAGGCGGTTCATCAGGCTGATCGGGGTGAGCAGGTAGGCGCCGATGACCAGGGTCGCGGCCGAGATCAGCAGGAAAAGGAAGACGAAGAGCCCGCCAGGGAACGGCGTCAGCCGGGCGAGCTGGTCGGCGTCGGAGTCGGGCGCCCTGCCGCGACGGCGCTTGTGCCGCAGCTCGAGGATCGGCCGTATGCCCCCGATGAGCAGGAACCAGGCGGCCAGCTGCGCGCCCACGGCCTGCACGTCGGGCGGGGCGAACCAGGACAGCCCGAAGACCGCGCCACCGATGGTGAGCAGCGCCACCACGCCGAACACGTTGCGGATCATCAGCAGCATGCAGGCGAGCAGCACCAGGACCGTCCACAGGAGGATCGTGATGTATCCGGCGGCGGTGAGCCAGGCGGCGCCCAGCCCGAGCAGCGAGGGGGCGACGTACCCGGCGGCGGCCGTGAAGATCATGCCGGGGCCCGTCGGCCGTCCTCGGGTGAGCGTGACGCCGGAGGTGTCGGAGTGCAGGCGGATGCCCTGGAGCTTGCGCCGGGTGAGCAGGGCCACGAGCGCGTGGCCTCCCTCGTGCGCCACCGTGATCAGGCCCCTGGAGATGTGCCAGGACGGGCGGTAGACGACCACGCCCAGGGCGGCCAGCGCCACCAGAGCCGTGATCCATATGGGAGGGCCCGGCTGCACGGTGATCAGCCGTGCCCAGAGACCGCTGAGCGTCTGCAGGGTCCACCTCCATCAGGTACGCCATTCGGGGCGCGTGGGCAAGGACGCGCGGACATAGCGTCGCATGGTCGGCGAGGTAAGGTCTTCCCCGTGATGCTAGAACAACCTTCGGCCGAAGGGATGAAGGCCGCGGAAGGTTCCCCGCCGGAAGCGAAGTGGTCTGTGGATCCGTCCGCCGTTCCGGATACGGTGCCGCCCGTGCCGGTCGAGGATGCCGAGGTGCCACGATGGTGGGCGGCGCTCGGGCTGCCCGGTCTCGCCGACGTGCACGTGCACTTCCTCCCGGAGCGCATGGAGCGGCGCGTATGGCATCACTTCGAGCACGGCGGCCCCCTGGTCGGCGGCGGCTGGGACATCCGGTACCGCCTGCCCCGGGAGGAGCGGGTGGCCCGGCTGCGAGCCATGGGCGTGCGCCACTTCACGGCCCTGGCCTACGCCCACAAGCCGGGCATGGCGCAGAGCCTCAACGACTGGACGCTGGACTTCGCCCGCGCCACCCCCGGCTGCGTGCCCTCGGCGACGTTCTTCCCCGAGCCGGGGGCCGTGCAGTACGTACGGTCGGCGCTCGACGCCGGCGCGCGCGTGTTCAAGGTGCACTTGCAGGTCGGCGCGTTCGACCCGCGCGACAAGCAGCTCGGCCAGGTGTGGGGGCTGCTCGCCGAGACCGGGACCCCGGTGGTCGTACACGCCTCTTCCATGCCGGTGCCGGGCCGCTGCACAGGCCCGGGGCCGATCGCGGACGTCCTCGCCGCCCACCCGGCGCTGGCCGTCGTCGTCGCCCACCTCGGCATGCCGGAGTACGACGAGTTCCTCGACCTGGCCGTGCGCTTCCGGAACGTGCGTCTCGACACCACCATGGCCTTCACCGACTTCGCCGACACCACGGCGCCGTTTCCGTTGCGGCTCCGGCCGCTGCTACGCGATCTCGGGCTGGAGGGGAAGGTCGTGCTGGGCTCCGACTTCCCCACCATTCCGTATCCTTACGCCCACCAGCTGCATGCCCTGGCCAGGCTGGACCTCGGCGACGACTGGCTGCGTGCGGTGTGTTGGCACAATGGGATCCACGTCCTCGGAAAAGCCCTCTAAGCTGGGGGAATGCCAAACTCCCGTACATCGGCGTCACGGGGCGGGGAGCATCGTCAGGTGATCCGCACGTTCTTCGACGCCTTCGCGCGCGGTGACACCGACGCCATGGGGCGGTGTTACCACCCTGACATCAGCTTCGGCGATCCGGTGTTCCTGGAGCTGGAAGGCCGTGAGCGCGTCCTCGGCATGTGGCGCATGCTGCTCGAGGGAAATCGCGGCGTCGAGGTGTCGGCCCGCGACATCGATGCCGACAACCACTCCGGCACGGCCCACTGGACGGCGCGGTACGTCTTCTCGGCCACCGGCAGGCGAGTGGTGAACGAGGTCGACTCGCAGTTCCGCTTCGAGGACGGTCTCATCGTGCGCCACCACGACGAGTTCGACTTCCGCCAGTGGTCCAAGATGGCGCTCGGCAGGCCCACCGGGGTGGTGCTCGGCTGGACGCCGATGCTGCGCCGCAAGGTACGTGACCAGGCGCGGGGCCGGCTGGACGACTACCTACGGAGCAATTCCCCCATATCAGGTTAGGGTCTGACACGGGCGGAACGCTGCAGACCCGTCCCGATCGTCCAGGGGAGGTGTGCCGTGCCGGAACGTCGTGTGCGTGGGCTGAGGGATTTGATGCGAGTGCCTGTACGTGTAGGCGAGCACGAGGTCGCTCCGGAGCATTCCATGGATCCCCGATCACAGCAAGCGGACGCCCCGGCACAGCGCAGCGTCATCGACAACGCCATATACATCGACGGCGAGCGCGCCGACACCCCGCCGTCGTTGGCCGAGGCCGTGGCCGCCCTGCGCTCCCGGCGGGGAAGCATGGCCTGGATCGGCCTGTACCGCCCGGCGGAGGCCGAGATCCTCAAGCTCGCCGACGAGTTCGGACTGCACGAGCTGGCCGTCGAGGACGCCATCGTCGCCCACCAGCGTCCGAAGGCGGACCGCTACGGCGAGACGCTCTTCCTCGTGCTGCGCGCCGCGCAGTATCTCGACTCGCCGGAGAAGGTCGAGTTCGGCGAGCTCCACGTCTTCGTCGGCCCCGACTTCGTGCTCACAGTCCGCCACAGCGAGGCGCCCGACCTCAGCAAGGTCCGCCGTCGCATGGAGACCGACCCCGACCTGCTGCGCCAGGGCCCGCAGGCTGTGCTGTACGCCATTCTGGACGCGGTCGTCGACGGTTACGCGCCGGTGGTCGCGGGCCTGCAGAAGGACATCGACGAGATCGAGGTCCAGGTCTTCGGCGGTGACCCGGCCGCGCCGCGGCGCATCTACGCGCTGTCGCGTGAGGTGATCGAGTTCCAGCGGGCGACCCGGCCGCTCCTCGACATGCTGAACGGCCTGATCGCCGGCTCTCCGAAGTACGGCGTCGATGAGGAGCTCCAGCGCTACCTGCGTGACGTGGCCGACCACGCGATCACGGTGGTGGAGCGGGTGGACAACTTCCGCCAGATGCTGCAGGACATCCTCATCGTCAACTCGACGCTGGTCAGCCAGGCGCAGAACGAAGAGATGAAGAATGTCACCCAGGCCAGCTACGCCCAGAGCGAGGAGGTCAAGAAGATCTCCTCCTGGGCGGCCATCCTCTTCGCCCCCACCCTCGTCGGCACGATCTACGGCATGAACTTCACGCACATGCCCGAACTCGGCTGGATCTACGGCTATCCGTTCGCCGTCGCCCTCATGGCGGCGGTGTGTGGCGCCCTCTACCTGATCTTCAAACGCCGCAACTGGTTGTGATCCCGCATAGGGGATGATTTTCGCATTTGGGGTAAGTCCGGCGTATGGAGGATCGTGTGCTGGAACTGCACGCCATCGCGATGGACGAGTTCGGTCTGCGAGTGGCGATGATCAATAACTATAACTGGAACGCCCCGACGCCCTGCGCCGACTGGAGCGTCCGCGATCTCGTCAACCATCTCGTGGTCGAGCAGCTGTGGGTGCCCCCACTGCTCGCCGGGAAGACGGTCGACGACGTGGGGGACAGGTTCGACGGTGACCAGCTCTACGACGACCCCGTGGGCCGGTGGACCGAGGCCAGCGTCGCGGCGCAGCGGGCGCTCGCGGAGCCGGGAGCCCTCGACCGCGACGTCCGCCTCTCCTACGGGACCGTGGGCGCCCGGCGTTACTGTATGGAGATGGCCAGCGACCTGGCCGTCCATGCCTGGGACCTGGCCCGGGGCCTTGGCGTCAACGACCGCATCGACCCCGGTCTCATGGCCGAGGTGCATGATTACCTGTCGTCACTGGCAGGTGGCGGGGGTCTCACGGGGAGCGGGATGTTCGCCGAACCGGTCCCGGTGCCGGACGACGCCGACGCGCAGACGCGCACGATCGCCCTCACCGGCCGCCGACCATGACCGGCCGGACCGGCCATGCTCAACAGCCGGGGATCTGGGTGGTCGTTCCCGTGGCGCACATCTCCCACATAGCTCCTGAAATGCCATTATGTCAGCTTTGATGGTGGGGCTCGCCGTCTCAAGGGATTAACGCGCCTCTTACCGCGGCGCACTTAGAGTGCGGAAACGTGCGTAGGCGCATTGAGCTGATTCCCCCTGTTCTCGCGGTCGCGATAGGTCTGTGGGCCGTCGGCGTGCCGTCGTTCTGGCGCGACGAGTCCGTCAGCGGCATGGCGGCGTCCATGCCGTTCGGCCAGATGTGGACGCTCCTAGGCGCGATCGACGCGGTCCACGGGCTCTACTACCTGTTGCTACGTCCCATCGCGGTCCTGAGCACCAGCGAGACGGCGCTACGCCTACCCTCCGTGATCGCGACCGCCGCCGCCGCGTACGGGCTGGCGGTGATCGGCAGGCGGCTCGGCGCGGAACGGGCGGGCCTGGTCGGCGGGCTGGTGTACGCGCTGCTGCCGATCGTCAGCAGGTACGCCCAGGAGGCGCGCAGCTACGCCATCGTCAGCGCGCTCGCGGTGCTGGCCACCTGGACGCTGCTCAACGCTCTCGACACCAGGCGCTGGTCGCGGTACGCCATCTACGCCGGTTCCCTGGCCCTTCTCGGCTGGCTCCACCTGTACGCCCTCCTGCTGATCCCGGCGCAAGCGGTCACCGTGCTGCTGTGGAACCGTCGAGAGATGCCGCGCTGGACGGCCGCCGCGGCCGTCGCCGTCGCCGTCGTCGTGCCGCTGGCGGTGGTCGCCTCGGCGGAGCGGCAGCAGGTCGCGTGGCTGCAGAAGCCCGGTCTCCACGACATCGTGGACCTCGCCGCGCAGACCGGCGGGTCGTGGTGGGGGGTGACGCTGCTGGTGGCGCTGGCCGTCGCCGGGACGGTCGTCGCCGTACGGCTGGCCCGGCCGGTCGCGATGGTGGCGTTGCCGTGGGCCGTGCTCCCCATTGTGCTGTCCTTCACGATCTCCCAGGTGCAGCCGATCTACCACCCTCGCTACGTGCTGTTCTGCGTCCCGGCGTTCGCGCTGCTCGCGGGTGCGACCTTCGCCCGGCCGATGAGGTCCTGGGCCGTCATGGTCAACCGTGCCGTGCCGTTGCTCGCGGTGGGGCTGCTCGCCGCCCTCACCCTCCCGGCGCAGCTTTTCCTCCGGCAGCCCGCGACCCGCGCCGACGACCTGCGCAGCGTCGCCGCATGGCTGACCGCCCAGGAGAGGCCCGGCGACGCGGCGCTGTTCGTCCCGCACCGCTACCGCCTCTACGTGGGCGTGTACAGCCTGCCGTACGATCGGCTCCACGACCTGACCTTCGCCCCGGGCCACTTCGAGCCGCGCACGCCGCCGCAGTTCCGCACCGTCGCCGACCGGTTCCAGCGGATCTGGCTCGTGTCGTCCGGGCGGCTGCTCAGGACGGACCCGCGCTACCAGACGCTGATCGCGGACAAGCGCTTCCGCCGGGCCAGGAGCCAGGTCTTCGGCCGCGTCCACCTCACGCTCTACAGCCGATCAGGCAAGAAGCTTGCGGGCGGCCTCCTCGATGCGGGCCTCTGAGAGCAGGACGTGGGCGGCGGCGTCGCCCAGCGGGACGAAGCTGTCCATGGACGCCACCCGGGCGACCCTGCCGGTGAACCCGCCGTCGGCCAGCGCCGCCAGCACCCCCTCGGAAACACCGCCGGAGCTTCGGGTCTCGTCCGCGACGAGCACCTTGCCGGTCAGGTCGGCCGCGCGGAGCAGGTCGTCCACCGGGAGCGGCGACAGCCATCGCAGGTCCAGGACGCGGCAGCCGTACCCCTCGGCGGTGAGGCGTATCGCCGCCCGCAGGCTCATCCGCACGCCGTTGCCGAACGTGACGATGGTGAGATCGCGGCCGTCGCCGTACCCGCGGCCCCTGCCGATCGGCACGTGGGTCTCCGCCCACCGCGAAGGGGGCGCGTACGGGGTGAGCCAGCCGTTGTCGCCATCGTCCATCAGGTCGCGGGTGCCGTAGAGCGCGATTGGCTCGAGGAACACGCAGACCTCGCCGTCGGTCTTCGCGGCGGCGACGCAGGTGCGCAGCATCGCGGCGGCGTCGTCCGGCCTGGCCGGGGACGCGATGACCAGCCCGGGGATGTCGCGGAGGGCGGCCACGGAGTTGTCGTTGTGAAAGTGGCCGCCGAAGCCCTTCTGGTAGGCGTACCCGGCGACGCGCACCACCATCGGGTTCCTGAACGCGCCCCTGGAGAAGAACCGCAGCGAGGCGGCCTCACCGCGCAGCTGGTCGAGGGCGTTGTGCAGGTAGGCGAGATACTGGATCTCGGGGATCGGCAGCAGGCCGGAGGTAGCCGAGCCGAGGGCCAGGCCCAGAAGGGCCTGCTCGTCGAGGAGGGTGTCGAACACCCTCGCGGCGCCGAAGCGCTTCCGCAGCCCGCGCGTCACGCCGTACACGCCGCCTTTGCGCGCGACGTCCTCCCCGAAGAGCATGGTCTCGGGATAGGCACCGAGGATGTCGGTGAGCGTGCGGTTGATCGCCTGGGCGAGGGTGAGCGGCCCCTCCTGCTCGGGCGGGGTCTCGCCGAACAGCTTCACCCGGTCACCGGCCTGGCGCGTGGCCTGGGTCGCGACCCGCACGGGATGGCGGGGGGCGAGCGGCTCCATGACCTCCCTGGCCGACCGCAGCCGGGGCCGCCGGGTGGACTCCAGCGCCAGCTTGAGCACGTGCTCGCGGATCGTCTCGTAGCGCCCGAGCAGATCGCCGGGGACGGCCAGCCCGGCGTCCACCAGCAGCCTCGCCGTCGCCAGCAGGGGATCGCGCTCAAGGTCCGCGGCGATCTCGCGCGACGTGCGGTACGACGACTCGACGTCGGAGCCGGCGTGCCCCATCAGGCGCACCGTGCGGAGGTGGAGGAACGCCGGTGACCTGCGGGTGCGCACGTGCTCCACAGCCTGGGACGCCACGTCGTACGCCTCGGCGAGATCGCAGCCGTCGGCCCGGAAGCGCGGGATGAGGGGGTGGCCGGACGCCTCGACCCACCCCGGAGGGGTGCGCACGCTGATGCCGATGCCGTTGTCCTCGCAGACGAACAGGATCGGCAGCGGCAGCCCCTGGTAGGCGCAGTAGGCGGCCGTGTTGAAGGCGCTCAGGGCGCTCGCGTGGTTGACCGAGGCGTCGCCGAAGCTGCACACCGCGACGGCGTCGGCCGGCCACGCGGCGCCGGGGACGCCCAGCTTGCGGGCCCGCTCGATGGCGAAGGCCACGCCGACGGAACGGGGCAGGTGGCTCGCGATCGTGGAGGTCTGCGGGATGACCGCGAGATCGGGATGGCCGAAGACCTTGTGGCGCCCCCCGGAGATGGGCTCCTCGGCGGCGGCGGTGAGGCCAAGCAGCACGTCGCGCAGCCCTTCCTCGGCGAGCCGGCCCGCCTGCGCGGACCTCGTGAGGTAGAAGGCGCCCGAGCGGTAGTGCAGGAGCGCGGGATCGGTGACGCGCAGGGCCGCCGCCACCGCCGCGTTGCCCTCGTGTCCGGCCGAGCCGATGGTGTAGAAGCCCTCACCCTGCTCGCGCAGCCAGCGGGCGGCGATGTCGAGCAGCCGGCTGGCGAGCTGGAACTCGAAGAGCTCGCGGCAGCGGGCCCCGGTCAGGGTCGTGCCAAGCCGCACGGGCAGGCCGGGATCGCGGCGGGCGCCCAGGGTCAGCGCGGCGACCGACTCGGTGAAGTGCTTCTCGACTGCGTCGCGGGCCACAAGGCCGATTATGTCGCGACGGACCGTGTCGCGTCCCGGGGCTTGCCGAGACCGTCTGAGTGTCCGGTGGACCGATCTATCTGACTCTGATTGATGACAGTTTGTCAGATAGCAGAACTATTGTCGTAATACGGCCGTCTACTACTAAGGAAGGACGTGGCACCCTCAAGCCGCGTTAAAGCAACGGGAAGAAAGGACACCCCGTGTTAAAACGCATCCGTGCCGTCGTTGTGGCGATGGCGATGGGCGCCGGGGCTCTCGCTCTGGTGACCCCGCCGGCGTCGGCGACGGCAGGGAAACCGGCGGGCCCCGATGTCTCCGCGGTGGAGGTGAGCTCCAGCCCGGTCGTCGTCGAGAGCAAGGACGGCAAAGCGGTCACCTTCAGCTTCGTCGTCGACGGCGCGACCGGCGGGGGCTTCACGCTGAAGCGGCCCAACGGTTCGACGCTCGACATCGAGGCCAAGAAGGTCGATGACGCCGGCGGCAAGCAGAAGTGGCAGGGCACGCGCACCTTCGGCCGGTCGGACGCCCCCGGCACGTGGAACGTCACCGCCAAGGCGAGCAGCGTCGTCGGCACCGGTCAGGCGAACAAGGACTTCCAGGTCAACCAGGTCTGGGAGACCGACCTCGCCGGGTTCGGCGCCTCCCCGGAGCCCGTCGACAAGGGGGACACGCTGACCCTCCAGGGCCGGCTGCTACTCAACGGCACCGAGGGCTGGAAGCCGTACAACGCACAGAAGGTGTACATCGCCTTCCGCGCCGAGGGCAGCGCCGGGTACGACCGGGTCGCGTACGACTACACCGACTCGAAGGGCCGCTTCTCGGCCGGCGTCAAGGCCGACCGCACCGGCTGGTGGCGGGCCGAGTACGACGGCTCGGAGGTCGCGCACAAGGCGACCAGCGACAGCGACCAGGTCGACGTGCGCCAGAAGACCACCGGCAGCCGGATCGCCGGCTTCGACGTCACCCCCGATCCCGCCGACCAGGGCGCCAGGCTGTCCGCGCGGGGGCGTCTCGGACTCGACACCTCGCACGGATGGGACGGCTACGGGGGGCAGAAGGTCAACCTGCTGTTCAAGCCCGACGGTTCGCGCTCGTGGCAGTTCGTGGCGTACGACTGGACCGACCGCGGCGGCCGGTTCTCGATCGACGCCCGGGCGGAGCTGTCCGGCTGGTTCCGGGCCGAGTTCGACGGTGCCCAGGGCGTGAAGGGCTCGAGCAGCCGGTCCGTGTACGTGACGGTCAACGAGCCGCAGGTGTCGGCCGACACCCGGATCATCAAGTTCAACGCGTACCCCGAGCCCGTGAAGTACGGCAAGTACGTCAAGAACACCGGCAAGCTGCAGATCTGGGACGGTCACCACTGGACCGCGTACGACCACCAGAAGGTCGGGCTGTACTTCAAGCCCGCCGGCCAGGCCAAGTGGGAGTACGTCAAGACGGTCAGCACCAACGGTTCCGGCGACTTCTGGACCAAGGTCAAGGACTGGCACTCCGGCTCCTGGAAGATCACCTTCAAGGGCAACGGCGAGGCCAACGCCTCTTCCAGCAGGAGCGACTACGTCAGGGTGAAGAAGTGACGCCCGTACCGCTCAGGTAGAAGACGACGGCCCGGGAGCCCACGCTCCCGGGCCGTCGTCGCTCGGTGGCTAGTCGGTGCGGCGGAACTGGGCGATCGCGATGCCGAGCAGGGCCAGGCCCATGAGCGCGACGATTCCGAGCTCCACCATGACCGGGACGTGCCAGCCGAACCAGTGGACGCCGGGGTTGAGCGCGTCGACGACCTGCGGGCTCACGTCGAGGTGGCTGAAGACCGCGTGGCGCATCGGGTCGACGGCGTACGTCAGCGGGTTGATCTTCGTCAGGAACGCCAGCCATCCGGGCAGGTTGGCCAGGGGGAACATCGCCCCGGACAGGAAGATCATAGGCATGATCGCCATCTGCATGATGCCGAAGAAGGACTGCATGCTCTTCATCCGGGCGGCCAGGCTCACGCCGAAGGCGGTGATCGTGACCGACGCGAGGAACATCTCGCATAGCAAGGTCAGGATCAGCGTCGGGGAGTAGGGCACGTGGACCAGCCCGGCGAGGGCCAGGATGATGACGCCCTGCACGGTCGCGACGATGCCGCCGCCCAGGCACTTGCCGATCACGATCGCGGCGCGGCTGACCGGGGCGACCAGCATCTCGCGCAGGAACCCGAACTCGCGGTCCCACACGATCGAGCCCGCCGAGAACATCGCCGTCGTGATCACCGTCATGGCGATCACACCGGGGTAGATGAAGGTGCGGAAGTCGACGCCCTGGTTCGGCCGCGAGACCAGCGTGCTGAGGCCGGTGCCCATCACGAACAGCCACAGCACGGGCTGGACCAGCGTGGAGATCATGCGGGTGCGGTCGTTGACGAACCGCAGCAGTTCGCGGTGGAGAACTATCTTGATCGCCCGGAGGTCGTGCTTGACGCTGCGCCCGGGCACGTGGACCCGGACGACTCCGGGTGAGGTCACGCCAGTTGCCATCGTTACCTCCTCGCCATGGCGCGCATCCACGCCGAAGCGCCGCTCTCGCCCTCGGCATCGCGGATGGTTGAGCCGGTGTAGTTCATGAAGACGTCGTCGAGCGACGGGCGGGACACGCTGACCGAGCGGATCGGCACTCCGAGCTCGGCGAACAGCCGGGGGACGAACTCCTCGCCGGAGGGGACGGCGAAGGTCACCACGCCTTCGCGGACGGCCGCGTCGAGGTCGAAACGCCGCTTGAGCGCGGCGATGGCGCCCTCGTCGTCACCGGTCTGGATCTGCACGCGGTCCTCGCCGATGCTGGCCTTCAGGGCCTCGGGGGAGTCGATGACCACGATCTCGCCGTGATCGATGATCGCGATCCGGTCGCAGTACTCCGCCTCTTCCATGTAGTGCGTCGTCATGAAGATCGTGATGTCCTCGGTATGCCGCAATTTGTTGATATATCCCCAGATGGCGGATCGGGTCTGGGGGTCCAGGCCGACCGTGGGCTCGTCCAGGAACAGCACCCTCGGCGAGTGCAGCAGGCCGCGGGCGATCTCCAGCCGGCGCTTCATGCCTCCGGAGAACGTCATGACCTTGGCGTCCTTGCGATCCCAGAGCGCGACCATCTCCATGACCTGCTTGATCCGCTCGTTCACCACGTTTTTCGGCACCCCGTACAGCTCCGCGTGGAATCGGAGGTTCTGCTCGGCTGACAGATAGCCGTCCAGGGTCGGGTCCTGGAACACCAGCCCGATGTTGCGCCGGACCTGGTCGCGATCCCTGACCACGTCGTATCCGGCGACCTCGGCCGATCCGCCCGTCGGCCGGATGAGCGTGCAGAGCATGCTGATCGTGGTGGTCTTGCCGGCGCCGTTCGGCCCGAGGAAGCCGAAGACCTCGCCCGGCCGCACCTCGAAGTCGATGCCCTTGACGGCCTCGATGTTGCCGTAACTCTTCTTCAGCCCCCGTACGGCGACGGCGGGCGCCTCGCTTGTCGTCACTATCCCTCTTCCTCCTTGTCGTCGGCGAGGATCGCGAAGACCGATCGCCTGGTGCTCCGAAGGAGCGATCGGGCCGCCGCCACCTGCCTCGCGTTGGCCACCTGGGTGAGCTGGCCGAAGGCTTCGCTCAACAGCCCCCAAAGCATGCGTAACTCCATCATCTCCTCAGGCATGCTCCTCGCGACCTCCGACCATGGGCTGAGCAGCTCGTCGGCGTGGGCGGTGACGTAGCGCCGTCCATCGTCGGTGAGCTGGAACGTCCGGCTGCCGCCGGACTCCTCGCCGACGACCAGACCCTCGTCCTCGAGCTGCTGGAGCGCGGGGTACACCGACCCGGGACTCGGACGCCAGATCCCGCGGCTGCGGTTCTGGATCTCCTGGATCATCTGGTAGCCGTTGCGCCGCTTCTCGCCCAGCAAGGACAGCAGCGCGGCCCGCACGTCGCCCCGGCGCACCCTCGGCGCGAAGTGGGCGCCGGGCGGGGCGAACGGCATGCCGGGCAGATCGCTCATCTCAGCCACCTTCCAACTATCTAGATACATGAAAGATATATCTAGATAGTTTGCAGAGCAAGTCCTATATCCGGGCATGGCGGAAGTGTGAGTCAGGCGTAGCGGGATCGCGGCCCAGAAGAGGGCCGTCTCGGGGTTAGGGCTCGTTAACCAGGCTGGCCAAGGCGACGAGGGCCATGCGGTGCAGGAGGGTGGCCATGGCGTCCCGTGCCAGCTCCCCGGCGCTGTGCGGGGTGGAGTTCAGCAGCCCGAAGACCGCGTGCGTGGCGGCGCGCAGCACCGGCGGACGCACCCCCGGGTACAACTCGGTCATGACGGTGACCCACTCCTCGACGTACAGCCGCTGGAGTCGCCTGATCTGCCGCCGGGCAGGTTCGGGCACGTTGCCCAGCTCGCGGTCGTGCACGGTGATCAGCGCGGGGTGGTCGAGCGCGAACTCGATCTGGCCGCTGATCAGCGCGTCGAGGGCCTCGCCGCCATGAGACGCTCCCGTGACCCGCTCCACCGCCGAGGTGCGCAGACGCTCGCTGATGTCGAGCAGCATCTCCGAAAGAAGGGAATCCTTGCCGCTGAAGTGGCGGTACAGCGCGGGCCCCGATATGCCGACCGCGCCGCCGATCTCCTCGATCGACACCCCGTGGAACCCCCGGGCCGCGAACAGCCCGGCGGCGGCATCCAGGATCTCCCTGCGGCGAGGGCTCGGAACGCGGGTAGGAGTCCGCACAACGGTCATGACCGGCAATGGTAGACGAACGGGTTAATGATGACTAACATCCAGGGCGGTGTTAGCGAACGTTAACCGCTGGGAGGTGTGCGTCATGGCCCCTGTGCTCCGTACGGTGGCCGGCCCGGGCGGCGAGGAGTTCAAGCGCAACGCCGACGTCAACGAGCGCCTGGCCGCCGAGCTGCGCGAACGGCTGGCGGTGGCGGCCCTGGGCGGCACCGAGCGCTCCCGCGTGCGGCACGTCGAGCGCGGCAAGCTTCTGCCCCGTGACCGCGTCGGCACACTGCTCGACCCAGGCTCCCGCTTCCTGGAGCTCTCGCCCCTGGCCGCCACCGGGCTGTACGGCGACGAGGCGCCCGCGGCCGGGATCATCACCGGGGTCGGCCGGGTCAGCGGCAGGGAATGCGTGATCGTCGCCAACGACGCGACCGTGAAGGGCGGCACCTACTACCCGCTCACGGTGAAGAAGCACCTGCGCGCTCAGGAGGTCGCCCTCCACAACAACCTGCCGTGTGTCTACCTGGTCGACTCCGGCGGCGCGTTCCTGCCCCTCCAGGACGAGGTCTTCCCCGACCGCGAGCACTTCGGGCGCATCTTCTACAACCAGGCCACCATGTCGCGGCACGGCATCCCGCAGATCGCCGCCGTGCTGGGCTCCTGCACGGCCGGAGGCGCGTATGTGCCGGCCATGAGCGACGAGGCGGTCATCGTCAGGAACCAGGGCACGATCTTCCTGGGCGGCCCGCCGCTGGTGAAGGCCGCCACCGGCGAGGAGGTCACGGCCGAGGAGCTCGGCGGCGGCGACGTGCACGCCCGGGTCAGCGGGGTCACCGACCACCTGGCCGAGGACGACGCCCACGCGCTCTCCATCGTCCGCGACATCGTCGCGACGCTCGCGCCGAGGAGCCCCGTCCCCTGGGACCGGGCCCGGCCCGAGGAGCCGCTGCACGACCCCCGCGACCTGTACGGCATCGTGCCCGCCGACACCCGCACGCCGTACGACGTGCGCGAGGTCATCGGCCGGATCGCCGACGGCAGCCGTTTCCTTGAGTTCAAGGCCGAGTACGGCCCCACGCTGGTCACCGGCTTCGCGCACATCCACGGGCACCCCGTGGGGATCGTCGCCAACAACGGCATCCTGTTCAGCGAGTCCGCGCTGAAGGGGGCCCACTTCATCGAGCTGTGCGATCAGCGGAAGATCCCCCTGGTCTTCCTGCAGAACATCAGCGGGTTCATGGTGGGCCGCGCCTACGAGTCCGGGGGCATCGCCAAGCACGGCGCCAAGATGGTCACGGCCGTTTCGTGCGCCCGGGTTCCGAAGCTCACCGTCGTCGTCGGCGGGTCGTTCGGGGCGGGCAACTACGCGATGGCGGGACGGGCGTACTCCCCGCGCTTCCTGTGGATGTGGCCCAACGCCCGCATCTCGGTCATGGGCGGCGAGCAGGCGGCCAACGTGCTGGCCACCGTACGTCCCGGCGGGGAGGACGACGCGGAGTTCAAGCGCGCGATCCGCGACCGGTACGAGGAGCAGGGCAATCCCTACTACTCCACCGCGCGGCTGTGGGACGACGGTGTGATCGATCCGATCGACACCCGCACCGTGCTCGGGCTGGCCCTCTCCGCGGCGGCCAACGCCCCCCTCGACCCCATCGGCTACGGCGTCTTCCGGATGTGATCATGTTCGACACCGTTCTTGTCGCCAACCGGGGCGAGATCGCGCTCCGCGTCATCAAGACCCTGCGCCGGCTCGGCGTCAGGTCCGTCGCCGTGTACAGCGACGCCGACGCGGGCTCCCGGCACGTCCGCGAGGCCGACGCGGCCGTACGGCTGGCCTCCGGCTATCTCGACATCGAGCAGGTCGTCGCCGCCGCCAGGCTGAGCGGGGCCCAGGCCGTGCACCCGGGCTACGGGTTCCTGGCCGAGAACACCGCGTTCGCGCGGCGCTGCGCGCGGGAGGGCCTGGTGTTCGTCGGGCCGCCGCCCGAGGCGGTCGAGACGATGGGCGACAAGATCCGGGCCAAGGCGACCGTGGAGGCGGCGGGGGTCCCCGTGGTCCCCGGCGGCGCGGAGCCCGGCGACCTGGAGGAGATCGCCCGGCGCGTCGGCTTCCCCGTGCTGATCAAGCCCTCGGCGGGTGGCGGCGGCAAGGGCATGCTGGTCGTGCGCTCGCCGCGGGAGATGCCCGAGGCCATCGAGTCGGCCAGACGTACGGCCGCCGCCGCGTTCGGCGACGCCACGCTGCTGGTCGAGCGGTACGTCGACGATCCGCGGCACATCGAGATCCAGGTGCTGGCCGACGCGCACGGCAACGTGATCCACCTCGGCGAGCGTGAGTGCAGCCTCCAGCGCCGCCACCAGAAGATCATCGAGGAGGCCCCGTCGCCGCTGCTGGACGAGGACACGCGGCGCGGCATGGGAGAGGAAGCGGTCAGGGCCGCGAGGTCCGTCGGGTACGTCGGCGCGGGAACCGTCGAGTTCATCGTCTCCGGCGACGCGCCCGGGCACCCGCGCTACTTCATCGAGATGAACACCCGCCTCCAGGTCGAGCACCCGGTCACCGAGCTGGTCACCGGCCTCGACCTTGTGGAGCTCCAGCTCCGCGTGGCCGCGGGGGAGCCGCTGCCGCTGTCGCAGGACGACGTTCGGCTGCGCGGCCACGCCGTCGAGGCGCGCGTGTACGCCGAAGACCCCGCGCGGGACTTCCTCCCCACGGGGGGGCGGGTCCTCGCGCTCGCGGAACCCGGCGCCGACCCCGACGTGCGGGTGGACTCGGGGCTCCAGGTCGGCACGGTCGTCGGCAGCGAGTACGACCCGATGCTTTCCAAGGTGATCGCCTGGGGCCCGGACCGGGAGGGCGCGCTGCGGCGGCTGGACTCGGCGCTCCGCGCGACGACCGTGCTCGGGGTGACGACCAACATCGCGTTCCTGCGGGCGCTGCTCGCCGACCCCGACGTGGCGGCGGGGAACCTCGGCACGGGCCTGATCGACCAGCGTCTCGACGCGCTGCTGGACGCCGCCTACGGCTCCGAAGCCCTGCCGGCCGACGTGCTCGCCGCCGCGGGGCTGGTCCTGCAGGACCGGCTCGTCTCGAACGCCGGCGACGACCCGTGGGACGTGCCGGACGGGTGGCGGGTCGGCGAGCCCGCCTGGACCACCTGGCTCCTGTCGGCACGGGGCGAGACGGCCGCCGTCAAGGTGCGCGGCCTTCCCGCGCGGGGTTGCGAGGTGCTCCAGGGTGAGCCTCCGCCCGGGGCCGCGCTCTCTCGTGAGGGCGGTGATTCTTTCGCGACCGGGGCCGCGCTCGCCTGGGACGGGGGTGACGCGCTCGTGACGCTGGACGGGGTGACGTCCCACTTCGCCTGCGCTTTGGACGGACAGTCGGTGTGGCTCGGCCGGGACGGCAGATCGTGGGCGATCACCCCGCACGTGCCAGGGGATCCCGGTGACCGCGCCGGCGCCGGTCGTACGGGCGACGGAGTGGTCCGCAGCCCGATGCCGGGCACCGTGCTCCTGGTCAAGGTCGTTCCCGGGGAGCGGGTCACCGAGGGCCAGCCGTTGCTGATCGTCGAGGCGATGAAGATGGAGCACACCGTCACCGCCCCCACCGGCGGCGTCGTCGCCGAGCTTCCCGTACGTGCCGGCCAGCCGGTCGACATGGACGCCGTGCTCGCCGTCGTACGGGACGAGGACGAGGCGACGTCCCCGGGCGCGGCCATCGACACGCTCACGGACGGGGGAGGGTCATGATTCGCACGCCGTTCGAGGCCCCGATGGACGGGCTGCCGGACCGGGTGACGATCTACGAGGTCGGGCCAAGGGACGGCCTGCAGAACGAGCCGGTGATCCTTCCCGTCGGCGTCAAGACGGAGTTCGTCGCGCGGCTCGCCGAGGCGGGGCTGACCACCATCGAGACGACCAGCTTCGTGCACCCGAAGTGGGTGCCGCAGCTCGCGGACGCCGAGGAACTGCTGAGGCGGATGGAACGGGTGCCTGGGGTCCGCTACCCGGTGCTGGTCCCCAACGAGCGGGGCCTGGACCGCGCGCTCGGCCTCGGCGTCACCGATATCGCGATCTTCGGCAGCGCCACCGAGACGTTCGCCCAGCGGAACCTCAACCGCAGCGTGGACGGCTCGATCGAGATGTTCACGCCGGTCGTCGAGCGTGCCCGGGAGAACGGCCTCGCCGTCCGGGCGTACCTGTCGATGTGCTTCGGCGACCCATGGGAGGGGCCGGTGCCGGTCGCCCAGGTCGTCCGGCACGGCAGGAGGCTGCTCGACCTCGGCTGCTCGCAGCTGTCCCTCGGCGACACCATCGGGGTCGGCACCCCCGGGCACGTCACCGCCCTTCTCGCCGCATTCGCGGAGGCCGGGGTGGGCCCGGAGCGGCTCGCCGTGCACTTCCATGACACCTACGGCCAGGCCCTGGCCAACACCCTCAGCGCACTGCGGGCCGGGGTGACCGTCGTGGACGCCTCCACCGGAGGCATCGGAGGCTGCCCGTACGCCAAGAGCGCCACCGGCAATCTCGCGACCGAGGACCTGGTGTGGATGCTCTCCGGGCTCGGCGTGGAGACCGGCGTCGACTTGGAATCACTGGTCGCGACCAGCGTCTGGCTCGCCCGGGAGCTGGGCCGCCCGAGCCCCTCCCGCGTCGTCCAGGCCCTGGCCAAGGAAGGCCCGGCCGATGAAGTGCCCGAGGGCGAAGGCCCGGCGGGCGAACGCCCGGCCGAAGAAGAGGAGTGAGCATGCACCGGCTCAATGACGAGTACGAGGCGTTGCGAGAGACCGTCGAGGAGTTCGCACGGGACGTGGTGGCGCCGGTGATCGGCGACTACTACGAGCGCTGCGCGTTCCCGTACGACCTCGTCTCTCAGATGGGGCGCATGGGGCTTTTCGGGCTGCCGATCCCTGAGGAGCACGGTGGCATGGGCGGCGACTACTTCGCCCTCTGCCTCGCGCTCGAGGAGCTCGCCCGCGTCGACTCCTCGGTGGCCATCACGCTCGAGGCGGCGGTGTCGCTCGGCACGATGCCGGTCTACCGGTTCGGCACGCGGGAGCAGAAGGCCGAGTGGCTTCCCCGGCTGACCTGTGGCGAGACACTTGGCGCCTTCGGCCTGACCGAGCCCGGCGGCGGCACCGACGTGCCGGGCGGCATGCGGACCACGGCGGTGCTGGACGGGGACGAGTGGATGATCAACGGCTCGAAGGCCTTCATCACCAACTCGGGCACCGACATCACCGGGTTCGTCGCCGTCGCCGCCATCACCGGGCGGCGTGAGGACACCGGGGGGCCGGAGATCTCGACGATCCTGGTGCCCTCCGGCACGCCCGGGTTCACGGTCTCCAAGAAGTACTCCAAGGTGGGCTGGTCGGCCTCCGACACCCGGGAGCTGTCGTTCAGCGACTGCCGGGTGCCCGCCGCCAACCTGCTCGGTGAGCGGGGCCGGGGATACGCGCAGTTCCTCCAGACCCTGGACGAGGGCCGGATCGCCATCGCCGCGCTCTCGGTGGGGCTCGCGCAGGGCTGCGTCGACGAGAGCCTGCGGTACGTCCGGGAGCGCACGGCGTTCGGCCTGCCGATCGGGCGCTACCAGGCCATCCAGTTCAAGGTCGCCGACATGGAGGTGCGGGCCCACACCGCGCGCCTTTCCTACTACCACGCCGCTGAGAAGATGCTCGCGGGGGAGCCGTTCAAGAAGGAGGCCGCCATCGCCAAGCTGGTGAGCTCCAACGCGGCGATGGACAACGCCCGCGACGCCACGCAGATCTTCGGCGGCTACGGCTTCATGAACGAGTACCCGGTCGGGCGCTTCTACCGCGACGCCAAGATCCTGGAGATCGGCGAGGGCACCAGCGAGGTTCAGCGCATGCTCATCGCCCGCCAGCTCGGCATGCCCGCCTAGCGCGGCGTTCACGTGCCCTCGCGGCGGGTACGACGGAGCCGGCGCCGCCGGGCGGCCGCCGCCCCGCCGGCGGTCGTGGACACACCGCACTCGCTTGCCGCCTTCGTGCCTCCCCTTTGACCTGAGCTATCGTGCAGAAAGGGAGCATTGGCAGGGGCGGCCGAGCCGGTCGCGATCCTTCGCCGATCCCGGTTGAGAGAAAGGGTCGTCGCGATGTCGGATGTTCGGGAAGTCACGTACCGGCTGAAAGAGGCCTACGACAACCATGATCTCGAAGGGATCACCGGGTGCTACGGCGCGCGGGGTGTGTCGGTCTCTCCTGGCGGGGTCGCGGAGGGCGGGGACGAGATCGCCTCGTACCACGCCGCGTTCCTGGAGGCGTTCCCGGACGCGATGATGACCCCCTCGGCGGAAGTCGTCTGCGGCGACACGTGCGTCATGGAGTTCACGGTCACCGGCACCCATAATGGGCCCTTTCTGATACCAGGAGGAGAGGTGGTCGAGGCGACCGGCCGCCCGATCGCCATCCGAGGCTGCTCCATCCTGACCGTGGAGGACGGCCGCATCGCGACCCATCGCTTCTACTTCGACCAGCTCGAGCTCGTCGCCCAGCTAGGCTGTTCTCTCTCACCCGGAGACCACCGCCGCTGATCTTGGCGCGCCAGCGAATGGACGAACGGGCCATCGACTCCATAAAGTCCTTTTCATGACTTCTGATGATCTCCTGGTGCGGAGGGCCGACAAGAAGGACACCGAGGAGATCTTCGGACTGGCCCGCGAGTTCGCCCTGTCCTTCCGCCCGCAGCGGTCGGCCTTCGACGCGGCCTTTCCGCTCCTGCTGGGCAACCCCGACGCCCTCGTCCTGGTCGCCGTCGTGGGCGGCAACGTACGCGGTTACCTCCTCGGCTTCGTGCACCTGACCCTGTTCGCCAACGGCCACGTGGCCTGGGTGGAGGAGGCGATGACCCAGCACGGCTTCCGCCGGCGCGGGGTAGGCCGGGCGCTCCTGGAGGAGTTCGAGACCTGGGCGCGCTCCCAGGACGCCGGGTACATCGCCCTGGCCACCCGGCGAGCCCCGGAGTTCTACCAGGCCCTCCAGTACGAGTCCGCCGGCACGTACTACCGCAAGGTGCTCCAGGGAGAGCGCCAGACGTGACACCTGACCGGGCCCGTGGGCTCAGGAGGTGAGCTGGGCGTCCAGGCGGTAGCCGTCCACGGTGACGTACACCGAGTCGCCCGGGCGGGCGTTGAGCTGCATCAGCACCGGCTGGAGCGAGTCGAACACCGGCTGGCGGTCGCGCCAGACGAGGACGACCGCGTTGTCCCCCGGCCCGGTGACCGACAGCAGCGTGCCCGGGCGCATGCCGAGCTGTGTGGCGTACCCCTCGGGGACGGGCACGGGCTCGCCTCGCAGGTGCTCGCTGGTGACGTCGATCCGCTGCCAGCGGCGCGGGTCTGAGGCGGGGCTCGGCAGCGGCGGCGCGTGGGTCGCGGCGCGCGGCTCCGGCACCAGATGGGGCCGGGGGGGACCCGACAGCGCGGTGAGCGCGGCCAGGGCTGTCTGGGCGTCGGGCAGCCTATCGGCGACGGACGGGACGGGCAGCCCACCGCGCATCTGGTGCGCGTTGGCGCCCGGCGTGCGGCGGGGGAGCGGTGTGAAACCGTTGGTGGCCGGTGGCTCGAGCTGCCGCGTCATGGCCTTCGGCAGCGCGTCGATCCAGGCCTGGGCGGAGTGGGCGCGGATGCCGACCTGGGCCAGCAGCTCCGCCGCGTCCTCGCCCGAGGTCTTGTCGCCCAGCAGCTGCGCCGTCCGCTCGCGCAGGCGGGAGAGGTCGCCGACGACCAGCCATCGGTCCTGGAGGCGGCGGTCGGGCATGAGTGCCACCAGCACGCGCCACAGGGGCGTGCCGAGCGAGGGGAGCTGGATGGGGTGCGCGGGGTCGGCGCCGATGAGCTGGTCCTCCGTGGCGGCTACGCCGAGCCACTCGGTGAGCCGGAACAGGTGGCCCGTCACCGCGGTGGACTCGGGAGAGCGGAGCCACTGGAGCACCCGTTCCTCGGCCGCCCGCTGCGCCTGCGAGAGCACGTCGCGGTCGACGTGCAGCTCGTGGGCCAGCGTGCGGAGGCTGATCGGCTCCTCGGCGAACAGCCGCTCGATGGCCACGGCCCGCTCCAGCGGGGTCCACTCGCGGAACACCGCGTCGACGAG
>JAOPYI010000255.1 GCA_025964675.1 Sphaerisporangium sp. | reverse complement strand
GGGGTCAGGTTGCTGGTCGAGGCGCGCTCGTCGTAGTCGGCGACGACCTCCTCGACGAGCCGGCGGACGGCCTGCCGGTCCGACACCGGGTCGAGTCCGCGGCGGCGCACGAGCTCCCGCACCTCGTGCTCGACCGTGTCGACCCCCGTCACCCGCCGGAGGTTAAAGGTTCGCGTCAGATATCAAAAGGGAGGTTGTGGACAACCCGCCCCTCTGGAAATCGGAAAGGTGGACCTGCCAGAACCTGGTCGGGTTACCTACTTCTCGTCGAACCGCCAGCGGCGCGTCCCCTTCAACGACCTAACGGCGGCCGGTCTCGCCCTCCCACGCGTCGAGCTGAGCGCCCAGCGCCTTCATGATCTCGATGGCCTGTGACGCCGGGACCCGGACCCGCGTCACCACCTGCGCCTCGTAGACGGTCGCCTCGTGACCGTCGGCCGCCGTGCCGGCTGAGGGTGGCGCCGTCATGGCGGCGAAGTCGAACACGAACTGGTCGGCGGTGTGCCAGATGCTCGCGAAGTCGGCGTACTGCCCGCCGGCCTTGTCCTGCGGCATGGTCACGTTGATGTGCTGATGCGCTGCGGGTTCGGTCACCCTTGCGAAGTTACCTGCTGTCTTGACTCCCTGAGCCCGTCGTTGGATGCTTCCACTAACTGCTTAGTGGAAGTAGGAAGGCCATGGAGTTCCATCTGAACCCGTCGTCAGGCGTGGCGACCTACCAGCAGCTCGTGCAGCAGGTGCATCAGGCCTTGCAGCTCGGACTGCTGGAGCCGGGCGACCAGCTGCCGACAGCGCAGCAGGTCGTGGCCTCGCTGGCGATCAACCCGAACACGGTGTTGAAGGCCTATCGCGATCTGGAGCGCGAGGGTCTGGTGCGGCCGCGGCCGGGGATGGGGACGTTCGTTGTCGGACGGCTGCCACGGACGGACCCGGCGGCGCAGACGAGGTTCCGCAAGTCGATGTCGGCGTGGCTTCGTTCCGCCCGCGCTGCGGGGTTGAGCGCCGAGGAGATCGAGGCGATCTACCGGACCGCGCTGCGGGACTGCTCGCAGGAGGAGATCGCGTGACGATGGCGATCGAGGCGTTCGGGGTCGGGAGGCGGTATGGCCGGCGATGGGCGCTGACGGACTGCACGCTGTCCATCCCCGCCGGACGGGTCGTCGGACTGGTCGGCCCCAACGGTGCCGGGAAGAGCACGCTGCTGCATCTTGCCGTCGGTCTGCTCGAGCCGAGCGCCGGCACCATCTCGGTGTTGGACCAGGGTGCCCGGTCGGGACCGTCGCAGCTCGAGCGCATCGGTTTCCTCGCGCAGGACAGCCCGATCTACGCGAGGTTGACCGTCGCGCAGCACGTGCGCATGGGCCAGCTGCTCAACCGGACCTGGGACGCCGCCTTTGCGGCCAGCCGCATCAAGAACCTGGGCCTCGACCCCAGCCAACGCGCCGGAACGATGTCCGGCGGCCAGCGGGCACAACTCGCGCTGACCCTGGCGGTGGCGAAGCGACCGGAGTTGCTCGTCCTCGACGAACCCGTGGCCGCCCTCGATCCCCTGGCGCGCCGTGAGTTCCTCCAGACCCTGATGGAAATCGTGGCCGTCGAGGGCGTCAGCGTCGTGCTGTCCTCGCACCTGATGGCTGATGTGGAGCGGGTCTGCGACTACCTCGTGGTCCTGGTCGCGGGACGTGTCGCGCTCACCGGCGACGTCGACGAACTGCTCGCCTTGCACCACCGGTTGACCGGGCCTCGCCGTGACGTCGCCAGAATGCCTGCACATCAGCTGGTGATCGAGCAGAGCCACGTCGACAAGCAGACGACCCTCATCGTCCGCAGTCAGGAGCCGATCCTCGACCCGGTGTGGAACGTGACTCCGGTGACCCTCGACGACCTCGCATTGGCCTACATGCGCCAGGCACGCGACTCTGCGGGCCCGTCGAGCAACGGTCTGGAACTGGCCCGATGATCCGCTTCGCGTGGCTGCAGTCCCGCACCCAGACACTCGTCGCAGCGTTCGTGCTCGCGGCGCTCGCCGTCGTCGCAGCCATCACCGGCATCCAGCTGTCGCACCTCTACGCCACCCTGGTGGCCCACTGCCACACCGGCTGCGACCTGGCGACCAGCCAGTACCTGTCCCACGACCAGGTGATGGCCCGCGCGCTGGACCTCATCGCCCAGGCCGCCCCAGCACTGATCGGCCTGTTCTGGGGCGCGCCGCTGATAGCTCGTGAGATCGAGACCGGTACCTATCGGCTCGCCTGGACCCAGGGCGTCTCCCGCTCCCGCTGGGTCATCATCAAGCTCGCCGTCGTCGGACTTGCCAGCGCCACGCTGGCCGGACTGCTCACGCTCACCATCACCTGGTGGTACGGCTCAGTCGACAAGCTGACCACCACGCCGTACGCCGTCTTCGACCGCCGGGACATCACACCCGTCGGCTATGCCGTCTTCGCGTTCGCCGCGGGCGCCCTCCTCGGCACCGTCATCCGACGCGTTCTTCCCGCCATGGCCGCCACGCTCGGCGCTTACGTCGCCGCCCGCGTCGGCACCGCCCTGTGGATCCGGCCACACCTGCTCAGTCCGATCCAGACGACCTTGTCGCTGCGAGGAGCAGGGCCGACCGGACAGGCACACCTGGGCGTCGGGTCCCAGAACGGCGGCGCCGTGACCCTCTTCGCCCAAGGTGATGGTCCCCACAACTCCTGGACGCTTTCCAGTCACCTGCTGGACAGCGCCGGACGGCAGCCCACCACGCGTCAGCTCGCTGCGTTCCTGCACGACTACTGCCCGAACTTCCGCGGTCCGGGGGCGCCACCCCCCTCCGGCCAAGGCGTCGTCCAGGTTGTCGGTCCCGACGCGGGCCGGCCCTGCCTCGACCAGGCGGCGAAGGCCTTCCACCTGCTCGTGACCTACCAGCCGGCCGACCGCTACTGGACCCTCCAGTGGCTCGAGACCGGCCTGTTCGTCGCGCTGGCACTGGTCGCCTCGGCAGGGTGCTACTGGTGGGCCACCCACCGCACCAGCTGAGCCTGGCACAACGCTTTCCGTTGCAAAGTCGGCTCGTTGCTTCGAGATCCGTCGAATCGGCGCTACCTTACCGACGTGACCGGGCCGGTACAGGCGCTGCGTAGCCCCTCGGGGCTCGACGCTGGACCCGGGGTCGCCGACGTGCGGCTGGAGGCCGTGACGAAGCGCTTCGGCGACGTCGTGGCGGTCCACGAGCTCACGCTGGACGTGCACCGGGGCGAGTTCTTCGCGCTGCTCGGACCGTCGGGGTCGGGCAAGACCACCTGCCTGCGGATGATCGGCGGCTTCGAGCGCCCGACCGCCGGCCGGATCTGGCTCGCCGGCACCGACGTCACCGAGGTCGCGCCGTTCGCGCGGGAGGTCAACACCGTCTTCCAGGACTACGCGCTGTTCCCGCACATGACGGTGGAGCAGAACGTCGGCTACGGCCTGATGGTGGCCAGGGTCCCAAAACGCGAGCGCCAGGAGCGCGTCGAGCAGGCCCTCGCGACGGTGCGGCTCAACGCCTTCGGTTCGCGGCGACCAGGCCAGCTGTCCGGAGGGCAGCGGCAGCGGGTGGCGTTGGCGCGGGCTCTGGTCAACCGGCCCAAGGTGCTGCTGCTCGACGAGCCCCTGGGGGCGCTCGACCGCAAGCTCCGCGAGCAGATGCAGGTCGAGCTGACGCTGCTGCAGCGGGACGTCGGCATCACCTTCGTGTTCGTGACGCACGACCAGGACGAGGCCCTCACGATGGCCGACCGGATCGCCGTCTTCCGCGACGGCCGTCTGGAGCAGGTGGGCACGCCCGAGGACGTGTACGACCGACCGGAGACGCCGTTCGTCGCCGACTTCATCGGCACCTCGAACCAGGCGGCGGGCGCCGCGGCGGTGGCCGTGTTCGGCAGCGAGGGGCACTTCGCCCTGCGGCCCGAGCGCATCCGGGTGCTCGCGGCAGCCGGGGCGCCGGGCCCGGGCGAGGTGGCCGCCCCGGCGCAGGTGGTCGACGTCGTGTTCGCCGGTGCCACGGTCCGCCGGGTGGTGACGCTCGACGCCGGGCCGACCTGGGTGGTCACCGCCCCGGCGGTGGAGGCCGCTGCCGTGCCCGGACCGCGGCGCGGCGACCGCGTGCTCCTCGCCTGGAGCGAAGACGCCGTACGACGGCTCGGCTGACGCCGGGACGCAACAGGAGGGAAGGCAGATGCGCACTCGCCGGAGGACGTCGTTGGTCGCACTCGCCGGGCTCGGCCTGCTGGTGCTCAGCGCCTGCGGGGGCAGCTCGAGCGGGAGCAAGAAGAACGCGGCGCCGGCCGTGCCGAAGGTGCCGATGGCCTCCTCGGTCGGGGCGGGCGAGGGCCAGCTCAACCTCGTCAACTGGGCGGGCTACGCCGAGGACGGCACGAACGACAAGACGGTGGACTGGGTGCACCCGTTCGAGCAGCAGACCGGCTGCAAGGTCAACAGCAAGATCGGCAACACCTCGGACGAGATGGTCACCCTGATGAAGTCCGGCCAGTACGACGGGGTCTCGGCCTCCGGGGACGCGACCCTGCGGCTGGTGTACGGCGGGCTGGTGGCGCCCGTCAACACCGCCCTGGTGCCGAACTACGCGACCATCCAGGACTTCCTGAAGGACCGGCCGTGGAACTCGGTGTCGAACCAGATGTACGGCATCCCGCACGGCTGGGGCGCGAACCTGCTGATGTGGAACACCAAGGTCGTCAGCCCGGCGCCGACCTCGTGGTCGGCGGTCTTCGACGCCAGCTCCCCGTACAAGGGGAAGGTCACCGCCTACGACTCGCCGATCTACATCGCCGACGCGGCGCTCTACCTCATGCGGCCACAGCCCGACCTGAGGATCACCAACCCGTACGCGCTCGACCCGAAGCAGCTCGACGCGGCCGTGAAGCTGCTCAAGGCCCAGCGCGCGCTGGTCGGGGAGTACTGGGCGGACTACACCAAAGCGGTCCAGGCCTTCGAGTCCGGCAACAGCGCGCTGGGAACCACCTGGCAGGTCATCGCCAACCTCATCACCGCCGACAAGAAGGTGCCGGTGCAGGCGATCGTGCCGAGCGAGGGCGTGACCGGCTGGTCGGACACGTGGATGATCGCCGCCAAGGCCAAGCACCCGAACTGCATGTACAAGTGGATGGACTGGATCGCCTCGCCCCGAACCAACGCGCAGGTCGCCGAGTGGTTCGGGGAGGCGCCCGCGCAGCGGCTCGCCTGCGACCACACCGCCGACAAGGCGTTCTGCACGACCTACCACGCGGCCGACAAGGCGTACTCCGACGCGATCTTCTACTGGACGACTCCCACGACGAACTGCCTGGACGGGCGGGGCAACATCTGCACCGACTACGCCAGGTGGACCCAGGAGTGGACGGCGGTCAAGGGCTAGTGCGGCCGGCCTCGACCTGGCTGTACCGGCACACGACAGCCCGGCTGCTGGCCCTGCTGTCACTGCCGGTGCTGTGGGTGGTCGTGGCCTACCTCGGTGCGCTGGCCACGATGCTGTTGGCCGCGTTCTGGACCACAAACAGTTTCACCGGCGCGGTGGAGCACCGGCTGACGCTGGCGAACTTCCGGACGCTGGTGGAGCAGCCGGTCTACCGGTCGGTCGCGCTGCGGTCGCTCGGCGTGGCCGCGCTGGTCACGGTGGTCGACGTGCTGATCGCCCTGCCGATGGCGTACTACATGGCCAAGGTGGCCTCGCCCCGCGCCCGTCGGCTGCTGGTGGTCGCGATCCTCACGCCGCTGTGGGCGTCGTACCTGGTGAAGGCCTACGCCTGGCGGGTGATGCTCGCGAACGGCGGCGTCGTGGACTGGCTGCTCGCGCCGTTCGGGACGCACGGTCCCGGGTTCGGCCTGACAGCCACCATCGTCACGCTGTCCTACCTGTGGCTCCCGTTCATGGTGCTGCCGCTGTTCGCGGGCCTGGAGCGGATCCCCGACCCGCTCCTCGAGGCCTCCGCGGACCAGGGGGCCCGGGCGACCCGGACCTTCCGGTCCGTCGTACTGCCGCTGCTGTTCCCCGCTCTCGTCGCGGGGTCGATCTTCACCTTCTCGCTATCCCTCGGGGACTACATCACCGTGAAGATCGTGGGCGGGACCAGCCAGCTGGCCAGCAACGTCATCTACGACAACATCACGACGGGCGGCAATTTGCCCTTCGCCTCGGCGGCGGCCTTCTTCCCGATCCTGGTGATGGTCGGCTACCTGGTCGCGGTCCGGCGCACCGGCGCCCTCAAGGAGCTGTGATGCTCACGACCACCCCCCGCCGGGTCCTGGCCGCGGTGATGGGCCTGGGCCTGCTCATCGTGTACCTGCCGCTGGCCATCGTGCTGGTCAACAGCTTCAACAGCTCGCGGACCTTCGCCTGGCCCCCGTCCGAGCTCACGACGCACTGGTGGTCGCAGGCCTGGCTGAGCACCGGTGCGCGCAGTGCCCTGCGCACCAGCATCTTTGCCGGGCTCGGCGCGACCGCCGTGGCGCTGGTGCTGGGGACGATGGCGGCGTTCGCGGTCTCCCGGTACCGCTGGTTCGGCCGCGAGTCGGTGTCGTTCCTGCTGCTGCTCCCGATCGCGCTGCCGGGGATCGTCACCGGCATCGCCCTCAACAACGCGTTCCGGGTCGCGGGCACCGGCTTCGGCCTGCTCACGATCATCGTCGGCCACTCGACCTTCTGCGTCGTGCTGGTCGACAACAACGCGCTCGCCCGGTTGCGGCGGCTGGGCGGGACGTTGGAGGAGGCGTCGATGGACCTCGGCGCGGGCGTCTGGCAGACCTTCCGGTACGTGACCTTCCCCCTGCTCCGGTCGGCGCTGTTCGCCGGCGGGCTGCTGGCGTTCGCGCTGTCGTTCGACGAGATCATCGTGACGACGTTCACGGCGGGCGCGGGGGTCAGGACGCTCCCGATCTGGATCTTCGAGAACCTCTTCCGCCCGAACCAGGCGCCGGTCGTCAACGTCGTCGCGGCGGCGCTCATCGTGTTCTCCGTCGTCCCGATCTACCTCGCGCAGCGCCTGTCTGGTACCACAAGCACCCACTGACCCCTAAGACAAGCAACAACCCGCAACATACGGGTAAAGCAGAAATCCTCCGGCTACGGTCAGGGTGTCGGCGAGGTACGCAACCGAAAAGGCGGCCCCCCATGCCCCCGTCGCGCATCGGCGAAGCCAAGGGAATCCTGGCCGCGCGTCTCCGGGAGATCCGCAGTGAGGCCAGCCTGACCGGGCGGACCCTCGCCTCGGAGGCGGGCTGGCACTACTCGAAGGTGTCCAAGATCGAGCACGCGTCCCAGATGCCGAACGAGAACGACATCCGGGTGTGGTGCCGGGTCTGCGACGCCGAGGAGTACGTCGTCGACCTGATCGCGGCCGTGCGCAACATCGACTCTATGTACACCGAGTGGCGGCGGCTGGAGGCCACCGGCCTGCGGCACGTCCAGGAGTCCTTCCAGCCGCTCTACCGCGACACCCAGCAGTTCCGGGTCTTCCAGCACTCGGCCATCCCCGGCCTGCTCCAGACCCCCGAGTACGCCCGCGCGCACCTGCGGGCAGTCATCGACTTCCGGGGCATCCCCGACGACCTCGACGCCGCGGTGGCCGCCCGGCTCTCACACCAGGAGGTGCTGGCGGCCGGGGGCAAGCGGTTCATGTTCATCGTGGGCGAGCAGGCCCTTCGCACCCAGGTCTGCGACGAGGACGGGATGATCGCCCAGCTCGACCGGCTGGCCGGGCTGACCGGCAACATGCCGCAAGTGAGTTTCGGCGTGCTTCCCACGGCGGCGAGACTCCCCATCATGCCACCCGAAAATTTCTGGATTTATGACGATAATCAGGTCAGGGTGGACACCATTCCCGGCCAGTTCCGTATCAAGGCCCCCACCGATGTCGCGCTGTACGAGAGGGCATTCACGAAGCTGGCCGAGGCGGCGGTGTACGGCCGGCCCGCACACGACCTCATCAGCGCCGCGTCGGAGGGAATACGAGGAACATGAAGCAACATCGTTGATCCCGCGATCGGCGGCCGCCTAGCGTCACGAGCAACGCACTCCGTGGCGACGCGGGCCGTAGCCCGTCTCGCACGGCCACGACGAGACAGGCCGGCCAGTCGCCTCGCCAGTGAGGAGCCACCTCGTGCCCGCCCTCCACGTTGAAGCCGCATCCCTCACCGGCCGCCGCCCCACGGCCGCCGTCCGGCAGATCGCCGAGGATCTCCAGACCGCCCTCGCCCGCCGGAACATCGCGGCGTACGTCTACTTCCTCGAGGACGGCCAGGCCGCCGTCTCCCTGTGGCAGGGCCTGCTCGCCAGGGTCGACGGCCGCATCATCTGGTGGACCAGCCCGCACCGCAGCCGCCGGGGCGGCGCGCTGCGGACGTACGCCTGCGCTCCGGCCACCGCCGCCGCCCGGCTGGCCGAGCACTACGCGACCCTGCGCGCACGGCCCCTTCCCCAGCTCTTCGCCCCTCCCGAGTAATCCCGCCACCGGACAGCCCGCGACCGACGACCCCTCGCCTCCAGCGGCGCGGGGACCAACCCATGCCGCCGACGCTCATCCGCGAGGTCCCGAGCAGACCGGAGCCGACCATGACGACGACCGACAGGGTCGCGAACGCGACCACGGCGGCCACCCACCTGCGGGAGCTGGGCGAACTGCTCCAGGCCCAGGGCCTGCACGTGCGCGTGGGCGAGACCCCCGGTGGGCTGCCCCAGCTCATCGTGATCAGCACGACCGTGCCCACGCTGTCCGAAGTGATCTTCGCGACCCAGCGCGAGGAGAACTGGTGGTTCTGGTGGTCGTGGGCCGAGCGCATAGCGCCCGTCGATGACATGCCCACGGCCGTGACCCGAATCCGCGACATGCTGACCCCCGCCCGGCCCCGCTGACACCGGCTTCCCGGCGGCGGTCCTCCCGGCTTGCACCCACGGCCACCGCCCGGACGACCGGCACCGCCCAGACGACCGGCGACCGTCCCGAGCCCCGTCGGCCTGAAATGTACTAAATAGCGAACGGCCGCCCTACGACGTCCTCGCCGCCGAGGTCCAGGAGGCGTAGAGGTCGGCGTACACGCCGTCCTGCCGCACCAGCTCGGCGTGCGGTCCGCGCTGGACGACACGGCCGTGCTCGAACACCAGCACCTCGTCCGCCGCCTGGGCGGTGGAAAGGCGGTGGGCGATCGACACGGCCGTACGGCCACGCGTCACACCGTCGAGGGCACGCGCCAGCCGCACCTCCGTGGCGGGGTCCACGGCGGAGGTCGCCTCGTCGAGCAGCAGCAGGTCCGGGTCGGCGAGGTAGGCCCGGGCCAGGGCGACGAGCTGGCGCTCCCCCGCCGACAGCGACTCGCCGCGCTGGCCGACCGGGGTGGCGAGGCCGGCGGGAAGCCCTTGCAGCCAGTCGGTGAGGCCCAGCTCGGTCATGGCCAGGTCGATGTCGTCGTCGGTGGCGGAGGGGCGGCCGTACCTGATGTTGTGCGCCAGCGTGCCGTCGAACAGGAACCCGTCCTGCGGCACCATGACGATCCGCTCGCGAAGCGAGGAGAACTTCACCTTGCGCAGGTCCACGCCGTCGACGACGACACGCCCAGCGGTGGGGTCCATGAGGCGGGTCAGCAGCTTGGCGAAGGTCGTCTTGCCCGAGCCCGTCTCGCCCACCACCGCGACGCGTGTCCGGGGCGCGATGTCCACCGACACCTCGTGGAGCACCGGAGGGCCGTCCGGGTAGGAGAAGCCGACGTCCTGGAAGGAGACCGTGATGGATCCGCGCGGCAGGGTCACGCCGCCCACCGGGTCGGCCACGTCCGCCGGGGTGTCGAGCACGCCGAGGACCCGCCGCCACCCGGCGACGGCGTTCTGGGCGTCGTTGAGCACCTCGGTCGCGGTCTGCAGCGGGCTGATGAACAGCGTGATCAGGAACAGGAACGCCACCAGGCGCCCGGCGGTGATCGTGCCGCCGATGCCGAGCTGGACGCCCAGCAGGACGACCCCGGCGATGGCCGCCGCTCCCACCAGCTCGGTGATCGGGAAGGTGAACGCGACGATCTTCTGGGCGCGGGTCTGCGCGTTGCGCTGGGCGTTCACGGCCTCGTCGATGCGCCGGGCCGTGCGGTCCTCCGATCCGTACGCGCGGATCACCGCGCTGCCGACGACCGACTCGCTGATCGCGGACAGCATGTCGCCGGTGCGCTCGCGGACCTCGGTGTAGGCGCCGGCAACCCACCGCTGGAACCTCGGGAGCACGACGACCAGGGGCAGGAAGCAGGCCCAGACGAGCAGCGCGAGCTGCCAGGAGTAGACCGCCATCAGCACGCTCGCGACCAGGAGCTGGCCGCAGGAGATGAGGACCATGAGGCCGCCCCACTGCATGAACGTGCTGATCTGGTCCACATCGCTGGTGACCCGGGAGACCAGCGCGCCGCGCCGCTCGGTGTTCTGGGTGAGCACCGACAGGTCGTGGACGTGCCGGAACCCCTTGCCCCGCAGCGAGGCGAGGCCCGACTCGGTCGAGCGGTAGAGGCGGACGTTCATCAGGTAACCGCACAGCGCGGTCAGCAGCACCGCGACGGCGCACAGGAGCACGGCGTTCCTGATGAACGGCATGTCCGGCGTCGCCCCCCTCAGGCCCCGGTCGATGACCTGCTGGACGGCGATGGGGACGATCACCTTGCCGAGCGTGGCTAGCACCGCCAGCAGGAGCGTCACCGGCAGGCCGACGCGGAACTCCGGCGACAGCGCGAGTCCCCGCCGGAACGTCCCGATGGCGGAGCGCTGTTCCACCCGCAACGTCGTGCGGCGTTCTTCGACCCGGGCCGTCACGCCACGACCTCCTCGTCGGCGCCGAGCGCCGCACGCTCGGCTTCTTCACGTTCGTAGGCGGTGACGAGGTTGCGGTATCCCTCGCAGCGGGAGAGCAGCTCGTCGTGGGTGCCGTGGTCGGCGACCCGTCCGTGTTCCAGGTAGACGACCTCGTCCGCCAAGGCGATCGTGGCCATCCGGTAGGCGACGACGATCACCGTGGAGTCCGGCGAGCCCTCCCGCAGGCCGTACAGGATGCGGCCCTCCACCTGCGCGTCCACGCTGGAGGTGGCGTCATCGAGGATGAGCAGCCGGGGGCTTCTGACCAGCGCCCTCGCCAGCGCCAGCCGCTGCCGCTGGCCGCCTGACAGCGTCGCGCCGCGCTCGCCGACCCGCGTGTCGAGGCCCTTCGGCAGGGCGCTCACGAACCCCTCGGCCTGCGCGAGGCGCAGGGCCGCCCAGACCTTCTCGTCTGGCACGGGCTCACCGCCGTCGCCGAGGGCCAGGTTGCCGCGCACGGTGTCGTCGAACAGGAAGGTCTGCTGCGGGACCAGCGAGGCGGTCGCGCTCACCTCACCCCTCGCGACGTCGCGCAGGTCGGTCCCGTCGAGGAGCACCCGCCCGCCGTCGGGGTCGATCAGCCGGACGAGGAGCTGGGTCAGCGTGGACTTGCCCGAGCCGGTGGGGCCGACGATCGCGACGGTGCGGCCGGGCCTGACCTGGAAGTCGACCCCGGAAAGCACGGGCGCGTCGTAGGAGTAGCCGTAGCTGAGGTCGCGCACCTCCAGCCGGGCGGGGCCGTCCGCGTCCAGACGGGCGGCGCCGTACCGCATGGAGCCGGACGCCCTGAGCACGTCCTGCACCCGGGTCCAGCCGACCACGCTGCGCGGCAGCTCGGCGAGCACCCAGCCGAGCGCCCGTACCGGGAAGGCGAGCAGCGTGAACAGGTAGGACACCTGGATCAGCTCGCCCGAGGAGACGTCGCCGCCCGCGAGCCGCACGGAGCCGAACAGCAGCACGGCGAGCACGCCCAGCGTGGGGAGCGCCTCCAGCAGAGGGTCGAACAGGCCTCGGATCCGCCCCACGGCGATGTTGGCGTCGCGGAGCCGGTCGGCCTTGGCCTGGAAGCGGGCCGCCTCGGCGTCCTCCCTGCCGAGGGTCTTGACGACGAGCGCGCCGTCGAAGCTCTCGTGGGCGATCTCGCTGACCTCCGCGCGGAGCTGTTGTGCCCTCATCACCAGGGGTGAGAGCCTGCGCTGGTAGACGAGGTTCAGCACCGCGATGGCCGGGAAGATCAGGAAGCCGACCAGGGCGAGCACCGGGTCGACCAGCAGGATGGCGACGGCCGCGGTGACCAGCATCACCACCACGCCGACGGCCATGGGCAGGGGCGCGAGCGGAGCCCAGGCCGCCTCGGCGTCGGAGCTGGCGTTGGACAGCAGCTGGCCCGTCGGGTGGCGGTGGTGCCAGGCGAGCGGCAGCCGGAGGTACTGGCGGGTGACGTCACGCCGGGAGCGGGCCTGCATGCGGTACTGCATGATGCCCGCGAGCACCCTGCGGCCGATCACCCCCGCCGCCTTCAGCACCGCCACGCCCACGATGAGCAGGGCCGCGGTCACCAGCGTGCCGGTGGTCGCGTGCCCGGCGCGGAAGGCCGGAAGCACGGCGTGCTCGGTGGCCCAGCCCAGCGCCCAGGAGGAGCCGACGGTCATGATCCCGTAGACCGAGCTCGCCAGCACCGCGCCGGTGAAGATGCGCGGCTCGGCCCTGACGGCGTGCCCGATGACACGGAGTCCCTGGCGCATGACGGTCGGACTGTGATCGCGCTCGCTGGACACGCGGGGGAATCCTCTCAACGGGGGGCGGCAAGCCTCATGAGGGTCTTGTCCGATGGTTCGACGGGGGTTGTCTGCCTCAATCCCTATCATCCGCGACAACAGGTTTATTCCCACCCCTACCGTGGCCGATCCCCCACGGCACCCCCCTTGTAGGGTGATCAGGGTGACGCACGCACGCGCCGAGCGCGAAGCACTCTCCGACCTTCTGGACACTCTGGGCCCCGACGCCCCGACGCTGTGCGAGGGCTGGGCGACCGCCGACCTCGCCGCTCACCTCGTCGTACGCGAGCACCGGCCGGACGCCGCCGGAGGCATCGCCATCAAGCCTCTAGCCGGGTACACCGAGTCCGTGCAGAACAAGATCAAGTCGGGGAGGAGCTACCGCGCGCTCGTAGACGACGTGCGCCAGGGCCCGCCCCGCTGGTCGCCGTACGGTCTGGTGCCCGGGCTCGACGCGATGGTGAACACACTTGAGTTCTTCGTCCACCACGAGGACGTCCGGCGGGCCCAGCCCGGCTGGGAACCACGCGAGCTGCCCGCCGACCTCGCGGAGACGATCTGGAAGAGGGTGTCGGGCGGCGCGCGGCTCACGCTCCGCAGGTCACCCGTCGGCGTGGTGCTGCGCCATACCGACGGGCGGAAGGCGGGCGGCAAGAAGGCCGAGCCCCACGTGATCGTGAGCGGTGATCCCGCCGAGCTCCTGCTGTTCTCGTTCGGCAGGCAGGAGCACGCCCAGGTCACCTACGAGGGCGACGACACCTCGATCGAACGGCTGCGCACCGCCAAGCTGGGGATGTGAGCAGCCCACTTCGGGGGTGGACCTACTCGAACCCAGCCGCCTCCCACCCGGTCCGGCGTCGCGAACCGGCATCGGCAGGGATGGCACTCAGCCCGGCGGAGGCGGCGAGCGATCCGTGGCATGGTGGGATGGTGCTCGTGCCCTCACTATGATCATTAGCGGGACACCACGTGACCGATTGCGGAGATCGGGCACTCCGGGCTTCGGGTAGGAGCACGTCACACCAACCACGGGAGGCAAACCGATGAAGTCCAAGAAGGTACTTCTGTACCTCTTCGTTGCCTTCGTGGTCTTCTACATGTACTCCCGGCCCGCCGAGGCCGCGACCGCGGTGAAGGGCGTCTTCACCGGGATCAGCTCCGGCGCGGGACAACTGGCGATGTTCTTCTCCAAGCTCTTCGCCTGAGGCCCGGGGCGCCGCCTCGCCGCTGTCGCGCGTGACCACCGGCAAGGCTTGCGGCTTCCGCCGGATGCGCGGCCTAGTTCTTGGTCGGGATGAGGCAGAGCACCCAGCCCGCGCCGCCCGACTTGCCCCCCTCCCAGTACGCCGTGGTGACCTTGTCGTCCCGGCACATGGTGAGGTTCTTGTCGGCGTCGAACTGGGCCTCGGTCCTGCCGTCGACCTTCTGGGCGACCTTCCACTCGACCGTGGCGGCCTTGCAGTCGACCACCTTCAGGCTGTCCTTGTCCTGCCCGGACATGCAGTCACCCACATGGGCGATGCGGGGAGCGCCGGTGACCTGGTCTCCGACGGCGCCGACACCCTGGCTGACCGCGAACATGCCACCGAACTTCACGACGGCGATGACCACGAAGACACCGACCGCACCCAGAGCGCCGGCGATCTTGCCGCCCTTCCTCCTGGCGGGGGCCGCCGCGGGCCCGCCCCCCTGCCACTGCCCGGCGGCCTGCTGGCCGTACGGATCCTGGCTCTGCGCCTGACCCGCGTAGGTGGCGTACTGCTGGTATGGATCCTGCCCCTGCTGCGGAGCCTGCTGACCGTACGGATCCTGCCCCTGCTGCGGAGCCTGCTGACCGTACGGGTCCCGCACCGGCTGGGGAGCCTGCTGCTGGTAGGCGCCCTGCGCCTGACCCGCGTAGGAGGGCGGCTGCCCGCCGTACGAAGCCTGCTGGTGGTATGCGTCCTGGGGCTGGCCCGGGTACGGGGCCTGCTGCTGGTACGGGTTCTGGGGCTGACCGGCATACCGCTGACCCGCGTACTGGGAGGGGTCCTGCGGCGGGGCGCTTCCGTACGGTGAGGCGGCCTGCTGCTGGTAGGGCCCCTGCCCCTCGGCCTGCTGGTAGGACGGACCCTGGGCATACGGGTCGTGCCCCTGACCCTGCGGATAGCCGGGGTCCGGCGCGTAGCCCTGCTCGGGCCGGTACGGGGAACCCGGCTGCTGGGGGTTGGGAGGAGTCGTCACGGAAGATCCTTGTGGTCAGCGGCACCGTCGAAGAACCCGCATGACCGTAGCGGATCATCGCCCGACTTGCGATCACATTTCATCATTCGGGCCGGTTTGGACCGCTCCCATTGTGGGTAACGCGGCGGCAGCCACCACCGCGCCACCCGAGACAGCTACCTCACGGGGTGGCCCGCCCGTCGCAAGGTGTCCTTGACGTCGGAGATCTTCAGCTGGCCGAAGTGGAACACGCTCGCGGCGAGGACCGCGTCGGCCCCCGCCTCGACGGCCGGCGGGAAGTCGTCGAGCGCGCCGGCGCCCCCGCTCGCGATGACCGGCACGGTGACCGCCTTGCGCACGGCCCGGATCATCTCCAGGTCGTACCCGCCCTTGGTGCCGTCGCCGTCCATCGAGTTGAGCAGGATCTCGCCGACGCCGAGGTCCTGACCCCGCCGGGCCCACTCGACGGCGTCGATGCCCGTGCCCCGGCGACCGCCGTGCGTCGTGACCTCGAAGCCCGAAGCGGTCGGCGGGCCGTCCACGACGCGCCGGGCGTCGACCGAGAGCACGACGCACTGGGCCCCGAACCGGCGGGACGCCTCGGTCAGCAGCTCCGGCCGGGCGATGGCGGCGGTGTTCAGGCCCACCTTGTCCGCGCCGGCGCGGAGCAGCCGGTCGACATCGCCGACCGACCGCACTCCCCCGCCGACGGTCAGCGGGATGAACACCTGCTCGGCCGTACGGCGGACCACGTCGAACATGGTGTCCCGGTCACCGGAGGAAGCCGTGATGTCGAGGAACGTCAGCTCGTCGGCGCCCTCGGCGTCGTAGCGCCGGGCCAGCTCGACGGGGTCCCCGGCGTCGCGGAGGTTCTCGAAGTTGACCCCCTTGACCACGCGCCCGGCGTCGACGTCAAGGCACGGAATCACGCGCACGGCGACGGTCATGACGCCACACCCTCCAAGCGACAGGCCCCGCGCGGACGAGCGACCCCGTCGACCGGACCGGGCCCGCTCAGGCCGGCGAGCACGCCCCTGTAAGCGATCATGCCCTCACCGCCGCGAGAGCCTCCTCCAGCGTGAACGCCTGCGCGTACAGCGCCTTGCCGACGATGGCACCCTCGACCCCGTCCGCGACCAGCGTCGACAGCGCGCGCAGGTCGTCGAGCGAGGACACGCCCCCACTGGCGATCACGGGCTTGTCGGTGCGGGCGCACACCTGCCGCAGCAGGTCGAGGTTGGGGCCGCGCAGCGTGCCGTCCTTGGTGACGTCGGTGAGGACGTAGCGCGGGCAGCCGTCGGACTCGAGCCGGTCGAGCACCTCCCACAGGTCGCCGCCCTCCTTGGTCCAGCCCCGGGCGGCCAGCGTGGTGCCCCGCACGTCGAGGCCGACGGCGATGCGGTCGCCGTGCTCGGCGATGATCTTCGAGCACCAGGCGGGGTCCTCCAGGGCGGCGGTGCCGATGTTGACCCGCCTGCACCCCGTGGCGAGCGCGGCCGCGAGCGACGCGTCGTCGCGGATGCCGCCGGACAGCTCGACGTGGACGTCGAGCGCGTCCACGACGGATGCGAGCAGCTCGCGGTTGGAGCCCCGGCCGAAGGCGGCGTCCAGGTCGACCAGATGAACCCATTCGGCCCCCGCCCGCTGCCAGGCCAGGGCGGCGGCGAGCGGGTCGCCGTACGAGGTCTCCGTACCCGCCTCGCCCTGCACAAGGCGGACGGCCTGGCCGTCCGCGACGTCCACCGCGGGCAACAGAACCAGCGACATTGTTACGACCTCCGGTCGAATACGACGGTGACGAGCACCGGGACAAGCAGAAGGGACAACACCAGGACGCCGAACCGGGCGGCCCAGCCGCTGAGCAGCATCCAGGCGGCCACCTGGACGAGCACGAACAACACGGCGACGACGGTGTTCTGCGTACGCTGCCGCCGGGCGATCAGGCCACCCTGGCGGGCCACCCTGACCGGCCGTGGCACCATCGTGACCATCCGGTCACGCAGCTCGTGCCGCCTGGCCCGCCGCGCCTCGCGCTTGGCGCGTGCGGCGGCCTGCCGCGCCTGCTCGGCCTCCCGCTCGGCACGACGGCGGGCACGCTCCTTGCTCATGCGTGCGCCCGCTAGCCGGGACGGCGGGTAGCGCCGCGCCGGACCGGTGCGAGGCAGACCGCGACACGCCGGGCGTGCCCGGCGGCGTGCCGGACCGGTCCGCGGGACATCCCGGCACGCCAGGGCCGGCCGCATAAGACCACAGGTCCGAGGGGGATCACAGCGTGCCCAGCCAGTTCTTCAGCAGCACCGCGCCGGCGTCGCCGGACTTCTCGGGGTGGAACTGCGTGGCCATGAGCGGGCCGTTCTCCACCGCCGCGACGAACGGCACGCCGTGCTCGGCCCAGGTGACCAGCGGCTTGGTGAAGCCGGGACCTGCCTCCAGCTCGAACTTGCGCACGCCGTAGGAGTGGACGAAGTAGAACCGCGTCGCGCCGTCGAGCCCGGCGAACAGCACCGACTCGTCGGGCGCCTGGACGGTGTTCCACCCCATGTGCGGCAGGATCGGAGCGTCGAGCCGCTCGACGACGCCTGGCCACTCGCCGCAGCCCTCGTCGCGGGAGGCGCCGTCCTCACTGTGCTCGGCGCCCTCGGCGAACAGGATCTGCATGCCGACGCAGATGCCGAGGACCGGACGCCCGCCCGCCAGCCGGCGGCCGATGATCTGCTCACCGCGCACGGCCTTGAGCCCGGCCATGCAGGCGGCGAACGCCCCGACCCCGGGCACGACGAGCCCGTCGGCCTCCATGGCCGTGTCGAAGTCGGCGGTCACTGTGACGTCGGCGCCGGCGCGCGCGAGCGCCCGCTCGGCGGACCGCAGGTTGCCGGAGCCGTAGTCCAGGACGACGATCTTCACCACCACATCACCCCCGCGGTGATCGCGAGCGCCGCGCCGATGCCGAGGACGACGGCGCCGACCTTCATGCCCTGCTTCAGGAACGAGAAGACCCCGCCGATCATGAACAGCCCGATGAACACCATGGCGGCCGCGGTCCAGTTGGAGCTCATAGGACGCCCTTGGTGCTGGGCACGCCCGTGGCACGCGGGTCGCGCTCGGTGGCCTCGCGCAGCGCCCTGGCCAGGGCCTTGAACTGCGCCTCGACGATGTGGTGGGCGTTGCGCCCGTACGGCACGCGCACGTGCAGGCAGATCGCCGCCTGGGCGACGAAGGACTCCAGGATGTGCCGGGTGAGGGTCGTGTCGTACTCCGGGCCGATCATCGGGGCCATGCCCTCGGGCTCGGAGTGGATGAGGTAGGGCCGGCCTGACAGGTCGACCGTGACCTCGGCGAGCGACTCGTCCAGCGGGCAGGACGCGTTCCCGAACCGCCGGATGCCCGACTTGTCGCCCAGCGCCTCACGGAAGGCGGCACCAAGGGCCAGGGCGGTGTCCTCGATCGTGTGGTGGGAGTCGATATGCAGGTCGCCATCGGTCTTCACGGTGATGTCGAACAGCCCGTGCTTGCCGAGCTGGGCCAGCATGTGGTCGAAGAACCCGACTCCGGTGGACACCTCGACCTGGCCGGTGCCGTCCAGGTCGACCTGCACCAGCACCGAGGTCTCCTTGGTCGCGCGCTCGACACGGCCGACCCTCGGCCTCGGCTCGCCCACGGCAGGACTGGTCACAGGATTCCCTCCAGGTGGTCGCGCGCGGATCTGACCGGCGCCGCTTCTGATGCGCCCGGCACGCCGGACATGGCCTCGCGGAAGGCCGCCATCTCGCCGGCCGTCCCGATGGAGACGCGCAGCCACTCGGGGGGGCCGACCTCGCGGATCAGCACGCCGTGCGCGAGCAGCGCCTCCCAGACCGCGCGGCGGTCGGGGAACCGGCCGAACAGCACGAAGTTGGCGTCGGAGTCGGCCACCGACAGGCCGCGCGTCCTGAGCCAGCTCACGCAGGCGTCGCGCTCGGCCCGCAGCCGGTCGACGGTGCCGAGCAGCTCGTCACGGTGCGCGACCGCGACCCGCGCCGCCGACTGGGTCAGCGTGGACAGGTGGTACGGCAGGCGGACCAGCAGCAGCGCCTCGATCACGGCCGGATCGGCCGCGAGGTAGCCGAGACGGGTGCCGGCCATGGCGAACGCCTTCGACATGGTGCGAGTGACGATCAGCCGGGGGTTGCCCGGCAGCAGGCTCAGCGCGCTCGGCGTGCCGGTGCGGGCGAACTCGAAGTACGCCTCGTCGACCACGACCATGCCGGGCGCGGCCTCGGCCACCCGCTGTATGACCTCCAGCGGCAGGGCCGTGCCCGTCGGGTTGTTGGGGCTGGTCAGGAACACGATGTCGGGGCGGTGCTCCTCGACCGCCGCGACGGCCTTGCCGGGGTCGATTCCGAAGTCGTCCTCCCTGGCCCCGGAGATCCACCGGGTGGAGGTGCCCGTCGTGATGATCGGGTGCATGGAGTAGGACGGCTCGAAGCCCAGTGCCGACCTTCCGTGACCGCCGAACGCCTGGAGGATCTGCTGGAGCACCTCGTTGGAGCCGTTGGCCGCCCAGACCTGCTCCACCGCGAGCCCGTGGCCGAGGTAGGCCGCGAGATCCTCGCGCAGGGCCACGGCGTCCCTGTCGGGGTAGCGGTTGAGCTCGGAGGCGTCACGGCGTACGGCCTCGGCCAGGTCGGCGACCAGCGCGGGTGAGGGCGGGTAGGGATTCTCGTTGGTGTTCAGCCGGACGGGCACGTCGATCTGGGGCGCGCCGTACGGCGAGCGGCCGCGCAGGTCGTCACGGATCGGCAGGTCCTGGAGCCTGACCGATCTCACCGGCGTCATCGTGGGCCCCCGTCGAACCTCGCGCGGACGGCGGCGCCGTGGGCGGGGAGGTCTTCGGCGCCGGACAGCGCGTAGATGTGCGGCGCGGCCTCCTCCAGGGCCTCACGGGTGTAGTCGACCACGTGGATGCCGCGCAGGAACGTCTGCACCGACAGGCCGGAGGAATGGCAGGCGCAGCCGCCCGTCGGCAGCACGTGATTGGAGCCGGCCATGTAGTCGCCAAGGGAGACCGGGGCGTACGGCCCGATGAAGACGGCGCCGGCGTTGCGTACGCGGGCGGCGACCGCGCGGGCGTCGGCGGTCTGGATCTCCAGGTGCTCGGCGGCGTAGGCGTCGACGACCTCGAGCCCGTCGTCGACGGTGGACACCAGCACGATGCCCGACTGGGGCCCCGCGAGGGCCTCGGCGATGCGCCCGGCGTGCCGCGCGGCGGCGACCTGCCCTGGCAGCTCCTTCTCGACGGCCTCGGCGAGCTTCTCGCTGGTGGTGACCAGCACCGCGGCCGCGATCACGTCGTGCTCGGCCTGGCTGATCAGGTCGGCGGCCACGTGGACGGGGTCGGCGGTGTCGTCGGCGAGGACGGCGATCTCGGTCGGGCCCGCCTCGGAGTCGATGCCGATGCGGCCCTTGAGCAGGCGCTTGGCGGCGGCGACCCAGATGTTGCCGGGGCCGGTGACCATGCGGACCGGGGGGCACTCCTCGGTGCCGTAGGCGAACATCGCCACGGCCTGCGCGCCGCCGACGGCGTACACCTCGTCGACGCCGAGCAGGGCGCACGCCGCCAGGATCGTCGGGTGGGGCAGGCCGCCGAACTCGGCCTGCGGCGGCGAGGACACCGCCAGGGACGGCACCCCGGCCTCCTGCGCCGGCACGACGTTCATCACGACGCTCGAGGGGTAGACCGCGCGGCCGCCCGGGACGTACAGCCCGACCCGGTCGACCGGGACCCACCGCTCGGTGACCGTGCCGCCGGGCACGACCTCGGTGGTCGTGTCGGTCCTGCGCTGGTCGCGGTGGACCAGCCGGGCGCGGCGGATCGACTCCTCAAGCGCGGCGCGCACGGCGGGGCTCAGTCCCTCGAGAGCCGCGCCGAGGGCGGCGACGGGCACGCGGGTGGAGCCGAGCTCGACACCGTCGAACCGGAGGGTGAGCTCCCGCACGGCCGCCACTCCCCTATGGCGCACGTCGTCGCAGATGGGCCGCACCTGCGAAAGGGCGGCCTCGACGTCGAGCTCGGCACGGGGCAGCACGTCGCGCAGGTTCTCCGGAAGGGACCCGCGCAGGTCGATACGGGATATCACCGGTCCAGTCTACGGAGGGCGGGGCCCCGTTCCGGTTCCAGTCCGCCATTCGGACGACGGCTTTACATTGTAGATTTTAACTTGCCGTTAAGCTGGGGGCCGTGAGCAAGACGAAGAACAAGGGTGGTCAGGGCACTCCCGCCACCGTGGCGCTGGCCAAGGCCGAGGTCGGCTTCACGCTCCACCCCTACGACCACGACCCGAACGCCCAGGCCTATGGCGAGGAGGCCGCCGACGCGCTCGGGCTGCCCTACGAGCGGATCTTCAAGACCCTGGTGGCCGAGGTCGACACCGGGCTCGCGGTCGCGGTCGTGCCCGTGTCGGGGAAGCTCGACCTGAAGGCGTTCGCCGCCGCCCTGGGCGGCAAGCGCGCGGCGATGGCCGACGCGGCCAAGGTCGAGCGGGTCACCGGCTACGTCGTCGGCGGCATCAGCCCGCTGGGCCAGCGAAAGGCCCTGCCGACCGTGATCGACTCCTCGGCGCTGGAGTTCGAGACGATCTTCTTCTCGGCGGGGCGCCGAGGGTTGCAGATCGAGGCCGCGCCCGGCGAGCTCGTGCGGCTGACCCGGGGGGCCACCGCCCCCATCGGCAAGGCCTCCTGACCACGCTTGGCAACCCTTGCCGTCGCCTTCCGGCGATCCGGCTGGCCAGACTGGCGTGACCTGCCAAAGGACCGCCTCCCTAAGGAGCAAGAGTGACCGAGTTGTTCTACCTGTCCGCCACCGAGATGCTCGACCTCCTACGCTCCAGGCAGATCAGCGCGGTTGAGCTGACCGAGGCCTGTCTCCGGCGGATCGACGAGGTCAACGGCCAGGTCAACGCGGTCGTCACGCTGGTCGCCGACCAGGCGCTCGCCGAGGCGAGGAAGCTCGACGACGGCCTCGCCCGCGGCCACTGGCAGGGGCCGCTGCACGGTCTGCCCATCGCCTACAAGGACCTGACGGACACCGCCGGCATTCGCACGACGTACGGCTCGCCGATCTTCGCCGAGCACGTGCCCACGGCCGACGCCCTGGTGGTACGGCGCTCCCGTGCGGCGGGCGCGGTCACGCTAGGCAAGACCAACACCCCCGAGTTCGGCACCGGCTCGCACACCGTCAACGAGGTGTTCGGCCCCACCCGCAACCCGTACGACCTGAGCCGGAGCGCGGGTGGCAGCAGCGGCGGGGCCGCCGCCGCGCTGGCCTCCGGCATGGTGCCGCTGGCCGACGGCTCCGACATGGGCGGATCCCTGCGCAACCCCGCGTCGTTCTGCAACGTGGTCGGGCTGCGGCCGACCCCCGGCCGGGTGCCCGACGCCTCGGCGACCTCGGCGTGGTTCAGCCTCGGCGTCTCAGGTCCCATGGCGAGGACGGTGGGCGACGCCGCGCTGCTGATGAGCGTAGTCTCCGGCTTCGCGCCCACCTCGCCGTACGCGATCCGCGAGGACGGCTCGAGCTTCGCCGGGCCTCTGGAGTCCGACGTCACGGGCCTGAGAGTCGCCTGGAGCCCAGACCTCGGCGGCCTGCCCGTGGACCCGGAGACGGCCGAGGTTACCGCGCGGGCGCCGGGCGTGCTCGCGGACCTCGGCGCGAAGGTCGAGCAGGTGGTCCTCGACCTCTCCGACGCCGAGGACGCCTTCCGCACCTACCGCGCCTGGCACTACGCGAACAGCTTCGGCGACCTTCCGCTCGAGCTGCTCGGCCCGAACGTCGCCTGGAACGTCGAGCAGGGACGCCGGGTCACCGGCGCCGACCTGGCACGCGCCGAGCGCCTGCGCAGCGGGCTGTTCCAGCGCGTGAACGCCTTCTTCGACACCTACGACATCCTGATCGCCCCGGTAAGCCAGGTGCCGCCCTTCCCCGTCGGCCAGCCGTATGTCACCGAGGTCGCCGGGACGCCGATGCCCGACTACATCTCGTGGATGCGCTCGGCGTACTGGATCTCGGTCCTGCACGCGCCGGCGGCCTCGGTGCCGTGCGGGTTCACCCCGGGCGGCCTGCCCGTCGGCGTGCAGATCGTCGGGCGGCCGTGGGCCGACCTGTCGGTGCTCAAGACGGCGTACGCCTTCGAGCAGGCGACCGGCCACGGTGCCACCCGCCCGGCGCTGCGCGCCTAGAGCTCCCCGTCCTGGGCCTCGCCGGCGGCCGGCCGGCGCGGTGGCGAGTCGCGGTAGCCGTCGACGGACTCGAGGATGCCGAAGACCGCGACCGCGACGACCGCCCAGCTCAGCAGCACTCCGTGGGCCGTGACGGCGAGCACGTCGACCGTGGATCCGACGCCCGCCGAGCCCGGCGCCGCCGCCTGGACCATCGAACCGCCGAGCGAGGTGCCGACGCTGAGCGCGAGGAAGCCGGCGAACATGCCACCGACCGCGAGCCCCGCCAGCATGGCGATCGGGCGGCCCTTGCGGGCGAGCATGTAGGCGACGATGCCGCACGCGAGCCCGGCCACGCCCGTGACCACGGCGAACCAGCCGTCGGCCGCGATCAGGGACTGGGTGGTGGGGTCGGTCAGCTCGGGGCCCGCCTTGGTGATGACGTACGGCGTGCGGGGGGCGAGCGCCGACCACAGGAAACCCGCCGCGACGCCCAGAAGGGCGAGCACGACGACGGTCAGCCCGAAATCCCGCAGATGCCGCACTCGATCACCTCGCCTGTCACGCGTCCCTGCACCAGCGTGCGGATCCGCACATGTTACCGACCGCCCCCGACGGGCGCGCCTTCGGCCACGCCCGGGGCACGGTTAGGCTGTCCCCCGTGAGCGAAGAGGTATGGCTGATCGAGTCGTCCGGACCTCTGCGGGGGGACGTCGAAGTACGCGGTTCCAAGAACGCCGTGTCCAAGCACATGGTCGCGGCGATGCTCGGCAGCGGCCCGAGCACGCTGCACAACGCCCCCGAGGTCGGCGAGGTCGGCATCACCGCCGCGATGCTGGAGGCCCTCGGCATCGAGGTGCAGATCAACCAGCGCGAGATCACCTTGGAGCGCGGCCCGGAGATCCGGCCCCGGGTGCCCGAGGCCTTCACCGGGCTCAACCGCATCCCGATCCTGATGCTCGGCCCGCTGCTGCACCTGGCCGGTGAGGCGTTCGTCCCGCTCGTCGGCGGCGACCCCATCGGGCGGCGGCCGGTCAACTTCCACGTCGAGGCGCTCCGGTCGATGGGCGCCGAGATCGAGGTTAGCGACGCCGGCATCGTGGCCAAGGCCACCCGGCTGCGCGGCACCCGCATCGAGCTCCCCTACCCCAGCGTCGGCGCGACCGAGACGATCCTGCTGTCCGCCGTGCTCGCCGAGGGCAAGACGGTCATCAAGGGCGCGGCCACCGAGCCCGAGGTGGTCGAGCTGGCGCTGTTCCTGCAGCGCATGGGGGCGCGCATCGAGCTGAGCCCCGACCGCCGCATCGTCATCGAGGGCGTCGAGCGCCTGCGCGGCGCCTCCACCTGGCTCGCGGGCGACCGCATCGAGGCCTTCTCCTACCTCGTGGCCGGGCTGATCACCGGAGGCGAGGTCCGGGTGCACGGCTGCCCGCAGGACCGGCTCGTCACCGCCATCACGACGCTGGCGCGCATGGGCGCGCAGTTCGACATCACCGATGATTGGCTGACCGCCTCCGCGCCGGACGGCCTGCGGGCCGCCGCCGTGCAGACCGACACGCACCCCGGTTTCATGACCGATTGGCAGACACCGCTGATGGTCCTGTTCACGCAGGCCGAGGGCATGTCGGTCCTGCACGAGACCGTCTTCGAGAACCGGCTCGTGTACGTTCCGGCGCTGCAGAAGATGGGCTGCGAGATCGAGATCTTCGACGTGTGCCTGGGCGGCCCCGCCTGCCGCTACCACGACACCAACGCCCGTCACTCCGCGGTGGTCAGGGGCGTCTCCAAGCTCCGGGGCGCCGACGTCACCCTGCCCGACATCCGCGCCGGGTTCTCCGCGGTGCTCGCCGCGGCGGTGGCCGAGGGCACCTCGACGCTGCGCGGCGTCCACCACATCGAGCGCGGGTACCACCGCGTTTTCGACCAGTTCACCTCACTTGGGTTGAAGATCAACCGGGAAGCGTAAAGCTTTCCGCGGGGGGCGTTTGCCGACGTTCCCGCAGTCGCAGTTTCTATCCCGTGACCTCGGGATCCGACGGCCGCCGCACGCCCGGCGGCGAGTCCGCGCAGCGCCGCCTTCGGGAGCGCTCTGCGCTCGAGGGCGTCGCGACGCTCGGCGTGGCGGGCGTGATCGGCGGGCTCCTGGTCGCGGCGGTCGCGCTCCCGGCGGTCGGCGGGGCCGGCATCATGACGCGCAGCGCCGCCCACGACTTCTTCGAAGTGCCAACCATGCTGCGCGAGGCCCCGCTGCCTGAGCGCACCCGGCTGCTGGACAAGGACGGCAAGCAGTTCGCGCAGTTCTACGTCCAGAACCGGCAGTCCGTCGACATCGGCAGGATCGCGCCCATCATGCTCAAGGCGATGGTCGCCATCGAGGACTCCCGGTTCTACGAGCACGCCGGGCTGGACCTCAAGGGCACGCTGCGCGCGATCATCGCGAACACCAAGGCCGGCAGCATCCGCCAGGGCGGGTCCTCGCTGACGCAGCAGCTCGTGAAGAACATCCTGCTGCAGAACGCCCACTCCGAGGCCGAGCGCGACCTGGCCCGCGCGCCGAGCATCCGCAGGAAGCTGCAGGAGCTGCGCTACGCCATGGGGCTGGAGAGGAAGTACACCAAGGACCAGATCCTGGTGCGCTATCTCAACATCGCCTACTTCGGCGGGGGCGCCTTCGGCGTCCAGGCCGCGGCGCAGCGGTTCTTCGGCATCTCCGCCGCCGCGCTGACCCCGGCGCAGGCCGCGACCCTCGCGGGCGCCGTGCGCACGCCGTACTTCACCGACCCGACCCTCGGCCCCGAGCACCAGGAACGGCTGCTGGAACGCCGCGACCTCGTGCTCGACCGGATGGCCCAGCTCAAGATGATCCCCCAGGTGCGGGCCGACGCCGCCAAGGCGGCACCCCTGGCACTCAGCCTGCGGCCCGAGCCCGGCGGGTGCTCCGAGAGCGAGTACCCGTTCTTCTGCCTCTATGTGCAGAAGGAGATCGTCACCAACCCGGCCTTCGGCCAGACCCGCGGGGAACGGGAGCGCCGCCTGTACCGCGACGGCCTGGTGATCAGGACGACCCTCGACCGCACGGCGCAGCGGGCCGCCGAGCACGCGATCTCCGCGCACGTGCACCCCAAGGACAACGAGGTGGCCGCCGAGGCCATGGTGGAGCCGGGTACGGGCCGGATCCGCGCGCTCGCGGCCAGCAAGGGGTACGGGATCAACCCCGGCGACAGGAACGACGGCCCGAGGACGACCTACAACCTTCCCGCCGACAAGGCCCACGGCGGCGGGCTGGGGTTCCAGGCGGGGTCGACGTTCAAGGCGTTCACGCTGGCCACGGCCTTGGCGAAGGGCTGGCGGTTCGATCAGGGCTTCAACACGCCAGGCAGCTTCGAGCCCTCCTCGGGGTACAAGGACTGCTCGGGGAAGAGGGTCAACGACACCAACACGGTCGTCCACAACGCCAGCGGCGAGGGCCAGGGCGGCCCGTACAGCCTGGCCACCGGCACCTGGCAGTCGGTCAACATCTTCTACATGATGCTGGAGCGCGACGTCGGGCTGTGTGACGTGGTCCGCACGGCGAGGTCGCTCGGCGTCGTACGGGCGGACGGCCTGCCGCTCAAGGAGGTGCCGACCTTCACCCTCGGGGTCAACGAGATGGACCCGGTGACGGTGGCGGCCGCCTTCGCGGCGTTCGGGGCGCGCGGCCGCTACTGCCGTCCCATGGCGATCCTGGAGATATCCGAGCGGCGAGGCCGGCGTACGGCGATATCGCCGAGCTGCGCCGAGGCGATGGAGCAGGAGGTCGCCGACGCCGTCAACCATGTCCTGTCCGGGGTCTTCACCAAGGGCACGATGAAGGGACAGGGCATCGGCCGGGCGGCGGCGGGCAAGACGGGGACCAACAACGGCTACACCTCGGCCTGGTTCGCCGGATACACCCCGGACCTGGCGGCGGCCGTCAGCGTCGGCGACATCAGGGGCGCCTACAAGTACCCGCTGACCAACGTGGAGATCGGCGGCCAGTACTACGGAAGCGTCCAGGGGGCGTCGCTTCCGGGGCCGATCTGGGTGCGGTCCATGGAGGGGGCGCTGCGGTACATCCCGGAGACGTCGTTCACCGCGCCCGACATGCACCGGTTCGGCGGCGGGTCCACTCCGGGGCTGAAACCCGAGGACCAGCTCGTCGACCCCCGCCTGGAGCCGAGGGAGGATGGCGGACGACGGGAGCGCGGGCTGCACCGCCACTGGCGCCGGGCGGCCGACGACTACGGATGGGACCCCTTCTGGATCACGCCGGAGGAGGACCCGTGGGCGCCCCGGCATCGCCGCTACAGGACCCGCCATGATTGGGACGACCCGCCGAGCGAGCGCCCGGCCGACGACGGCTGGAAGCCGCGCCGCCGCGTGCGGTACGAGGACGGCTGGTGACCGCGCGCGCTGGGCTCAGGCGCCGACGCAGGCGGGGCCGAGCAGCTGCTTCAGATCGCCCATGAGAGCGGGTGACGGGGTCACCCTGAGCCGGTCGTCCAGGCGCATGACGGTGGTCTTGGGGCCGTTGTGGAGCTGGAGGTGGACCTCGGTCGTGCCTCGGTGCGTGGTGAGCACCTCTTTCAGGCGGCCGATCACCGGCGGCGTGCAGCGGGTCAGCGCGAGGCTGACCACCAGCGGGCCGCCCGACTCCATGGACAGGTCGGGCGCGGAGACCTCCATCGCGACGATCTTGGCGACGTCCTCCCGCTTGTCCAGCCTGCCCTTGACGAAAACGATGGCGTCCTCGGCGAGCAAGGTGGCGCAGAGCTGGTAGGCCGACGGGAAGATCATGACCTCGATGGCGCCTTCGAGGTCCTCCAGGGTGGTGAGCACCCAGGTGTCGCCCTTCTTGGTGACCTTCCGCTGCAGGCCGGTCAGGATGCCGCCCACCGTGACGACCTGCCCGTCTGGACGCTCGTCGGCCTGGAGCGCGGCGATCGAGCAGTCGGCGCCTCCGGACAGGATGTGCTCGACGCCGAACAGCGGGTGGTCGGAGACGTACAGGCCGAGCATCTCGCGCTCGAAGACCAGCAGGGTGGACTTGTCCCACTCCCCCGCCGGGATCTGCACGTCGAAGGTCTGGTCCTCGGCTCCGTCGATCGCCCCGAACAGCGAGTCCTGGCCGATGGCCTCGTTCTTCTTGATGTCGATGATCGCGTCGACGGCCTGCTCGTGCACCATGACCAGGCCCTTGCGCACGTGGCCGAAGGAGTCGAAGGCGCCGGCCTTGATCAGCGACTCGATGACCCGCTTGTTGCAGACGACCATGGGAACCTTGCGCAGGAAGTCCTTGAAGTCGGCGAAGCGGGTCTTCTCCTTGCGGGCGGAGATGATGCCGTCCACCACGTTGGCGCCGACGTTGCGGATGGCCGAGAGGCCGAAACGGATGTCGGTGCCGCGCGGGGTGAAGTCGAAGTCGGAATCGTTGACGTCCGGGGGGAGCACCTTGATGCCCATGCGCCGGCACTCGGCCAGGTAGAGCGCCGACTTGTCCTTGTCGTCCTTTACGGAGGTCAGCAGGCCGGCCATGTATTCGGAGGGGTAGTTGGCCTTGAGGTAGGCGGTCCAGTAGGCGATGAGGCCGTAGGCGGCGCTGTGGGCCTTGTTGAAGGCGTAGTCGGAGAAGGGAAGCAGGATGTCCCAGAGGGTCTTGATGGCGGCGGCCGAGTAGCCGTTGTCCTTCATGCCCTGCTCGAAGGACTCGAACTGCTTGTCCAGCTCGGACTTCTTCTTCTTGCCCATCGCGCGGCGCAGCAGGTCGGCCTTGCCGAGAGAGAACCCGGCGACCTTCTGCGCGATGGCCATGACCTGCTCCTGATAGATGATCAGGCCGTACGTCGTGCCGAGGATCTCGGCGAGAGACTCCTCGAACTCGGGGTGGATCGGGGTGATCTCCTGCTGGCCGGTCTTGCGCAGCGCGTAGTTGGTGTGGGAGTCGGCACCCATCGGGCCGGGACGGTAGAGCGCGATGAGGGCGGAGCAGTCCTCGAAGTTGTCGGGCTTCATCAGCCGCAGCAGCGAGCGCATGCCGCCGCCGTCCAGCTGGAACACGCCCAGGGTGTCGCCGCGACCGAGCAGTTCGTAGGTCTTGGAATCGTCCAGCGGCAGCTTGAGCAGGTCGATGCTCTCGCCCGTGGTGGACTCGATCATCTTCAGGCAGTCGTCGAGGATCGTGAGGTTGCGCAGGCCCAGGAAGTCCATCTTGAGCAGGCCGAGCGTCTCGCAGGTCGGGTAGTCGAACTGCGTGATGATCACGCCGTCGGAGTCGCGGCGCATGATCGGGATGTAGTCGGTCAGCACCTCCGACGACATGATGACGCCGGCCGCGTGCACGCCGGTCTGGCGGATCAGGCCCTCCAGGCCCTTGCCGAGGTCCATCGCCGACTTGACGTCGACGTCCTCCTCGTACAGCCTGCGCAGCTCACCGGCCTCGTTGAAGCGCGGGTGCTCCTTGTCGAAGATGCCCGACAGCGGGATGTCCTTGCCCATCACCGCGGGCGGGAACGCCTTGGAGACCTTGTCGCCCAGCGCGTACGGATGGCCGAGGACGCGGGCCGCGTCCTTGATGGCAGCCTTCGCCTTGATGGTGCCGAAGGTCGCGATCATGGCGACCTTCTCCACGCCGTACTTCTCCGTCACATAACGGATCACGTCACCGCGCCGACGTTCGTCGAAGTCGATGTCGACGTCGGGCATGGAGACACGATCGGGGTTGAGGAACCGCTCGAAGATCAGGCCGTGCGGCAGCGGGTCGAGGTCGGTGATGCCCAGCGCGTACGCCACCAGCGAGCCGGCCGCCGAGCCACGGCCGGGACCGACCCGGATGCCGTTGAGCTTCGCCCACATGATGAAGTCGGCGACCACGAGGAAGTAGGAAGGGAACCCCATCTGCAGGATGACGTTCATCTCGAACTCGGCCTGCGCCCGGTGCTCCTCGTCGAAGCCCTCGGGCATGCGGCGCTCCATGCCTCGCCAGACCTCCTGGCGGAACCAGCTCTCCTCGCTCTCCCCGTCAGGGATGGGGAAGGTCGGCATCAGGTTCTTGAAGCCGAACATGCCGGTCGGATCGACCTTCTCGGCGACCAGCAGCGTGTTGCGGCAGCCCTCGGCCCACAGCTCGGAGGAGTCGACCGCCCGCATCTCGTCGGCGGACTTGATGTAGTAGCCGCTGCCGTCGAAGCGGAACCGGTCGGGGTCGGCCAGCTGCTTGCCGGTCTGGATGCACAGGAGCGCGTCGTGGGAGGTGGAGTCCGACTCGTAGGTGTAGTGGGAGTCGTTGGTGACCAGCGGCGGGATGGCGAGCTCTTTGCTGATGCGGGTGAGCCCGTCGCGGACGCGGCGCTCGATGTCGAGCCCGTGGTCCATGATCTCGAGGTAGTAGTTCTCCCTGCCGAACAGCTCCTGGAACCTCGCCGCCGCCGCTAGCGCCTCGTCGTACTGCCCAAGGCGCAGGCGGGTCTGAACCTCGCCCGAGGGGCAGCCGGTCGTGGCCATGAGCCCCTCGGCGTGCTCGGCGAGCAGCTCGGCGTCCATGCGGGCCCACTTGCGCACGAAGCCCTCGGTGTAGGCACGCGAGGAGAGCTTCATGAGGTTGCTCAGGCCCTTGGCGTTCTTCGCCCAGATCGTCATGTGGGTGTAGTAGCCACCCGCGGAAACGTCGTCGCGCTTCTGGTGCGGCTCACCCCACAGCACCGGCTTCTTCTGGTGCCGGGACGCCGGGGCGACATAGGCCTCGATGCCGATGATCGGCTTGATCCCGGCTCCGGTCGCCTGCTTGTAGAAGTCGTAGGCGCCGTGCATGTTGCCGTGGTCGGTGATCGCGATGGCCGGCATCTCAAGGTCGCCGACCTGTTCGAACATCTGCTTCAACCGCGCCGCGCCGTCAAGCATGGAGTACTCGGTGTGAACGTGCAGATGCACAAACGAATCAGCCATGCGGGCCGTCCCTCTCCCCTCGATCCGGTGCGGCGGATGAGAGCCTACGCCGTGACGGCGACCTCTCGTGGCACACCCGGCCCCTCAGTATCAATCGTGATCCGGGCCCCGGCCGGCGAGCGCCTCCGCCCCCGCCGGGCCCCGTCTGTCGCTCTCCGGCGAGGGCTCAGGGCCATTCTCCCGCGATTCGGACCTGAGCTCCTCGGCCAGGTGAAGGCCGCCTTCTATGACGGCGTTCATGATGGGCGCGAGCCGTACCGCGCCCAGGCGAGGCGCGCGGCGGGCCATCGCGGCGACCAGGCGGCGCTCGCGTTCCATGTCCCGCCCGGCGAAGCCGCCGACGGGCTTGAGCCTCTGCACGGTGCCCGCCAGGGACGCCCTCCGCTCCAGCAGCACGGCGAGGGCCGCGTCCACCCGGTCGATGGCCTCACGCGCCGCCGCCAGCGTTCCCGGGTCCTCCTGGCGTACGAGCGCGCCGACCAGGGTGACGGCCTCACGCGCCGCCGTCACCGTCTCCGCGCCCGCCGCCGGGTCGAGCCACAGGCCGTCCGCTCCGGCCGCCACCGCCGCTCCGGCCAGCCCCGCGTCCACGCCGGCCCCAGCGAGGACCGGGCGTCCCGTCCGCCGCCTGGCGGCCCGGACGAGCTCGAGGTCCACGGCCGGGTGGGTGGCGTCCGTACGGCCGCCGCTCTCGCACAGCACCACGCCGTCGTTGCCCTCGGCCGCGCAGTGATCGACGACGTCCAGCCACTCGTCCAGGGTGCTCCCATGGCCCCGCTGCACCACGAGGGGGAGGCCCAGCCTGGCCGCCGCCCGCACGAGCGGGAGATCACCCGTCCACGCCGCTCCGACCACCACTCCGTCGGCGTGCGCGGCGATCTCGGGCAGGTCCCCGGCCACGCCCGGCTCCACGAGCAGCGGCCCTTCCCATCGGGCCCTCGCCTCCGCGACAGCGCCTGCGCCGGTGCGGCCGCGCAGGCTCAGCCATCGCCCGTCACCGCCCTCTCCGGGATCGGCGGCACCTCCAAGGAGGACCACCGGGCCGTCTCCGACGGAGAGGTTCCCGATCCGTACAGTGCGCGCGCCTGGCTGCCCGGTCGATGACATGTCGGCTCCCTCTGTGGGCGCCGGCCGCGGCGTCCGCGAGCCGGCGGGAGGTGTGGAATGACGAAAAGGCAGAGACACCCTCTGTCTCCGCCCTCTGCCGGCTCCGGATGGTCACTACTTCATATGATGGCGACCGGCCCTCTCAGAACCGGCCTCGTGAACATGAAACAGCAAGTCATAGCACTGAGGCTAGCAGCCGACCGCCATTTGATGGACATGATATCTCACATGGTGGACGGTGCCGAGGAAGCACGCGTTTGCACGTGGGCACCTCTATGGGACGATTCATTCGCCTGGAAGGGGGTAGCGGCGGGTGATGTCGGAAGCACGGCCGGGTGAACGACAGCAGGGACGCCGCGTGGCCGACCGCTACCAGCTACTGGAGCCGATCGGCCGCGGTGGCATGGGCACCGTCTGGCGTGCCCACGACGAGCTGCTCGACCGCGCCGTGGCGGTCAAGGAGATCCGGTATCCCGGCGACCCTCAGGACGACGAGATCGCCGAGCTCAACCGCCGCACTCTGCGCGAGGCGCGCGCGGCCGGAAGGCTGACCCACCCGAACGTCGTCGTGGTGCACGACGTCATCGAGGAGAACGGCCGCCCGTGGATCGTCATGCAGCTGGTCGACTCCCGGTCGCTGGGGCAGGTCCTGCGCGACGACGGTCCGCTGCCGGTCCGCATGACCGCGGAGATCGGGCTTCAGATCCTGGAGGCGCTGCGCACCGCCCACGCCGCCGGGGTCCTGCACCGCGACGTCAAGCCCGAGAACGTTCTCCTCACCGATGACGGCCGGGTGGTGCTGACCGACTTCGGCATCGCCCGCATGGAGACCGACACGACGATGACCCGCACCGGGCTCGTCGGCACGCCCGCCTTCATCGCCCCCGAGCGGCTTCGGGGACATGCCGCCCAGCGCGAGTCGGACCTGTGGTCGCTCGGCGCCACGCTGTACGCCGCCGTCGAGGGCCGCCCGCCCCACGACAAGGGCATGGCGATGGCCACGATGCACGCCGTGCTGAACGACGAGCCGGAGCCCGCCCTGCGAGCCGGGCGCCTCGGCGCCGTCCTTTCCGGCCTGCTGGAGAAGAACCCCGCCGAGCGCCTCACCGCCGACCAGGCCGAGCGCATGCTGCGGAGCATCGCCGAGGACCGTTCCTCCGTTCCGACGACGAGCCGGCGCACGCTGCCCGCCACCCCGCTTCCCGTGCCCGCCACCAGCCCTCCGCGAAAGCCGCCGAAGGAGCCCAGGGACGGCTCCCGGCCCGAGGCTCCCGAAGGGGCGGATGCGCTGGAACAGGTCCAGTCGCTCAAGCAGGCCCCTGCGCCCGGCCAGGCGCCGCCGTCCGGCCGGCCCCCTGCGTCCGAACAGGTTCCCGCGCCCAGGCAGGTTCCGGCTTCCGAGCGGCCCGAGGCGCGCAAGCCGCAGGCGCGGCCGTCTCAAGCGGCGGCCGGCCAGGCCCAGCCGGGCGAGGCGGCCCAGAAGCCCGAGGCGGGCCAGGGGCAGATGGCGGGGCCGGCCAACGCCCCGGAACAGGCGCCTCCGGTCTCCCGTCCCACGCCCAAGACCCCGGTGGCGCCCGTACAACCGGTCAAGCCGAGTGAACCGGCCGAAGCCTCCTCGCGCGTCGAACTCGCCGCCGAAGCCGCGCAGGCCACGCCTGCCGCGGAGGCCTCACGGGCTGAAGAGGCGGGACATACCGGGCACGCCGAGGCGCACCGTCCGACGCGGGTTCCGAGGCCGGTGAGAGGCGCCGAGGCGGAGACGCGGCCGGAGGCGCGGAAGCGCCCGTACGCCGAGCCTTCACCCCACACCGACCCCCGATGGAACGCGGGCTCGCCGGTGAACGGGCCCGGGATGCCTCCCCCCGCCGAGCCGGACACGTCCTTTGCGGGCCAGGCGCCGACCTCGGTCGCTCCTTCGATGATCCCGATGCGGCCCGGCGAGGAGCGGACCGGCAGGCCGCTGCCGATCCTTCGCATCGCGCTGGCGACCATCGCCGCCATCCTCGTCGTGGCCGGCATCGCCCTGTGGCTCGGCGCCCGTCACGCCGGCGACATCGCGCAGGGCGGAACGAACGGTTCCTCGGCGTCGGCCACGGCGCCGTCCTCCTCCGCCTCGGGCACCTCGGGCTCCACTTCCCCGTCCTCGCCGCCCGCCTCCCCCAGCGAGACCGCGACACCCACGCCCACGCCCACCCCGACGCCGAGCACGTCCAGCCCGGCCGACACCCCAGCCGGGTGGCACAAGTACAACGACGGCAGCGGGTTCTCCATCGCCCTGCCCAAGGGGTGGAGGCGCAGCGAGCAGCGGGGCACGCAGGTGATCTTCCGAGGTCCCGACCCGAACAGCTACCTGCTGATCGACCAGACCAGCTCTCCGAAGTCGGACGCGAAGAAGGACTGGGAGAACCAGGAGCCGGGCGCGAGGGGCCGCTTCGGGGGCTACAAGCTGATCCGCATCAAGGCGGTGGACTACTGGAAGACCGCGGCCGACTGGGAGTTCACCTTCGGCGGCGGCCGGTCACACGTCATCAACCGGGGCTTCGTCACCGACAAGCACCACGGGTACGCCATCTACTGGAAGACGGCCGAGAAGGACTGGAACAAGAACCTCGACCTCTTCCACACCTTCACCGCCACCTTCCAACCCGCCAAGTAGCCGTCACGTTCCCGGCAGGGCGGGGTTATGGGACGATGCGGAAACGGAAATGGAGGGGCGGGGCGACGTGACCGCGGAGACGCAGCGCCGGGTCGCCGGCAGATACCAACTGCTGGAGCCGATCGGCCGTGGCGGCATGGGCGTGGTGTGGCGGGCCCACGACGAGCTCCTCGATCGCCCGGTGGCGGTCAAGGAGGTCCTCTACCGCGCGATGAGCGACGAGGACCGCACGGCCTTCAACCGGCGCACCATCCGCGAGGCGCGGGCCGCCGGGCGTCTCGACCATCCGTCGGTGGTGGTCGTCCACGACGTCATCGAGGAGGACGGCCGGCCCTGGATCGTCATGCAGCTCGTCCAGTCCCGCTCGCTCGGCGAGGTCGTCCGTACGAGCGGCCCTCTCGATCCGCGCGCCGTCGCGCGGATCGGCGCCCAGGTGCTCGACGCGCTGCGCGCCGCGCACGCGTCCGGGGTGCTGCACCGCGACGTGAAGCCGGAGAACGTCCTGCTCACCGAGGGCGGCCGGGTCGTGCTGACCGACTTCGGCATCGCCACGATGCCCGAGGAGACGGCCCTCACCACGACCGGCAACCTGTCGGGCACCCCCGCGTTCATACCACCCGAGCGCCTGCAGGGCCGTCCGGCCGTGCCGGAGTCCGACCTGTGGTCCCTCGGCGCGACGCTGTACGCCGCCGTGGAGGGCAGGCCACCGTTCGACCGGGGTGCTCCCGTGCCGACGATGGCGGCCGTGCTCAACGACCAGCCCGAGCCCACGCGCCTCGCCGGGCCGCTGGCCCCCGTGATCGCCGGGCTGCTGCGCAAGGAGCCCGGCCAGCGAATGCCCGCCGCCGAGGCCGCGGAGGCGCTGCGCCGCGTGGCGTCCGCCGATCTCGCGAGGCGGGGCCGCTCGTTCTCGCGTGTCGCCCTGCTCGCGGGCCTGCCACTGCTGCTGGCCGTGTTGGGGGTGGCCGGGTGGTACGGCTACCGGCAGCTCTCGGGCGGCGCGGCGGCGCGGCCGCCGGTCGCTGTGTCGTCGCCTCCCTCGGTCACCTCGCCGGCCGCCGTGCCGACCGCGAGGACGCCCACTTCCCGGCCGACGGCCCTTCCACCCGGATGGCAGCCCCACTCCGACGCTCTGGGCTTCACGATCAGCCTGCCGGCCGGCTGGGTCGAGTTCCAGCGGCAGCAGACCAGCGTGAAGTTCCGGGTTCCCGGCTCGCCCGGCTTCCTGTTGATCGACACGACGCCCTGGACGGCCGGCGATCCGCTGCCCGCCCTGCGCGGGGTCGAGAAGCAGGCGCTGGCCAAAGGCAATCTCCCCGGCTACCGGCTCCTTCGATTCCGGTCCCTCACCTTCCGGGGACGCCCCACCGCCGACTGGGAGTTCACCTGGGAGACGCGGGCCGGGCGGGCGCACGTCCTCGATCGCGCCTTCACCACAGGCGACGGCCGGCAGTTCGCCCTGTACCTCCACGCCATGGACGACCAGTGGGCAGAGAAATCTGCCTATTTCGATAGGTTTGTGGTGAGTTTCCGCCCGTCCTGATTTTTGAGGCATGTGGCCCAAAAATCAGGGTAGCCAGCCATACATGCCTGATTCCTCCCAGCTCACAGACCGAGTCGTGGCAGGCCGTTACCGTCTGCTTGAACCAATCGGCCGAGGTGGAATGGGCACCGTCTGGCGGGCCCATGACGAGATTCTCGGGCGCGAGGTCGCCGTCAAGGAGCTGATCGCGCCTCCGGAGCTAACCGGCCCCGAACGCGAGATCTTCTCTGTGCGCACCTTCAGGGAGGCCCGTGCCGCCGGGCGGGTGAGCCACGCGGGGGTCGCCACCGTCTACGACGTCTTCGAGGAGAGCGGGCACCCCTGGATCGTGCTCCAGCTCGTGCCGTCCGACACGCTCGGAGCCGTGGTCCGCGACCAGGGCCCGTTTCCGCCGGCACGCGCGGCGGAGATCGGCCTGCAGGTGCTGTCCGCGCTGCGAGCCGCCCACCAGGCGGGAGTGCTGCACCGGGACGTCAAGCCCGACAACGTGCTGCTCGCCAGCGACAGCGGCCGGGCCGTGCTGACCGACTTCGGCATCGCGACGCTGGACGACGACTCCTCCGTCACCCGTACGGGCACGCTCATCGGCACGCCCGCGTTCATCGCCCCGGAAAGGGCGGCGGGGGGCCAGGCGACGCGCGCCTCCGACCTGTGGTCGCTCGGCGTCACCCTGTACGTCGCGGTCGAGGGGCGCTCGCCGTTCCAGCGCGGCAACCCGCTGGCGACCCTCGGCGCGGTCATGCACGACCCGCCCGCACCCCTGCGCCTGGCCGGGCCGCTGGCCCCCGTCCTGATGGGCCTGCTCCACAAGGACCCGGCCGAGCGGCTCACCGCCACGGAGGCGGAAGGCTACCTGCGCATGGTCGCCGCGGGCATCCACCCGGAGCCCACGGCCCCGGCCACGCCCGTACCGTCACCGGTCCCCGTGCCCGCTTGGGAGACCGCGCCCGTCCCGGCCGTCACCTCCCCCGGAGCCGGGCCCCCTCAGGCACGGCCCGGCAGCGGCGGGCGTGGCATCGCCCTCGCGGGGCTCACCGCGCTGATCGTCTCGGTCGGCCTGGTGGCCGGGGGGCTGGCATGGGTGACCGCGCGGTCCGCGGGCAGCGCCACCACGCCGGTCACCTCTCCCACCGTCCGGGTGACCGTCTCGGTCACGCCCACGGCACGGCCCCCGGCGGAGACCGTGACCCGGCAGACGCCCGCGCAGACCTACCCGCAGAACCAGACCCCGCCCACCCGGACCTCCACGTCACCCACGTCGTCGGCGGAGCCCACCGGGGACAGGAAGCAGAAGCCGAAAAAAAAGGACAACGGGGGCGGGAAGTCCACCCCCGCGCCGTCCTCGGAGCCCACCAAGACCAACAATTCCGACAACGTGGTGCCCCCCAGCGAGAGTGGGACCGACCCCCACGGCAACTCCGGGGACCAGTGGGGCCGGGGAGACGGCCAGGGCTACGGGGGCTGGGGCGACCAGAGCCAGGACGGCCGGGCGGTGGTCCAGGGAGGCGTCCCCCTGCCGGGGGCGTAGAGGCCCCCCGGGTCAGGACTCGCCGCGGACCTTGTCGAGGGACCTGCCCAGCTCCTCTGGGTAGTCGCTGGTGAACGTCACCCGCTCGCCGCTCGCCGGGTGGTCGAACCCCAGCGAGACCGCGTGCAGCCACTGCCGGGTCACGCCCAGCCGGGCCGCGAGCGTCGGATCGGCGCCGTAGGCCAGGTCTCCCACGCAGGGGTGCCGCATGGCCGACATGTGGACCCTGATCTGGTGGGTGCGGCCGGTCTCCAGCTTGACGTCGAGCAGCGACGCCGCCCGGAATGCCTCGATCGTGTCGTAGTGCGTGATCGACGGCTTGCCTCCCGCGACGACGGCGAACCTGCCGTCGCCCGACGGGTGCCGGTCGATGGGGGCGTCCACGGTGCCGCGCAGCGGGTCGGGATGGCCCTGGACGAGCGCGTGGTAGTGCTTCTCGACCGTGCGCTCCTTGAAGGCCCGCTTGAGCCGGGAGTAAGCCGTCTCGCTCTTGGCGACCACCATGACCCCGGTGGTGTTGGCGTCGAGGCGGTGGACGATGCCCTGGCGCTCGGCCGCGCCGCTGGTGGCCACGCGGTGCCCGGCGCCCAGCAGGCCCCCGAGGACGGTCGGGCCGGTCCAGCCCACGGTGGGATGCGCCGCAACGCCGATGGGCTTGTCGATCACCACGATGTCGTCGTCCTCGTACAGGACGCGCATGCCGGGAACGGGCTCGGCCACGGTCACGGGCATGGTCGGCGGCGGTGGGATCATGACGTCGAGCCAGGCGCCGGCGTGCACCCGGTCGGACTTGGCGGCGGACGCGCCGTCGACCTGGACCTCGCCCGCGGAGATCAGCTCGGCCGCGCGCGTGCGCGAGAAGCCGAACAGCCGCGCCAGCGCGGCGTCCAGGCGCTCGCCCTCGAGGCCCTCGGGCACCGGCAGGCTGCGCAGCTCACCCACGCGACTCACCGGCCTGCCCGGTCGACTCGTCGCCGGCGCGGGACCCGTCGATCTGGTAGCCCCGCCAGGCGAGGAAGACCGCGAGGACGCCGCCGCAGACGATCGCCGAGTCGGCGATGTTGAAGACGGGGAAGTGCGTGACCGGGAAGGCCTCGATCCAGTCGACGACGTGCCCCTGGAAGGGCGCGGGGTAGCGGAAGACGCGGTCGGTCAGGTTGCCGATCGCGCCGCCGAGCAGCAGGCCGAGCGTGATCGCCCAGGGGACGCTGCGCAGGCGGCGTGCCGTGCGCAGGATCGCGACGACCACGCCGGCCGCGATCACCGTGAAGATGATCGTCATGCCGGTCCCGATGCTGAACGCCGCTCCGGAGTTGCGGATGACCCGCACCTGGAGCAGGTCGCCGAGCACCTGGACCGGCTCCCTGCCCTCCAGGAACCTCACCACAAGCGTCTTGCTGGCGAGGTCGAGCACGTAGATGAGCACCGCCACCACCGCGAGGGCACCGATCCGCTTGGCGCGAAGCGGCTCCGGCCCGTCGTCGGGCCGGTCCGCGGTGTCCGGCGAGGGGTTCAGCGGCGCTCCTCCCGTTGCTTGCACGACACGCACAGCGTCGCCCTCGGGAACGCCTGCAGGCGCTCCTTGCCGATCGGCTTGTGGCACGATTCGCACACTCCGTATGTTCCTGCGTCGATGCGGGCGAGCGCCCGCTCGTTCTGCGCGACCAGGTCTCGCGCATTCAGGGTAAGGGCGATCTCGCGTTCCCGCTCATAGGTCTTGGCCCCCGCATCGGCCTGGTCGTCACCGGCGCTGTCGCTGATGTCGCCGGAGGCGATCTGCGACTCCGACCGTGCGACCTCCGCGTTGAGCTCTTCGATTTCGCCCTGGAGGCGGCCGCGAACCCCGGAGATTTCCTCGTCGGTCCAGCTCGCGTCGCCACTCGTTTCGGTGGCGGTCTTCGCCGCCCGCGTCATACCGGCCATGAAGGCCTCCTCGCCGATCCCCAGATGAGCAGTGCGGGAAGCATAGGTCGCCCATATCCGAAGAACAAACGACGCGCCGACCGTTTACGTCATCCGTAACACCGCAGCCCTTTCAGTCAATTCCTCGTCATTACCGATGATCTCCACGATCTTATCCCGGCTTGTCGCTCCGCTTACCAGGCGTACCTCGGCCCGCCGCACGCCGAAGGCGGCCGCCACCGCCCGAAGCGCGGCCTCCGTGGCCTTTCCGTCCACCGCGCGGGCATTCACCTTCACCACGATCGCCTCCTCGCCGTACCCGCCGCCGACGGATTCGCGCGCGGCGCCCGGCCGCACCCTGATCGCCACCCTCATAAATGTGTCGGTCCTCTCCCCAACGTGGGATATCGTTTTAGTTTGCAAGGCGTTGATGGGGACGAGTACCTCCGTGCCCTACTCGCAGGAGCGACCCGGGGATGGTGCGAGCCCGGGGCGAGAGCCGGAGGGAAGATCACCCCTGAGCCGCCGGAGGAACGGCTGCGACCAGCTCAGTAGAACCGGCAGCGATGACAAGAGTGGGCCTCTTTTCGGGAAAGTTCGGAAAAGAGGCCAAGGAGGGTGGTACCGCGGGGCCGTCGGCCTCGTCCCTCCACGCCATGGAGGAACACTCGCGTGGAGGTCCGCCCCAACGATGTCATCACCCTACTTCCGTCCTCTGCCCTCGCAGGTCGACCTGCCCGCCTTCGAGGCGGAGGTGCTCGACCGCTGGCGTGACGGCAAGATCTTCGAACGCTCGCTCGAACAGAACGCGGACGGCCCCTCCTGGATCTTCTTCGAAGGGCCTCCCACCGCCAACGGCATGCCCGGCGTGCACCACATCGAGGCCCGTGTCTTCAAGGACGTCTTCCCGCGCTACAAGTCGATGCGCGGGTTCAACGTCCCCCGCAAGGCCGGATGGGACTGCCACGGGCTGCCCGTGGAGGTCGCCGTCGAGCGTGAGCTGGGCCTGTCCGGCAAGCCCGAGATCGAGGCGTACGGCATCGCCGAGTTCAACGAGCGCTGCCGCGAGTCGGTGAGGCGCCACGTGGACGCCTTCGAGGAGATGACCGAGCGCATGGGCTACTGGGTCGACATGTCCCAGGCCTACCGCACGATGGACCCCTCCTACGTCGAGGCCGTCTGGTGGTCACTGAAGGTCATCTGGGACAAGGACCTGCTGTTCCGCGACTTCCGGATCACCCCGTACTGCCCCCGCTGCGGCACCGGGCTGTCCGACCACGAGCTGGGCCAGCCCGGCGGGTACGAGAACGTCTCCAGCCCGTCGGTCTACGTGCGGATGCCCGTGACCTCCGGCCGCTTCGAGGGCACCGACCTGCTCATCTGGACCACCACGCCATGGACGCTGGTGTCCAACACCGCCGTGGCCGTCCACCCGGACGTGACGTACGTCGTCGCGGCCAAGGACGGCGAGCGCCCGGTCATCGTGGCCGAGCCGCTGCTCGCGAGCGCGCTCGGCGAGGGCTGGACGGTCGTCGACCGGGTCCAGGGCTCCGAGCTGGAGCACACGCCGTACTCCCGGCCGTTCGAGCTGGTCGACATCCCAGGCGCCCACTACGTCGTGCTGGCCGACTACGTCACCGTCGAGGACGGCACCGGCCTGGTCCACCAGGCTCCGGCGTTCGGCGCCGACGACATGACGATCTGCAAGCGGTACGGCCTGCCGGTCGTCAACCCGATCGGCCCGGACGGGCGCTTCCTGCAGAGCGTTCCGCAGGTCGGCGGCCGGTTCTTCAAGGACGCCGACGAGGGGCTGACCGAGGACCTGCGGGCTCGCGGCCTGCTCTTCCGTGGCAGCCACTTCGAGCACAGCTACCCGCACTGCTGGCGCTGCCACACGCCGCTGCTGTACTACGCGCTCCCCTCCTGGTACATCCGCACCACCCGGATCAAGGACCGGCTGCTCGCCGAGAACGACCGGACGAACTGGTTCCCGGCCACGATCAAGGAGGGGCGTTACGGCGAGTGGCTACGCAACAACGTCGACTGGGCCCTGTCCAGGTCTCGTTACTGGGGCACGCCGCTGCCGCTGTGGGTGTGCTCGGCCGACGAGTCCCACGTGACCTGCGTCGGCTCGTTGAAGGAGCTGAGTGAGCACGCCGGCCGTGATCTCACCGCCCTCGACCCGCACCGGCCGTTCGTCGACGACGTCACCTTCGGCTGCCCCACCTGCGGCGCCGAGGCCCGCCGCGTCCCCGACGTCATCGACGCGTGGTACGACTCCGGCGCCATGCCGTTCGCCCAGTGGGGCGCTCCGCACGTCAACCAGGACGTCTTCGAGCAGTCCTACCCCGGGCAGTTCATCTGCGAGGCCCTCGACCAGACCCGCGGCTGGTTCTACTCGATGATGACCGTCGGCACGCTGGTGTTCGACCGGTCGGCGTACGAGAACGTGCTGTGCCTCGGCCTGATCCTCGCCGAGGACGGCCGCAAGATGAGCAAGCACCTCGGCAACGTGCTGCAGCCGATCCCGCTGATGAACGAGCACGGCGCCGACGCGCTGCGCTGGTTCATGGCGACCTCCGGCTCCCCGTGGGCGCCGCGCCGGGTCGGCCACGGCACCCTGGAGGAGATCGTCAGGAAGGTCCTGCTGACCTACTGGAACACGACCTCCTTCTTCACGCTGTACGCCAACGCCGAGTCGTGGTCACCCGCGCGGCTGTCGGAGGCTCCCGCGTACGCCGACCGCCCGCCGATCGACCGCTGGGCGCTGGCGGAGCTCAACCGGACCGTGTCGGACGTCACCGAGGCGCTCGAGACGTACGACACCACGCGGGCCGGTCGGCGGCTGACCGAGTTTCTCGACGACCTGTCCAACTGGTACGTCCGCAGGTCCCGCCGCCGGTTCTGGTCGGGCGACGTCTCGGCGTTCGCCACGCTGTACGAGTCCCTGGAGACGGTGACGCGCCTGATGGCGCCCCTGGTGCCGTTCCTCACCGACTACGTCTGGGACGTGCTGCGCACCCCCGAGGCGCCCTCCTCGGTGCACCTGTCCACGTGGCCGGAGGTGAACCAGGAGCTGCTCGACCCGGGCCTGTCGGAGCAGATGGCCCTGGTACGCCGCCTGGTGGAGCTCGGCAGGTCGGCGCGCGCGTCAAGCGGGGTCAAGACCCGCCAGCCTCTCGGGCGCGCGCTCGTCGGCGCCTCCCGATGGGCGTCCCTCCCCGGCTCCCTGCGGGAGCTGATCGCGGACGAGCTGAACGTGCAGGCGCTGGAGGACCTGTCGTCGTTCTCCGCCGACCTGGTCTCCTTCACCGTCAAGCCGAACTTCCGCGCGCTCGGCAAGCGCTTCGGCAGCGGCACCAAGGACGTGGCGGCGGCCATCACCACCGCGGACCCCGCGACGCTGGCCGCCCAGGTCCGCGCGGGCCATACCGCGACGGTGCTCGTCGACGGGTCCGAGGTCACCGTAGGGCCTGACGACGTGATCGTCACCGAGCAGCCGAGGGCGGGCTGGGCCGTCGAGACCGGCGCCGTCGGCACGGGCACCGGCGAGACGGTCGCGCTCGACCTGACGGTCACGCCCGAGCTCTGGCGTGCCGGCCTCATCCGCGAGGTGATCCGCCTGGTACAGGACGCCCGCAAGTCGAGCGGCCTGGAGATCACCGACCGGATCTCCCTGTGGTGGACGGCCTCGGGCGACCTCGCCGAGGCCCTGAGGGCGGACGGCCACAGGCTCGCCGACGAGGTCCTGGCGACGACCATGACCGAAGGCAGGCCCACCGCCGACCTCCCGGAACACCGCGACGACGACCTGAACCTCACCTTCCACCTCACCCGCACGGAAGGCTGACCAACTTCGGCAGGCCACGGGCCCACTCCCGTGGCCTGCCGCGGACGTCACTTCATCTCGGCCGCCGAGCGGATCTCCACCGGGGGGATCCGGCTCAGGCATGTGCGGTCGCCGACCCGCCCTCTGCGGATGAACTGGGTCTCCAGCGAGATCACGCAGGAGGAGGCCCTTTCCTCCTTCTCCGCGACGTGGCCGGTGCTCGGGACCTCGATCACTTCGGCGTCGCGGTACTGCTCGGCCGCCAGCAGCCCCTCCTCGGTCGGGGTACTGAGGTCCAGCTCTCCCGACAGGACCAGCACGGGGACGTCGGGCAACCGTCCGGAGCCGTAGCGCGCCGGCGCCACGCGGTCCGGCCAGCGGACGCAGAAGTCCCCGAGGTCGACGATCCCGCCGATCCACGCCTCCGGCCTGAACGGCCGGTAGTCGGCCGGGTCCAGCCGCGCCACCCGCGAGGCGTACTGCTTGAACCGCTCCCGCACCGGGGCACGCCGGTCCCACAAGGCCGGGTAGTCGTTGCACGTCACCGTCACGTACATCGGCAGGCTGAAGTTCCCTCCGCGCGCGGCCGACCCGCTGATCGGCCGTACCCGTTCGGCCAGCGCCACAAGGGGTTCGGCATCCCGCTGGACCGCCAGGCGCAGGGCCTCGGGCAACCTTCCGTACAGCTCCACATGGCTGGAGGCGAGCTTGTACACGGTGCTCGCGAGCGCCGTGTCGTCCAGGACGCCGCCCGGGTAGCGGATCGGCCGGTCCTCCAGCCGCCGTGCCATGGTCCGCAGGTCGTCCAGCACCGCGTCCCCGTCGCAGGCACCGCCGGACCGGCGGCACAGCAGGTGGACGGACCTGCGCATGGCCCGGGCGGCGGGCCCGCCCAGCATGTCGAAGTCCACGGGGTAGGCCGAGGACATGACGATTGAGCGCACGCGCTTGGGATGCCGCTCGGCGTAGACGGTCATCAGGTATGTGCCATACGACTGGCCGAGCAGGTCCAGCTTGCCGATCCCCAGGTGCGCCCGTACGGCGTCGATGTCGTCGGCGGCGGCGGCCGTGGTGTAGTAGCGGCGCCGGGCACCGATCTCCCGCCCGCAGGCGCGGACCGCCTCCAGCGCCAGCAGGCGGGAACCGGACAGGTCACTCCACCTCGCCGAGTCGCACCGCAACGGGCCCGACCCGCCGACCCCGCGAGGGTCGACCAGCAGCAGATCGTGGCTGTCCAGCAGGTGACCGTACTCCCCGGCATAGTCCCGGTGACCGATAACCGCGACGCCGGGCCCGCCCGGGTTCGGCACGATCGTCCCCTCCGCGGGCCGCGAGGTGTCATGCCTGTGGACCAGCGCGTAGGTGATGGTGGTGCTGCCCGCCGAGGGACTGTCACGGTCCAGCGGGACACGCAGGGTCCCGCAGGTCGCCCCCGGGGGGCATGCCGGGCCCGCGTGGCGAGCGATACCCGCGCGAGCGGACACGGCCGCGCACGGGAGCGACAGGAGCAAGGCGGCGGCCGCGAGACCTGCGGCGACGGATCTCATTCTGTGCATGATCCGATCCTGCGCCGCGAGCGATCGACCGGTTCGATCTGCCGAGACCGGCGATTCCGGTACACACACCCCTTATTAGCCGACGATCGCGGCCCGCCGAACGGCCGGTGTGCGCGACGGCTTCGGCGTGCGGCAGGCTTACGAGGGCAGCTGGGAAGGCCACCACAGAGAAACATTCCGGGCACCCTTTTACCATTCTCGTCGCGATGCCATGCATTCGCCTCATCCGAGAGTGCGGCGAATGCTCCGGTATGACGCCGAACGAAGAACGACATTACGGCGGAGGTGGCGGGAAAGGGGCCGGGGGGATTGTCGGTGCTCGCGTTTAAACTCGCCAGCGGCAAGGAGGTAGCGGCAATGATCCCTCAAGACCGTTTCGACGACCTGGTGTATGAGATGGTCGGCATGCCCGGTGTGACCCCGCCGCGCCCGGGCACCGGGTTCGGCTCGAGCGCGCTGAGAATCCAGAACAAGATCTTCGCGATGCTGGTCAGAGATCGGCTGGTTGTGAAGCTTCCCCGGGCGCGGGTCGACCTGCTCGTCGCCGCCGGTGAGGGCGTGCGCTTCGACGCGAACAAGGGCACGCCCATGAAGGAGTGGTTCAGCCTCGATCCGGCCTCCGAACAGGCGTGGCCGCAACTCGCCCGCGAGTCCATGGATTTCGTCGGCGGCAGGCCCCGACCCGAGGCGTCGTTCGACTTGGGGCAGTAGACGATCAGATCAGCGGTGGGTGACGGCACGGTGGAGCAGGTCGTGCAGGGTGCTCTGCTCAGCTCCCGCCACCGTCTCGTTGCCGAGCTGGAGGAGCCCAACACGATCGGCTTCGGCACGCACTTCGCTGTCTGTGGCGTCAGTCGTCGCGGTCGCAGACCGAGCAGTGGGTGAGGCCGGCGGCCTCGGCGTCGGCCCTGGACATCGTCTCGAGGGTGCCGGGGTCCGATGCCTTGATCATCGGGCAGGCGGAGCTGTGGTACCGCCGGGTGCCGGAGATGACCTTGACGATGCCTGGGCGCATCACCTCGACGGTCGGCTCGCTCTTCCTCGGCTTGTCGTGGGCGTCCCTGGACCTGTCGCCGGCATCCATCGACCTGTCGCCGGCGTCCTTTGGCTTGTCCTGCGCATCCCTCGGCTTGTCCGCGGGGCTCGCCGCCTGAGTCGAGCCACCGCCCGCCGCCGGCTTCAAAGGCCTCTCGGCGGCCGGAGCCGGCTTGGGGGCGGCCTCAGTGGAGCCTTCGCTCCTCAGGGCCGTCGTGCTCGTGTCCGGTGCCGAAGACCTCCCCGGGGCCGAGCTCTTCCCGGGCTCGCCGGCCTTCGTCGGCTTTGGGCTCTTCACGGAGTCGGTGATCTTCGCGGATCCAGCGGCCTTCTCAGGTCCGGCACTGTTTCCGGGCCTGGCGCTCTTCGCCGGCTCGGCGCTCTTCGCGGGCGCGACCGGCTCGCCGGTCTCCGAACCGTTGCCGGAGCCGTTCGTCTTGCCAGAGTCGTTCGACTTGCCGATGGTGTCCAGCTTGCTCGTGCTGTCCGACTTACCGGTGCTGTCCGGCTTGCGGGGGGCGTCGGCCGGACGGGAGGAACCGCTGACCACGACCACCGGTTCATCGTCGTCATCAGGAGCCGCAACGGGCTTCTTGCCGACTGCTCCGGGCTTGCCCGCACTGGCGCCGGAGGTATCGGACGGCGTCGTGCGAGGCCTCCCGCCGCCCGGCTCTCCAGGCTTCCCGCCACTCGGCTCCCCTGGCCTCGCTTCGCCGGGCTTGGCTTCGCCGGTCGAGGGCTTGCCCGTACTGGCGGGCGGCTTGGGCGAATCCGAGCGCTTGAACGCCTGGAAAGGGGTGACGGCCTCTGGAAGCTCTATGGGAGGTGCCGATACGGCGATCGGCTCAGCCGACGCGCCAGGCCGCTTCGACGAGGAGGGGGAGTCTCCGGGCTTGCTGGAAGCCGTGTCGGCCGGCGGACTCTGAGTGGGCTTGCTCGCGGACGAGCCCGAGGACCGGGCCGCGAACCATGCCTCGGACCTCCATGTGGAGGCCTGCCCCCCATCGGAACGCTCGGCGTCGGCGTCGGCAGCGGTAGAAGAGGTAGGAGAAGCGATGGAGGGGGGAGACGACGTGGTGGAGGAGCCGACTGGAGGCCCGGCGCGCCCGGGGGTTTTCTCGGTGGACTCCATCGCCGACTCGGCGGGGACCTGGGTCACCGGCCGCGTCTCCTCGGACTTGTGACCAGTCCCGGACTTACGTGCCGTCTCGGACTTGTGTGCCGAGTCGGGTTTGTCACCGATTTCCGGCTTGCCGCCAGTCTCGGACGTACGACCGGCTTCGGACCGGTGACCCACCTCAGATGCGCGACCAGCCTCGGACCTCACGCCAGGGTCGGACGTGCGGCCGGGCTCTGGCGTACGAGTGATGGTCTCCGTTGTGCGTCCGGCCTCCGACTTGTATGCGGTGTCCGGTTTGTAGCCGTCAGGGAGACATGTGGTGCACGCCGTGAAGCCCTCCTCGCGGGCCTCTTCGTACGTGAGCTCCTCGGTCTCGCGCCCGGCGAGCTGGCGGCACCCGGGGAGGTGCAACCGCTTGCGCCCCGGGATCACCAGCACGATCGCGTCAGGAGAGGAGATGCCCCCCGCGCCCGAAGGGCCGCGGGCCGCGGCCGAGGGAAACCCCCGCGGCGAAGCCAGCGTGGCGGTCTGGTGCATCGTGTGGGGCGCGGCCAGGGGATGGACCAGCTGAGAGGAGGCCCCGCGCGGCGGGGCCGCTGAGGAGGCAACCGCCCCGGGACGGCCCATCATGCCACCCGCGACGCCGGCGCCTGCCGGAGGCATCGGCGGCGCCGTGGCCGCCGGCGTGCCACCGGAGGGGAACAACTCGTGGCGTCGCAGCAGCGCCCCGATCATAAGGAAGACCGCGGACAGCACGCTGACCACGATCGACCACATGACCAGGACCGCTGTTCCGGTCACCACGCCCGCGACCAGCAGGCCGAAGGCGAGTACGACCAGAATGGCGCTGAGGTAGATCACAGGGACTCCCAGTCGCGGGTCGGTGAGGAACCTGACCCGTTACCTTAACGGCGATCGTTGTGGGGGCCGTCGACTCCCTGGAAGGCGTTGGAGTGCTGCGAGGACTCGGGGCCGAACGGGTTGTTCTGGCCACCGGGGATCTGCTGCTGGCCACCGGGGACGACAGCGTGGGACATCGGCGGAGCGCCGCCCATCTGGGCGCCCACGACGGGGAAGCCGCCGCTGGCCTCGGCCGACACGTTGAGCTCGGCGAGCTGGTTCTCGAGGTACAGCTTGAGCCTGCTGCGGTACTCACGCTCGAAGCTCCGCAGCTCCTCGACCTTGCGCTCCAGCTCGTCACGGGTCTGCACCAGCGAGCCCATCGCCTGCCTGTGGCGCTCCTGGGCGTCGCGCTCTAGCGTCTCAGCGCGGGCACGGGCGTCACCGATGATCTGCTCGGCCTGGCGGCGGGCCTTGCCGAGAACCTCGTCGGCCTCGCGCCGGGCACGGGTGACCGTCTCGTCGGCCTCGCGGCGCGCGTCGGCGATGGCCTGGTCCGCGGTCTGCTGCGCCAGAGCCAGCACGCGGGCGGCGGTGTCCATGTTGTCCTCGGCGGGCGGCATACCCATCCCGACGGGGACCGGCTCGGGCCTGATGGGCTCCGGCGGCTTCATGGGCTCCGGCTGGGGCATCATCATCTCGGGCTTGGGCTCGGCGACCGGCGCCGGCGCCATGCTCATGCCCATCCCACCCGGCACCTTGCCGCGCAGACACTCGGTCAGCTTCGCACGAAGCTCCTCGTTCTCCTGGATGAGGCGGTCGAGCTCGGCCTCCACCTCATCAAGGAAGGCGTCGACTTCTTCCTCGTCGTACCCCGGCCTGAGCCGGGTGGTACTGAACTGCTTGTTCCGCACATCAGCGGGCGTCAGCGGCATTTCGGTCTCCTTGGCGCGCTCGGAGTCTGTCCGGAGGACGGTACCCGATCAAAAACGAAGCGCGGACACGATTTGGATCATGACCAAGACCACAATGAACAGCACTGTGAAGCTTAGGTCAAAGGCCACCGTACCCAACCGGAGGGGCGGAATGAAACGGCGGAGGAACTTGAGAGGTGGATCGGTTACCGTGTACGTGGCCTCCGCCAGCACCAGGACGACCCCTGTGGGGCGCCAGGAGCGGGCGAACGCCTGCACCGTCTCGAAGATCATTCTGCCGATCAGTAGTACGAGATAGATCGACAGGACCGCGACCAAGATGTCCCTAACGATCCCCACGGTCGCGTCCTGCCTCCATCCCGATCTGCCGACCTCGGTACGGGTGGGCCATGAGTGGCCGTTCACTGTTCATGATGGAACTCTAGCTCTGGTTGAAGAACCCGCGTTCCGCGATTCGGGCCTTGTCCTCGGCGGTCACCTCGACATTGGCAGGGGACAACAGGAACACCTTGTTGGTAACACGTTCAATGCTGCCATGTAGGCCAAAGACCAGACCTGCCGCGAAATCAACAAGCCGTTTCGCGTCGCTGTCGACCATTTCTGTCAAGTTCATGATGACAGGAGTGCCTTCTCGGAAGTGCTCGCCGATCGTCCGCGCCTCGTTGTACGTACGCGGGTGGAGGGTCGTGATACGCGCCAGATCGGTCGTACGGCGCTCGACGACGGCGGAGCCCGACCTCGGAGCGGGGACGGGGGTCTCGACCTCTTCCTGGCCCTCTTGGGGCGTTCCAAGCCCACGCTCGTCACCGCGGCGCCGGTCGACGTAGTCGTCCGTGTAATCGTCGTCGTCGGGGTAATTGCCATAATCCGGGTAGCGGTCGTCCTCCACGAGACCGAGGTAGACCGCCATCTTGCGCATCGCGCCGGCCATCGCTACGTCGTCCTCCTGCTCATGGTCGCCGTACCCAAGGCAACCTAAGGCACCGCTGTCGACCTCTGCTCGGATAGATGGACATCAAGGTCCACTCGGGGGGACATTACCTGACGAAGGGCTTCCGGCGACCGAGCAACGCCGTACCGACACGCAGGTGTGTCGCTCCATGGGCTATCGCTTGGGTCAGGTCTCCGCTCATTCCGGCCGAAACGACCGACGCATGTGGATGTTCCACCCGCAGAGCGAATGAAAGCCCCAAAAGCCTCGCGAACGCCCTACCCGGATCGCCTCCCAACGGGGCCACCGCCATGACCCCGCCGAGCGCGAGCCCCTCGGTCACCGCGATCAGGTCCGCCAGCGCCGGCAGCTGGGCGGGCACGACACCACCACGGCCAGGATCGTCGTCCAGCGCCACCTGCACCAGGCAGGTGACCCGCCGGCCCGCCTTGACGGCCTCACGGCCCAGCGCCTCGGCCAGCCGGGCGCGGTCGACGGAGTGGATCACATCGGCGTAGGACACCACGGACCTCGCCTTGTTGGTCTGGAGCTGCCCGACGAAATGCCACGTCAGCGGCAGGTCGGCGCACTCACTCGCCTTGGCCGCCGCCTCCTGGTCGCGGTTCTCGCCGACGTCGCGGACGCCGAGCCCGGTGAGGATTCTCACATCGGAGGCGGGATAGGTCTTGGTGACCGCGACAAGGGTGATCTCGTGGCGGGCGCGCCCGGCCGTCTCGCAGGCGCCGGCGATCCGGCGCTCCACCTCGGCGAGGCCCGCGGCGATCTCATCGCGGCGCGTGGTGTTCGCGTTCTTCACGTGGGGGTTCGGTCACTTCAGGAGTTCAGGAAACGGATGGTCGCTTCAGCGTACGGCAGGGGCCGAAAAACGAGGCACGTGCCGTCGCCCCAGCGGAGGGGGACGGCACGTGCCCGTGCTCACTTCAGGAAGTCGGGGACGTCCAGCTCCTCCTCCTGCTCCTCGAAGACCACCGGACGGCGCCGGGCGGGCTCGGAGACACGGGAGGTGATCGGGGTGGGCGGCTCGGGCGCCGGCCTGGGGATCGACACCGGGCCCTGGGCCTGCTGCTCCGGCTGCGAGCCGTGCGAGGCTTCCGCGGTCTCACGCCCGAACGGCGTGGCACCCGAGGCCGAGACCGGCGAGGGGGCCGGGTCGGCGGGAGCGGGCTCGGGAACCGAGGGCGTGGCCGCCGCGGGGGCGGGCTGCGCCGACGGCAGCGGGCGGACCGAGGCCGGACGCTGCTCGACGCGCGGCGGCTCGGCCTTCGACGCGGGGAAGCCGGACATCGCGGGACGGGCGGGCTGGCTCATCGCGGACGAGTGGGTCGCGACAGGCGCCGGCTGCGGGGCCGGACGTGCCGGAGGCTGCGCGCGCGCAGCCGGCTGCGGCGGAGCGGCCGCCTTCTCGGGCGCCGGCTCGTCGAACCCGGCGGCGATCACCGTGACACGCACCTCGTCACCGAGCGCGTCGTCGATGACCGTGCCGAAGATGATGTTGGCGTCCAGCGCGGCCGCGTTGGACACGAGCTGGGCCGCCTCGTTGATCTCGAAGAGACCGAGGTCGGACCCGCCGGCGATGGACAGCAGCACCCCGTGGGCGCCGTCGATGCTGGCCTCCAGCAGCGGGCTGGAGACCGCCATCTCGGCCGCCGCGACTGACCTGTCGTCGCCGCGCGCGTGGCCGATGCCCATCAGCGCCGAACCCGCGCCGGACATGACCGACTTCACGTCGGCGAAGTCCAGGTTGATCAGGCCGGGTGTGGTGATGAGGTCGGTGATGCCCTGCACACCGGACAGCAGCACCTGGTCGGCCGCCTTGAAGGCGTCCAGGACGCTGACCTGGCGGTCGGAGATCGACAGCAGGCGGTCGTTCGGGATGACGATGAGCGTGTCGACCTCGTCGCGCAGGGTCTCGATCCCGGCCTCGGCCTGCGCCGCGCGGCGCCGGCCCTCGAAGCTGAACGGCCTGGTCACGACCCCTATGGTCAACGCGCCGAGCGACCGGGCGATGTTCGCCACCACGGGCGCGCCGCCGGTGCCGGTGCCGCCGCCCTCTCCCGCCGTGACGAAGACCATGTCGGCGCCCTTGAGGACCTCCTCGATCTCCTCGCGGTGGTCCTCGGCGGCCCTGCGCCCGACCTCGGGATTGGCTCCCGCGCCGAGGCCGCGCGTGAGCTCGCGGCCCACGTCCAGCTTGACGTCGGCGTCACTCATCAGCAGCGCCTGGGCGTCGGTGTTGATGGCGATGAACTCGACGCCCTTGAGTCCCTCCTCGATCATCCGGTTCACGGCGTTCACTCCGCCGCCGCCGATGCCGACGACCTTGATGACCGCGAGGTAGTTCTGCGGTGCTGCCACGACGAGGGGCCTTTCCGCTCGTTTACTTGCATTACGTGAAGCCCGAAACGGTGCCGGACCTTCTTGTTTAACTCTCACCCTCAAGTTGAGATTTAGAGTTATGTCAACCTGAGGAATGATACGGACAGTAGGGTTGCCCCTCCCTCAGGGTCAACTCACCGCGCCGCAAGCTCGCCCGGCGTGTCGCGGCCTGTCCCATTCGCTCCTGCCGGAAACCTGTACGGCTGTGGGACATATCACTTGACTGTCACGGCATCCGGTGTGCTGACGTCGTAGCTGTGGGCCGGGCGTTCCAGGAGCGTGAGGGCGATGCGCGCCTTGTCGCGTGTGCGCTCGGCCCCGCCCCACATGATCGTACGGCCGTCGGCCAGGCGCAGGGAGACGTCCTCCGCCGTCGTCGCGCGCATCAACTGGACCCTGCGCGCGAGAATCTCCGGAAGGCCGGCGGCGACCGCGAGCGCGGCCCTGGTCGCCGGGTCGCCCTGGCCGAAGCGGTCGACGTGGAGCGTCGGAAGGCCCGCCGGGGCGATGTCCCTGACCTCGATCACGACCCCGTGACGGTCGACCACCTCCGCCTTGCCGGCGGAGAGGACCACGGCCACCGGTCTCCTCTCGACCACGCGGACCCGCAGGGTGCTCGGCCAGCTGCGCTCCACGCTTACCGAGCCGACCTGCCGCAGCGCGGCGATCCTGCGCCGCACCTGCTCGAGGTCGACGGTGGCCAACGGCTGGTGGTCGGGCACGGCGGCGGCCTCGCGGACCCGCTCGGCCGGGAGCCCGGCGTTCCCGGTGATCGCGATATCGCGGACGCCGAGAACCGGCGAGAAGAACACCAGCCATGCGGCGGCCCCCACCACCCCGCAGGACAGCAGGACGGCGAAGGCCGTGCGCCACGCCGAAGGGCTCACCGCGAGGCGAGCTCGGCGACGATGTGGGGGCCGAGCTCGGTCACGTCGCCCGCGCCCATGGTCAGCACGACGTCGCCCGGGCGGGCACGCTCGGCGACCAGGGCCGGGACGGTGGCGCGGTCGGGCACGTAGGTGACCTGCTCGGCGGGGAGCGGGACCTTGCTCGCGACCAGAGCGCCGGAGACTCCCGGCTCGGGGTCCTCCCGGGCGCCGTAGACGTCGAGCACGATGGCCTCGTCCGCCAGCCCGAGGGCGGCTCCGAACTCGTCGGCGAAGAAGCGGGTGCGGGAGTAGAGATGGGGCTGGAAGACCGCGATGACGCGGCCGGAGGGGCCGGAGAACGACGCCACCACGTCGCGGGCGGCTCGCAGGTCGGCGGCCAGCTCGGTCGGGTGGTGGGCGTAGCTGTCGAAGACGGCCACCCCGGCCGCCTCCCCCTTGGCCTCGAACCGGCGCTTGGCCCCGGTGAACGCCGCCAGCCCGTCGCGGAACTCGTCGAACGGCACGCCCAGCTCCTCGGCGACCGCCAGGGCTGCGGTGGCGTTCAGCGCGTTGTGTCGCCCGGGAACGGCCAGCCGGACCTCGCCCTTGCCCTCCACCTGGAACGCGACCCCGAACCCGTCGGGGGCGATGTCGATGACGCGGATCTCGGCGCCCTCGGACTCGCCGTAGGTGCGCACCCGCAGGCCCCGGGCGCGCGCCAGCGGGACCAGCGCCGCCGCGCCGGGATCGTCGGCGCAGACCACCAGCGCCGAGCCGATCCGCTCGACGAAACGGGCGAAGCTGTCGTGCACCGCCTGCGGGTCGCCGTAGTTGTCGAGGTGGTCGGCCTCGACGTTGGTCACCACGGCCACCTCGGGCGCGAGCATGAGGAACGAACCATCGCTCTCGTCGGCCTCGGCCACGAAGACGTCGCCCGCGCCCTCGTCGGCCCCGAGGCCGGTCGTCACGAGCTGGCCGCCCACGCAGTAGGACGGGTCGCGCCCGCACTTCTGCAGGGCGACGGTGAGCATCGAGGTCGTGGTGGTCTTGCCGTGGGTGCCGGCGACGGCGATGCCGGTGCGCCCGACCATCACGGCGGCGAGCGCCGCGGCGCGCGGAATGACCCGCAGCCCCTGGCGCAGCGCCTCGCCGAGCTCGGGGTTGGAGTCGCGGATGGCGGTCGACACCACGACGGTGTCGACGTTCCTGATGTGGGAGGCGGCGTGGCCCACATGGACCGTGGCGCCCAGCTCGCGCAGCTCGGACACCATCTGGGAGCTGCGGGCGTCGCTGCCGGACACCGCCACACCGCGCTTGAGCAGGATGCGGGCGATGCCCGACATGCCGGCCCCTCCGATGCCGATGAAGTGGACCCGTCCGAGGTCGCCCGCCGCGACCGGCTCGATCAGCTTCACAAGGCTCATCGGCGGCCTCCGGTGTTCACGATGTCGATGACCTTGCGTGCCAGCACGGTGTCGGCGTCCTTGCGGCCCATCCGCGAGGCGGCGTCCGACATCGCCACGACCCGCTCGGGATCGCGCAGGACGGGAAGCACCGTCTGGATGATCCACTCGGCGGTCAGGTCGGCGTTGTCGACCATCATCCCTCCCCCGGCCTGGACGATGGGCGTGGCGTTGAGCTTCTGCTCGCCGTTGCCGTGCGGCAGCGGGACGTACGCCGCGGGGAGCCCTACGGCGGTCAGCTCGGCACAGGTCATCGCCCCGCTGCGGCACAGCACGAAGTCGGCCGCGGCGTAGGCGAGGTCCATGCGGTCGACGTAGGGAAGCACGACGTACTGCGGATCGCCTGGCGGCGGCTCCTGGACGACGGTGTTCTTCGGGCCGATCACGTGCAGCACCTGGACGCCGGCGTGGCGCAGGGCGGGCGCGGACGCGAGGGCGGCCTCGTTGATCGCGCGCGCCCCCTGCGAGCCGCCGAAGATCAGCAGCGTCGGCCGGTCGTTCTCCAGGCCGAAGTAGGACCTGGCCTTGTCGCCCGTCGAGAGCCGGTCGAGCGCCACGATCTCCTGGCGCAGCGGGATGCCGACGTACTCCGAGTGCGGCAGCGTGGTGTCGGGGTGGCCGGTGAACACGTGGTCGGTGAGCCGGGCGCCGAGCCGGTTGGCGAGCCCGGGACGCGGGTTGGCCTCGTGCACCACGATCGGCACCCCGCGGCGCCGCGCGGCGAGGTAGGCCGGCGTGGCGACATACCCCCCGAAGCCGACCAGCACGTCGGCCTGGACGCGGTCCATGATGCCGGCGGCCGAGTTGATCGCCCCGGCCAGGCGGCCGGGGACCGTCAGCAACTGCGGCGTGATGGCCCGCGGCAGCGGGACCGCGGGCACCAGCGCCAGCTCGTACCCTCGGGCGGGCACCAGCCTGGTCTCGAGCCCGCGCTCGGTGCCGAGGCAGGTGATCCCGATGCTCGGATCCTGCCTGCGCAGCGCGTCGGCCAGCGCCAGGGCGGGTTCGATGTGGCCGGCCGTACCGCCGCCTGCGAGGACCACCCTCATGTCGGTCCTTTCACTCCACGTGCCTCGATGTAGGACGGAGCCGCCCCGGACGGCGAATCATCGCCAGCGGGCGACCCAGGCCAAGCCAGCTTAGAGCCCGCGCCGCGGGCCCGGGTCCACGGGCGGCGAGCGCGTCGGCCGCGCCGGGCTCGCGCTTGGCGAACGACAACAACATGCCAAGCGCCGCCAGCGTGGGCAACAGCGCCGAACCACCGTACGACACAAGCGGCAGCGGAATCCCGGTGATGGGCAGCACGCCGATCACCGCGCCGATGTTCACGATCGCCTGACCTGCGATCCAGGCCACCGCGGCGGAGGCCGTCAGCCGGATGAACGGATCCTTCACCCGGGAGGCCACGCGCAGCCCGGCGTACCCGAGGAGGCCGAAGAGGGCGACCACCACCAGGGTGCCCATCAGTCCGAGCTCCTCGCCGATGATCGAGAAGATGAAGTCGCTCTCGGCGTGCGGCACCCAGCTCCACTTCTGCCGGCTGCTGCCGAGGCCTAGCCCGAACCAGCCGCCGGAGCCCATCGCGATCTGGCCCTGTGCCGCCTGGTAGCCCGACGTCTGGGCGTTGCCCCAGACGTCCAGCCAGCCCTCGATGCGGGCCGAGCGGTAGCCCTCGACGCTGATCATGATGACGGTGGCCAGCGTGGCGACGGCGAGGATGCCGCCGAACAGCCGCAGCGGCGCGCCGACGACCCACAGCAACGCCAGGAAGATGAGCATCAGCACGAGCGTGGTGCCGAGGTCGCGCCCGAGCATGACCATGACGGCGAGGATCGCCGTGCCGGGCATGAGCGGGATCAGGAGCTGCCGCCACTCGATGAGGCCGCCCTTGGCCTTGCGCGCCAGGAGGTCGGCCCCCCAGAGCACCAGGCCCAGCTTGGCCGGCTCGGACGGCTGGATGGTGAGCCCGCCGATGTAGATCCACCGCTGCGCGCCCAGCTCGGTCTCGCCGATGAAGATGACCATGATCAGGCCGATGATCGAGATGGCCATCAGCGGATAGCCGGCGAGGCGGAAGAACCTCGGCGGCAGCCGGGAGCAGATCCACATCACCGGCACGCCGATGCCGACCGACAGCGACTGCTTGAGGAACCAGTAGAACGGGTCCCCCTTCACCTGCAGCGCCTCGATGCTGGAGGCCGAAAGGACCATCATCAGCCCGAGCGCGAGCAGAAGCGCGCTGCAGCCGAGCACCAGGTAGTAGGACGTGAGCGGGCGGTTCAGCAGCTCGCCGAGCGCGGAGAGCCGCTCGCGACGCCATCCGGAGGCCTCCGCCCTCGCGGGGGCGATCGGGATGTCGCTCATCGCACCGGCAGGCGGTGGACGGCTCGGGCGAACGCCTCCCCACGGGCGCCGTAGTCGGCGAACATGTCAAGAGACGCTCCCGCGGGGGCGAGCAGCACGGTGTCCCCCGGGGAGGCGAGCCGGGCGGCTTCGGTGACGACACGGTCCATGACCCCAGTGTCTTGCCCCTCGACCTCCACGACGGGAACATTCGCCGCGTGTCGCGACAGAGCCTGGCGAATTCGTGCCCGGTCCGCCCCGAGAAGCACGGCCCCGCGCAGCCGGCCCGCCGCGTCGCGTACGAGATCGCCGACGTCGGCGCCCTTGAGGAGGCCGCCCGCGATCCAGACGATCGAGGGGTAGGAGGCCAGGGACGCGGCGGCGGCGTGGGGGTTGGTCGCCTTGGAGTCGTCCACGTAGTCGACGTCGCCGACCCGCGCGACGTGGGCGATGCGGTGCGGGTCGGGCACGTAGCCGAGCAGTCCACGCCGTACGGCCTCGGCCGGGACGCCGTAGGCGCGGGCCAGCGCCGCCGCCGCCAGCGCGTTGGCGACGTTGTGCGGCGCGAGCGGGCGGACGTCGGCCAGGGTGGCGAGCTCCTCCGCGCCCCCGACGGGGTCCTCGACGAAGGCACGGTCGACGAGCAGGTCCTCCACGACGCCGAGCTGGCCGCGCGCGGGCACGCCGAGCGTGAAGCCGGCCACCCGCGCGGGCCCGTCCGCCGCCTCGGCGTACGGCGCGGCGAGGCGGGTAGACCATGGGTCGTCGGCGTTGTACACGACGACCCCGGCACGCTCGAAGACGCGGCCCTTGGTCCGGGCGTACTGCTCCATCGAGCCGTGCCAGTCGAGGTGGTCGTCGGCCACGTTGAGCACGGCCGCCGCACGCGGGGACAGGCTCGCCGACCAGTGGAGCTGGAAGCTCGACAGCTCCACGGCGAGCACGTCGTACGGTTTCTCGACGGCCTCCACGATGGGGATGCCGACGTTGCCCACGGCCGCCGCGTCGTGTCCCGCGGCCCTCAGCATCGCGGTGAGCATGCGCACCGCCGTGGTCTTGCCGTTGGTGCCGGTCAGGGCCAGCCAGGGCGCGGCTCCGGCGGGCCTTCGCCGCCAGGCCAGCTCGACCTCGCCGATCACCTCGACGCCCTTGGCCGCCGCCTCCAGCAGAAGGGGGTGTTCGGGCCGCCAGCCCGGCGAGGTCACGACCAGGGCCGCCTCGGCGGGCAGCCCGCCGCCGAACCGCACCTCCACCCCGAGGCCGGCGAGCTCGGCCGCCGAGGCCCGCTGCCGCTCGCCGTCGCCCGTCTCGACCACGATGACGTGACTGCCGGACCTGGCGAGGCTGCGCGCGGCCGCCACGCCGGAAACCCCGAGCCCCGCCACGCAGATGGTGGCGGCGGTCATTGCTTGGGCATCCATTCGACGTAGAAGAGCCCGAGGCCGGCGGCGGCGCACAGGCCCGCGATCAGCCAGAACCGCACCACGATCGTCGTCTCCGCCCAGCCCGCGAGCTCGAAGTGGTGCTGGAGGGGAGCCATGCGGAAGACCCGTCTGCCCGTCATCTTGAAGAAGCCGACCTGGATGATCACCGAGGCGGTGATGATGACGCACAGGCCCGCCAGGATGAACAGCAGGAACTGCGTGCGCGTGGTGATCGCCAGCCCCGCGAGCACGCCGCCGAGTGCCAGCGAGCCGGTGTCGCCCATGAAGATCTTCGCGGGCGGGGCGTTCCACCACAGGAAGCCGACGAGCGCGCCGAGGACGGCGGCCGCCACCACCGCGAGGTCGAGCGGGTCGCGCACCCAGTAGCAGCTCGGGCCGAGCTGGTTCAGGCAGCTGTTGCGCAGCTGCCAGTTGCCGATCAGCACGTAGGCGCCCAGGACCACCCCGGTGGCGCCGCTGGCGAGGCCGTCGAGGCCGTCGGTGAGGTTCACGGCGTTGGAGAAGCCGACGATCATGATCAGGACCCAGATCGTGAAGACCACCAGGCCCACCGATGGCCCGAAGTCCCGCAGGAACGAAAGACGCGTCTCGGCCGGGGTGATGGAGTAGGCGTTCGGGAACCGGACCACCAGCACCGCGAAGACCGCTCCGACGATGAGCTGACCGAGCGCCTTGGCGCCGCTGCGCAGGCCGAGGCTGCGCTGCTTGTAGATCTTGATGAAGTCGTCGAGGAAGCCCACCGTGCCGAGACCGGCCATGAGGAACAGCACCAGCACCGCGGAGGCGGTGGGCGGCGTCCAGGTGGCCAGGTGGGAGCAGGCGAAGCCGATGAGCGCGGCGATGACGAGGACCGTGCCGCCCATGGTGGGCGTGCCGCGCTTCTCGTGGTGCCCCGAGGGGCCCTCCTCGCGGATGTTCTGGCCGTAGCCCCTGCGGCTGAAGAGCCTGATCGCCAGCGGGGTGCCGAGCATCGACAGCAGCAGCGCCACCGCCGCGGCGACGAGGACGTCCATCATCGGGCATCACCTCCCAGAAGGGCATGAGCGACGGCTTCCAGACCGGCGGCGCGCGGGCCCTTGATGAGCACCACGTCTCCTGGACGCAGCTCGGCGGCCAGCTCGGCGGCGGCGGCTGCTGCGTCGGGCACGTGGACCGCGGGCGCTCCCTTGGCGCCCGCGAGGACCGGCCAGGGGTTCTCCCCCACCACCCACACGCCGGTGAGCCCGGCCTCGGCGGCGAGGCGGCCGACCCCTTCGTTCAACGTGTCGCTCTCGTCCCCGAGCTCGCGCAGCGAGGCGATCACGGCGAACCTGCGCCGCTCCTTGCCGAGCACGCCGAGCGTCTCGAACGCCGCCCGCATGGAGTCGGGGTTGGCGTTGTACGCGTCGTTGATCACGGTCACGCCGTCGGAGCGGTCGGTGACCTCCATGCGCCAGCGGCTGCGCGGCTCGGCCCGCGACATCTCCTCGGCGATGGTCGCCACCGGGAGGCCCAGCTCGTACGCCGCGGCCGCGGCGGCGAGGACGTTCTCCACGGCGTGCGCCCCGTACAGGCGCAACCGCACCTGAGCGGTGCCGGAGGGGGTCCTGAGCGTGAACGACGCCCTGCCGCGCTCGTCCAGGGTCTCGTCCTCGGCCCGGACGCCCGCGTCGGCGGAGCGGCCGAACCAGCTCACGCGGGCCTGGGTGCGGTCGGCCATGGCCCGTACGAACGGGTCGTCGGCGTTGAGAACGGCCACGCCGCCCGCGGGCAGCGCCTCGACCAACTCGCCCTTCGCTTTGGCGATCTGCTCGCGCCCGCCGAACACGCCGAGGTGGGCGGTGCCGACGTTGAGCACCACGCCGATCTTGGGCGGGGCGATGCGCGCAAGGTAGGCGATGTGGCCCTCTTCACGGGCGCTGAGCTCCAGCACCAGGAACCGGGTTTTCTCGTCCGCCCTGAGCACCGTCAGGGGGTGGCCCAGCTCGTTGTTGAAGGACCCGACGGGGGCGATCGTGTCGCCCACCAGGGCCGTGAGCCCGGCGAGCAGGTCCTTGGTGGTGGTCTTCCCCGCGGAGCCTGTGACGCCGATGACGGTCGTGCGCGGCAGCTCGGCGACCGTGGCAGAGGCGAGCTCGGCCAGCGCCGTCACGACGTCGCCCACGATCAGGCAGGGCGCCTCCACGGGCCTGCTCGCGAGCACGGCGACCGCGCCAGCCTGGCAGGCCTGGGCGGCGAAGTCGTGCCCGTCGGCGCGCTCCCCCCTGATCGCCACGAAGAGCGATCCGGGCTCGGCGGCGCGCGAGTCGATCAGGACGGGCCCGCGGACCACGGCGCGGGGATCGGCCATGCCCGCGAGGGCACCCGAGGTGATCTCGGCGATCCTCGCCAGCGGCAACGGGATCATTCGTTTTCCCTACTCTCCATACCAGGTCTTCGTGCGTGTGCGGGGAGACCGGCGCCTCGCCAGGACGCCCGGCCGGGCTACCGCCTCAGCCTCGCACAACGCCGCTCGTCACATGTGCTCACGTCTGCTGATCGCCTCGGCGACGACCTGCCTGTCATCGAACGGCAGCACTTCACCGTCGATGTACTGACCCTGCTCGTGGCCCTTGCCCGCGACGATGACCACGTCGCCGGGCCTGGCGCGGCCGATGGCGAGGTCGATCGCCGCCGCCCGGTCGGGCTCCATGATCACATGTGCCCGCTCGTGCCCGGGGACGCGCAGGACGCCCTCTATCATGGCCCCGAGGATCCGCAGGGGATCCTCCGTGCGCGGGTTGTCGCTGGTCAGGATCGCCACGTCGGCGAGGCGAGCCGCCGCCTCGCCCATCATGGGGCGCTTGCCCCGGTCGCGGTCGCCACCGCACCCGAGGACGATGATCAGGTCGCCCGAGGTGACCTCCCGCAGCGCCCGCAGCACCGACTCGACGGCGCCCGGCTTGTGGGAGTAGTCGACGATCGCCTGGAACCCCCGCGCGCCCGGCACGCGCTCCATGCGGCCGGGGACGCCGGTGACCGTGCCCATGCCGTGCACGGCGACCTGGAGCGGCACCCCGGCCTCCACGAGGGTCACCAGCGCGCCGAGGGTGTTGGCGACGTTGAACGGGCCCGGCAGGGCCACCGACACGTCGGCCTCGATCCCGCCGGGGCCGATCACCCGGAAGGTGCTGCCGTCGGCGCCGAGGCGGACGTCCTGCGCCCGCCAGTCGGCCTCCGGGGCCCCCGAGGCCGAGAACGTCGTCATCGGGACCTTCGCGATGCCCACCAGCTCGCGGCCGTGGTCGTCGTCGATGTTGACGACGCCGGCCCGGCACAGCTCGGGGGTGAAGAGCCGCACCTTGGTCAGGAAGTAGTCGTCGAGGTCGCTGTGGAAGTCGAGGTGGTCCTGAGAGAGGTTGGTGAACAGCGCCACGTCGTAGAACACGCCGTCGACCCGCCCGAGGGCCAGGGCGTGGCTCGACACCTCCATGGCGGCGGCGGTGACGCCCTCCTCGCGCATCAGCGCGAACAGGGCCTGCAGGTCGCTGGCCTCCGGCGTCGTCAGCGTGGGAGGCAGGCTGCGGTCGCCGGCGTGGATCTCGACGCCTCCGATGAGACCTGTGCGGTGCCCCGCGGCCCGCAGGCCGGCCTCCAGAAGGAACGAGGTGGTGGACTTGCCGCTGGTGCCCGTGACGCCGACGACGAGGATCCCGGCGGCGGGCCGGCCGTACACCCAGGCGGCGACCTGGCCCAGCACCGAACGCGGGTCGGGCACCACGAGGACGGGCACGCCGGTCGCGACCGCGGCGTCCTGGCCTGCCGGGTCCGTCAGGATCGCGACGGCCCCCCTGGCGACGGCGTCGCCGGAGAATCCCGCGCCGTGGGCGGTGGTGCCCGGCAGGGCGACGTACAGATCGCCTCGCTGCACCTGGCGCGAGTCGATGGTGATGCCGGTGACCGCGGCGAGCGGCGCGCGAGGGCCGCCCGACGGCGCGCCGAGCAGGGCGGCCAGGCCGGACAGCGGGCGGACCGGGCAGGCCGCGGGGCGAATGGACGACGGGGGACGCACGGGCGAGAGCGTACCTTCCCCCGTCACCCGTCGGTGCTCATGCGCACCGATGGAGCGGTCGTACCGGTCTGCGGAATCTTGCGGCTCTTCAACGCGAACGTCATGACATCCTTGAACACAGGCGCGGCGATCTCACCGCCGAAGTGGCCGTTCTTGGGTGCCTGAATGACCGCCAGCACCACCAGACCCGGCGCGTCAGCAGGAGTGAACCCCACAAACGTAGCGGTATATCCGCAATACCCTCGGCAGTTCTCGTCGTACCGCATTGCGGTGCCGGTTTTACCCGCTACCCGGTATCCCTTGATGGCGGCGAGCGAACCCGTGCTGCCGTTGGCGCTCACGGCGGCCTCCAGCATCGACGAGATGTCCTTGGCCGTACTCGGGCTGATCACGCGTGTCTGCCTGCCGGGCTTCGCCGGGACCAGCCTGTGGTGCTGATCTACCGTGCCGGCCACGATCTGCGGGGTGACGCGGATTCCCCCGTTGGCGATCGTCTGGTAGACGCTCGCCATCTGCAGGGCCGTCACCGAGACCCCCTGCCCGAAGGCGATCGTGCACCGCTGGCTCCCTGACCAGGCCTCCCGCTTCGGCAGCAGCCCGGCCTCCTCCCCGTAGAACCCGCCGCCTGTCCTCGCGCCGAAGCCGAACGCCTTGAGCATGTTGTACAGCGACTGGTCGCCCACCTTGTCGGCGGCCATGATCGTGCCGACGTTGCTGGACTCTGCGATGATCCCGGTGAAGGTCAGGTGCTCCGGCGGATGCGGGTGGGCGTCGCTGAGGACCCGGTCGGCGCACTGGTATTTGTCCTTGACCTCGAACACGGTCTCCGGCCTGACCGCCCCGGCCTCCAGGGCGGCGGCGGCCGTGATGACCTTGTTCGTGCTGCCGGGCTCGAACACCTCCGACACCGCGCGGTTGCCCCAGTCGGCGGGGGGAGCCGTCTTCCACTTGCCCAGGTCGACCTCGGGGGCGTTGGCCATGGCCAGCACCTCGGCGTTGCGCGCGTCCATGACGATCACGCTGCCGCTGAGGGCACCCGTGGCCTTGACCTGCTTGGCGATCGCCTCCTGCGCGGCCCACTGGATGTCACGGTCGATGGTCAGCCGGACCCCCTGGCCGGCGACCGGCTCCTGCCGGGTGCTCCTCGTCATGGGGATGCGCTGCCCGGAGCCGCCGATCTCGATGGTCTGACGGCCGTCCTTGCCGGACAGGAGCTTGTCGTACGTCTGCTCCACCCCTGTCGCCCCGGCGCCGTTGTCCTGGACGAAGCCGACGAGCCCGCCCGCGAGGTCGCCTCCCGGGTAGAGCCGCTGGTACTGCGGCGAGGCCGCGACACCGTCGATCTTCATGTCGAGCACGCTCTTCGCGGTGCCGAGGGGGACGTCCCGCGCGAGCAGCGCGTAGTGCGTCCTGGTCAGCGAGAGCTTGGCCAGGATGTCGGCCTTGGAGACGCGGAGGGCCACGGCGAGCGTCGTCGCGACCTGGTCACGCTTGGCGGGCGGCACCTTCAGGGGGTCCGCGGAGATCTCGCGGGCCTCCACCGTGACGGCGAGCTCGTGGCCGTTGACGTCGGTGACCGAACCCCGGCGCGCGGGCAGCGTCTCCTCGCGCACGCGGAGCGTGGCGGCCTTCGCCTCGAACACCTTGGAGTCGAGGCCCTGGAGCTGGACCAGCCGCCCGGCGAACAGCGACAGCACGACGGCCATGCCCATCAGGCCGACGTTGATCCGCCGGGACGGGTTGCCGAGGCGCAGCGGGGCCATCGGGCGCGGCGCGAACGAGCGGCGAGGCCCCGGCCGCCGGGGAGGCCCGTCCATGCCGGTGGCGCGGCCGGCGGGCGGTACGCGGCGGGTGCCCTGCCCGTCTCCGAGGACGCGTCCGGTCCGTTCCGGTCGCCCGGACCCGGGAGGCGTCTCAGGCGGGCGGGGAGGGCGTCCAGACCCGGGAGGCGTCTCAGGGGGGCGGGGAGATCGTCCGGACCCCTCGGGAGCCCCGGACCGGCCGGACCCCTCGGGACGTCCTGGGCGTCCTCCGGATCCGGAGGTGCGCCGGGGCCCGCCGGGGCCGCCCCGCCCGCCCCCGGATCCACTGCCGGGCCCGTTGCGGCCGGGCCTCGGAGGACGGCCACCGCCTTCTCTCACCGGGTCGCGACCTCCGCCTGTGAGCCCACCGGGGTCTGGGCCTGGCTCGCCTGGCGCCCGGCGCCCTGCTCCTCGGAGGGAATGACGAGGATGTCCGGCGCGGTGGCGTCCGGCTTGTCACCCTGCTCCTTGGCCCGCCGGGCGATCTCACCCGGCTGCGACTTGATCAGCAGCTCCTTGCTCTTGTCCTGGGCCTCCTGGCGCAGCCGCTGGGTGCTGTGGAGCAGGTCGCTCATCCTGAACGAGTCCTGCGCGAGCACGGTGTTGAGCAGCAGCAGGCTCACCAGGCCACCGCACAGCAGGCCGACGACCAGCAGCACGAACGGCGTCCTCGGCGCGGTGCGAGCCGAGGAGGCGCGCCGCGAGCCCTCCGCGACCGGCGGGGTGGAGGTGGCGGGCGTGACCCGGCGCGGCGCCGGCGTGGCACGGCGCGGGGTCTTCTGCGGCCTCGGCGGCGCGGCGGCCCGACGGGCGGCCGGCACCGCCGGCCTCTCGCCGACGGCGGTCGCGGTCTGGCCGCCGCCGATGTCCCGCGTGGTGTCCTTGTCGATGCTCATTCCGGCTCCCGGATCCTCTCTGCCGCCCGCAACCTGGCCGAGGCCGCGCGCGGGTTGCGCGCGACCTCCTCCTCGTCTGGGAGCTCGGCTCCCCTCGTCACCAAGCGGAACCTCGGCTGGTGGGCCGGCAGCGGGACGGGCAGCCCGGGCGGGCTGGTGTCCCTGGTTCGCGCCGTGAGGGCCTGCTTGCTGAGCCGGTCCTCGAGTGAGTGGTAGGAGAGCACGACCACGCGCCCCCCGACTGCCAGAGCGTCGAGGGCCGCGGGGAGCGCCCGTTCGAGAGCCGTCAGCTCCCCATTGACCTCGATGCGTAACGCCTGGAACGTTCTTTTCGCGGGGTTTCCCCCAGTGCGGCGGGTAGCGGCCGGGATCGCCTCGCGCACGATCTCCGCGAGCCGCTTGGTCGACGTGATGGCGACCTGTTCCCGCTCCCGGATGATGAAACGCGCGACCCGGGACGCGAAGCGCTCCTCGCCGTAGTCGCGCAGGATGCGGGTCAACGCCCCCTCGGAGTAGGTGTTGACCACCACATCGGCCGTGAGCTCCTGCTCGGGGTCCATGCGCATGTCGAGCGGAGCGTCGTGGGAGTAGGCGAAACCGCGCCCCGCCTCGTCGAGCTGCGGGGAGGAGACGCCTAGGTCGAACAGCACGCCGTTCACCCGCTCGAGGCGGGTGCGCGACAGCACCTCGGGAAGCTCGTCGGAGACCGCCCTCACCAGGGTGATGCGGCCGGCGTACGGCGCGAGGCGCTCGGTGGACCGCTCGATGGCGGTCGGGTCCCGGTCGATGCCGACCAGGTGAAGATCGGGATGCGCGGCCAGCAGCGCCTCGGCGTGACCCCCGAGGCCCAGGTTGGCGTCGACCAGCACGGGGCTCGGTCCGGCTAGCGCGGGAGCGAGGATCTCCAGGACACGGCGGAGCATAACCGGCACGTGCCCGCCCGGCTCGGCCTGATTTTCGACATGCATGGTCAAACCCCCTTCGCCGCCATGGTCGTGTCTGATGGAACCCCGTTGACACTTCCCTGCTCGCGGATATGCGGCTTCTCATGACGTCGTCTCGCCAGTGGGCTCTCGCCCCCCACCCCTGTGAACGGCTCGCCCGGCCAGGTCCCCATCCGCGTCCGCTCTTCGCGCCCCGCCACCTGACACCGGGGAAGGTGCATCAGCTGGCGGCGACGCCGCGGTGACCGGGAACCGTCCCGGCACCCTGGGAGCGGGTGGAGACCTCGCCGAACGAAGTTTTCACCGACGAGTCGACCGTTTTCAAAGAACTCCTGGCAGCACCTCCTCCGACAGCTCGGAGAATGCCTGCTCTTGGTCGGCCAGGTAGGTGTCCCAGGCCGTCGCGTCCCAGATCTCCAGCCGGGTGTTGGCCCCGATGACCACACAATCACGGCGGAGGCCGGCGTATTCGCGCAGGCCCTGGGGAATGGTGATCCGCCCCTGTTTGTCGGGCGTCTCGTCGGATGCGCTGGCGAAGAAGACACGACTGTAATCGCGGACGGCCTTGGCTGTCACAGGCGCGGTGCGCAGCGCCTCGGTGATGCGCTGGAACTCCTCCACGGGAAACACGTAGAGGCACCGCTCCTGGCCCTTGGTGATCACAAGACCCTCCGCCAGCTCCTCACGGTACTTCGCCGGCAGGAACAGTCGTCCTTTCTCATCCAGACGCGGTTGATGGGTGCCGAGGAACACCGGCCCCACCTCCCGTGCCACGCAGAACGGCTGACGCTTGAACCCCAGCCCCTCCACTGCGCACCACCATACTCCACTTCTCCCCACCGTCAACTGATTCAAACAGTGTTATGCGGGGGTGTCGTTCGCGTTTATGCAGGTCAATAGGGGTGGAGCGGAGTGGAGGGCCCTGAGGCCGGCACGCACGTACACGGGCGTGTCGGCGCCGTCCCTTGACATCTGCAGTACGCGTGCGAGCCGCGTTCAGGGCGAATGGAGGAAACCGAGGTCCCCGGTGGAGGAAAGTGGAGCCTCCCGGCCTGGGCGGATGTCAGGGAATTCGCATCGGCGGGACGAGAACGCGACCCTTGAGCGAACACTTGGCCTGTTCACCCGAAATGTCGTGGAAAGTCGCTCGGGAACCCGCGGCATCGTAGTGTCGGTAAGCACAATGAAGAAGGAATCGCAAAGCCCCCCGCAATACGATCCCGCCGTGGGGCTGCCGCACCATCATGGAGGCCCAGTGGGAGTAACCCACGACGTCGGACAGGAGCTGGAAGGTCTGGTCGCCGCGGCGCATCGGATCCGTGAGGCGATCGAGTCGGTGATCGAGGGCAAGAGCGACGTCGTCCGCCTCACCCTCACCGTACTGCTGGCGGAAGGGCATCTCCTCATCGAGGACGTGCCGGGAGTCGGCAAGACCATGCTTGCCAAGGCGCTCGCGCGTTCCATCGACTGCCCGGTGCGCCGCGTGCAGTTCACCCCCGACCTGCTCCCCAGCGACATCACGGGCGTCAGCGCCTTCAACCAGCAGTCGCGCGAGTTCGAGTTCAAGCCCGGCCCCGTGTTCGCCAACATCGTGGTGGGCGACGAGATCAACCGCGCGTCCCCGAAGACCCAGTCGGCGCTGCTGGAGTGCATGGAGGAGCACCAGGTCACCGTCGACGGCACGACCTACCACCTCGAGACGCCGTTCATGGTCATCGCGACCCAGAACCCCATCGAGATGGAAGGCACATATCCCCTCCCCGAGGCGCAGCGCGACCGCTTCACCGCCAGGATCGCGATGGGCTACCCCGAGCCCGCCGCCGAGCTCGAGATGCTGGACGTCCACGGCGCCTCCTCGCCGCTCGACAAGCTCCAGCCCGTCGCCACGACCGCCGAGGTCCGCGCCCTGATCGACACCGTGCGGGCGGTCTACGTCTCCCAGTCCATAAAGAAGTACGCCATAGATATGGTCACCGCCACCCGTCAGTCCCCCGACCTGCGCCTCGGCGCGTCACCGCGCGCCACCCTCCACCTGGTGCGGGCCGCCCGCGCCCACGCCGCGCTCTCGGGACGCGACTACGTCATCCCCGACGACCTGCAGGAGCTGGCCGTCCCCGTGCTGGCCCACCGCCTGCTCCCCAGCCTCGAGGCCCAGGGCCAGCGCCGCCGCCCCGAGCACGTCATGGCCGAGCTCGTACGCCGCGTCCCCGTTCCGGAGACCCGGGAGAGGGGGTTCGACGGGGCGGGATCCCGGCGGTGATGGCGGGGCTGAGAGCGCTCACGTCGCGAGGCCGCTCGTTCCTCGCCTCCGGCGTCGCCGCCATGCTGTGCGCGTTCTTCCTCGGGGAGCATGACCTGCTGCGGGTCAGCGTGCTGATCATCGCCCTGCCGCTGCTCGCCGCCATGGTGGTTGCGCGCACGCGATACCGGCTGAGCTGCGCGAGGCGGCTCGACCCGAGCAGGGTCGAGGTCGGCTCCGACAGCACGGTCACGGTGCGGCTGGAGAACGTCACCAGACTGCCCACCGGCCTGCTCCTCATCGAGGACACGATCCCTTACGCCGTCGGCACCCGGCCGCGGTTCGTCCTTGACCGGGTCGAGTCGCGCGGCATCCGTGAGATCGACTACAAGGTCCGGTCCGACCTGCGGGGCCGGTACCCGATCGGGCCGCTGTCGGTCCGCATCGCCGACCCGTTCGGCCTCGTCGAGCTGACCCGGGCGTTCACCGCCACCGACACGCTGATGGTGGTGCCACAGGTCGTACCGCTCCCGCATGTGCGGCTCTCGGGCGAGTGGAGCGGCGGCGGCGACAGCCGTACCACCAGCGTGGCGGCGGCCGGAGACGACGACATCGGACCCCGCGAGTACCGGCAGGGCGACGACCTGCGCCGGGTGCACTGGCGTTCCACCGCGCGGTACGGCGAGCTCATGGTCCGCCGCGAGGAGCAGCAGTGGCAGAGCCGCGGCGCGCTCCTCCTGGACACCCGCAGGCACGCCCACCGCGGCGAGGGGCCCCGGTCGTCCTTCGAGGTGGGGGTCTCGGCGGCCGCGTCCATCGGCTTGCACCTGGCCCGCGAGAGCCTCGGGCTGCGACTGGTCACCGACCAGGGCGCCCACCACCTCACCGACGCGGGCTCAGGCCACGCCCTCCTCGACGCGCTCGCGGTCGTCCGGCAGAGCACCGCGCGGTCGCTGGAGTCCGGCATCGCGGCCCTGCGCCAGGGGGGCGGCGACGGGCTCATCGTCGCCGTGCTCGGCGACCTCGACGCCGAGGAGGCCCACGCGCTCGCCCGGCTGCGGCACGGCGGCGTCACCGGCGTCGCTGTCATGCTCGACGTGCGGAGCTGGCAGCAGACCCCCGCCCACCACCCGGCCACGGACGAGTCGCACGAGATCGCGCGCACGGTGCTCACCGCGTCCGGCTGGCGGGTCGTACGGCTTCCCGCCGGCACCTCGCTGGCGGCGGTCTGGCAGGACGCCGCCCAGAACAGCAGGTACGCCGGGCCGCAGGACACGATCACAGCAGGAGACCCGGCATGAGACTCCCGATCGCGGCGGGCCTGGCCACGGCCGCGGCGTCGATCACCCTCTACCCGCTGTTCCAGGGTGGCACCTGGTTTTTGACGGGGATGGGCACGATCCTCATGGTCGTCGCCGCCTCGGTCCTCACGACGCGCCACAACGTGCCGCGGTGGCTCGGCCCCCCGCTGGAGCTCTTCGTGGTGTGGATGTACCTCACGCTGGTGTACGCCGGTGACAAGACCTGGGCGTGGGTGGTCCCCACCAAGGAGACGGTGGTCGCCCTGACCGGCCTGCTGCGGGAGGGGTTCGGCGACATCCAGCGGTTCGCGGCGCCCGTTCCGGCCAACCCGGGAATCTCCCTCCTCACGGCAGGCGGCATCGGCCTGATCGCCGTGCTCGTCGACCTCCTCGCCGTACGGCTGCGCCATGCCGCGCTCGCGGGCCTGCCGCTGCTGGCGCTGTTCACGGTCCCCGCTGCCGTGATCTCCGACCCCATCGGGTGGCCGGCGTTCATCATCGCGGCGCTCGGGTACGTGGGCCTGCTCACCGCAGACGGGCGCGAGCGGCTCAGCCACTGGGGCCGCGCCGTTCTCGTGCGCCGCTCGCGTGGCACGGGCTCCCAGGTCCATACCGACGCCGCCCCGCTCTCGCTGGCGGGCAAGCGCATCGGGTTCGCGGCCGTCGCGCTCGCCGTCACGCTCCCCGCGCTGCTGCCGACGCTCCCGCCGAACCCGCTGTTCGGCTTCGGCGTAGGATCGGGCACCGGCAGGGGCGGCAACATGATCACGATTCCGAACCCGATCGCCAGCCTGCGCGGCCAGCTCACCCAGCCGGGCGACGCCACCGTCCTCACCTATACCAACAGCGACAACATCCCCCGCTACCTCCGGATGTACTCACTGGACACCTTCGACGGCGACCAGTGGACCATGTCGCAGCCGAAGGGCCGGCCGGAGAACCGCGTGTCCGAGGGCCCGCTGCCGCCTCCGCCCGGCCTCTACCCCACGGTCCCGGTGAAGAACGTCGTCACCCAGGTGACGGTGAGCGACGCCGTCGAGAACCTGAGCTTCCTGCCGCTGCCCTACCCGGCGACCACGGTGCGGGTGGACGGCGACTGGCGTGCCGACGAGAGCACCCTCATGGTGTTCTCCACGCACGACACGGCCGGAGGCCAGAGGTACGACGTCGTCAGCCAGGAGCCACAGCCGACGCCGGACGGCCTGCAAGGGCTGACCGAGCGCCCTGACATCGCGGCGGACAGGCGTTACCTGCAACTGCCCCAGAGCCTGCCCCCGCAGATCCGCACCATGACGGAACGCCTGATCAAGGACACCGACACCCCGTACCAGAAGGCGGTCAAGCTCCAGGCGTGGTTCACCTCCAACGGAGGGTTCGTCTACAGCCTGCGGACCCAGGGCAACGGCAACGAGGCGCTGCTCGACTTCCTGCGCAACCGGACGGGCTACTGCGAGCAGTTCGCCGCCGCCATGGCGGTGATGGCCCGCGTCCTCGGCATCCCCGCCCGCGTGGGGATCGGCTACACCGGCGGTACCAACGTCAGCGGCACGTGGCAGGTCCGCACCCACGACCTGCACGCCTGGCCCGAGCTGTACTTCCAGGGGGCCGGGTGGCTGCGCTTCGAGCCCACCCCGTCGGGCGGCCTCGGCCAGGCCACCGCGCGCGTCCCGGACTACTCCCGCCCGCCGGTCTCGGCAGCCACCCCCGGCGACGGCGCGTCCGCGCACCCGACGCCCGGCCCGAATTCCACCGACCCGACCAACGGCCTCGCCGGGAGGACACGAAACCCCCGTGACCCCGAGGCCGGTCGCTCCACGGATCCCGTCATCGTCGACCAGGGCCTGTCCGTACCCGCCAAGGCCGGCCTCGGCGCCCTGGTGCTGCTGCTGATCGCTCTGATCCCGGCGGCCTGGCGCCTTTCGACCGGCTACCGTCGCCGGCGCGCCTGGACGGCGCGAAAACCCGCGAGGGAGCACCCCGGGCGAGTTGGGGAAGGTACTCCGGGGGAGCCCGTGAGGGAACGGCTGGAGTACGCGGTGCACGCCACCTGGCGCGAGCTGATCGACACGCTCCACGATCTCGGCCTCGGCCACGAGGCGAGCGAGACCCCGCGTGCCCTGGCGAGACGGCTCACCGAGCAGTACGAGCTGGACGCCGAGACCTCGGCCTCGGTCACAAGGATCGCCTCAGCGGAGGAGCGGCTGCGGTACGCGAGGACGCCGGGGCGGGTCGACTCCCTGGCGGGCGACCTACGGCGCGTGCGCCGTGCCCTGCGGGCGACGGTCCCGCGCGGACGGCGGGCACGGGCGACCTTGCTGCCTCCCTCGACCCTGCTGAGGGTGAGGGGCATGGGCGAGAAGGTGCTGGACGGCTTCGACCGGCTGGAGACCCTCCGGCTGTGGCCGCGCCGCCGCGACCGCGCCGAGGCGCCGCCCGAGCAGGCGGCCGACGAGCGCGCGCTCACCGGCTCACGGCACTGACACCAGGCGGGCCGGTCGGCCTCACAGCGCTGACCGGCGCCCGGTTTCTCAGGTGGTCAGGCGGTCGAGTCGCGCCTCATCACAGACATGATCGAAAAAGAGCGCGCTCGTCCGGCCGCGGGGACGGCGGACGTCCACGGCGGCGGGCGCCGTGGCGCGGCTCAGCGCTCGTCGCCCCTGCGGCGCCAGCGCTCCTCCATGCGTTCCATGAAGCTCGGCCGGTTGGCACGGCGCCTCTCGGGCTGCCCGGGGGCACCGGGCGGCCTGGCTTCACCGCCGAACCCGTTCATGCGTTTCCAGCTGGACAGACCCCACAGACACGCGGCGAGCATGACCACGAAGCCGCCGACACCGAGTGGGATTATCGGTGCCACGACGCCGACCATCAACAGGACGACACCGAGGACAAAGCCGATGGAGGCTTTCACCAGGCGACGTTTGTAGTGGTTGCGTGGATCACTGATCCGAACGGTATTGGCCCACTTCGGGTCCTCGGCGTAGAGGGCCTGCTCGATCTGGTCGAGCAAGCGCTGCTCGTGCTCAGAGAGCGGCACGGCGCCTCCCAAGGACAGCCCCTTGACGGGGAAGACGGCAACGGGCACCACAGGGTGTCCGGACCTCGCGGTCGGTTATCCCCAGAATACGAGGCTGTAGACGTAGGCGAAAGAAAACGTCCAACGTAGACCAAACCGGAGGTGACGTCATAGATCTATTCCATCAAACGGAGGCCGGACCAGCGAAGCCGGGCGAACCGCCTCCGGGCCAAACCTCCGCATCGCCTTATCCATAGCCCTTTCGGCCTCCCGCCAGCCTGTTTCGCGCTCTCCGAGGCCGAGCTGGCGCGTGGCCGAGCCCGCCGGACGGAGGTTTTCGACCCTCACACCGACCAGACGGAGGCGCACGCGCTCGAGCCCGGCGGCCCCGTAGAGGTCGCAGGCAGTGGCATATATCTCTTTCGCCACATCTGTCGGCTCCCGCAGTGTGCGGGAGCGGGTGATCGTCGTGAAGTCGGAGCGGCGGAGCTTGACGCTGACCGTGCGCCCGACGTGACCGCCTGCCCGCAGCCGCGCGGCGACCCGCTCGGACAGCCTCAGCAGCTCGCGGCGGATGGTCTCAGGGTCGTCCACGTCGTGGGAGAAGGTCTCCTCCGCGCCGATGCTCTTGTCGGGGACGTGCGGGGTGACCCGGCGATCGTCGCGGCCCCAGGCGAGGGCGGCCAGATGGCTGCCGACGGCCCCGAACTCGCGCTGGAGGGTCGAGGGAGGGACGTTGGCGAGATCGCCCACGGTCCTGATGCCGAGCCGCACCAGAGCCTGCTCCGTGCGCTCCCCGACGCCCCACAGGGCGGCGACTGGGAGCGGGTGGAGGAACTCCACCACCCCGTCGGCGGGGATCACCAGGAGACCGTCGGGCTTGCAGTGCCGGGAGGCCAGCTTGGCAACGAACTTGGTGCTCGCCACGCCCACCGAGCACGTGATGCCCTGACGCTCGACGACCTGGGCGCGGATCAGCGCGGCGATCATGGCTGGCCGCCCGAGCCGGCGCAGGGCCCCGCCGACGTCGAGGAAGGCCTCGTCGGAGGCGATCGGCTCCACCTCGGGGGTGATGGAGTGGAAGATCTCCATCACGCCCTTGGAGACCTCGGAGTATTTGCCGTGGCTGGGCGGGATGATCACGGCCTGCGGGCACAGGCGGCGGGCGCGCGTCATCGGCATCGCCGAGTGCACGCCGTACCCCCTGGCCTCGTAGGTGGCGCTGAGCACCACTCCGCGAGCGCCGGCGGCCCCGATGATCACCGGGGTGCCCTTCAGCTCGGGACGGTCCAGCAGCTCGACGCTCGCGAAGAAGGCGTCCATGTCGACGTGAAGGATCGGGCAGCCGGTGTCGTCGGCCAGGGGCGAGCGGCCCGGGTCATGGCCCTGCCCGGGCTCCGACCGCAGAACCTGCTTGCGCGACACAGGGCAATCCTAACCGAACAGGCGTTCCACCAGTGACTTCCGACGACATTGCCCACCGGTGACGGTCATCGGTGGCCGAGAAGGTGGAGCTGTGTGGCGATGTCGCGCAGCACGGGATGCGCGGCGGCGGCCTGCTCCAGCGCGACCAGCGCCCGCGCCGCCCCCGGGTCGCCGTCGAGCAGGCGGCCCGGCACCAGGTCGGCGAAGATCCGCACGCCCCTCGCCTCTCCGGGCGTGAACCCGGCCGCCGACAGCAGACCGGCGAGCGCCTCGCCGCTGAACCGGCGGGGCGTCGGATCCTGGTCGCCCCACCTGCCGGAGGGATCGGCCAGCGCCTGCCTCGCCTCGTCGAAGTGGCCGGACAGCGAACGGTGGATCGCCGTGGCGACCGGGTTGGCCGCGAGCACGCTGACGACCCCGCCCGGCCTCAGAACGCCCGCCACGGCGGCCAGCGCGCTCTCGGGATCCTCGACGTACTCAAGGACGCTGTGGCACAGCACGAGGTCGGCGCTGCCCGGATCCAGCAGGTCGCGAAGGTCGGCGGCGTCGCCCTGGATGCCCTTGACGCCCACGCCCGCCTCGGCGGCCCTGCGCTCCAGGCCCGCCAGCGAGTCGGGACTCGGGTCGACCACCGTCACCGAGTGGCCGAGCTCGGCGAGCGGCACGGCGAACCCGCCGGTGCCGCCTCCGGCGTCGACGATGTCGAGCCGCTCACGCCCGGTGGCGCGCACCTGCTCGGCCAGCGCGGCGCGGAGCGCGTCCCACACCACGGCGGTGCGCGCCGCGGGAGTGGTGGCCGCCTGGCGTGTGGCGCCTTCGGTGCGCAACTTCAGCTCGCCTCCTTGAAGCATTTCGGTCGGGCCCAGCCTACGCGGTGCGGCGGCGCACCGGCCGATCCCCGCCTCAGAGGGCGAGGGACGGCTTGAGCTGCTTGAAGCGGGCCAGCAGGCCGTTGACGAACTGCGGCGACTCGTCGGTGGACAGCTCAGAGGCGAGATGGACCCACTCGCTGATGACCACCGCCTCGGGCACGTCCGTGACCCACAGCAGCTCGTAGGTGCCGGCGCGCAGGAGGTTGCGGTCGACGGCGGGCATGCGGTCGAGGGTCCAGCCCTCGGAGTAGGTCGAGATCAGCTCGTCGATCCGCGACCGGTGACGGTTCACGCCTTCGACCAGGGTCGAGGTGTACTCGTTGACCGGCGGTTCCGCCCGCTCCACCCGCTCCGCGAGCACGTCGGCCGGCGCCGTGTCCCGCAGCTCGGCCTCGAACAGGATGTCAAGCGCGCGCCTGCGCGCCTTTCCCCGAGCGGACACCTCAGGCCCGGCCGAGGTACTCGCCGGTGCGAGTGTCGACCTTCACCTTTTCGCCGTTCGTGATGAACAGCGGGACCTTGATCTCGGCGCCGGTCTCCAGCGTGGCCGGCTTGGTGCCGCCGGTGGAGCGGTCTCCTTGCAGGCCGGGCTCGGTCTGGGAGATCGTCAGCTCGACGGCCGCGGGGAGCTCGATGTAGAGGACGTTGCCCTCGTTGACCGCCACGGTGGCGAGGGTGTTCTCAAGGAGGTAATTGGCGGCGTCGCCGACGGTGGGCCGGGTGACATGGAGCATGTCGTAGGTCTCGGTGTCCATGAAGACGAAGTCGTCGCCGTCCATGTAGGAGTACTGCATCTCACGCTTGTCGACGTTGGCCACCTCGACCTTCACGCCGGCGTTGAAGGTCTTGTCGACGACCTTGCCGGAAAGCACGTTCTTCAGCTTGGTGCGGACGAAGGCGCCGCCCTTGCCCGGCTTGACGTGCTGGAAGTCCACCACCGTCCACAGCTCACCACTCTCGAGCTTGAGCACCAGGCCGTTCTTGAGGTCGTTGGTCGTCGCCACTCGTTCTCTCCTGCGTCGTCATGGTCGCGCTCGCTCCGCCGCCGTCCCGTTCTCAGAGGACCAGCAGCTCCTTCGTCGTGCGGGTGAGGAGCTCCGGGCCGTCGGCGCGCGTCACGAGAGTGTCCTCGATCCGGACGCCGCCCCTGCCTGGCAGGTAGACGCCCGGCTCGACGGTGATCGGAACCCGATCCTCAAGTCTACCGGCACCCGAGGGACTCAGGAACGGGTCTTCGTGGAGCTCCAGCCCCACGCCGTGGCCGAGGCCGTGGCCGAAGTGCTCGCCGTACCCGGCGTCCGTTATGAGGCCGCGCGCCGCCGCGTCCACCTCCTCGGTGCCGGCTCCGGGCGCGAGCGCGCGCCGCCCGGCGCGCTGCGCCTCGCGGACCAGGTCGTACAGCTCCCGCTGCCAGCCGGAGACGGTGCCCACGGCGACGGTCCTCGTCATGTCCGCGTGGTACCCGTCGTACAGCGCCCCGAAGTCCATGGTCACCAGGTCTCCACGCTCGATCGGCCGGTCGGACGGCGAGTGGTGGGGAACCGCGCCGTTCGGCCCGCTCGCCACGACCGAGTCGAAGGCCGGCTTGTCGGCGCCGAGCTCCACCATGCGGGACTCCAGCGCCCGGGCGATCCGCTTCTCGGTCATACCCGGGGCGATGGTGGCCACCACGTCGGCGAATGCCCGGTCGGTCAGGTCGCAGGCGGTGCGCAGCGCCTCGATCTCGGACTCGTCCTTGACCACCCGCAGCAGCTCCACGATGCCGTCGACCGGCGTCGGCTCGCCGCCGAGGCGCCGGTACCGGGCCACGGACATGTCGTGCGCCTCGATGCCCGGCCGCTCCGCCATCTTGACCAGGCCGCCGGCCACGTCGCGCTGCTCGATGACCTCGATGCCCGAGCAGACGCGACGCGCCGTCTCGATGTAGCGCGAGTCGGTCGCCAGCACCGCGGAAGCGTCGCCCCTCACCAGCACGGCGGCGTTCGAGCTGACCAGGCCGGTCAGGTAACGCACGTTGACGCCCCGGGTGACCAGCATGGCGTCCACGTCGTGCTCGGCGAGCAGGGCGGCGAGCCGCGCGCGCCGCGATTCGTGAATGACGGTCATGTCCCAGACTGTACGGCCTGCCGTGATCAGTCCCTGGAACACTGTCACCCGGGCCCTCCAGCGGCCTCGGCCGCGCCGCTCCTGGCCGAGCGCAGCGGCAGCTCGCGCAGGAACATCACCGCGAGGAAACCCAGCACGGCGGCGGGCACGCACGCCAGGAACACCGTCTGCATGGCCCGGGTGAAGGCTTCGATCACGATGTGCTGGAGCGCCGCCGGCAGGTGCGCGATGGCCTCGGGCGTGCCGAGGGTGAGCTCGCCGCCCTTCGGCAGCGGGGCGTGCGCGGCGGCCAGCATGACCGTCACCTCGCTCGCGACCCGGTTGGTCAGGATGGCGCCCAGGGCCGCCACGCCGACCGCGCCGCCGAGGTTGCGGAAGAACGAGATGCCGGACGTGGTGACGGCCATGTCCCGTAGCTGCGAGGCGTTCTGCGCGGCCAGTATGAGCACCTGCATGCTGAGGCCGAGTCCCGTGCCGAGGATGGCGATGTCGACGCCGATCACCCAGTCGCTGGAGTCGGTGTGCAGCAGGGAGAGCAGCGCCATGCCGGTTCCGACCAGCAGCATGCCGGCGGCCGGGAAGATCTTCCACCGGCCGGTGCGGGTGACGACCCGCCCCGAGCTGATCGAGGACAGGAGCAGGCTCACGACCAGGGGGGTCGTCATGATGCCGGACATGGTCGGGCTCATGCCCTTGACGATCTGCAGGTACTGCGGCAGGTAGATCATCACGCCGAACATCGAGATGCCCACCAGCAGCGACGCCGTGCCGGCGAGGACGAACGTGCGGTCGCGGAAGAGCCTCGGCGGCAGGATCGGATCGGCGGCACGCCGCTCGGCGAGGATGGAGAGTCCGAACAGGGCCGCCGTGGCGGCGCCGAGCCCGTACGACCAGGGGGAGTTCCACGCGAACTCGTGGCCGCCGAATGACAGCAGCAGCATCAGCGCGGAGGCTCCGCCGGTGAGCGTGAACGCCCCCCACCAGTCGATTCGGGCGTCCCGCGCTTCGTGGTCCATCCGCAGCACCCTCTGGATGACCGCGAACGCCGCGACGGCGAGGGGGACGCAGACGTAGAAGCACCAGCGCCAGCCGAGCCACGAGGTGTCCACCAGGAAGCCGCCGAGCAGGGGACCTCCGACGGTGGAGACGCCGAACACCGCGCCGATGTAGCCGGAGTAGCGGCCCCGCTCCCTCGGCAGCACCACGTCGCCGAGGATGACCTGGGTCAGGGCGGACAGGCCGCCGGTGCCGAGGCCCTGCACGGCGCGGGCGACGATGAGCATGCCCATGCTCTGCGAAAGTCCTGCGATCATGGACGCGGCCACGAACAGCCCGAGGGCGAGCTGGAACATGCGCTTGCGCCCGAACAGGTCGGAGAGCTTGCCCCACAGGGGGGTGGAGGCCGTCATCGTCAGCAGGGTCGCGCTCGCGACCCACGAGAGCTGGTCCTGGGCACCGAACTCGCCGACGATCGTCGGCAGGGCGGTGCCGACCACGGAGGTCGAGATCATTGACGTCATCAGGGCGAGCAGCAACCCCGACATGATCTTTAGAATCTCGCGGTGGGTGTAGGTCCGCCGGGCACCGGACTCGCCCTGCGCCTCAGATCGGGCGTCCCCCTTGACTACCACCACAGGCCCCCAGAAATGGATGTCTTTACCAACCTTTTGTAGTAGGCGCTTGTTTACCTGTCAAACAACTACACTGAGTTACATAGGGTGAAAAGGGGGTATAAGTGGAGGCTTCGTCGCTGGGACGGGACCGTGAGGCCACGAAGACCCGGATTCTCGTGGCCGCCCGCCACCTGTTCGCCGAACACGGCTACGACCACGTCACCGTGCGCATGATCGCGTCTGCGGCCGAGGCGAACGTCTCCTTGATCAACCGCTACTTCGGGTCGAAGGCCCGGCTGTTCGCGGAGGTTCTGGTCAGCGAGTCGGCCATGGAGTCCGTCCTCGAGGGCGACCCGGACAGGCTCCCGCAGAGGCTGGCGGCCCACGTGGCCCGTCGGCTGAGCGCGGGCGCCGCGGACCCGATCGTGCGCGTGATCGACCGCGCGGGCACCAGCCCGCAGATCAAGGCCGTCCTTCGCGACCGGGTCACGTCGGCCCTCGCGGCACCGCTCGGCGAGCAGCTGTCCGGAGCGGGGGCCGTAGAGCGCGCGATGCTGGCCGCGGCGATCATCCTCGGCGCGGGCTCCCTGCGCCGCCTGCTCGGGCCCGAGGCGCTGCGCGGCGCCGACCCCGCCTACCTGGAGAGACGGCTGACGGCCATCTTCACCGCCTGCCTTACCCCCTGATGAGGGTCAGGCGGCCAGGTCCTTGATCTTCTCGATGAGCTTGAGGCGCTCCTCGTGCGTGCCCGCGATCGGGTTGACGTTGATCGTGGTGACCCCGGACTCCTTCAGTGCCGCCACGCGGTCGCGGACGAAACCCTCCGTACCCACCAGCGACATGTTCTCCAGCAGCTCCATGGGCACGAGCGCCGCGGCCTCTTCCTTCTTCCCCTCGAGGTAGAGGTCCTGGATGCGCTCGGCCTCCTTCTCGTAGCCGTAGCGCCGGGCGAGGTCGTTGTAGAAGTTCCTGCCCTTGGCCCCCATGCCGCCGATGTACAGCGCCGCCATCGGCCTGCCGAACTCCAGGAAGCCGGAGACGTCGTCGCCGATCGCCAGGGTGGCCTGGGCGATGACGTCCAGCTCGCCCAGCTCCTCCGCGCGCTTGGCCTTGCCCGCCGCCAGCGAGGCGCCCCACACGTCGGCGGCCTTCTCGGGCACGTAGAAGATCGGCTCCCAGCCCTCGGCCAGCTCGGCGGTCAGCTCGACGTTCTTCGGGCCGATGGCCGCGACGACGATCGGGACGCGCGGGCGTACGGGGTGGTTGATCAGCTTGAGCGGCTTGCCCAGGCCGGTGCCCTTGTCTGCGGGCAGCGGCAGCGTGTAGTGCCTGCCCTCGTGGGTGAGCCGCTCGCGCCGCCACACCTTGCGGCAGATCTCGATCACCTCGCGGGTGCGGCCGAGCGGCGCGGTGTACGGCACGCCGTGGAAGCCCTCGATGACCTGCGGGCCTGACGCGCCGATGCCGAGCACGAAGCGGCCGTCGGAGACGTAGTCCATGCCCGCGGCCGTCATGGCGAGCAGCGTGGGCGTGCGCGAGTAGATCGGCAGGATGCCCGACGCGATCTGGAGCCGCTCGGTCTTGGCCGCGATGTAGCCCATCTGGCTCACGGCGTCGAAGCTGTAGGCCTCGGCGACGAACACGATGTCGAGCCCGGCGCTCTCGTAGTCGGCCAGCTCCGCCACGGTCTCCTTGAAGCCTCCGGCGTAGTTGAGGGCCATGCCGATGCGCATCCCACGTCCTTCCGTCCAAAGGCAAACCGAATGATGTTCCAGTAGTGTCAGGCCAGGCTATCGAGTCGCCCGGCCAGGACCAACCCCCGCGCTCTCATCCGTGGTCCCCCGCGGGCGGCGCCGCCCCAGAGAGGCGGGCGAGGTCGTCAAGGGTGTCGATGTCGGACGGGTCGCCCACGTCGTCGCAGGGCACGGGCGTGACCAGGCCCGGATGCGCCCGCAGGAACGGGCGGGCCCCGACGTCCCCCGCCGCGAGCCTGCCCACTTCACCGAAGTGCTCCCTCCCGATCAGCACGGGGTTGCGCGTCGCCCCGCCGTACGTGGCGACCGCCACCGCGGCGCCGCCCTTCCTGGCCTCGATCAGGCGGCGTACGGTCTCGGCGCCGATGAGCGGCTGGTCGACGAGGGCGATCACGACGGCCTGGGCGGACGGCGGCAGGGCGTCCAGCCCGACGCGAAGGGACGAGCCCATGCCGGTCGCCCAGTCGGGGTTGCGTACGGTCACCGCGCCGCGGACCTGCAGGGTGACCGCGCCGAGGACCACGACCACCGGATGGCAGCCGCCTTCGTGGAGCAGCCGCGTGCCGAGGTCGACCAGTCTTTCCCCCTTGAACTCCAGGGCAGCCTTCGGGGTGCCGAGCCGGGCGCCCCGCCCGGCCGCGAGCAGAAGGCCGGCACATGCGGGCCTGCCCGGCACGATCACGAACCGGCTCCGTGGATGCGGCCGCTGGTCTCGGTCAGCGACCTGCCCGAGCCGCCCCAGCGGAGCTGGATCAGCTCTGCCGCGATCGACACCGCCGTCTCCTCCGGCGTCCTCGCCCCGAGGTCGAGGCCGATCGGCGAGCGCAGCCGCTTGAGCGCGTCCTCCGGCACGCCCCCCTCGCGCAGCCGGTCCAGCCTGTCGTCGTGGGTGCGGCGGGAGCCCATCGCGCCGACGTACCCCGCGTCGGTGCGCAGGGCGACCTCCAGGAGCGGCACGTCGAACTTCGGGTCGTGGGTCAGCACGCAGATCACCGTGCGCTCGTCGACGTGGGCGGTGGACAGGTAGTCGTGCGGCCACTTCACGACCACCTCGTCGGCCTCGGGGAAGCGCTTGGCCGTCGCGAACACCGGGCGGGCGTCGCACACCACGACGTGGTAGCCGAGGAACTTGCCGAGCCTCGCCACCGCCGCGGCGAAGTCGATGGCGCCGAAGACCAGCATGCGCGGCGGCGGGGCGAAGGAGTGGACGAAGACCGAAAGGTCGTCCAGCCGCCGCTCGCCCTCCGGGCCGTACCTTCGCACGCCCGTGAGGCCCTGCGCGAGCATGCCGCGCGCGTCGTCCTCAACGGCGGCGTCGAGCCTCGGCACGCCCAGCGACCCCGACGCCCGGTCCCCCCACGTGACCATGCGCGCGCCGACGCGTCCCGGACCGGACATGACCGTGGCGACGGCCACCGGCTCGTGCCGCCGCACCGACTCGGCGATCTGTCCCAGCTCGGGGAAGGTGTCCCTCGACACCGGCTCGACGAGGATGTCGATGATGCCCCCGCAGGTCAGGCCGACGGAGAAGGCGTCGTCGTCGCTCACGCCGTACCTCTGGAGCACCACGCGGTCCTCCTCCACGGCCCGCTGCGACAGCTCGTACACCGCGCCCTCGACGCAGCCGCCCGAGACGCTGCCGACGACCTCGTCCCCGAGGACGGCCATGGAGGCGCCCGGCGGCCTCGGGGCGCTGTGGAAGGTGTTCACCACAGTGGCCAGGCCGAACCTCTCCCCCGACTCCCACCACCGCAGGATCTGCGACAGCACGTCACGCATGGGACAACCTTTCCGCGAGTTCCTCGAAGGCCGCCAGACTGTGCCCGGCGACGAACGCTCCTACGTGGGGCAGGGCCGCGCGCATCCCGCCGGTCAGCGGCTGGTAGCCGTCCTGGCCCTTGTGCGGGTTCACCCAGATGACGCGTCGCGCGAGCCGCGACAGCCGCGCCATCTGCTGTGCGAGGAGGGAAGGGTCGCCCCGCTCCCACCCGTCGGAGGCGATCACGATGACGGCTCCCCTGGCGCCGGACCCCCGGTCGAGGAACTCCTTCAGCTCCTCGCCGAGCCGGGTGCCCCCGCTCCAGTCGGGTACGGCCGCGGACACCTCGCGCATCGCCGTACCGGGATCGCGGTGCCGCAGCTCGGCGGTGATCCGCGTGAGCCGGGTGCCGACGCTGAACGCCTCGGTGGCGCGCGGCTCGCACCGGACCAGCGCGTGGGCGAACCGCAGCAGCGTGTCGGCGTACGGCGCCATCGAGCCGCTCACGTCCACCAGCAGCACGACCCGGCGCGGGCGCGACCTGTGCGCCCTGCGGCGCAGGCGGACCGTCTCGCCGCCCCGGCGCAGGGTCTCCCTGATCGTGCGGCGGGGGTCGAGGCGGCCTCGGTGGGCGGGGGCGAACCGGCGGGAGCGGCGCCGCTCCCTTCGCGTGCGCAGGATCGCGAGCAGGCGGTGGATCTCGTCCAGCTCCGTGGCGGTCATGCGGGCGATGTCCCTGCGCCTGAGCACCTCGGTGCGGCTCGCGGTGGCGGGCACCGCCTGGTCGTCTCCGGCCTCGCGAGGCCCGGAGCCGTCCACGGACACCGTGTGCCGGGTGACGGTCACCACGGGCGGAGCCGTACGGCCGGGGCGGGCCCGCTCGCCGCCGAAGTAGGCCGCGAAGCACCGGTCGTAGCGCGGAAGGTCGTCGGGGCCGGCGCACAGTGTGAGACGGCCGGCCCAGTAGACCGCGTCGCGGTCGGTGCCGAGGTGGCCTACTGCGCGCAGGAGGTTCTGCGTGCGCTCGTGGTCGGCCGCCACCCCGGCGGCCCGCAGCGTGCGGGCGAAGCCGGTCATCGTCGCGGTGAGGTGCCCCACGGCCTCCGGCCCCCGGCGACCCGTGACCTGGAACGCCGGGCGGGTCTGGTCATCCATGGCGGAGAAGACCGTTCTTGAGCACGGCCTCCTGGTCCTCGCGGTACTTCAGCACCGCGCCGAGGGTCGCGGCGGCGAGGCCCGGGTCGAGGTCGCGCGCGCCGAGGGTGAGCAGCGCCTCGGTCCAGTCGAGGGTCTCCGCGACGCCCGGCGGCTTGACGAGGCCGGCGGCGCGCAGGCGCTCGGTGGCCCGGGCCACCTGACCGGCGAGGGTCTCGGTGCACTCGGGCAGGCGCCGCAGCAGGATGGCGACCTCCCGCTCGAACGTCGGGTGCTCCAGCCAGTGGTACAGGCACCGGCGCTTGAGCGCGTCGTGCACGTCGCGCGTGCGGTTGGACGTCACGACCACGACCGGGGGGGTCTTGGCGCTGATCGTGCCGAGCTCCGGGATGGAGATCGTGAAGTCGGACAGCACCTCCAGCAGGAACGCCTCGAACTCGTCGTCGGCCCGGTCGATCTCGTCGACCAGCAGCACGCTCGGCTGGGTCTCAAGGGCCTTGAGCAGCGGGCGGGCGATCAGGAACCGCCGGTCGTACAGCTCGCCCTCCAGGCGAGCGGCGTCGGTGGCGCCCGTCGCGCCGGTGGCCTCGGCCGCCTTGAGGTGCAGCAACTGCCGGGCGAAGTCCCAGTCGTAGAGCGCCTGGGCGGCGTCCAGGCCCTCGTAGCACTGGAGGCGGATGAGCGGCGCGCCGAGGACGGTGGACAGCGTCTTGGCCAGCTCGGTCTTCCCGACCCCGGCCTCGCCCTCCAGGAACAGGGGCCGGCCCATTCTCAGCGCGAGGAAGCAGGCAGTCGCCAGCCCCTCGTCGGCCAGATAGGCCTGCTCGCCGAGCAGCTCGGCGAGCCTGCCTGGTGTTTCGATGTCAGACGCCCGGGGTGTCCTGTGCCACACCCCCTCAGGTTACGCGTCACCGGCGTGCCATGGCTTTCGCCGAACACGGCTTCACAATATAACCTATTGACTTGGTAGGTAATAGCGATAACTATTCGAGGGACGCCGCCCTCGACGACAACCCTGCGAGGTCCCCTCGATGTCCTCCCCCGCACTGGAAGTTCAGGCGGCACGCGAGCCCGCCGGGCCGCCGGCGACACATGACCCCCCGCCGCACCCGCGGTCCTCTCGCGCGCCGGGCCGGGGCGGAGCGTGGCGGCGGTGGCTCAGCCCCTTGGCGGTCGTCGTCATCTGGCAGATCGCCAGCGCCACCGGGCTCCTGCCCGAACGCCTGCTCGCCGCGCCCACCACGGTCGCCGCCACCACCCTCGACCTGGTGGCCGACGGCACGCTGCCCAACGCCATCGCCGTCTCGCTCCAGCGGGTCGCCGCCGGCTTCGTGCTGGGTGGCCTCTCCGGAGTGCTGCTCGCCCTGGTCGCCGGGCTGAGCCGGGCGGGCGAGAACGCCGTCGACCCGCTCATGCAGATGCTCCGCGCCCTGCCGTTCTTCGGGCTGATCCCGCTGTTCATCCTGTGGTTCGGCATCGGGGAGACGCCCAAGATCACGCTGGTGGCGCTCGCGGTGTCCTTCCCGCTGTACCTCAACACCTTCGCGGGCATCCGCGGGGTCGACGGCAAGCTGGCCGAGCTGGCGCGCACCCTCAAGCTGAGCCGTGCCGCGCTGGTCCGCCACATCGTGCTTCCGGGGGCGCTCCCGCAGACGCTGGTCGGCCTGCGGCAGAGCCTCGGCGTGGCGTGGCTGGCCCTCATCGTGGCCGAGCAGGTCAACGCGGACGCCGGTCTGGGATACATGATCAACGACGCGCGGGAGTTCCTCCGCACGGACGTCATCGTGGTGGGGCTGCTCGTCTACAGCGCGCTCGGCCTTCTCACCGACGCCGTCGTACGGCTCCTGGAACGGAGGGCGCTCTCATGGCGGCGCGGCTTTCTCAGCGAGTAGCGGGGATCCGGGGCCTCACCCGGCGGTTCGGCGAACGTGTCATCCTTCACAGCCTGGACCTTGACATCCACGGCGGGGAGTTCATCGCCCTGCTCGGGCGGAGCGGCTCCGGCAAGTCGACGCTGCTGCGCGCGCTCGCCGGGCTGGACCGCGACGTCGAGGGCGACCTGGACGTGACCGGCACGGTCGCCGTCGCCTTCCAGGAGCCACGGCTCGTGCCCTGGAAGCGGGTAGACGCCAACATCGCGCTGGGCCTCGCCGTGCCCGACGCCGGGGAACGCGCCCACCGGGCGCTCGCCGAGGTCGGCCTCACCGAGCGTGCGGGCGCCTGGCCGCTGACGCTGTCGGGGGGCGAGGCGCAGCGCGCCAGCCTGGCCCGCGCGCTCGTCAGGGAGCCCGAACTGCTGCTGCTGGACGAGCCGTTCAGCGCGCTCGACGCGCTCACCCGCATCACCGTGCACCAGCTCGTCCTGCAGCTCTGGGCCAGGCACCGGCCCGCCGTGCTCCTGGTCACCCATGACGTCGACGAGGCGCTCGTCCTCGCCGACCGCGTGCTCGTCCTGGACGAGGGCCGGATCGCCCACGAGGCCGCCATCACCGCGGCCCGTCCCCGCCACCGCGACCACCCGGAGCTCGTCTCCTTGCGCACCCGTCTCCTCACCGCGCTCGGCGTGGCCCCTGAGGGACGGCTCATCACCGAACGGCAAGGCACCCCGGAGGAACAGCAATGATCACCACGCTCGTCGTGACCCCGGAGGGCACGCGATGATCGGCAAGGCCGTCCGGCTGCTCGGAGTGCTGGGGCTTACGGCCGTGCTCGCCGCCTGCGGAGGGACCTCGGGAAGCGGCCCCTCGACGGGTTCGGCGTCCGACCTCTCGGGGATCACCCTCAAGGTCGGCGACCAGAAGGCCGGCTCCCAGGTGCTCCTCTCGGCGGCCGGCGAGCTCGACAAGCTGCCTTACAAGGTCACCTGGGCGCAGTTCCCCTCCGGGCCCCCGCTTCTGGAGGCCGTCAACGCCGGCGGCGTCGACCTCGGCGCGGTGGGGAACACGCCGCCGATCTTCGCGGCGGCGGCCAACTCCAAGATCGCCATCGTGGCGGCGGACAGGCAGAACGTCGCGGGCGCGGCCGTGGTCGTGCCTCCCGGGTCGGCCATCACGAGCCCGGCCCAGCTCAAGGGCAAGCGGATCGCCGTGGCCAAGGGAAGCTCGGCGCACTACCACCTGCTCGCCGTGCTGCGGAAGGAGAACCTCACCTTCAAGGACATCACGGTGAACTACCTCCAGCCCGCCGACGCGCTCGCCGCCTTCAGCTCCGGGCAGATCGACGCCTGGGCGATCTGGGACCCGTACACCTCACAGGCCACGGTGCAGAACAAGGCCAAGGTCCTGGTGGACGGCGCCGGCTACGTCAACGGCTACAACTTCCAGGTCGCGGGGCAGGCCGCGCTCGCCGACACGGCCAAGGCGGCGGCGATCCGCGACTACCTCACCCGCCTGCAGCGCGCCAAGATCTGGGCCAACACCCACCAGGCCGAGTGGGCCGAGGTCTGGGCGAAGGAGACGGGCCTGTCGATCGGGGTCACGACGGCCGCCGCCGGAAACCGGACCACCACCCCCGTGCCGATCGACGACGCGCTGGTCGCCTCCGAGCAGGAGATGGCAGACGCCTTCACCGCCGAGGGACTACTCCCCGGGAAGATCACGTTCACTGACTTCGCCGACCGCCGGTTCAACGACATCGTCAAAAAGGACACCTGAGCGATGACTGCCAAGTTCCACTGGTTCCTGCCCACCTCCGGGGACAGCCGGGCGATCGTCGGCGGCGGCCACGGGCTCCAACGCGGGCACGGCCGTCCGACGGCGAGCGCGTTCCGGCCGCCCTCCATCGACTACCTCGGCCAGATCGCGAGATCGGCCGAGCAGCTCGGGTTCGAGGCGGTGCTGACCCCGACCGGCACGTGGTGCGAGGACGCCTGGCTGGTCACCGCCGCGCTCACCCAGCAGACCACGCGGCTGAAGTTCCTCGTCGCCTTCCGGCCCGGCTTCGTCTCCCCCACCCTGGCCGCCCAGATGGCGGCGACCTACCAGCGGATCTCCGGCGGGCGGCTGCTGCTCAACGTCGTCACCGGCGGGGAGACCACAGAGCAGCGCCGTTTCGGCGACCACCTGTCCAAGGACGAGCGGTACGCGAGGACCGATGAGTTCCTCTCCATCGTGCGCGGGGCGTGGAGCGGCACGCCGTACGACTTCACCGGCACGCACTACCAGGTGGAGGGCGCCACGGTGGCCGAGCCGCCGCACCCGGTCCCCGAGCTTTACTTCGGGGGCTCGTCCGCGGCGGCCGGCGTGGTCGCGGCCAAGCACGTCCAGACGTACCTCACCTGGGGTGAGCCGCCCGCCCAGGTCGCCGAGAAGATCGCCTGGGCGCGGGGGCTGGCCGCCGGGGAGGGACGGACGCTGAGATTCGGCATCAGGCTGCACGTCATCACCCGGGACACCTCCGAGCAGGCGTGGGCCGAGGCCGCCCGCCTGCTGGAGGCCATCGACCCCGCCGACATCCGCACCGCCCAGCAGACCCTTCACCGCAGCGACTCGGTCGGGCAGAAGCGCATGCTCGCACTACACGAGGACTACCGCCGTGAAGGCGGCAGCGTGCACGACCTGGAGGTCTACCCGGGCCTGTGGGCGGGCGTCGGACTGGTGCGCGGCGGCGCGGGGACGGCGCTCGTCGGCAGCCACGCCGAGGTGGCCGACCTCATCGAGGAGTACGCCGGCCAGGGCATCAGCGAGTTCGTCCTGTCCGGCTACCCGCATCTGGAGGAGGCCTACTGGTTCGGCGAGGGAGTGCTGCCCGAGCTGCGCCGCAGGGGCGTCCTCGACGGCGCGGGAGAGCCCGTCCGCCTGACCGCCTGACCGGCCGGGCCCGAGAGCGCGCCGAGGCGGCGGGGCGAGGGGCGGCCGTCCCTCGCCCCCGGCCACCCGCCGCAGGCGGTGAAAGACAGATAACCCGGGGAAACAGCGCCGATGAGTCATCCGGAAGCCCTTCGGCTCCGAATAACCCTTGCACGGGCTCATAACGTTCTGTAAACACGAGTTTGACTCGGGTTATTGACGAAGGGAAGCTGTCACAGTGGCCTCCACGCACGCCCCCCACCGCCACCTGCCGCGCCGCCCCTCAGTGAAGCTGAGAAGAAGGGTCGTGCGCCTCGAGGGCACGGCGCACGACCGGTGACCGTGAACCGCCTGACGCTCGCGCAGGTCCAGCAGCGCCACGGCCGCAAATGGGAGATCATGGAGTTCCACGGCGGCTGGGTGGCCTACCGGCGCCACGCCTGGTCCACCACCGCCGCGAGGTTCGGCGTCTCCAACCTGCTCGGCGCCGACGACCTCGAGGACCTCGCCCGCCAGCTCGACGAGCAGGCGGCGGCCGAGGCGCGCCGCAAGAGCCGCTATCCCCCCGCCCCGACCGACGAGGCGCCCTGACCCCCGCCCGCCGGGCCCGGCGCGCCCCGGCCGCCTAGCGGCGGTCGGGGGCCTCGCCGTACTGGTGGATGAGGGCGCGCAGCTCCGCGACGGCCTTCTGTGAGCGGCCCCTCTCGGTGCCCTGGATGCCCATGGCCCCGACGCTGGAGCCGTCGGCCAGGTCGAGCTTGGGCCACGGCTCCCCTTCCGGCAGGTTCACGCCGAGCACCTCGGGCCATTCGTACCGGTGGACGCGCACGGCGTTGACCACCGTGACGCCCCGCTCGTCGGCCTCCACGCGTAGCCGTCCCAGCAGGTGCAGGATGAACGCGACCAGGCAGCCGAAGGCCACCAGGCCCACCTTGTCGGGCAGCTTGAACGGCGGAGGGAGCAGCACGGCGAGCACGATCGAACCCACGACCATCACCGTGGCGAAACCGTACGCCAGGATCCGGGCCCGGCGTGGCCGCCAGGTCATCGGCAGGGGCGGCAGTTCGCTTTCAGGCACGGCGGCCCGTCCGGATGGCGCGGTATCGGCGCGGCAAGTTCCTCATCCCTTCAGGTCACGCAGGACCAGCGCTGTCTCGATCGCCGCGACCGTGGCTTCGTACCCCTTGTCCTCGTGACTGCCGGGCAGGCCCGCCCGGTCGACGGCTTGATCAAGGTTGTCACACGTGAGGACCCCGTTGCCCACCGGAGTCGACTCGTCCAGGGACACCCGGGTCAGTCCCGAAGTGACCGAGTCGCAGACGTACTGGAAGTGGGCCGTCTCCCCTCGGATGACCACGCCGAGCGCCACCACGGCGTCGTACCGCCGCGCGAGGGCCTGCGCGACGACCGGGATCTCCAGCGAGCCGGCCACCCGCACCGTGACCCTCGCCGCGCCGCACTCCTCGGCCGCCCGCTCCGCGCGGGCCAGCAGCTGGCCGGTGATCTGCTCGTGCCACCTGGACGCGACGATGGCGACGGTCAGGCCGTCGGCGGCGACAGGGGCGGCCAGGGGCCGTCCGGTGCCGCTCATCGGCCCGGCTCCCCGCCCGCGCCACGCGACGACCAGGTGCGCTCGACCCCGCTCATCGGACTCCTTCGATCTGGTGGCCGAGCCGGTCGCGCTTGGCCGTGAGGTACTTGATGTTGTACTCGTTGACGGCCACCGGCATGGGCTCGCGGCCGAGCACCTTTATGCCGTAGCCGTCGAGCCCGCGGAGCTTCGCGGGGTTGTTGGTCAGCACCCGCACCGACTTGACCCCGAGGTCGCCCAGCATCTGTCCGGCGTTGGAGAACTCGCGGGCGTCGACCGGGAGGCCGAGCTCGAGGTTGGCGTCCACGGTGTCGCTGCCGTTGTCCTGGAGACTGTAGGCCTTGAGCTTGGCGAGCAGCCCGATGCCGCGCCCCTCGTGGCCGCGCAGGTAGACGATGACCCCCTTGCCCTCGGCGGCGACGGCGCGCATGGCGTGGTCGAGCTGCACCCCGCAGTCGCAGCGCAGCGAGCCGAGCACGTCTCCTGTCAGGCACTCGGAGTGGGCGCGGACGAGGATGTTCTCGCCGTCGCCGATGTCGCCGTAGACCATGGCGAGGTGCTCGCCGCCGTCGATGCCGCTGGCGAAACCGTACGCGCGCCACATGCCGTAGCGGTTCGGGATGTCGGTGACGGCGACCCGGACGACCACCCGCTCGGTGCGGCGGCGGTACTCCGCGAGCTGCTCGATGGAGACGAGCGCGAGGTCGTGCTCGTCGGCGAACCTGCGCAGTTCCGGCAGCCGCGCCATCGTGCCGTCGTCGTTGACGATCTCGGCGAGCACCCCTGCCGGGGTGAGCCCGGCCAGCCTCGCCAGGTCGACCGCCGCCTCGGTGTGCCCTCGGCGGGCGAGCACCCCGCCCTCGTGGTAGCGAAGGGGAAAGATGTGGCCGGGGCGTGCCAGCTCGAACGGCTCGGTGGCGGAGTCGGCCAGGGTGCGGATGGTCCTGGACCTGTCGGCGGCCGAGATCCCTGTGCTCACGCCGTCGCGGGCGTCCACGCTGATCGTGTACGCCGTGCGCAGCCGCTCGCGGTTCTGGTGCACCATCAGCGGCAGGCCGAGGCGGTCGAGGTGCTCGCCCAGCATGGGGACGCAGATCACGCCGCTGGTGTAGCGGATCGTGAAGGCCAGCAGCTCGGGGGTGGCCTTGGAGGCGGCGAAGATGATGTCGCCCTCGTTCTCGCGGTTCTCGTCGTCGACCACGACGACGGGCCGGCCCCCACCGATGTCGTTGATCGCGCGCTCGATCGGGTCGAGCGTGATGTCGCTCATGCTGTGACTACCTCCAGCCGGCGGCTGTACTGCCGCCGCCACTCGCGAATCCCGAGCAGAACCATGACGAAGAAGATGCCGTACACCACGCCGGAGACGACGAGGCCGGAGCCGAACGCCAGGGGGACGCCGACCACGTCGACCGCGATCCAGATCCACCAGAAGTCGATCAGCGCCCTGCCTTGGGCGTAGGTGGCGATGGCGCTGCCGACGAAGATGTAGGCGTCCGGCAGCGGCGCCCACGACCAGCCGGTCACGGTGAAGAACAGGGCGACGAGCGCGGTCGCGGCCACCATGACCGCGATCAGCGTGACACGCTCGCGGGTGCTCCCCGGCCGTACGGGCAGCGTCTTGCCCTCCTTGGTGCCCCTGGTCCAGCGGACCCAGCCGTACAGGGCGAGTACGCCGAACATCGCCTGCTTCAGCGCGTTGCCGGTGATGTGCGCCTCGACCGAGGCGGTGAACAGCAGCACCGAGCCGACGAGCTGTACGGGCCAGGTCCAGATCGTGCGGTTCATGGCGAGCCAGACGGTCGCGAGCGCGCAGATGTTGCCGACCAGGTCGGTCCAGAGGACGTGCTGGCCGAACAGGGTGAAGCCCGCCTGGGTCCAGCTCATGACGCGGCGCCCTCGCCGCGCGGGCCGACGAGCTTCTCGACGTACTTCGCGATCACGTCGACCTCGAGGTTCACCGGGTCGCCCGGCTCCTTGAGGCCGAGCGTGGTGAGCTTGAGGGTCGTGGGGATGAGGCTGACGGCGAACTCGGCGTCGTCCACGCTCACGACCGTCAGGCTGATGCCGTCGACGGCGATCGACCCCTTCTCGACCACGTAGCGACCGAGCCCGGGCGGCAGGGAGATCCGCACGACCTCCCAGTGCTCGGCCGGCTCGCGGGCCAGCACCACTCCGGTGCCGTCCACGTGGCCCTGCACGATGTGGCCGCCGAGGCGCTGGTCGGCGCGGACGGCCCGCTCCAGGTTGACCCGCATGCCCGGCGTGAGGGATCCGAGCGAGCTGCGGTCGAGGGTCTCCTTCATCACGTCGGCGGTGAACGTGTCGCCGCAGGCGTCCACGACGGTCAGGCAGACGCCGTTGACCGCGATCGACTCGCCGTGCCGGGCGCCATCGGCGACGGTCCTGCCTCGGATGGAGAAGCGTGCCGCGTCTGGCAGCACCTCCACGCCGTCGAGCTCGCCGAGCTCCTCAACGATTCCTGTGAACATCAACGCTCCTTGTGCGGTGCGGCCGGGCGAGGAGCCGGAGCTCGGGCCGATCGGAAGCTGCGTGAGGAAGCAACCCGCGAGGATCCGCCCGTCTTCCGGGGGACAGGGGGGAATCCGCGAAGAACCCGAAGAGCTCCGGTCGTACGCGAGGGGGCGCGACGGCACGGGCACGGGAAGCGGGGATGGCGCAAGGAGACGCGGCGCGTCCGATGGCGCGCCACGTGGTGACGTCCGGTCGGCCCACCCGGCCCCTCCTACTCGCCAGTAGCTTTCTTGCCACGGCGGGCCCCGGGGTGATCGGGTGCGGCAGACGCACCACGTACGCGTCCGGCGACATGGTCGCCGGACGCTCGCGCGCTTCCTCCCATCCGGACTTTCACCGTCGGTCCCGGAATTTCACCAGGTCCACCGGCCGATGGACTCGGCCGGGTCGCGGACTGTCACCGCCGGTTCGGAATTACACCGACCCCGGAGCACGCTGCTCTGCCTATCAGTGTTCCATGCGCCGCAAAGTGGGCGTAACCCTCACAACCCCTACTGTAAGCAAGCGCTTGCTGGGTAGGGGTACCCCTGGCCGTACCGAGCGAAGCGGGCCGGGGCCGTCGAGCCGGAAGCGCTCGCCATG